>JAYVBH010000052.1:0-141014 GCA_043750575.1 Cyclobacteriaceae bacterium
GTTCCCGAGCTGCTTCCACTTTTACATTTTGCATTTAGTATTTTACATTTTGCGGTTTCTTTTCGCTCCCAGAGCTATTTCGAGATTCAGATTCAGAATGTAAAATGCAGAATAGCCAATGAAGAATGTAAAAGTGTTCCCGGAACTGGCACCACTTTTACATTTTACATTCGATATTTTACACCTGCCTGCCGGTAGGCAGGTTTTGCGGTTTCTCTTCGCTCCCAGAGCTATTTCGAGATTCAGATTCAGAATGTAAAATGCAGAATGGCCAATGAAGAATGTAAAAGTGTTCCCGGAACTGGCACCACTTTTACATTTTACATTCGATATTTTACACCTGCCTGCCGGTAGATTGCAAGGGGTCGCTACGAAATTGAATCACCGGGCCATTCTGCTTGATACCATCGGTAAACACATCGTAACGGCCACCCGACTGAATAACCTCGATTTGATACACAAACTTTTTGTGGTGATACCGTACTGAGAATGATTTCCACGAGTTTGGAATACAAGGCCTGACCGTAATCGTGGTCCCGGTTCTCTTCAGCCCCAGAATGGACTCCAGAATCAACTGGTACATCCACCCAGCCGAACCTGTGTACCAGGTCCATCCTCCTCTGCCAGCATGCGGCTCTACGCCGTATACATCTGCGGAAACTACATAAGGCTCGACCTTATACCGTTGCAGACCTTGTGCCGTGCTGGCATGATGAATTGGATTGATCATTCTCATCAGTTCTTCGGTCTTCTCACTATCCCCCAGCTTTGCAAAAGCCATCACCGTCCAGATTGCAGCATGGGTATACTGTCCACCGTTTTCGCGAATACCAGGCAGATAGCCTTTGATGTAACCAGGGTCAACATTCATCTTATCAAAAGGAGGATCCAGAACACGAATGAGTTGGTTTGTACGATCAATTAAGAATTTATTGACGGCTTCCATGCTGTTCAATGAACGCATGGAGTCGCCGGCGCCGGACAGTACTGACCAACTTTGTGAAAGGGAGTCGATTTTGCATTCTGTCATGGTTTTCGAACCCAAAGGGGTTCCGTCATCAAAATACGCCCGCAGGTACCATTCCCCATCCCAACCGTGAAGATCGATGCTTGCCCTCAGACCTGCAGCATGCAGTTCCATCTTCGCTATAAATTCTTGATCGCCTTGCCGTGCTGCAATGGTATTAAAGCGAACCAGCACATCATACAAGAAAAATGCAAGCCAAACACTCTCTCCTTTTCCCCTAATGCCAACCCGATTCATCCCGTCATTCCAGTCACCCGACCCGATAAGGGGGAGACCATGCTCACCCAATGGCAAGGAGCGAATAATGGCTTCCTTGCAATGTTCATAGAGCGTACCTTCCCTGTCTGAAATGATCGGCATGTCATAGTACGACTCTTCGTCAACCTCAAGGTAACGACCTTGAAGAAAAGACACCCGTTCATCGAGAATCCCTACATCCTCAGTGATTACAACATAGCGACTGACAACATAGGGAAGCCAAAGCAAATCGTCGGAGCACAGGGTCCGTACACCGCGGCCCACCGGAGGATGCCACCAATGCTGAACATCTCCCTCCTTGAATTGTCGAGATGCGCAGCGCATGATTTGCTCTCGGGCCAATAAGGGTGTGGTGTGCATGAGTGCCATCACGTCTTGAAGTTGATCCCTGAACCCAAAAGCGCCTCCCGATTGGTAAAATCCACTCCGACCCCACATTCGCGATCCTATGACCTGATAGAGCAGCCATCCATTGGCCAGAATGTTAATGGAAGGATCAGGCGTTTGAACCTGGACCGCATCAAGTGTTTCGCGCCAAAACTCCATGACACGCGCTAACGATGCGTTGACGGCTGCTTCGCCATGAAAGCGCTCCATGACGGCAGTTGCCTCTTGCAGGTTTTTACCCGCGCCAAGCTTGAAGATGACCGTTCGACTCTCACCTTCTTCCAGATCAATGACTACCTGTATCGCCGCACACGGATCAAGCCCTGCATTGTATTTGCCAGAAAGGTGCGAGCGATTCATAGCTTCGGGATGCTGAAGGTCCCCGTTTCGGCCTATGAATTCCGTCCGATCGGTAGTGAATCCAAAATCCTTTTCATCCGTCATGAAGAAAGCTACATGATCCTTAAAATCAGGGCCAAAGGAATTACGCACCATCAACGCACCCGAGGAAGGATGCGCCTCGGTAACAACATGCAAAGCCGAAGCGGGTCGTAATTCACCCAATACCCATTCAACAAACCCAGTGGCTGTAAGTTTCCGCCTCCGGCCTGATTGATTGGTCACTTTCATTACTATGCATTTGATGGGTGACTCGACATCGACATGAATACCCATGACAGTCTGTATCCCATTCACCTGGTGTTCAATTTTGCTATATCCGAATCCATGACGGGCAACAAGGGGTGTGTTGCTATTGGCGGGAAGCCCCAATGGAGACCAAAAGTGACCGGTCTCCTCATCACGCAGATAGAAAACCTCTCCACTGCTGTCGGAAATGGCATCATTATGCCAGGGCGTCAGCCGAAAAGCATGCGCATTCTCAAACCAGGTATATGACGAGCCACTCTCTGAAAGTATGGTGCCGAATCGCGGGTTAGCCAGCACATTGATCCACGGCAACGGCGTTCGATTGCCTCGTTGGGTGATGATGACATACTCTCTTCCATCGGCCGAAAAACCACCTGTGCCATTGAAAAACTGGAGTCCGGATGGAGCCGTGAACGGCAATTGTTGGGGCGCATGCAATTTGACGGGCATCAGTTTAGGTACTGGTCCCTTTACTGAGGACACCTGGGAAAGTTGCTCTTCAAGGCTTCCTTTCGCATCCGAAATAATTACACGGGCGACTGCCTGTAGCAGGATGCGGTCTTCGTCCGAAATCTGATCAATAGGGCGTGTGAAAATGTGTCCCCTCTTTTCGGAGGTTGCCATACCCATTCCGGTGGCGATAACCCCAAGAATCTGATCCTGTAGCGCTTGTCGATATCCACTCAGATCCTCGTTCAGGATAACCAAGTCGACCGATAGCCCATTCATATGCCAATAGGCCTGGGCTTTAATCAATTGTCGAACCAGCAAGACATTTTCCGATTTTGAGACAAACAATAGGACAATGGGTAAGTCACCTGAGATGGAGTGGCTCCACAACGCCGACTGTCCACGCCGATTTCTTGATAAGACGGACGACGAGGCGCGCAAGGCAGGATTAAGATACAGGATGGAACTTGCCAATTTTCCATACAGCTGTGCGTCGGCTTCCAATGCACCAATTTGACGAAGTACCACTTGACTATGTGTCCATGACAATTCAAAAGCGCGATCACGGAAATGCTTTTCCTGATACTTATCCACCAGACCCAGTAAGGGCTCCTGCGCTTCCGCAACACCGGTGACAATATCAACTGTTATAGAATCCCCAGGATGGAGGGCAAATTTCTGTTGGATGGAAACAATCGGATCCAATACAGATCCTTGTGTTCCTGACAAGGGATCCGTCTGGTCCATCACCTGAGGGTGCCGAACCGTGCGGCCTCGTCCGATGAACTTGCTCCGATCGGTTTCATACGAAACTTCATTGGGATGGGAGCCGCTCACCTTCATCATATGAAACATCCACGGAGGTCTCTCTTCCTTCGAACGGGGTCGTCGCGTACAAAATATGGCGTGCTGATGTTCCCTTATCTCCGTTTGAACAAAGAGATTGCTGAATGCCGGATGTGAATCATCCGATGCGTGAGAAGCCAGAACAACTTCGCCATAACTCGTTACTTCAAGTCGCTTTGTTGATTTAGACCGATTGGTGAGGTGGATCCGTCTCACCTCTACGTCGTCCTCTGGAGAGACAATCACTACCGTATGTGTTTCAACACCGTCGTCCCGACGTCGAAATTCAACCCTGCCTTGAGAAAAAATGGCCTCATACTGATCTGCTTTCTTTCCCGTTGGCTGGTGCGCCACGGACCAAAACGATTGTTGCGTACGGTCTTGCACATAGCAATACATACCCCAATGGTCACATGTACTGTCCTCACGCCAACGCGTCACCGCAATGTCCTTCCATCGGCAATAGCCGCCTCCAGCATTGGAGAGCATAATAAACAGTCTTCCATTGGATAGGAATTGAACTTCCGGAACCGGTGTATCTGAGGTTTGAATGCAGCGGATTTCGTTTGTTGTTGGTAAAGCAGACAGTCGACCACTGTCGGATGAACCCGCGTAGTATCCTGTTGTGCGGGGAACGCGTTCCTGCAACAGCAATAAAGCAGATTGAAATTGAGTATCTGCTTCAAATCGCTTTTGCATGGGTTGATCTAACAGCAGGTAAGCAAGTGACAACAGGCTCATCCCTTGGTGGTGCGCCATAAAAACACGTAAAACTGAGTGTGTCTGTCCGCGCATCATTCGAACCGGTGAGTAATCAATTGCTTCAAAGAATCCATACGAGCCCTCAAAGCCCATGGCTTTCATGTTTTGAAGATTTGTATAGGCCGCCTGGGGATCAACCATCAATGCGAGGATTGTGGCGTATGGTGCGATCACGAGTTCCTGACCAAGTCCGCGCTTGAACCCAAGCCCGGGAACACCAAAGGCTTTGTACTGGTAGGTAAGGTGAGCATCTACAAGATTATAGCATGATTCAGAAATTCCCCACGGAACATTCCGGGCTTCACCATATTCGATTTGTTTC
Source organism: Cyclobacteriaceae bacterium (assembly GCA_043750575.1). Lineage (GTDB taxonomy): Bacteria > Bacteroidota > Bacteroidia > Cytophagales > Cyclobacteriaceae > ELB16-189. The sequence continues at coordinate 4,701 of JAYVBH010000052.1, forward strand.
TTCACCGCGCCGATGCACGTTATATCCAAAAGTGTGTGCTCATAGGTCGGCATCACGAGGCTTGGCATCAGGTATTCAAACATTGACCCGCTCCACGATATAAGGACCGGCCTGCTTCCAACAGTAGTCAATCGTCTTCCTAAAACAAACCAGCTCTCTTGAGGAAGTTTCCCCTGAGCGATGGCAACAAAGAGACCTAGTCTTGCCTCGGATGCCATCAGATCATAAAATCCCGCATCTCGCTCTTGCTCGTCAACATTATATCCGATGCAAAGAAGGTGTTGTGCTTTATTGTAGAGAAACCCATAATCCAGTTCTGATAATCCGCGGCACTCAGTTGCCAGGTTTTGTATTGTCAATATCCTATCCCGTGCAGCAGAACTCGCTTCTTGAACATATTGCTGGAATTGGGTCAGCCAATGTTCTTCTTCTTCTGTGTTCACCGATGCCATACGATTTTTGAATTCATCGCTTAGGTTAGAATCCATTGAGGCTAGCTCTTTTAATGTTGGAATTGCACCAGTCACCTTCCAGTCAGTAAATTTTGAGGGGACACCTCCTTGAATGAGCCATGGAGTCATTACCTGAAGTTCCAGGCGCAAGGAATCTACTTGTTGAGCGAAACTGACAAGCCAATTGTGAGCCGGCTGGTTCGCGCTGTCGCTCACTACCGCTAGAAGCTGTTGGCTAAGTTCATTCACCTGAAAATGCAATTCCTTCAAATCAAAGTCCTGAATGTTGATCAATTCATACAATCGCTTTAGCGAATCAAACAATATTCGGTCTTTGGTCGCTACCTCATTCATGGCAATCCTCAACGTGTCTTGTAAGCCCAGTAGATCCTTCTGCTCGACAATCCGCTGCAACGTAATCCCAAGGAGGCCTTGCCGGAGGGTTAGCAGATGACCAACGAGATTTCCGCTATCAACGGTAGAAATGTATCGCGGACTCAACGGCAATAACGAAACCGTATCATACCAGTTAAAAAAATGCCCCTTATATCGCTCTAACCGTTGGAGCGATTCAAATGTGCTCGCCGTGCGCCTCAACAACGATCCTGCAGTGATATAGCCAAAGTCGAAGGCTGATAGGCTGGCCAACAGAGAAAGTCCAATATTGGTAGGCGATGTTCTATGGGCAATAATTGGGGTGGGATACTCTTGAATATTATCAGGTGGCAACCAATGGTTTTCCTCATTTATTAAGGCCTCAAAGAAGGACCATGTTTTTCTGGCTAGCTCTCTGAGGTAAAGTTTTTGTTCACTGCGCAAAACGGACTTTTCTGATTCCAATGGCTTGCCAAGTAATTCAATCACGGCTGGAGCGAATATCCATAAGATCAAAAATGGAGAAGCCAAAAACAGCGCAGAAGGATTAAGCAGAATAACAGATAGAAACACTCCGATCGCCAATGCGGGTGAAACCCACATCACCTTGTAGCTCGCCTTGAGCCCCCCAGCGAGGAAGGATGAAAATCCTGTTGTGTTCCACTCAAGGAGATTCCTTCGACTGACGATCAGCCTCCAACTGGTTATTGCCATAGCTAAAAGACTAATATAGGCCTCATACGGCAGGCAGGTAATTCTGAACGCCACCTGTAACGCGCTTCGTGACGCTAGTTGGCTGGTGGTTGACAAGTGCTGACTAACGGCTACCTCATCAGGTTTGTGTAGTGCACTCCAAATCGACGAGACAACTGAAGGCATACACATCATCATCAGCACGACCGAAGTCCAGAACCATGGCGACGAAAGAACCGTCCACCCGGCGACAAGCAATAGGGTATTGGCAACAGGCACCAGGCTCCGGCGGAGATTGTCAAAAATCTTCCAGCGTGACAGAGCAGACAAAGCGTTCTTCCTGAACCGTGTTTTAATGCCGGGAACAAACGGCAAACACCAGAATGCAATCTGCCAATCGCCACGAATCCAGCGGTACCTTCTGCCAATATCTTGAAAGTAATGCGATGGAAAGTCTTCATACAGTTGCACATCACTGGCAAACCCACATCGCGCGTAGCCCCCTTCGAGCAAGTCGTGACTCAGAATTCTGTTCTCAGGAAAGCGCCCACGAAGCGCTTTTTCGAAAGCATCCACGTCATAGATACCTTTTCCAATAAATGATCCCTCACCAAATACATCCTGATAGATATCAGAAGTTACACGGGTATAGGGATCAATACCTGCATCATTCTCATGAAGTCGTGAATATCCTGACCTGATTGCGCCATGAAGGCTAATCGAAATACGCGGTTGAATAATGCCGTAGCCATCAACCGTTCGCCGCTTCTTCGCGTCAAACACAGCCAAATTAAGTGGGTGCGCCATAAGCCCGACCAACTTCCATCCCATGTCCCTTGGTAACTGGGTGTCTGTATCAAGCGTGATTACATATTTTACTGTCGTGTATATTTTTGCATCGCCGACAATAGAAGAAAACGCCCCGTTGTTTTTCCCAAGAAGAGTTTGATTGAGGTCCGACAGTTTCCCACGCTTCCGCTCGTAGCCCATCCACCTTGAATCTTGGGCATTCCAGGAACGAGGACGGTGAAACAGGTAGAACGTATCGTTTGACAAACGTCCATAACGTACGTTCAGTTGTTCTATTCTCCTTGTTACTGTTGCAAGCAGCCCCTCATCCTCTGGCTGGGCCTCGACATCCGCATCCTGGAAGTCTGTCAGCAGGGCAAACAGAAGATTGGATTCCTGATTGGCGAGGTAGCGCACCTCCAGATCCTCCGCAATTTTTTCAATCTGCCTTGTATTTACCAACATCGAAGGGATCACAACCATCGTCCGGTATTCCACAGGAATCCCCATAGAAAAATCAAGCTTTGGAAGCGGTTTCGGTTTTATCCACAACGACGCAAACCAATTGGCAAGAGAAATGGAAAGTTGGCTGGATGCAATTAATCCGAGCGTCACAATGACAACAGCCCATTCTTTTGATACGTTGTCTTCCGCAAGAGTTAAGAATATTGTAGAGGACACCACCAGTGTGACAAGAAAAGCAATCCCAAAATAGATGTTGACTCCCCCACGATCCATCATTCTTCGCATCCACTGTGCAGGAGTTCGGTAGACCCCGGCGATTCGTTCAGTCTCCTCAACGCCTTTGCTAATCAGATAATAGCCTACATGGGCTGTTCGTTTGTTGCCGCTGTCAATTCTGGCGTTTTTTTCAGCAAGAGCAATGGCAACTTCTGCCACTCCTCGTTCTGTCATGCGACTGGTTTTTGCAATGGCTTCTATTTTATGGCGATAAGTATCCCGCGTGTAAAAGTCCATTGCTGAATAACGGCCATCTATATCTGTTCGCAGTATTTGCTCGACTAGACTTACGCTTTCAACAAAATTTCTCCAATCCATCTTGGCCAATAGCCGCAGACTTCCAAAGCTGTTGCTCACAGAAACCTGATCGGCAGCCTGTTTCTGGTTCTCTTCCAACACCATACTATTGGTAGTTTGATTACTCGCCGAAAGATGCTGCTCCACCCAACTAAGCGGGAGACTTAGCTCAGGTCCCATCCATTGCAACTTTCGGGCAAACTCCGCTACAAAGGCGCTCACCATCGGTGGATTGGAGCGCGCCATGTCAGCGATTATCAGAACGAGGTCTTCTGGGTTCTTCTCCACAGTGGCTATGATTCGTTTGGCCCAGTCGTTCGCCAGGGCTGAATCTTTTCTTCCTACAGCGATGCGTATGGCAACCCGACCCAAATTCTCGAGTAAGGCCAGACGAAGCATGATGGGAACAGCCCACAGTTCACCAAGGGTGAGTTCTCTTCCCTTCTGATACTCGGTAATGAAGTCATGCAGGCTCGCCACATCTATTCGGCCATCGCTATGGGAGATTATCTCCGTTGCGATGACATATACTCTCGGGATACCCCCGATCAACCGGGGAAGCCCTTTACTATATCCTTTCGGCAAATAGCGTTTGGCGATACGAATCTGCTCTTCCGTGATATAGTAGTTGTCAAGCAGCCATTCGCCTGCATGACTGATGGGCTTCTTTTCGCTGACACTTTTCTTAAGAAGTTCGTTGATCTCAAACAGGATATCCTCATTTTCGGAGAGCTCTCTCAGGAGTACCTCGGGTGAGTATTCATTGCTCAGCATATGATGCGTAGCCAGGTATTGCGCATGACCTACCATTTGCTCTTTGCTGAATAGCTCAGCGCGAAATGGTGGATTGAGATCAGTGCTTTTGTGAGTGAAATTATCCCTCTTGAAACGCGACCATATTGGGTCGAGCAATTTATCAATTACAGGGAGGTTGACCTTCACGGTATAGATTTACCGATGGAAAAAATCCCATGGGGTAATTATATCCATGGCACAAACCATACCAGCGCCGGAAATTTGCCCCTATAGTTCACCGTAAGTTGAATCACCGCAGAATAATGAATTGCCATGGCTTATGCGTGGAGAAACTTCCACATCTGAAATTCAGCCACACCATCCGGTGGTTGGTTGCCTTCAGGTTGCATTGAATGACTTCCTCCAGGATTCTCGACGGATCGATTATCATTTGTTGCCTTTGTGGCATGGCATGAATATTATAACACCGATCCTTAGTTCATCCAATATAGCTACATCCGCCATCCAACCGATAAAAGGAGCGAGGTCAGATCTGCTATCGATGAAATTACACGCAAAACAAAACAAGCAAAAATGAAAACTACCGTAATCACTGTTCTTCTGGCTGCAACGATCCTGGCCGGCTGCAATACTCCCGCACAAAAAGTTGAAAATGCCCAAGAGGCCGTAACTGAGGCCAAAGAGGACCTCAAAGACGCAAAGGAGGAGTATCTCGATGATATTCAGAAGTACAAGCAGGAAACGCAAGACCGCATTGAGGCAAACAATAAAACCATTGCCGCCTTTAACGATAGGATTGAAAGTCAAAAAAAGGAGGCCAGGGCTGACTATCGAAAGACCATTGCAGCGCTCGAACAAAAGAATACCGACATGAAGAAGCGCATGGAGGACTATAAAGCAGACGGAAAGGCGAATTGGGACACCTTCAAATCCGAATTCAGCCAGGATATGGAAAAACTAGGAGAAGCCTTTAGGGACTTTACCGTCAAGAATACCCCTCCTTCAGGTCGCTAAACCAGCATAACGCCATGAATACCTACAAATCCACGAAAGAGACCAAGTGGTCGATTGATCCATCGCATAGTGCACTGGCCTTCAAGATCAGGCACCTGATGATTGCTCACGCACGCGGGACTTTCAAAACTTTCGATGCGACCATCTATACCATCGGAACAGACTTCACGTCAGCTGACATCGACCTTTGGATTGATGTTTCTTCCATCGATACAGGGGATGCCACCCGCGACCGGCATTTGCTAAGTCCAGATTTCTTTGACATCGAGCATCACAAGCAAATAACCTTTACATCCCATTCACTGGCCAAAGCCGCGGCCGGTCCGAACTACGAACTTTGGGGTGAACTGACCATGCGCGGTTACGCACAAAAAATAAAACTCGATATCGAGTTTGGCGGCATTATCAAAGACCCCTGGGGGAATGAAAAAGCAGGGTTTACGGTAACCGGAAAGATTAAAAGAAGTGATTGGGGCCTCGTGTGGAATACACCGCTTGAAGCCGGTGGATTGCTGGTGGGCGACGAAGTAAACATCGTGTGCGAAGTTGAACTCACCAGGGTCAATGCCGATACCCTCACTATGGAACTGGCCAGCCAGGCGAATGAAGTAACCGCAAAAACCCTATGAAACCTCAAATCGGTATAGTTACCAAGCACTTGAACCAGAGTGTTGCCGTACTCGAAACGCTATTGTCGGATGAGATGATATTGTATATCAAGACCCGAAAATTCCACTGGAATGTTGCCGGGAACAGCTTTATGGAGTTGCACAAACTGTTTCAGGGCCAGTATACGGAACTGGAGGAAACCATCGACCAGATCGCGGAACGCATCAACCAACTCGGAGAAAAGACCATCGGAACGACCAAAGAATTCACTGAGGTTTCAAGACTCAAAGAGTCGCCCGGTCAATATCCCGCGCAGAAGGGCATGCTTGAAGCGCTGTTGCACGACCATGAACACGTCACTCGCTCACTGCGCAAGGATATCGAAGGATGCACTGCAAAAAACAAAGATGCCGGCACCGTAGATTTTCTCACCGGAATTATGAAACAGCATGAGGCCACGGCCTGGATACTCAGGCGATATCTGAGTTAGTATGTCGCGAAACCGGGTTCACAAAACAGTTTGACATGGTGATCCCGTCTGATGGAAGTGGAACTGCTCCAGAAACAAAGGCAATGACTATCGTTCAATCGATTTATGACCAAAATCCGGGAATCACTGACCTTGCGTTAGCCGAGGAGATTGTAAACCATGAAGTGCTTACATCCCTGGATCTTTGGTTGCTACCCCAGTACCCGTTTGATCAATGGAGAAGAAAGTACGACTACCCCTTCCTGCTTCAAAATATACAGGACAATCAAACCGATTTCTCGCAGTGGATGACCGAGCAGGGCATCACGGACGAACATTTGCTCAACGGCTATTTCTCGGACTTTTTTGAAAGTAAGGAGCGCACCCAGGAAACCAAGCGTTTCCTGATCCGGGTCACCTACAAGGGAAAGGTAACTCTTCAATCCTGGCATTTCTACAATGGAGAAACCTCCCATGAAGGCGATGGGGAGCCCATTCTCTACGAATTCGTCAAGGAATACGTCTCCTATTATGATTGGAAACTCTCACGCGGAGAGCGGTTCAGCTTCATTGATGTGTTTTATCGATATGACAAAAACACGTCTCATGAACACGTTTACCTGAATCACACCCGGGAGCTTCTCAAGATGGGCGGCACCGAACTCCCCCTCAATGCAGTCGGAATCCTGCTTCGGGCGAAACAATTTGAGTTCATCAACATGTCGGGACTTGAGTTGAAAGGGACTGTCTATTTCGGCTCTATGGGCAATCTGTCCTTTGATCATTGTGCATTGGACAATCTGCGGTGCAATGAGCTGGACATGCCATTGCTTGACTTTAAAAATTCTTCCATTTGCAATATCCAGATCCACAACTCGTATGTGCGTCAATGGCTCTTTGTGAGCTGCGAGACAACCGGCAATATCATTGACAGCAAGCTCTCCTTTGTCAAGATCTATGGCGGCCAGTTCAACCCGGCGTTTACCAATACCGAAATCGGGGAAATCGAAGTTGAGTATGAAGGGGTTATGTATGACAACCATTTCGACAAGACCTACCGGGCGCTTGCCAAGTGCGCCAAGGAGTCTGGCAATCATCCCCTGTACAATATCATGAAGGTTCATGAGTACGACTTCCTTCGCAATCAATCAAAAGGCTTTGCAAAACTGCTCAAGACATCGATAAAGTCTATTGGGGCTATGGACAACAGCCGCAAAGGCTGATTTACATAACTATAGCCACGATCATCTTTTTTGGCTTTCTGTATTCCTTCTTTCCTGAACACTTCAAGCACGGAGTACTCAGCGACATCCAATACACCTTCATTCTGTATGACACGATGTACTACAGTGTTCAAACGTTTACCACGCTTGGTGACAGCGACATCTCACCCACCGGAATCGTAAAATCTCTCACTGTCGTAGAAGCACTCTTTGGTGTGATCACGATGGGCTTCCTTGTTGGCGGCATCGCCAAGTCAGAATAGATCCCACTTCCCTTATCCAACGATCATGAATTCCCTATTCCAAAAGAAACTACTAGCCCTTTACCTGGTTGGCTTTGCCGTACTCGTTGCCGGCTCACATGCAATAACCAAAGCCCGGCTTGGAATCGTCCATGAAGCCACAAGCCCGCAAGTATCCTTCAAGGCTGTAGTTGGTCCTCAGATACCCGTTTTCGGTCAAAACAGCATGCGCACCTAACTGGCGCAACCCGGTTTACCCATTTAGGGTAATAATGTCCACAGTTCACTTACCATCAACCGCTGAATCAACCGCAAAAGCATGATTTCAGGGAGGCACGAATATTCTATTTCATTCCCATATACATAATTCACCATCTAAAATCAATCAAAATGAAACTAGCAAAATTGATACCTGCCATTGCCATTCTAATGGCTGTATCCATCACAAACTGCAAGAAAGACGATGATCCGGGCATTAGACCTACCGTATTGTCGACCAGTCCGGTAAGCAATGCCGTGGCCAGACCGCTTAACAGCCAAGTCGTGGTTACGTTCAGCGTGGCCATGGACCCTGCCACAATCACGAGCTCAACCTTTACCTTGAAAGATGGGGTTACACCCGTTGACGGTGCTGTGACATCCTCAGGTGCAACGGGCACCTTTGCACCCACAACGAACTTGTCTCCCAGTGTGGTCTACACGGCAACGATTACAACTGGAGTCAAGAGCATGGCAGGCAGTAACCTGGCCAGCAATTACGTTTTTAGCTTCACCACGGGGGCTTCGACAGATAGTATAGTGCCTACCGTGAGCTCAACCGACCCACTGAACCTCGCCACTGGAGTCGCGCAGAGTAATGTGGTTTCAATAAACTTCAGTGAAGCCATGGATCCGTTGACAATCACCTCGTCCACTTTTACTTTGAAACAAGGAGCAACTCCTGTTTCTGGCACTGTTGCTTACTTCGAATCAACGGCAACCTTCACTCCATCGACGAACATGGCCCTGGGGACCACGTATACTGCCACGGTAACTACCGGGGCCAAAGATGTAGCGGGGAATGCACTCGCAGCAAATACCATCTGGAGTTTCACAACAGATGCTTCCGCAGCACAAGGACCAGCACCAGTTGCCCTTGGGGCAGCAGGAAACTATGTGATCCTTGCAAAAACTGCGATCAATAACATCCCCACTTCTGCCATTGTAGGCAACATTGGCCTCAGCCCTGCAGCGACCTCATATATAACAGGCTTCGCACTGACCAATGCAACGGGCTATGCCACCGCCGTGCAAATAACCGGAAAAATCTATGCGGCGGACATGGCAGCTCCTACAGGCATTAACCTGACCACGGCCGTAAATAATATGATGACCGCTTATACCGACGCAGCGGGTCGCCCTACGCCTGATTTCTCTGAACTCGGAACAGGAAATATTGGTGGAAGAACCCTGGTTCCCGGATTATACAAATGGACCAACACCGTAACACTGCCCTCTAATGTCACCATTTCAGGCGGCCCCAATGACGTGTGGATCTTCCAGATTGCACAAAATCTTACCGTAAGCAACGCCGTCAGCATCACATTGAGCGGAGGTGCCCAGGCGAAGAATATTTTCTGGCAGGTCGCTGGAACAGTCAACTTGGGAACAACGTCACACTTTGAAGGAACCATCTTGTCGATGACAGGCATTACACTCCAGACGGGAGCATCCCTCAACGGAAAGGCCCTGGCACAGACGGCAGTAATCCTTGATGCCAATGCAGTTACCAAAAAATAATAGCGTCGCTTCAAAAAAGGCTGGTCCAATCGGAGCAGCCTTTTTTTGCCATTCATGACTTGAAAGAGCAAACGCAGCTCGGCACAAGTGTAGAATTTTTACCCCAACTGCGGAAAAATTGTCACAGGGCAGAAAGCAGAAAAGCCAGCGGACTGCATGAACGGACAACCGGTCCCGGTGGCATCAATTTTACAGGTTGGATGGTTGGTCCTTGGCATGGTACGACTACCTTGTAGGAAGAGGTTAGCCGGTAAGTGCGGTTGAGGACGAAATCGGGCCATCAGCGAGATAGGTCTTGCCAACGGTGATCCATAACCTGCCACACATGAAGACCCAGGAAGTTATCTCCATTTTCCTCGCCGATGACGACGATGACGACTGCCTCCTTTTTCGTGAGGCATTGGATGAAATCCCCCTCTCGACACGACTTACGACCGTGCCTAACGGTGAGCAATTGATGACGTTGCTGAAAGGTCATGGTCAGGAACTTCCCCACGTACTCTTTCTGGACCTTAATATGCCGCGCAAGAATGGCTGGCAATGCCTGGAAGAAATAAAGCAACATGAAAAACTAAAATCGCTGTCTGTAGTCGTCTTCTCAACCTCGTTCCAGCAGGATATCGCCGATCAGTTATACAGCAAAGGCACAAAATATTATTTGCGCAAGCCGAGTGATTTTAATGAGTTGAAAAGCATAATCCATCAGATGCTCACCCTGATTTACAAAGAACATATTGCCTTGCCGGGTAAAAATCCCTTTCCCCCGACGAAGGCCAATAATGCGTTTTCAAACCCCATCTCCTCGTCATGAAGAAAAGCAAGAAGAATATCCTTTCAACCAATGCATTTCCCGTCGTGGGTATTGGCGCATCTGCAGGCGGCCTTGAAGCCTTTAAGAAACTAGTCAGTGCCATACCCGAAGATTCCGGAATGGCCTTCGTACTGGTGCAGCATCTGGATCCTAAACATAAAAGCCTGCTGCCTGAGCTTCTCCAAAATATTACTTCGATCCCCGTTGTTGAAATTACGAACCATCTCAAGGTAAAATCCAATCACATTTACGTTATCCCCAGCAATAAGGTCATGGTGGCCAATGATGGCGTCCTGGAACTCAATTCCATACCATCCATAGCAAAGAGTAAGGCCAGATTCCCAATTGATCAGTTCTTTATGTCGCTCGCTGAGGTGCATCAAAATCATGCGATCGGAGTCGTTCTTTCCGGCACTGCTTCTGATGGCACCCTGGGTTTGAAGGCGATCAGGGAAAACGGAGGGCTCACGTTTGCCCAGGATGAAGAATCGGCCGCCTTTACGGGTATGCCGACGAGCGCCATACTTGCAGGCGTCGTGGATTATATCCTTCCTCCGGAGAAGATACCCCAGAAAATTCAAGACCTGAACGAGGGAAAAGGGAAAGAAAAACAACGAGAGGCTGACCTCGATGAAGACTTCTTCAATCAGGTAATTGCCTTTTTGCACATGCGCAAGGGTGTCGACTTCACTTATTACAAAAAGAGCACCATACGCCGACGTATACGCCGCCGCATGGGATTGTCAAAAAAACAAACACCCTCCACTTACCTCAGCTATCTCAAAGAAGCGATGGAAGAGGTGGATACCCTGTACCAGGATTTATTGATTCCCGTGACTTCCTTTTTCCGTGACCCCAAGGTCTTTGAACATTTAAGTCGAGTCATTTTCCCTGCTCTCGCCAAAAGCAAACCGAAAAATGAGCCCTTGCGGATTTGGATAGCCGGGTGCAGCACGGGCCAGGAGGCCTATTCCATGGCCATCAGTGTGAAGGAATTTGCGCCCTTTAAGAAACGAAAAGTGCAGTTCTTCGCTACGGATATAAACGAACAGGGCATTGCGAAGGCAAGGACAGGAGCCTATACCAAAAGTGAGGTAGAACACGTATCACCGAAACGACTCGAAGCCTTCTTCACAAAAACCAAAGACAATTACCAAATCAACAAAAACATCCACGAATCGGTTGTCTTTGTGACGCACAATTTTATTAAAGACCCGCCCTTCGCCAAGATGGATTTGATAAGTTGCCGCAATGTGTTCATATATATGGAGATCTATCTTCAAAAGAAGGCCCTCGAGGTGTTTCACTACGCACTCAATCCCAAAGGCTTCCTGCTGCTGGGGAAATCGGAGGCAGTAAGCAGCGTTACCAATCTCTTCAATTCCAAGAGCGCCACGAGCAACCTATTTACAAAAAAGGATGTGCCCACCACATTTGCCCATGTCATCACCGGACGAAGACACCCAGTGGTTAAGCCCACTTCACCAATCAAGAGTGAACCTCCGCACACCGATTTCCACAAAGCTGCAGATGCGCTTATTCTGAAAAACTTTACACCCGCCAGCGTAGTGGTCAATGAAGCGATGGAAATCGTGCAGTTCCGGGGGAGCACGAAAACCTATCTGGAGCAGGCTCCAGGGAAACCCAGTCATCAACTGTTGAAAATGGCCAAAGAGGGTTTGCCTTTTGAGTTGCGGAATCTTTTACACAAAGCAAGGAAAGGAAAGAAGCCGGTCACCAAAGACAATATTGCTTTCAAGCTGAATGGCACTGCGGGCACCATTTCCATTGACATCATTCCACTAACCAATATTGCTGACCCCCATTACCTTGTTCTGTTTCAGGATACGTCCATAAAACATATCAAGCAGAATGGCCAATCGGCCAAAGCAAAGAAGGATGCCAACGCCCAACGCATTGCCCAGCTCGGTGAGGAATTGGCGCAGACGCACGAAGATATGCGGAGCATTACTGAAGATCAGGAAGCCGTCAATGAAGAATTGCAGAGCGTCAACGAGGAATTGACCAGCAGCAGTGAGGAAACTCAGAGTCTCAATGAAGAATTGGAGACCAGCAAAGAGGAGCTTCAAAGTACAAATGAAGAACTTATTGTTGTCAATCAGGAACTGCTGAACCTCAATGAATACGTCACCGAAGCCAAAGACTACGCTGAAGCGATTATCGCCACCATGCGCGACCCCTTTCTGGTGCTTGACAAGCATCTCCGGATAAAGGCCGCCAATCAGTCCTATTACAAAGCATTCCAAGTGGAGAAAGAAGATGTTGAGGGCATGCTCATTTATGAGCTTGATAGCAAGTGTTGGAATCTGCCTGCCTTGCGCAATCTGCTCGAGAAGATTCTGCCTCAAAAATCCATTTTCAATGACTTTGAAATTACCCAGACCTTTTCAGCCATTGGCGAGCGTATCCTTCTGCTGAATGCCCGGGAGATAAAAAAGGCCGATCATGCCGAGAAACTAATTCTCCTGGCTATTAAGGATATTACCGATCGAAAATATCACGAATCGCAAATCAACGAACTCCTGAACCGGTTCCAAAATCTGGTTTCTCAGGCCCCTGTCTCCATTTGTATCATCCAAAAGCAAAACTATCTCGTTGAATTGGCCAATGACGCCTACCTGAACTTGCTGGGGATGGAAAAGGAATTCATCAACAAACCCCTTTTTGAGTCCATCCCCGAACTCATACCTCAAGGATTTCAAACTATTCTTGATAAGGTGATTATGACTGGAGATACTTTCATTGCCAACGAAATGGAAGTTCAGTTTCCAAAACATAAACGACCAGAAACCGGCTACTATAGTTTCTCCTATCAACCTTTGCGAAACAAAGATCACACCATCGCCGGAGTAATTGCCGTAGGCTACGATGTCACCAATCAAGTGTTGGCCAAAAGGAAAAACCAGGCCGACCACGACCAACGCGAAAAACTCCTGGAAGATAAAGTACTGGAACGAACACTCGAACTCAAGCAGGCTAACCAGCTCCTGCTTCAAAAAAACATAGAAAAAGGAAAGCGCGCGGCAGAATTGGTAGTTGCCAATGAGGAGCTCATCTATCAGTTCTCTGAAAAGGAAAAACGGGCCGCTGAACTAGTCATCGCCAACGAAGAACTGGCCATTCAGAACACGGAGAAAGAAAAGCGGGCGGCTGAACTGATCATTGCCAATGAAGAGCTGGCCATTCAGAACACAGAAAAAGAAAAGCGGGCGGCCGAATTGATCATCGCCAACGAAGAACTGGCCATTCAGAACACGGAAAAAGAAAAGAAGGCGGCCGAATTGATCATCGCCAACGAAGAACTGGCCATTCAGAACACAGAAAAAGAAAAGCGGGCGGCTGAACTGATCATTGCCAACGAAGAGCTGGCCATTCAGAACACGGAAAAGGAAAAGAAGGCGGCTGAACTGATCATTGCCAACGAAGAGCTGGCCATTCAGAACACGGAAAAAGAAAAGAAGGCGGCTGAACTGATCATTGCCAACAAAGAGCTGGTCATTCAGAACACGGAAAAAGAAGAGCGGGCGGCCGAACTAGTCATCGCCAATCAAGAGCTGGCCATTCAAAACACAGAAAAGGAAAAACGGGCCGCTGAGTTGGCTATTGCCAATGAAGTCCTTGCCGTTGAGAACGCTGAGAAGGAAAAACGGGCTGCCGAATTGATCGTCGCCAATGAGCACCTGGCTATCCAGAATGAGGAGAAAGAAAAACGCGGGTTAGAACTGATCGTTGCCAACCAGGGCCTGAAATCTTTTACCTACATCGCCAGCCATGACCTTCAGGAACCGCTTCGCAAGATACAGACCTTCGCCAAGATCATTTCTGAAAAAGAGAATGCTAACCTGAGCGTCAATGGAAAGGACTATTTCAAACGCATAGAGATGGCAGCCAACCGCATGCAAATTTTAATTGATGACCTGCTCGCCTATTCCCGGATCAATACGAATACGCAAAACTTTTCCAGTGTCGACCTCACGCGACTTGTAGAAGAAGTGAGAAATGACTTTAAAGAATCCATTGAGGCCAAAAAAGCGAAAGTAGAAATTCATACACTCGGTAACGCCTTTATTATTCCCTTCCAGTTCCGTCAGCTCATTCAGAACCTGCTGGGCAATGCGTTGAAGTTTTCCGACGCAGCGCGGCCGTTACAGATCGTCGTGAAAAGCGAGGTTTCCAAAGGAAGTAAGTTTATGAAAGCAAATACAAGTCTTGACGAGACCAGCTTATCGCCGGACGAAAGCTATCGACACATCAGCGTATCCGACAATGGCATTGGTTTTGAACCGCAATTCAAAAATCAAATTTTCGATCTCTTCCAGCGGCTTCATGACAAGGACAAGTATGTCGGAACGGGTATTGGGTTGGCCATTGTAAAAAAGATTGTGGAGAATCACCATGGGGCCATTACGGCCACAGGCCACCTTGATCATGGATCCACGTTCGACATCTACATTCCGCAGCCCAAACAGGCATAGCGTAGCGCAAGATCATGCCGCTATCAGGGCTCTTAGCTTTTGATGATCACCAGTTCATTCTGAATCAACCGGGACATGATGTGAAAATCAGAGGACTCCATTTTCTCTTCGGTCATGTGCGACAACACCCGTTCGAACAACTTGTTGTAAAGGCCCGCCTGCGTGGATCTTTCTGCATTGAGATTGGATTTAATGCTGAGGAACTCAATGAAAAACTTGTCGATGATGTTCTTCTTTGCCATCCGCATCCTGTTTCGGATGTATTGAACGGTGGCGTAGGCAAACCCAAGGATCAAGGCAAACAAGGTTACCAGATCCGAATAGCGTTCCAGGAAGCTGGGGTCATCACGTCGCGCATAGGCATCAGCGCCGCCGTGTGGGGCAAAGAGCAGACTACTCGTATCAAAATTCTCCCGGATCGTCTCAAACATTCTATCCATGGAAAGAAGGTGCACCTTATTCTCGTGGATAAACTTGGATAATTTATAAATGGCATGATCACCCAATTCGCTGGATGCCAGCAGGAGCGCCTCCGAGTACACGGTCTTTGTTTCCCTGGAACTTGGGTCGCCAGGCATTGCCGGAATAGTCACCGGGACAAGCGCCGCATTATTGACGCACAGAAACTGAATCCAATTGTCATCGAGGCTGACGGATTTCCATCCACTGGCCACAAGGTCCTGATGCGCTTTTGTATAGTATGAATCCCAAAGGTGAAACATGGAATTTCTTCCTTCCGCGGTTGTAAACTGATAGTCCTTTATGACGCCTGCCCGATCCAGCATATTCTGAAAACCGATCATCGTTTCTCCATCGCCTGTTTCAACCTTAATGACGGCATTCTTGAACGATACAGCAGGCGAAATCACTGCTACGGGGCTGTCGCTTGGTACATAAAAGAACATGGCTCTTTTGAATAACGGCACGACCGTTCTCAAATGAGCGGCCTCCGGGCCCAATGCTTCAACTATCGGGATACTCTTGTTCATCAGCAAACATAGATCAGCCTTACCATTGGCCACCAGCCTTGCGGCATCGGGAGCCGTATTGGTCAGGACTATAGTTATCTCAAATTCTCCTCCTTCGAGAAACGCCTCGAGGTGTTCAGCGGCGCGGCGGTAGCTGACTTCATCCCTGGGCACAGCGATAACGAATTTTGATTTGGGGCTTACGTGATCACATGCAAGAGGAATAAGTATGGTCAGCGCCAGAAGCAGGACAATACTTACCACAGTACCCAGGCTCACATGCTTTTTCATTTGATTAGGTTTTTGATGAGACAACCGACTGCACCCCAGCCGACGCTATGATCCAGGCCAAGTTGCGATTCATACCTAGCAAAGCAATTTGCCAGCCACCAAAACACTTCGGTAAACGCTCAGAACGCCACCGCCACTGTGTAATATATTCCACAAACAGGGGATCTCTGCTACACTTGTCCGCCAAAGCCTGCTTCGCTGTAACGATTGATTGTCTTTTCTTTCTTTATCATAAGTCGACTAAATTTGTGTCAACTTTTTCCAGGACGACTCATTTTTCTCTTTCGCTCCCAGAGCTATTTCAAGATTCAGAGTCAAAATGTAAAATGCAAAATAACCAATGAAGAATGTAAAGGTGTTCACGAGCTGACACCACTTTTACATTTTGCATTTAGTATTTTACATTTTGCGGTTTCTCTTTCGCTCCCAGAGCTATTTCAGGATTCAGAGTCAAAATGTAAAATGTAGAATAGCCAATGAAGAATGTAAAAGTGTTCATGAGCAGGCACCACTTTTAGGCCTACTGCTCCTTCAGGCACTCCGTCGGATTTACGCTGGCTGCACGGAAGGCCTGCGAACCGACGGTTATCCAGGCGATAGCCAATGCTGTGAACCCGGCACCGAGAAAATACCAAGCCTGGAGTTCAACATGAAAGACAAAGCTCTCCAACCAATATGTTGAGATGAAGTAAGCCAGCGGTAGACCAATTACCAGAGAAAGAACAACTAGCCGGGTTAAGTCTGTTGAGAGCAAGATGACAATGGCCGCCTCAGAGGAGCCCAATACTTTGCGAAGCCCGACTTCCTTTCTTCTGCGTTCAGCGGTAAATGAAGCCAAGCCGAACAGCCCAAGACAGGAAATGATGACGGCAAGCCCCGCAAAATAGTTGGACAGTGTAGCGACACGCTGCTCGGTGATGTATAGCTTCTGGAAATCCTGGTCAAGGAACCGGTAGTCAAATGCAAAACCCGGGTTGAAAGTATGGTAAAGCTTTTCCAGTCGGGCTAGCGCTTCCTGCTCGCGGCCGGATTCCAACCTTGCCAAAATATGCAACGTCTCTTCGGGTCGCAGCCGGAAGATAAATGGCTTCAGTCTTTCATGGAACGACTCGAAATGAAAATCCCGAACTACCCCGGCGATTTCAACGGGGTTACCCCAAAGAATGATCCTTTTTCCGACAGGATCTGATAAACCCATCCTCCCTGCAGCTGCCTCATTGATGATGATCGAGCTCTTGTCATTCATCTGACGTGAAAATGATCGCCCCGAAGTCAACTGGAGATTCATCGTTTCAACATAGTCATGATCAACACCCAGTATTCCAAAACGAACAACCTCGTCCGGATTTTTTCCATCCCACGACACTCCAATGGTGAAACTGTCGTTTCCAATGAGATTCTGATTTGCAGAAGAAACCGCTGTGACACCAGGCACGCGCAGCGCTTCGGAAATAAATGCTTCGGCATGCTCGGCGATCTGACCTTCTTTGTCAAAGAGTATGACATGGTCTTTGTCAAAGCCAAGATCCTTTTTTTGAACAAAGTCAATTTGCCTCGACACCACCAACACCCCCACCATAAAGACAGCGGATAACGTAAATTGAACTACAACGAGCCCGCGTCGCGCCAGCAGTTCACCTCCAGTTGTTGAAACCTTCCCTTTGAGCACGGCAGCCGGACTGAAACCGGAGAGGTAAAAGGCCGGATAGCTGCCTGCAGTCAGTCCGGTGAAAAGGCAGAACCCTGCCAGTGCCCATATCAGAGAGGGAGTAAACTCCAGCATAAGAACCTTGCCTGTTATCTGGCTGAAGGCGGGGAGAAGGAGTTGTGTGAGCACAAGTGCTACGACGAGGGAAAGAAAGCTCATAACGAGCGATTCACCCAGGTATTGAATAATGAGGGCATGACGACCTGCGCCCACAGCCTTTTTGATGCCTACTTCTTTGATTCTCCGGCTTGCTTTCGCGGTAGAGAGATTCATGAAGTTGATGCATGCAATCACCAGAATGAATCCGGCAATGATTGAGAAAAGCCGAACATATTCAATTCTTCCTCCGGCTGGCAAGCCATTCTCGTAGCGGCCATGAAGATAGCCTTCGGAATACGGCCTTAGAAAAAGTTTGATCTGCGAGTTGGGTAGTTTGCTTTTAAGGAAGTCCGTGATTTTTTCCTGCACCTGTCCTGCATCTGCTTTTTCCCTCAGCACGACAAATGTACTTGGCACATTGTTTCCCCAATTATCGGTTCCCCCGACCAGGCCAATAAAGGCTTGCATGGTAATCAGGAAATTGAACTGCTGGGTTGAAGTACGGGGAACATCGTGAAAAACACCGGAAACGGTTGCCTGTCCTTTGAACTGAGAGATATTCCAGTCAATGGTTTTACCTATTCCGTTTTGCGGGGAGCCGAACATGCTTGTGGCAAGCGTTTCTGAGAGGAGGATGTTGTGCGGATCGGACAATGCATTTGCCTTGTCACCTGCAACAAGCGGCAAAGAGAATACCCGAAGATAAGCGGAGTCCACAAACTGTCCGGTCGACTTGAATTTTGTTGTGGAGCCTGCTGGGGCCAGCGTAAATGAAGTAAACCAGGAAGCTGGGGCGAGATTTACGGAATGAAGGATTTCAGGGACCTCGCGCACCAATGCAAGGGCGAGCGGGACCGGTGTAGCCTCCATCGTCTCGATGCGATCGGAGTTGTGATGGTTGGCCATCACCTGATAGAGCCGGCCTTCACTTTCATGAAACTTGTCGACCGCCACTTCGTCCATGACCCACAGATAAATGAGTAGGGTGCTTGCCAATCCGGTTGATAGCCCGATCAGGTTGATAAAAAACGAACCCCTGGATCGTGTGAAATTGCGGAAGATGAGCAGTAGGCTGTGACGTATCATGGGTAGGTCTTGGATGAGGTTATTTATTTGGCCCCAATCATTCAATAAGCGTACCATGACCAAATTAGCGCTTTGGGTCCAATATTCCCGTGTGGGTGTGGTCAGTTTTGTTACTTGGTGTTCGGTGGCGAACGGTATATTGCCTTAATTGAAATGGAACCCCCGGCTTACGCTTGTTCCAAAAAGAAATATCTTCGCTCCCGAAATGAATAATTGTATTTCTCATGGCAGGCATTTAATCGGCTTCATCGGTGTCTTGCTTTTAGCGGGATGTGCAGTTTCGACTGATCAAATCGATGAGGATGAAGGTGATGATGGATTTGATTCTACCGCCTATAGTCATCCGATTGGTACACCCCTTGCCAAAGCCTTCACGACCCTTACCGGGAAAACGTGGACTGTACGCCAGACCCCACTCTCTGATCCCAGCCAAGTCAATATCGCTGTGGAAGTCCGCGGATTTTCAGCAGATAGTGCCCTGGTAGAATTTGGCGAGAATGATCCGGTAATTGCGATACAACAGGCTGACCTTGATAAAGATGGATTTGAAGAGCTCTATCTCTTCACACGATCAACTGATCCGGAGGCCTACGGAACCGTTTTTGGATTGTACTCGAACCAGGATAAGTCGGTATCCATGATTTCATTTGAAGGCGCAACACCGTACAATACCAAGGAAGGAGAATCTTACGCAGGCTATCAGGGCAAGGATGTATTTATGATTGAAGATGGAGTGCTAAGAAATACCTTTCCAAATCACCTGGCAGATGGAACGATACAAGGGCAGCGCACCGTGGTCTATGAGCTGGTAAGCGGCGAGACATCCATGCGGCTTCGGCCCGTAGAGAAGTAGTCAGCTCACTCTTCCTATGGCTTGTGCTCGACGTAGTTATGTTTGAAGCAATTTGTCGTTGTTAGCCCTTTGAGTGTTGAAACGCCGCCTGTCATATTCTTGATATTCTTGAAACCCTGCAATGCCAGGTAGTACGCTGCGCGGGGGCTGCGGTGATTTTGACTGCAATAAACCAGGACTTCCCGATCCTTGTAATCCTTGATTTCATCGAGTCTCTTCGACAAATCATTAATAGAAATATTCTTTGCGTTCTTGAATTTCCCGTAAGATTCTACGCTGGTGATGGTGCCGGCGAATTCACCCGGAGATCGGACATCCAGGATAAGGGCATCGGGGTTGGCGGCGATCCGGGCGCAAAACTCCTTGGGACTGAGATTGGTAAACGTCACCGTAGCCTTGTCGACCAGCATCATCTGACAAAGTTTGCAAGTGCCGGATTGGGTGTGCACTTCGTCATCGCACGGCAGACCACAGGGCTGACACACGTATGATTTCTTCTGTCCTTCGACTTGGGGAACAAAGGCAAGGAACGCAAATGTAAAGAGCAGTAAGGCCTTCATAGGAAGTTGATTGGGGCTGAAATTTCGATATTCGAGGAAAAAAATGCTAGTCCTTATACGAGGAATTTTTTTTCTCCGTTACAGCAAGGAATGATTCGGTCAGATCATCGGATAACAAGTGAGTGGAATTCCAGCGCGCAATAAAATCAAGCCCTTCTTCAATCGAATGGTCCCTTGCATGCCGCAGCACTTCTTTCGTACCTCGAATGGAAAGTGGCGATTTGGAGGCAATCTGACGCGCGAGTTTAAAAACACCTTCGAGCATTGCCTCTTTTGTTGAGAAACTTTTGTTGACCAGCCCTATCTCAACAGCCTCTTGAGCCAATACAGCACGACCAGTAAACGCCATTTCTGCTGCCGTGGCCGGTCGGACAAACTTGGGTAAGCGCTGCAAGGTTCCCAGGTCCGCAACCATCCCCATATCAATTTCCTTGATCGTGAAGTAAGCATCTTCAGCGCAATATCGAAGATCACAGGCAGCGATAATATCTACTCCACCGCCGATGCAGCCATTGTGGACTGCTGCGAGGACTGGCTTAGTGCACCTTTCCAGCGCACTGACGCAATCCTGAAGTTTCTTGACCATCAAATATAATGCCTCACTTCGGTCAGTGTCAGATGAGATTTTCTCAAACTGTTTTACCGACATGAGTAACTCCAGGTCAATCCCTGCACAAAACAATTTTCCTTCCCCCGACAGCACAATTACCCGCACATCCTTGCGCGCACTCAGTTCATCCGCAATTGCCTTGAGCTCCTCCCATGCGGGCATATGCAGCGCATTTGCCTTCTGTGGCCGGTTAATGGAAACCTGCGCAATTTTTTCAGAGACAGATACAAGAAAATGTGAATAGCTCATGATCCTCTTACCAAATCTTGATTCTATCCTCTGGCTTCTTGTATAATTTGTCACCTGGCTTGATGTCAAACGCTTTGTACCAGGCATCCATGTTGACGGGTGCACCGATGGATCGGAATTGGTCAGGAGCGTGCGTATCGGTCAGAATCATTTGCGCAGCACGATCAGGTAAGGACTTACTTCGCCATACCTGCGCCCAGGCCAGGAAGAAGCGTTGATCAGGAGTAAAGCCGTCAATTTTTGTTTCTGATTTTCCTTGCGGCGTCATCTTGAATGCTTCATAAGCAGCGTTGAGTCCGCCCAGGTCGCCAATGTTTTCTCCCAGGGTCAGCTTTCCATTAACGTGAAGCGTATCCAAAATCGTGTAGGCATCATATTGTTCTTGTAGCAATTTGGCCTTCGCCGTGAACTTCTCCCGATCTTCGGCCGTCCACCAGTTACGCAACGTGCCGTCTTTGTCATATTGGCTTCCTGAATCGTCAAAGCCATGCGAAATTTCATGCCCTATCACAGCGCCAATGCCGCCATAGTTGAATGCGTCGTCCGCTTCGGGATGAAAGAATGGAAATTGTAATATACCAGCCGGAAAAACAATCTCATTCATCACCGGAGAGTAGTAGGCGTTTACCGTAGGGGGTGTCATTCCCCAACGCGTACGGTCAACGGGTTTGCCTAACTGGCTAAGCATATCGTCGAACGACCACTTGCTGGCATTCTTAGCATTCTGGTACTGAGACTTGTCGGTAATAATTAGCCCCGGATACTCTTTCCACTTGTCGGGATAAGCGATCTTAGGAGTGAATGCTTTCAATTTGTCCAGCGCCTTCTGTTTGGTGGCTTCGCTCATCCAGTCCAGATTCTTAATGCGGATCTCGTAAGCTTTTACAAGGTTGGCAATCATCTCCTGCATCCGGGCTTTTGCCTGGGGTTTAAAATACTTCTCAACATACAATTGTCCGAGCAAGTCGCCGATAGAATTATCAACCCGGTTTGCGGCACGTTCCCAACGGGGCGTTTGTACCTTTTGTCCGGTCAGGGTCTGGTTGTACACAAAGCTTGCATCCACAAAGGGCTTGCTAAGTAGGGGAGCAGCAGACCGCAGAATATTCCATTGCAGATAGGCTTGCCAATCGGACATCGGTAGACCTTTCACCAGGCTGTCGGCCGTGACGAAGAATTTTGGAACATTCACCAGAACACTATCCTCGCTCGTGATTTTTAATCTCCCAAGAATGGATTTCCAGTCGATGGACGGTGTGGTCTTGCTGAAGTCGGTCACAGCAAGCTTGTTGTAAGTCTTTTGGGGGTCACGCATCTCCACGCGACTCATCTGGGCTTTTGCCAGTTTCTTTTCGAGGTTGTAGATAGCCTCTGCTTTCTTCTTCGCTTCTGTTTCGGAAATACCGGTCAGTGAAAACAAAGTGACCATATAGGTATTCAGCGCGTCTTGCGCTTTCTTCGAGCGGGGATCGGACTTCAAATAGTAGTCGCGATCGGGTAGGGTAGTTCCTCCCTGACTAAACTGGACCACCATTTTTTCCGGGTGCTTGCGGTCCTGTCCGACAAAGAACCCAAAGAGCGGGCTCCCGACAGCCTGCGTTCGCTGAAAAATGATCTCATCTAAAACCTGTTGTATAGTCTTTACATCACCGGCGCGTTTCAGGTCGGCCCGAATAGGATCTATCCCAAGCTTCTCAGCAGCTAGACTATCAAGCCCCGCAGCATAGAAATCCCCCACGCGGCGTTTCAATGATCCGGCTGGTGCCTTTTTGTCGTTCATGGCATCCGTAAGAATGGTCTGCAAGGCCTTGACGTTGAACTCCCTAAGAATGTTGAAACTTCCCCACCGGGTTTCTTTGGCAGGAACCGCGTTGTTCTTAAGCCAAACGCCACCTGCGTAATTGACAAAATCTTCACCCGGTTTAGTCATCAGGTCCATGTTGCCCGGATCGATAAATCTCGGCTTGGGGACGTCTTGCGCTTTGACTACCAGTGCAAGAGCTACTGCGCCTACAACAAGAATGATTCTGGAATAAAAGAAGGATTTCATGTATCTATGCTTTGTATAAGGTTTCAAGGTACGGACGGAAGTAGAATTCAGCAAAACCATAAAAAGCGATACCAGCCAAGTATCAAGGGTGAATGGATAAGTCAACTTTATCCATAAGCAAGAAAAAGAAATCCTAAGGGAGGGATTTCCATTTCGGCCTTCGACCCGCATGAAGGTGATTTTTATTAGGCCTCGTGCGCAGGTTGAGAGGATACAGTGCGCTACGGCTGTTGTGCAAATTCGCTGTACAGCAGGCGTATCTCGTGAACGCCACCAAGGATATCTTTAGATTCAAGAAGCAAACGAATTTGTAGCAGCCCCATGCGGTTGCCCAAGTCTTCCTGCTGAATTCTATGAATCTGGCTGTCGAGACTAACCCGAATAAAATCCATCAGCTTTAGACGTTGCTCTTCCAGTGCTTTGGTATCCTTGAAATTCATGTGCTGGATGCTGTCCGTCACCTGGTCAATGTAGGAAGAGAGATCCTTTTCAATCTCATCAAGGACTTTCTTGAAGTCTCCTTTGGGAAGCGAATGGTGATTGATGATGTGATCGGTACAAACTTCGGTGATCAAGTTTGCACTTTGGTAAAGGTCCTGGATGAGGTCAAACACCAGGATGTACAGGCGCCCAGCAGCCAGATGTCCTTTCTTTATCCGGCGCACATACTTGATGATCTTGCTGTGGAGCTTTTCGTTCTGTTCTCTCAGTTTTTCAATCTCTTGTTTGGATTTAATGAGTGTATCCCGATCTCCTTTGCTGAGTGATCGCAGGCAAAGTGTGGTGATTTTCCGCACTGATTTGAGGTTCTTCACAGTACTCGTCTTGCTCTCATCAATCATTTGCTGTACGTCCACCTCCTCATTTGCAAACGTCTGGCCCAGCAATTTTTCCTCTGCCTGCTTCTTATTAAACACGAAGTGACTGCGTATGAGAAAGAACGCAGCGACGGCGGTAAGTGCAAAAAAGCCGACGAATCCAGATTCGTAAATGATCAAGGCCATAACTGCACTGGAAGTAAACGCCACGACCGCGGTGATGAGCCAGCTGGTGATCACGTTGACGACACCCGCAACCCGATAGACGGCGCTTTCCCTGCCCCAGGCCATATCAGCAAAGGAGGTACCCATCGCCACCATGAAGGTTACAAACGTGGTGGAAAGGGGGAGTTTTTTGGATGTGCCATAAGCGATGAGCATGCTGGAGACAAGTAGGTTAACTGAGGCCCGGAGCAAGTCAAAGGAAGGTGCTTCCCTGTCGCTTCGATATTTCGTGGTGAGCTGCTGAAACCGCCTGCTCATAAAGTCGGAGAGGGTGGTGGGTACGAATTTTTCGATGAAGTTTCCAATGCGAACACCGGAACCTACGATGGACCTGGAAAGGAAATTTGACTTGAACAGTTCGTCCCCTTCCTCCTGGCGCCCAAGGGAAACTTCAGTTTCCGTCACTTTGCGGCTCTTCGCATTCGTCCAAAGTGTGAGGATCATGATTCCGCCGGCAATGAGGAGGAGGTAGTAGGGTGTTTCCACTTGTCCCTTGAGGATATCCATGGTGAATTCCCCCGGAGCAAGGCCTGATGCACTCCAAGCCTGAAAGGAAATAAGACCAGCAATGGGGACACCAATAAAATTCACCAGATCATTGGCCGCAAAAGCCATCGCCAGAGAGAATGTGCCGAGGAGAACAACAATCTTTAGAGGGTTGATCTGCCGCCACCACATCAGCGTCTGGATTAGGATACTGAAGAAGACAACGGAAACCACGAGGATACTGCTTGTATGTGTTACTACCCACTTTACCTGACTATCTGTCATCAGGATGCTCCCTTTGGCCCCTTTTATCAACAGAAAATAAACGATGGAAGAGATCGCTACGCCGCTGAAGATTGCGCCGTATTTTTTCAGACTTGTGTCGAGATCGAAAGAGAATATAATCCTCAGTATGTGTTGAATAATTGATCCAAAAAAGAAAGCCAACAAGACAGACAGAAAAATCCCACTGACAATGGTAATAGCGCTCGACATGTTGATGACGTCATCCACATTTGGAAATCCCTGCGAACGGTCGAATGAAAGGAGAATACCCGTGGCAAGAGCCGCACCCAGAATTTCAAAAACCAGGGACACCGTTGTAGAGGTGGGTAGGCCGAGGGTATTGTAAACGTCGAGCAGAACAATATCGGTGAGCATGACCGCCATAAAGATGATCATGACTTTGTCAAACGTAAAGAATGAAGGATTGAAGAGTCCATTCCGGGCCACTTCCATCATGCCACTGGAAAACGTCGAACCCAGAACGAGTCCCATGCTTGCTACAATTAATATGGTTCGGAATGAACCGGCTTTTGACCCAATGGCAGAGTTGAGAAAATTGACGGCGTCATTGCTTACCCCGACGATAAGGTCAACCACTGCGGTTGCAAGGAGGACGATAACAAGGATTTGGTAGGGTTCCATGGGAAGGAGGTCTATCAGGGGTGGACTATAATCACTGGAAAAATGGCGCTTTTCCGACTCACCCCGTATGACAATCGTCACATAAATCAGATTGATTTAGTGATCTTGACTGACCATTTCCGGGCAATTTGACCCGAAAATGGACGGGCCAGAATGCACAATGTCGGTTTTCTGGACTTTTTTTGACCCTCCACTTGTGGTCTGATTTTGGGATAGCAGGGTTCTAAAGCTTATCCTATGCTTAGAAATTACTTTACCATCGCCTGGCGCACCCTGTTGAACAACCGTCTCTATAGCCTTATTAACATTTTTGGTCTCACGGTGGGAATAGGCAGTTGCCTGGTGATCTACCTGATTGTAACGTTCGAATTGAGTTTCAATAAGGGCATAGCTGATGGAGACAGAATTTATAGGATATACTCTTCATTCAGCGGTGATTTTGAGGGAACCAATCGAGGCGTCAGTACAGGTGTTCAAACCAGGGTAACGGAACAATTTACAGGGCTGGATGCGATTGCTCCCTTCCATACTTACAGCGCCAAAGTTATAATTCCGGGTCTAGAGCAGCCCAGGGTTTTTGAAGACCAGAAGGAAATTATTATTGCAGCGCCATCCTATTTCCAACTTATCAATCAGTATTCCTGGATTAGTGGCACACCCGAAATGGCCCTCGGTAAGCCACGTCAGGTAGTCCTCACAAGCTCACAAGCAAGAAAGTATTTTGGGACCGAAGTACCGTCAGAAATTATCGGCAAGGAAATCCAATACAATGACTCACTGGTCCTCACAGTAGAAGGACTTGTTCATCCACTTTCAGGTCATACTGATTTTGCATTCACGGATTTTATCAGCAGCGCCACGATTGAGACAAGCACCTTTTTGAAGAATAGGATGAGCCCGAACGACTGGGAAAGCACCAACAGCAGCACCCAATTATTCATCAAACTTTCTCCCGAGACTTCAGTCTCATCGATAGAGCAGCAGCTGACTAAACTTGACGAAGAATACAAAGCTCATCATCAGCAAGGAGATTGGACCCAGCACTATAAACTCCAGCCATTTGCCGATCTGCACTTCAATGGCAACCTGGGAATATTTGACACCTCGCGGCCACCCGCCCACCTATCAACACTTTCAACCCTGTCCATTGTTGCGGTGATATTGCTTCTCCTGGCGTCCATAAATTTTGTTAACCTGGAAACAGCACGTGCTGTGAAGCGGGCCAAAGAAGTGGGTATTCGGAAGGTCCTTGGCAGCTCACGCGGGCAGCTCACGCGGCATTTCCTGGCCCAAAGTATTTTGTTGTCACTCGTTGCAGTGCTCTTGGCAATACCTATGGCTGAGATGGGGCTGATTTTCTTCAGTGACTTTGTTCCCCCCGGTGTGGAACTTGCTTTGTCTGATGTTTCCAATATGCTATTCCTAATTGGTGTGGTACTCACGGTAGGGGTTTTTTCCGGAATGTATCCAGCTTTTGTGCTATCATCATTCCTTCCGGCGCTTGCGCTCAAAAACCAGAGCTACATCAACAGTTCCAACTCCCGTTCCGCCTATTTGCGGAAAGGTCTGATTGTATTTCAGTTCGCCAGCGCACAGCTGTTGATCATTGGAACGCTTGTGATTGTGTCCCAAATCAATTTCATGCTGGACAAGGACCTGGGGTTTGAAAAGGACGCCATCATCCACATTGAACCCCCATGGCAGGAAAAGGGGGAAAAGCGATTTGTATTGAGAAACGAATTGGAGCGGATACCCGACGTGTTGGCCATGACCATGTGCCAGTCCCCTCCTTCAGCAAATGGATTCAGTTCAAATATTCTTACTTATAAGAAAGGTACTGAAGAAATACGAACCTCATCAATACGAAAATTTGGAGACCCTAACTACCTGTCGGTCTATGGAATCAAATTGATTGCTGGCAGAAACCTTGCGCCAAATCACAAAACTGAGATACTCGTCAATGAAGCGTTCCTAAAAGAAATTGGATTAACGCCTGATAAGGCGTTGGGGGAGGAGGTTTTTGAAAGTAAGAGAACCTATACCATTGTCGGTGTAATGAAAGACTATCATATTTTCTCACTTCATGCTCCATTCAAACCCGTCTATATGTGCGGATATGAGGAAGATCTTTATGGATTCAGTTTGAAGCTTCGCGTGCCAGAGAAAGGAGCTAGAAATTTTTCTGCAGTGATTGCCAAAATGGGAGAGGCGTGGAACAAAGTTTACCCGGAACGAAAATTTCAGTATGAGTTTGTAGACGAAACCGTACGAAATTTCTACCAGACAGAAGAGAAAATGTCCAAACTGTCCGGAGCCGCCATGTTGCTGGCCATCATCATCAGCTGCCTGGGATTGTTCGGGTTGGCGTCGTATACCTCCATTCAGCGGTCAAAAGAGATGGGAATTCGAAAAGTTTTGGGTGCCTCCGTCCGCAGCATCCTTGTGCTTCTTTCGGGTGACTTCCTTAAATTGGTACTGGTAGCGTTTGTTGTTGCAACTCCGCTGGCCGTGTGGGGTGCAGAAAAGTTTTTGGAGGACTATACTTTTCACATCAACCTGAGTGTGCCCTTGTTTATATATGGAGGCGCAAGTTCGATGGTTCTCGCCTTCCTTACCGTATCTTATCAGGCTTTGAAGTCCGCCTGGATGAATCCGGTGGATTCATTGCGTACTGAGTAAAGTCGAGGAGTCACTTGTTGATTCCTTCGGGAATAATCTTTGATGCCGCCAATACGGCCTCGTATGCATTGATTAACCCGCCTGTGTTGCTGAGTGCAGAAAATTCAGCATCACCACCCCCCGGCTTCTTCACTTTCAACCCATCAAATTTTCGGGTGGAGGATTTCAAAATGTCGACAACCTGTGTTACCGTCAGGTCTGGAAAGTACGACCAAAGTAATGCGGCGACACCAGTGGCTACCGGGGCCGCCATGCTGGTTCCGCTTTGCTCCTCATAAGTATTGTTTGGCGTAGTAGAATATACGTCGACGCCCGGGGCAAATAGGTCTACACTCTTCTTGCCGTAGTTTGAAAAATTTGCAACAAGACTTTTGTCGCTCCCCGATGACGATGCGCCTACTTCCAGCCAGTTACGCGCTTCCTTTCCGTTGAGGTAGCGCCGACTGGGAAAATTGCCAGTTTTATCGTTATCCTCACTTTCATTTCCGGCAGCATGGATTAGTAAAACACCTTTTCGTTCCGCGTAAGCTACGGCTTCATCGACCACGGATTTCTCAGGTGAAAAAGGCTTCCCAAAACTCATGTTGATGATCTTGGCTCCATTATCCACAGCATACCGGATCGCATTGGCAATGTCCTTGTCTCGCTCATCTCCATTGGGCACTGCCCGCAAGCTCATGATTCGCACGTTATCTGAAATCCCTTTAATCCCCAGATCATTTGTGCGGTCGGCTGCCACAATACCCGCTACATGTGTTCCGTGTTTTGAATCAGGGCCTTTGACATTGTTGTTGCCATAGTATCGTTCTCTGGGGTTTTTGTAGCTATCTCCAACGATTTGCCGTGAGTCAAAGTCAGTGTTGTACCCGTACTCGACGATCACCCGATAGTAGTCTACCGTCTCGGCAAGTTCCTTTTGAATCATTTCAAGATCATCGCTTTCGTTTGCATTTCTAAGGATGAATTTCGTAAAACCTTTTGCGAAAGACAGGGTGGGATTTGTGGACTTAAAGGAATCAATGACTGGCACGGTAAGTTGATCGACACTTAGTACAGATTTGAGGGTATCCATACTCATCTTCAAGTTCTTGCTCATTCTCAGGTAATAACTGTATTCTGCCTTGTTCTTGTCACGGAGTTGTGAGAATTTTTCCTTGATCTTCAGGTATTCGGCATAAGCCTTCTTCTCTTTCTTTGGGACTTTGTTTTCCAGGATTGTCCCGAATTTCTTCTCCAGGCGCACGTACTCCCGGGTCAGTTCGTAGCTATCTTCATTAACCTCGCCATTTTTTCCACCTATGAAATTCCAGCCGTGGACGTCGTCGGCGTAACCATTATTATCATCATCGATGCCGTTCCCCGCAACCTCATCCGGATTGGTCCAGATCACAGTTTTTAAATCCTCATGATCGATGTCGATGCCGGAGTCAATGATAGCAACCGTAATGGTCTTTGAAGGCCGACCTTTCAAAAGGGTAGCATAAGCTTTTTCAGCACTAATACCCTGCACCTGGTTGGTCTCGGGGTCCAACAAAAACCAGTCTCGTTCTGCCCGGGTGGTTTTTGATTGCCCAGCCAAAGAGAACGTCACGCCAACGAAAAGTGCCGTACTGCAAATCAGGGGATAGAACTTCATGCTGTTGTTTGAAATAGTGGCTTTAACTGCAAAAATACAGGGCGACAGGTTCGCGCCCTAAGAATTCTTGAAAAGGAGCGCAAATATTACGCTGGATGTCTCTTTGGCTACACTAAAGAACCTGGGTGAGCCGTGATGCTGATTTTTGAATCATAAATACACGGAAATGGTACACTTTACCTTACTGTCTGTTGGCGCTTTCTTTATTCTCTTTTTCTACTATGTGGCTTCGTTGAATCGGAGTATTACTATGGGTACTCAACATAGAATGACCATTAGGAACCAGGCTTAGTCGTGACCAAGCTTCTCGACTGGCGTTGTTTCAAGAAAAAGATCCAACTCATTAAGGATTTTCTTGGCGCCTTTGCGCCTTCGCGGTGAATTATCCGATCGCTCTACTTGCTCGACCTAGGCTAATTGCTCCGCCAACTCCATTTGAGCTAGGTCTTTTTAGTGCCGAAGGCGGGACTCCCCGACACTAGTCGGGGCAGGCTTCTCGTCCCGTAGTCCCATAAAACAAAAAACCCAACTCTAGCTGAGTTAGGTTTTTACAGTGCCGAAGGCGGGACTCGAACCCGCATACCTTGCGGCACACGCCCCTGAAACGTGCGTGTCTACCAATTTCACCACTTCGGCATTCTTCCCTTCTCCTCCCAGGAGAAGGGCCAGGGTTGAGGTCTTGTGCCCGGGACTGGACTCGAACCAGCATACCTTACGGCATACGCCCCTCAAACGTACGTGTCTACCAATTTCACCACCCGGGCAGGGTTGAATAGCAAGGCGGCAAAGGTAAAAAACCTTTCGATTCCACCCAATACATGCATTCGAGCCGGGGATGAGACCCGCCTGCCGTCAGGCAGGTTTGAACTCCCACCTGCGTTTCCGCCTAGACGGACTTCGGCGGACAAGCACGACCCCCAACTTCGAATCAAAGAACAACTGAAACGAGCCGGGGATGAGATTTGAACTCACGACCTGCTGATTACGAATCAGCTGCTCTACCCCTGAGCTACCCCGGCCAATTCTCCCTAAAAAGTAAGGAGCCCCATGAAGGGACACAAAAGTAGAACTATTCGGAAAATGTAGGGTTGAAATTGCTGTGGATAGCGAAAATCTTATTCGCTTCCGACCTAGACTGCCATTTTGAGCTAAACTCAGGCGCTTTTGATTTTCTTTAGAATTGCAGACTCAACGAATAATTTTGCTAGCGAGGGTGGGGCCATAGGTGGACTTTCGCTGCCGGTTGCCATGCACGCTGCTGGTAGATTCCAGGATAACTTCACTGCGAACACTTCCTTCCTGCAGGGAATAATCGTAGTCATTTCTTTTGCCTTACCTTTTGCAAACTAACGACCATTGGGTAGCGGGATGATTCTACCTAACATTCGTTCTTAACTGAAAATTTATTTTGTGTTAGCGTTGAATCTCTCAGGCATTTTTTCATTCTTGTCTCATCAGAAAGAAAAGGATAGGTGAAAAATAGAATATTCTTAACCGAAAAAGATTTGAAATCCGCTACTGCGGCATTTCATCAACTGCCTTTGCTTGTGCTGGTCGTCATTATTATTCTCAATCCAACGGGGTGATGATGAATGACTAACTAAAAAGTAGAATTCACAACCGCCCCGACACTTACGGGGCGGTTTCATTTTATAGAAAGCCAGACCAACTAACGATTGTTATCAAATCACATGCAGCAGTATTATTCTGACAACACGATTCTCTTTCTCGATGGAAATTTCGTCCACGCAAAGGATGCCACAACTGATCTCTTCGGTCAAACACTTCATTATGGTTATGGGGTATTTGAAGGGATTAGGTCTTATCAGACAGTCCACGGTACTAAAATATTCCGGGCGCAAGCGCACTTCGAGCGGTTGCTGAAGAGTTGCCAGTTGATGGGAATTCCGCTGGAGTATACCGCGGAGGAATTGACACAGATTTCGTACCAGGTGCTGCAGAAGAATAACCTGGCTAATGCGTACCTGCGTCCGCTGGTTTTTTGCAGCCCCAATATGTCACTCACCGCCCCCAAAAAAGTTTCCATCATGATCACTGCCTGGGATTGGGGAAAGTACTTTAGTAGTAGTTCGCTCCGACTGTGCATTTCGTCCTACGAGCGACCCAACCCGAAGTCTATCTGTGTGGAGGCCAAAGCATGCGGTCACTACGTGAATTCAATTCTTGCAACAACCGAAGCGAAGACTAGGGGATTCGACGAGGCGCTTATGCTCGATATGCATGGGAACGTCGCCGAAGGTCCCGGTGCCAACTTCTTTTTTGAGAAAGATGGTGAACTCATTACACCCAGGCTGGGCAACATTCTTCCGGGAATCACCCGCTCTGTCGTTATGGAGATTTGCACGGAGTTAGACATACCGGTTCGGGAACGGGCTATATCACCTGACGAATTGATTACAGCCGACAGCGCATTCTTTTGCGGCACGGCAGCGGAGATCACAGCCATTGAATCCATCGACGGACAGTCCTTTCAGAAACCCTGGAAGAAATCATTGGGTAAAATTGTCCAGGAGGCTTACCAGGGTATCGTATTGGACAAGAGCTACAGCTACGGGATTGTTTGATTGATATTACCATGGCACTCAATAAGTTCAGCAAGACCATCACTCAGGATATGACGCTGCCCGCTTCACAAGCGATGCTGTATGGCATTGGATTGACTGAACATGATCTTGGCAAAGCACAAGTCGGTGTAGTGAGCACAGGGTTTGACGGCAACACGTGCAACATGCACCTGAATGCTCTTGCCGGAGAAGTGAAGCAGGCTGTTTGGAATCAGGAACTGGTGGGATTGATTTTTCACACCATCGGCGTAAGTGATGGAATTTCTAATGGCACGGAAGGCATGCGATATTCCCTGGTAAGCCGGGAGGTGATTGCAGACTCCATTGAGACGGTTTGCAATGCACATTACTATGACGGATTAATTGCTGTTGTGGGTTGCGACAAAAACATGCCTGGATCATTGATTGCGATGGGAAGACTAAATCGCCCGGCCATCATGGTGTATGGAGGTTCTATTGCCGGGGGTCATTGGAAAGGTAAATCGCTCAATATTGTCTCAGCCTTTGAGGCATTGGGAGAGAAGCTGGCGAATAAACTTTCTGATGAAGACTATAAAGGCATCATACAGCATTCCTGCCCCGGCGCTGGTGCCTGCGGTGGTATGTACACAGCCAATACCATGGCCTCGGCCATTGAGGCTATGGGCATGGCGCTTCCTTACTCGTCCTCCAATCCTGCACTCAGTCAGGAGAAGAGCAAGGAATGTGTTGAAGCCGGGAAGGCGATTCGCCTGTTGTTGGAGCGTGATCTCAAGCCTCGGGATATCATGACACTGGAGGCCTTTGAAAATGCGATCACCTTAGTTATGGCATTGGGAGGATCAACAAATGCTGTGCTGCATCTTATTGCGATGGCTAAATCCGTCGGCGTAAAAATCACACAAGAAGATTTTCAGCGTATCTCCGATAAAACCCCATTGCTCGCCGATCTTAAGCCCAGTGGGAAATACTTAATGGAAGACCTGCATCGAATTGGAGGAACGCCGATCGTATTAAAATATTTGTTAGAACAGGGGTTTCTGCATGGCGATTGCATCACCGTTACAGGGAAAACAATGGCAGAAAATCTTTCGAGTATCGCTATCCTTGAATTTCAAAATCAGGATATCATCCGCCCGGTAGACAAACCGATCAAGAAAACTGGCCACTTGCAAATCCTGTATGGCAATCTGGCGGAAAAAGGGGCAGTAGCCAAGATCACGGGCAAAGAAGGAGAGAAATTCAAAGGCCGCGCATGCGTCTTCAACGGCGAGTTTGAAGTTGCCGATGGCATCAAATCAGGAAAAATCAAGGCAGGCGATGTGGTCGTAATCCGAAATGTCGGCCCGAAAGGCGCCCCCGGAATGCCGGAGATGCTAAAACCCACAAGCCTGATCATGGGTTCCGGCCTTGGCAAATCTGTGGCACTCATTACCGATGGAAGGTTTTCCGGTGGATCACATGGCTTTGTTATTGGCCACATTACTCCCGAGGCATTTGCGGGAGGATTGCTGGCGCTTGTCGAAGACGGCGACTGGATTGAAATTGATATTAAGAAGCGCGAGATCAATTTATTGGTTGACGTAAAAACAATAGCGATTAGGAAGTCACATCACAAGCCGCAAGCGCTACGGGTGACCAGCGGTGTTCTTTTCAAGTACGCCAAACAAGTTAAAACGGCCGCCGATGGATGCGTTACTGACGAAGACTGAAGCGGTCCGGCAGAGCACAAGCCAACCGACAAAAAGGTCCGGCGCGGAAATCGTGCTGCAATGCCTTGTGGCTGAAAAAGTAGATGTATTGTTTGGTTATCCGGGAGGAGCGATCATGCCCGTCTACGATGCCCTTTATGATTATGCCGACCAACTGAAGCATATTCTCGTTCGTCATGAGCAAGGCGCAGTGCATGCAGCTCAGGGATACGCCCGTGTCTCTGGAAAGGTTGGTGTTGCTATCGCAACTTCAGGTCCGGGGGCAACCAATCTGATTACCGGTTTGGCGGATGCGTTGATCGACTCTACACCTGTCGTTTGTATTACTGGACAAGTATTTGCCCACTTGCTGGGCACCGATGCCTTTCAGGAGATTGACGTGGTAAACACAACCATTCCGGTGACGAAATGGAACATACAGGTGGCTGAAGCGAAGGACATTGCTCCTGCAATTGCAAAAGCTTTCTTCATTGCGCGGACTGGAAGGCCCGGACCGGTGTTGATTGACATCACGAAGAATGCGCAGAATGAACGAATCGATTCGCCCGAATATGTGGCCTGCGAATACATTCGAACCTATACACCCAAGCCGGAGCTCAAGATTTCGCAAGTGATTGCGGCAGCCACACTAATCAATAATGCGAAGCGTCCATACATCCTGGCGGGCCAGGGAATCTTGTTGTCCGGAGCCACGGAGGAATTAGTCGCGTTTTCAGAGAAGACAGGAATTCCGGTTGCCTGCACATTGCTGGGCTTGGGAGCATTTCCGACAGATCACCCAAATTATGCTGGATACCTCGGTATGCATGGCAATTATGGCGCTAATGTAAACACCAATGAATGCGATGTGCTTATCGGAATAGGCATGCGGTTCGATGATCGTGTGACGGGCAATATCAATACCTATGCCCGACAAGCACAGATAATTCATATCGATATTGACAAAGCGGAGATCAACAAAATTATCAAGACCGATGTCGCTGTGCATGCCGATGCAAAAGAAGCGCTGCTCGCGCTGACTATTCACTGTGATTCAAATCAGCATGAGGTGTGGCGGGATAGTTTTCATCGTTTGAATCACATTGAGTACGACAAGGTAGTGCGGCACGAAGTCGGAAAGAATGGAGAATTGATGATGGCTGAAGTAATTCATGCGCTTTCCGAGCTCACTGAGGGCAAAGCAATAATAGTCACGGATGTCGGGCAGCATCAGATGGTTACCTCGCGGTACTATTCTTATAAGCGGCCACGAACTAACGTCACCTCAGGCGGAGCCGGAACGATGGGGTTTGCACTTCCGGCAGCACTAGGGGCAAAACTGGCGATGCCGGGGGAGCAGGTAGTGGCCGTGATAGGAGATGGAGGTTTTCAGATGACCATTCAGGAGCTGGGGACGATCATGCAATATGATATTCCGGTAAAGATTGTTGTTCTGAATAACAACTTCCTGGGCATGGTAAGACAATGGCAGCAGCTTTTTCACAGTCGGCGATATTCGTTTACTGAAATGCAGAATCCTGACTTCATACAAATCGCCCAGGCCTACCGCATCCGTTCAGGAAAAGTGGTTCATAAAGATGAACTGCATAAGGCCTTGAGTGAAATGCTAAACTCGGAAACGTCTTTCTTCCTCGAGGTAGTGGTTGGCCGGGAAGACAACGTATTTCCCATGATCCCGGCGGGAGCCGGTGTAGCCGAGATGCTGCTGGAAGTACCAAACGATAATAAAAAATAGAAACGCGGATGAAACACGACTTAACCCTGCACTTGATCGCCGAGAATAATTTTTCAGTTCTCAACCGGATCATCAACATTCTGAACCGCAGGCGGGTGCGCATAAAGAAGTTAATTGCCCACGAAAATGAAGAAGACTTTCGCCGCGGCGGTGTGACCATGGTGGTTCACACGACTGATGATATGGCGGAAAAGGTGAAAGTCCAGTTGGAAAAACTTATCGAAGTGGAGGAAGTTCGGTATCACGACAATCCACCCGCTTTCGAGCCTTCCATTAACCCTCAAGAAATAACATACTCACTTTAGCACCTCAACACAATAACACTTCAACACTTTAGCACCTCAACACTTTAAAACCAAACTATGGCACAGATCAATTTTGGCGGTACACTCGAAGAAGTAGTCACCCGCGAAGAATTCCCAATGGAAAAGGCACTTGACATTTTGCGAAACGAGACAATCGCCATTATCGGATATGGCGTTCAGGGACCAGCGCAGTCTCTCAATCTCCGTGACAATGGATTTCACGTCATTGTGGGTCAACGTGAAGGCGGCAAAAGCTGGGCAAAGGCAATTCAGCACGGCTGGATTCCGGGCGAAACCCTGTTCTCTATTGAAGAGGCAGCCAAGCGCGCGACTATTATCCAATTCCTGCTCTCTGACGCGGGGCAGATTGCCGCATGGCCTGTCGTTAAGAAACACCTGACGGCGGGGAAGGCACTTTATTTTTCGCATGGTTTTGGTGTGACCTTTTCGGAACAGACTGGGATCGTGCCTCCAAAGGATGTTGATGTAATCCTGGCTGCCCCCAAAGGCTCGGGTACATCTGTGCGGAGGTTATTCCTCCAAGGCAAAGGGATCAACAGCAGCTTTGCGATTTTCCAGGATGCTACAGGCAATGCCCGCGAGCGCGTCATCGCGCTTGGCATTGGCGTGGGATCTGGTTATCTGTTTGAGACCGACTTCCGGAAAGAAGTGTATTCTGACTTGACGGGTGAGCGTGGAACGCTCATGGGTGCTATTGCCGGAATTTTTGAAGCGCAGTTCGAAGTTCTACGTTCCAAAGGTCACAGTCCCTCAGAGGCCTTTAACGAAACAGTCGAGGAGCTTACACAGAGTCTCATGCCGCTGGTAGCTGAAAATGGAATGGACTGGATGTACGCCAATTGTTCTACTACCGCGCAGCGTGGTGCGCTGGACTGGAAAAAGAAGTTCAAAGCTGCAACCCTCCCTGTATTTAAGGAGTTGTATGAAAGCGTGGCGAGTGGGGCAGAAGCGAAGCGAACCATTGACACATGCAGTAAGCCGGACTACCGTGAAAAGCTGGCTGAGGAATTGGCTGAAGTTCGAAACAGTGAGTTATGGCAAGCGGGTGCTGCTGTTCGATCACTTAGACCCGAGCAGGAGAAGGTGGAGGCGGCGATGATCAATTAGCCTTGTCTATGCCTAAAAGCAAAAGCCGTGTCCTCAGGATACGGCTTTTGCTATTGGAGAAGAGGAAAGAACTTTATTTATCCTTCCTTATTTGCTTGCATTTAACAACAAACGCATCGGCATATTTTTCAAGAGTCTTCTTTGCGGCTGCTTTGTATTTATCTTTAGTGGTTTCAATTAGCACCGGAGTCAACTCCTTTCTGAACGCAAATTGTTTTGCGATGCCACTCCGGGCTTTAGACATATCTTCACTATACTTTTCATGGTATTGTGTGGCACCCATAATATCCTTGTCTTGCCAAAGTAATTCACCTTGACTTTTCTTATTCCAGAATATTGTATATCCGCTTTCTGCCTGACCAACGCTCATTACCGGATTGATGGCCCAAGAGTATTTCTTACTGGTGGTGCTGGGGCGATACCAGCCGTTGCCCAAATCCTTATAAGCAGTTTCTTTAATATCAAGATTTACCAATACTTCTGCGAAATCGACCGTCAAATAGAAATAACCAGCAGGCGCACCAATTTCTTCGGCAAAGGCTGCGCCTTTCTTGATCTTTCCGAAGGCGAAGCCCAGTTCGTTGCGACCATGCAAAATATTACCATTGTATGCCGTGCTTGTTACCCACGTGTTCCCACCTTTGTCGTGTTTATTTTCTTCTGCATTTGCATCAATTTTTTCTCCGTTCTTGTAGAAATCGGTAGCCGCAATTGTGCTCCAGGCAACGGTATCAATTCCATTTGATTTCAACTGATTCTGAAAATAGGAATAGAAGTAGTTGGTTACTTCCAGAAAATCAGCGTCGGTCAGATCTCCATCTGTGGTTTCCAGATAGGCTGATACGCGCGCGCCCGCCACGCTACCCTGATTTCCTTTGGCGACGGTTTTTGCCGTCGTCGTGAGTTTATAATTTACAGTAATCTGCGCCAGGGCAAGTCGATCCAGCTTTGAGAGAATCTTGGGCTTATCGATCCTGAATTTGTCGGCGTCCGTTTGAGCGTAAGCCAATTGTGTGGCCAGCGCGATAAGGAGAACAAGGGAAAAATGCTTCATGGTAGAGGGGTTTAGGGAGTGTTCTTATTTTACCTTCAAGGTTGGAAATTGGACTAGTGCAACCAAATAGTTTCACCCTTAATTTCCGAGCATTATTTGTGTCAATATTGAGTCAAGATAGTGGGCCTGTCTATATTTGATGTAAACTAACCAACGCTTTCTATGAAACGCACCGCATCCGCCCACTGGGAAGGAGACTTGAAAACCGGAAAAGGTAGTCTCTCCACACAAAGTACCGTTCTAAATAAAACGCAATATTCATACAACACCCGTTTTGCGGATGGCGTTGGTACCAACCCGGAGGAATTACTGGCGGCAGCACATGCCGGCTGCTTTACCATGGCGGTCTGTGCCATCCTATCCCAGTCAGGAATTGCGGCGACCTCACTCAATACCGAGGCAATCGTCAACATGGAGGGATTGGCCATTACGGGTGTGCATCTGATCATCCAGGGAAAAGTACCGGGCATCACGGCAGATAAATTTGTCGAGATCACAAAAAGCGCAGAAAAAAATTGCATCATTTCCAAAGCACTCAATGTGACGATAACTTCAGCGGCAACACTGATCAACTAAGTCACGAACTGACAATTGGATTTTGCGGGCACTCGAACTAACACTTGTAAGCACAGACAAAGATTTTCATAGAAAGACTTAAACGGAAAGTTTAAATTTAGCATCTTCGCCTCATCAAAGAATAAGGGAATGCGCCCTGTCATCACAACCGTGTTGACAG
The DNA here is from genome assembly GCA_043750575.1 of Cyclobacteriaceae bacterium. Taxonomy (GTDB): domain Bacteria; phylum Bacteroidota; class Bacteroidia; order Cytophagales; family Cyclobacteriaceae; genus ELB16-189. The sequence continues at coordinate 43,926 of JAYVBH010000052.1, forward strand.
GGCGATTTCGTTTTAAAGGGGTCGTTGCAAACGAACAGTTGTTGTGAAGCCGAGAACAATTTTTGAAAAGATTTGGGACGCGCATGTGGTCAGGAAGGCCGAGGGATTTCCGGACGCCCTATTCATTGACCGCCATTTCATCCACGAGGTCACGAGTCCCCAGGCATTCGATGGGCTCCGTCAGCGTGGAATACCTGTATTCAATACAAATCGAACCACAGCAACTGCCGACCACAACGTACCCACCAAGGATCAGCACCTTCCGATCAAGGAAGCGCTTTCCCGTCACCAGGTAGAGACACTCCGCAAAAACTGTAAGGAATTTGGTGTAGAACTTTATGATCTCGGACATCCGTTCCAGGGTATTGTTCACATTATCGGACCGGAGCTTGGGCTTACGCTGCCCGGGATGACGATCGTCTGCGGAGACAGTCATACGTCTACCCATGGAGCCTTCGGCAACATTGCGTTCGGAATTGGTACCAGCGAAGTAGAGCAAGTGATGGCAACGCAGTGTGTGCTTCAGCAAAAACCAAAGACCATGCGCATCGAGATCAATGGAAAGCTCGCGCACGGTGTTGTCAGCAAGGACATTATTCTCTACATCATCTCCCGCATTTCTTCCAGCGGCGCCACTGGTTATTTTGTAGAATACGCTGGAGAAACCATCCGCAACCTGTCGATGGAAGCGCGCATGACGGTCTGCAACATGAGTATCGAGATGGGTGCGCGTGGTGGATTGATTGCACCGGATGAAACGACTTACGCCTACATCCACGGAAGAAAATTTGCACCCCAGGGAGAGGCGTTTCATAGTTCCGTCAAGCAGTGGAAAGCTTTATGTACAGACGAAGGAGCAACATATGACAAGGTGTTGAATTTTGATGCCGCTGATATCGCGCCAATGATTACCTATGGCACGAATCCAGGCATGGGTATGCGGGTTACGGATCGAATCCCGACGCCGGAAGAGTTGGGAGCCTTGAATGATCAGACATCTTTTAAAAATTCACTGGAGTACATGGGCCTTGAGCCCGGATCGTCCATTCTGGGAAAGGCAATTGACTACGTCTTTATTGGAAGTTGCACCAATGCCCGTATAGAAGATCTCCGTTTGGTGGCGTCGCTGGTGAAAGGTAAGAAGCGTGCCAGCGGTGTTGAAGTTTGGGTTGTGCCCGGATCAAAGCAAGTTGAAGATCAGGCGAAGAAAGAAGGCCTTGACAAAATATTCTCAGCTGCCGGATTTGAGCTTAGGAGCCCTGGATGCTCTGCATGCCTCGGCATGAACGAAGACAAAGTGCCTGCTGGAAAATATTGCATCTCTACCTCCAACCGGAATTTTGAAGGTCGGCAAGGTCCGCGCTCAAGAACTTTTCTCGCCAGCCCCTTGAGTGCGGCAGCTGCAGCAATCACGGGCAAAGTAACGGATGTGAGAACCTGGATGGAGACAATCCAATGATCTGACGATGGCAAAAGAAAAATTCATAACACTTCAGTCTACGGCAGTACCGTTGCCCATCGAGAACATCGACACGGACCAGATTATTCCTGCCCGATTCCTTAAGGCAACGACGCGTGAAGGGTTCGGTGAGAATCTGTTTCGCGATTGGCGGTATGATTCAGCTAATCAGTCCATCAAAGAATTTGTGCTTAACAACCCGTCGTTCAAGGGCAAGATTCTTGTCGCCGGAAAGAATTTCGGTTGTGGAAGCAGCCGGGAGCACGCCGCATGGGCAATCTTTGACTTTGGGTTCCGTGTGGTGATCTCAAGTTTCTTTGCCGACATCTTCAAGAATAATGCGCTCAACAATGGCCTGCTTCCCTTGGTGGTATCGGATGCTTTTCTTAGAACTTGTTTTGAAGCGATAGAAAAAAACCCTGCGACGGCAATTACGGTCGACCTGGAAAATCAGATTGTCAAAATAGACGGGGGCGCCGCTGAACCATTTGAAATTAATGCCTTCAAGAAGGCCAGCCTGCTGCATGGGCAGGATGATATTGATTATTTGCTGGCCCTGTCCGAAGAAGTACGACAGTTTGATAAGTCCCATCCCATTCTCTCCTCACAAATATGAAGAAGAAAATAACTATTCTTCCGGGTGATGGCATCGGTAAGGAAGTTACGGCCGAGGGCAAGCGCGTGCTCGAAGAGGTGGCTAAAAGTTTTGGCCATTCATTTGAATTTGACGAGGCGCTCATCGGGCATGCCGCCATCGAACTTACTGGAAGCGCATTGCCAGATGAAACCTTGGCCAAATTGAGAGTTGCTGATGCGATTCTTTTTGGGGCCGTTGGTCATCCCAAATACGACAATGATCCCTCGCTTGCAGTACGTCCTGAACAGGGACTGCTCAAGATGCGCAAGGAGCTGGGCTTGTATGCCAACCTGCGCCCCATAAAACTTTTCGATGAACTCCTGGATGCGTCGAGCATCAAGCCGGAGATTCTTCGCGGCGCAGATATTCTCTTTTTCCGTGAGCTGACGGGCGATGTCTATTTCGGTGAGAAGGGCAAGAAGGATGACGGCCGTACCGCCTATGACGTCATGATTTACCATCAATACGAAATTGAGCGTATCGCACACAAAGCCTTTCAGGCCGCGCAACTCCGTAAAAAGAAAGTCACCTCAGTGGACAAAGCCAATGTGCTGGAGAGCTCACGGCTGTGGAGAAAAGTTGTCCAGGAGGTTGGCAAGCAATACCCTGAAGTAACCCTGGAGCATGAATTTGTTGATGCGATGGCAATGAAACTCATCCAACAACCGCGACGCTTCGATGTCGTGGTGACGGGAAATCTGTTCGGCGACATTCTTACCGATGAGGCCTCTCAAATTGCAGGATCCATGGGTATGCTGGCGTCTGCCTCGGTGGGTGACACCGTGGGTCTGTATGAGCCCATTCACGGAAGTGCACACGACATCACAGGAAAGGGCATAGCCAATCCACTGGCGTCAATTTTGTCGGCTGCGCTGATGCTTGAAATTTCCTTCGGCTGGAAAGAAGAATCGGAGGCGGTCGTCAATGCAGTCCGTAAAGTACTCCAGCTGGGATATCGTACGGTTGACATCGCGATGGCGGACACACCAAAAGAAAAAATTCTCGATACCCGGAAAATGGGAGACTGTGTAGTAGAACAGTTGGCCAAGCAAGGGGTAGTCCTGACAACTTGAATACACGAATTGACTTTAACAACAGAACCATGAGCCAGAAAGTACAAATCTTCGACACCACCCTTCGAGACGGCGAACAGGTGCCCGGCTGCCAATTGCAGACGGAAGAAAAGGTGATGATTGCGAAAGAGCTCGAATCACTTGGTGTCGACGTTATCGAAGCCGGTTTCCCGATTTCAAGCCCAGGCGATTTTCTATCTGTGGTCGAGATTTCGAAGGCCGTTAGCCACACGACGGTTTGCGGCCTTACCCGGGCCAAGAAAGAGGACATTGACGTCGCCGCGGAGGCTCTTCGTCATGCGCGCCATGGACGGATCCACACCGGGATAGGGTCTTCAGATGTACACATCAAACACAAATTCAAATCGACACGTGAGCAAGTGTTGGAGCAGGGCGTGTGGGCAGTTAGATATGCCAAGGAGAAAAACTATGAAGTTGAATTTTACGCCGAGGATGCAGGCCGTGCCGACCTGGCTTTTCTGGCCCAGATGATTGAAGCAGTTATCGAAGCCGGCGCGGACGTGGTGAATATTCCAGACACAACGGGCTATTGCCTCCCGCATTTATATGGGAAGCGCATTCAGTATCTTTTTGAGAATGTTCGCAATATTCACAAAGCAGTGGTATCTGTTCATTGCCACAACGACCTGGGCCTGGCCACCGCCAATACCATTGAGGGAATCATTCACGGCGCCAGGCAGGTAGAAGTTACCATTAATGGCATTGGAGAGCGTGCCGGTAACACCTCTTTGGAAGAAGTCGCTATGATTCTGCAGACACACAAAGACCTGGGCTTCCACACCAATATTCTGTCGGAACGGATCTTTGACCTCAGCCAACAAGTAAGCCACATGATGCGCATGCCGGTTCAACCTAACAAGGCCATAGTGGGAAAAAATGCCTTTGCCCATTCCTCCGGCATCCACCAAGACGGATTTCTCAAGCATGCAGAGAATTACGAGATCATCAATCCCGCTGATGTCGGTGTACCCTGTTCATCGATTGTGCTTACCGCCCGGAGCGGCCGTGCCGCATTGAAACACCGGCTGGAACTGCTGGGCTACAGTATGGCAGGCGAGGAGTTGAATAGTTTCTATGAGAATTTCCTCCTGGTGGCGGATGAAAAGAAGCTGGTGGATGATAGCGACCTGATGATGTTGATGGCCAATCACATGGTGCTGGTGAAGTAGCCTTGCAGGACATTCTATATGTTGATTGGAATGCGGTACCATCCCCGCGATCAGCGTTATTAAATCAGCGGCCATCTAGCGCGCGTGTTCCCCAATGGTTCTGGCGCGGCGTCTCCGGACGCGTGCCGGTCGGGTATTGAGAGCGAAGTATCGATGCCACAAATAGTCAAAATGAAAAATGGTCTTAATTTCCGAAGCTTAATAGTAGCTATAGTATGACCGATTCGTTGTTCATTTCTGAATGTCAGAAAAATACAAGTTTAGTTCACCATGCAAAGGCTTGAATACATGCACAATAATCCGGTGGTCGAGGAGATTGTTACGGAGCCAAGTGATTATCTTTATAGTTCCGCACGGAACTATGACGGTGGCAAAGGATTGATTGAGATTGAGTTAATTGGCTAGAATAATTTTTGATTGAAAGGTAGTGGCATCAATGCTTCGCATGACAAACTCGACCGGCACGCGTCGGGAGATGCCGCGCCAGAGTGCCTTGCGATGGAAGACGCGCGCGAGAAGGGGGTATTCTATATGTTGATTGGAATGCGGTACCATCCCCGCGATCAGCGTTATTAAATCAGCGGCATCTGCGGGAACTGCATTTTTGGCTCTTCAATTAGGGGACCAGGTTCATGATCAAGACTCTGAATGATTACCAAATACCAACCTTCAAATTTTATTTCCATAGACGACTCCTTCGTTCTACCTTGCGGCCCTTTGCGAAAAACAAATGGCACTATTAGAAAAACATCTTTACGTTAAAAAATCTCTTTTGCCGGGCGCCGGCAAAGGTCTCTTCACCAAGGTTGCCATCAAGAAAGGAGCCAAAATTGTGGAGTATAAGGGTGTGATCCTTACCTGGAAGGAAGTTGAAGCGATGGCCGATGACCGTAATGGGTATGTTTTCTACTTCAACTTGAAGTACGTGATCGACGCCTGGAAGACCAAAAAGTCGGTTGCTCACTTTGCGAATGATGCTCAGGGAATCATCCGGGTTAAGGGGATAAAGAACAATTCCGAGTATGAGACAGAGGGGAAGCGTTGCTTCATTGAGGCCGTCGAAGACATCCCGGCCCGATCGGAAATCCTGGTTCCTTATGGGAAAGAATATTGGGATGCCATTCGGTACAACATCCGCGATGAATTGCGGAAGCACAAGAAATCCGGCAAAAATAAAAAGAAACTTTCCTTGCCTCACCACGAGGTGGCTAAGCGGAAGGCAACCAAGGTCAAATAGGGGTTACTTAGATTCTTTCTCTGAAGCAATGGTTTCAAGCATAGCTTCTCTAACCTTTCGGATCTTTTCCAGCTCCGACTCAAGGTATTCACGGGCCGCTTCCTGATCCGTGCTGTCTGACTTTAGATCAAATTTACTCATCGTATGCATCCAGTCCAGCATCAACTGACTGACGGAATCGAGGACAACAATCCGTTTTTCCAATACCTGTTTTTCTTCAGCGGAAATGTTTGGAGTCGCTGCAATCTTATCCTGTAGCCCCTTCTTGAGTGAATACAGGTCCTGCATTTTGGGCATTACTTCATCATGAATATCCATCACCTGATCGTATAGTACCTGATTCGTACTCGTGGAGTCAGCCTCATTCTCGTTCTGCTCAAGTGCATTGGATGACGGATTGCCACAGCGAACCATCAGAAGGCTTGCAACCAGGAAGAAAATGCGGATGGTCATAGGGTATTAGTTAATTCCCCGAAGGTAAGGGTCAGGAGAGCTAACAGTAGTTAGGCAGGCAAATATTTTCCAGAATATTTTATGATCTGACACGGAGAAGGTTGGAGAACCACAAAATTTCACCTTTATTGCTCTTGTGAACATGAAACGATTTTATTTCTACAGCTATTATTTTCAGGCCCAGAGGGACTTGATGGAATAGTGCATCGTTCGTAATAATCACGCAAGCACCACCAAAAAGTCCCGCCAGAAGCGGGACTTTTTGTTTTATGAAACTATATGAAGAGTAAAGAAAACAGAGTTGTTGTGAAGGGAGCAGGAAAGAAGTCCACGAGAAAAAACGGAATGAAAGTCGCCATTCAGGGAATTGCGGCCAGCTTTCATGAAGTGGCTGCCTTCACGCATTTTGGCGGCCCGGTCGATACAATTGAGTGCCTCACATTCCATAAGTTGTGCGAGGCCATCAAGAACGACCGTGCGGAATACGGGGTGATGGCGATTGAGAATTCCATTGCAGGAAGCATTCTGCCAAACTACTTCCTCCTTCAGGAGTACCATTTTTCAATTGTCGGAGAGCTCTACCTACCCATTCACCTTCACCTGATGGCACTGCCCGGCGTAAAGCTAAAAGACATCCGAACAATCGAGTCCCATCCCATGGCAATTCGTCAGTGTACAGACTTTCTCCAACAATTGGATAGTGTCGTTATTCGCGAGAGCGAAGATACAGCGCTCTCGGCAAGGAAGATCAAGGAACAAAATTTGAAGGATGTGGCAGCGATTGCAAATGCACAGGCAGCAGAAAAATTTGGCCTGCATATATTGGAAAAGAGAATCGAAACCAACAAGAAGAATTTTACCCGGTTCCTAATTTTACATAAATCCAGGTCTGCTGTCGCTGGCAGCAACAAGGCCTCTCTTTCTTTTGAAGTGGCAAACCAGGTCGGCAGTCTTGCGGATGTGTTAACCGTGTTCAAGAACAGTAACATCAACCTGACCAAGATTCAATCAATTCCAATTGTGGGCCGCCCCAGCGAATATTCGATTCATGTGGATGTCGAATGGGCAAAGCGAGAAAGGTATGACTTGGCCATGAGGCAGGTTTTGCGCCAGACCCGCAACCTGAACGTGTTGGGTGAGTACAAGAAAGCAAACATTAAATTCTAGTTATGATACAGACGGCCAAACGCATAGACCAGGTGGAGGAGTACTACTTCAGCAAAAAACTTGCGGAAGTCCGTCGCTTGGACCTCACCCCCGGCCCCTTTCCTGGGAGGAGTGGGGGGACGGTTGCACCGGTGATCAACCTCGGCATCGGCAGCCCTGACATGGCACCTTCCGAGGAGACGGTCAAGGCGTTGGTCCAGTCGGCCAGCATGTCAGGGCATCATGGCTATCAGAGCTACAAAGGAATTGCGCCGCTTCGCACAGCCATTGCTGAGCTCTACGCAAGAACGTATGATGTGAATCTCGATCCGGAAACAGAAATCCTTCCGCTAATGGGATCGAAAGAAGGTATACTTCATATTTCAATGGCTTTTGTCAACGAAGGTGATGAGGTCCTCATCCCGGATCCCGGATACCCAACCTATGCTTCTGCCACCCGGCTCGTAGGGGGGAAGCCCCGTTTATATCAAATGAAAGAATCTTTGAATTGGGGCATCGATACCGAAGAACTTTCCCGGCAAGATTTGTCCAAAGTGAAAATCATGTGGGTCAATTTTCCCCATATGCCGACAGGGCGCGTGGCAAGCATGAAAGAATTAAACGCGCTCGTTGACCTGGCGCGCAAGAATAATTTTCTTCTTGTGAACGACAACCCCTACAGCCTTATTCTGAATGAGTCCCCCATAAGCATTTTGGGTGTAGCGGGAGCGAATGACGTGGCGATGGAGCTTAACTCACTAAGCAAATCACACAACATGGCCGGATGGAGAATTGGTTGGGTGGCAGGAATGCGGGATCACATCGATGCCGTACTCAAAGTAAAGAGCAACATGGATTCAGGAATGTTTCTGAGCCTGCAGCATGCTGCGGTTGAGGCCCTCAAGAGCGGCCCTGCATGGTTTGAAAAATTGAATGAAGTGTACAGCATTCGCAGTCGGGCGGCCCGCAGGATCCTTGATGAATTGGAGTGTCAGTATACGGAGGGACAAAGTGGGCTTTTCGTCTGGGCGAAAGTGCCTGCATATATACCCGATGTCGAAACCTGGGTGGATGACATTCTCTATGGCGCAAGAGTATTCATCACTCCGGGATTTGTTTTCGGTGAAGCAGGCAGCCGGTATGTTCGCGTTTCGTTGTGTGCGCCCGAATTGAAAATGCAAGAAGCACTTCTTCGCATCCGCGCCTGGAAGCGGGAGTCCGCTCTCCAACCTATTCACGTTAAAATGTCTGCAGTATGAATGTCACCATCATAGGTCTGGGATTGATCGGCGGATGCATCGGCCTTGATCTGAAGAATGTACCCGGCATTGATCGCCGCATCGGTGTAGACCTCAATCCGGAACACGGCAAGCGGGCCCTCGAGCTCGGGCTTGTCGATTCTGTTGAAGGAGAGGAAACGGCATTTGAGAAATCCGATGTGATCCTGCTCGGGATCCCGGTAAATGCGATTCGTGCGATGGTGCCCCAAATCCTGGACGTTGTAAATCCCAAGGCCGTAGTCATTGACCTGGGGTCTACAAAATCAGCTATTTGTAAGACAGTAGCCAATCATAAAAACCGGAGCCAGTTTGTTGCGGCACATCCGTTGGCGGGTACGGAAAATTCCGGGCCGGAAGCGGCATTCGCGGGACTATTCGCGGGTAAAGTAAATATTGTCTGCGAACAGGAAAAATCAGGAGCAGGAGCGCTGGCCCTCGCACAAAACGTCTTTACCATGCTGGGTCTGAACACTATCTTTATGGACCCGGAAGAACATGACCGGCACGTGGCCTATGTTTCGCATCTTTCACACGTGAGTTCGTTCTTGCTGAGTCAAACGGTGCTGGATATCGAGAAGGATGAAAAAAATATCTTTAATCTTGCGGGCAGCGGGTTTGCATCCACGGTTCGTCTGGCAAAAAGTTCACCTGAGATGTGGGCGCCTATCTTCGAGCAGAATGCGGAATACCTCGGCCAGGCCCTTGCCGAATATATCATGCACCTGCAACGGTTCCACTATCAGCTGATGAAACGAAACACCCGGGAATTGAGTGCTGTATTACAAGAGGCCAACAAAATACGCCGGGTATTGGATATACCCGTTCAACCGGCGACTGTCGCCAGAGTTGAACCGAAGCAGACAGAATTTGTTAATAGTTAAACCGTGACTAACAACTTGCCACATATACCGACTTACATGAATACCTCTCCCACGACGATCACCGAATCCTTCGGCGCTCAGCGGCCTTTTATCATCAGCGGTCCCTGCAGTGCGGAAACCGAGAGTCAGATGCTCACCACAGCGAAGCTTCTGGCTTCGACAAAAAAGGTCCATGCCTTACGCGCCGGGATTTGGAAACCGCGTACACGACCCGGACAATTTGAGGGTGCCGGACTGGAGGGCTTGAAATGGCTGGCATTGGCCAAGCAGGAAACCGGACTCCCCATTACTACGGAGGTGGCTAACGCAGCACACGTTGAAGCGTGCCTGAAAGCTGGCGTTGACATCTTGTGGATCGGCGCGCGGACGACGGTTAATCCATTCTCTGTTCAAGAGATTGCCGATGCGCTAAAGGGAGTCGATGTTCCCGTCATGGTAAAAAATCCGGTGAACCCCGATCTGGAGCTATGGATGGGCGCGTTGGAACGAATTGAGCGGGCCGGAATCAAACGCATAGCGGCCATTCACCGCGGGTTCTCTTCATTTGAAAAGGGACCGTTCCGGAATGCACCCATGTGGGACCTGGCCATTGAATTGAAGACACGGGTACCAGGGCTGGAACTCTTTTGTGACCCAAGTCATATCTCCGGCAATCGTGATTTGATTGCCATGGTATCGCAGAAGGCTCTCGATCTCGATATGTCTGGTTTGATGATTGAGAGTCACCTCAATCCTGATGCCGCGTGGAGCGATGCCAAACAACAAGTGACGCCTGCGGTGCTGGCCAACATCCTTGATGGGCTCGTGGTACGCTCGGTTTCTTCTGATGACAAATCTTTCAAAGATACGTTGAGTGTTCTACGCGATCAGATTGATCACATCGATGATGAGATCATGCAGAAGATGGCTAGCCGGATGAAGATTTCAGGACAGATTGGTCAATACAAGAAAGACAACAACGTGACTATCCTCCAGGTGAGTCGCTGGGAGGAGATTATCCATACCCGGGTCGCCTTGGGTAAGGCAATGGGACTCAAGGAAGACTTCACCCGCGACTTATTACGACTGGTCCACCAAGAATCCATTCAGGTACAGACCCAAGTCATGAATCAAACCGAAGTGAAGGTGTGACAGTAACAGCAGTGTGCCTCCTGTCTAAAATTCCCTAACTTTGAACCTTTATTAAAAGAGCATGTCAGCAGCAGCAAGTTTTCGATTTTCAACCGGTCCTGAGCCTCACAGAGGCCGCACACGGGAAATAATGGTTAAGCACCCCGAAGTTCGGGCCTTAATAGGGAAGAACCCCTTAACCTTCGTGGCCATTATTGGCCTGGTCGCAGGGATGGTTGGTGGGGCTTATTTGGTCAAGGACGCCTCCTGGTGGGTTGTTTTTCTGGCCGCCTACGTGGGCGGAGCATTTGCCAATCATGCCCTTTTTGTCATGATACATGAGTGCACACACCACCTGCTTTTCAAGCGGAAGTCCTGGAATCTTGTGGCGGCAATTATTGCCAACTTACCACATACATTCCCGAGCGCCATTTCATTCGTACGGTATCACATCAAGCACCATGCCTTTCAGGGTGTCCATGAATTGGATGGTGACCTCCCGGATCATTGGGAAGCCAAACTGATCAATCATTCTTTCCTGGGTAAGGCATTGTGGATGCTTTTCTTCCCCGTATTTCAGGCAATCCGGACATTTCGTTTAAAAGAAATCAAACCGATTGACGGTTGGATTGTGACGAACTGGATTATTCAGATAGCATTTAATGTAGCCATCTGGATGTTCTTCGGCCCGAAAGCTTTTTTCTTTTTGCTTATTAGCTTTTTCTTTTCAGTTGGATTGCATCCGTTGGGTGCGCGCTGGATTCAGGAGCACTACCTGACGCTTGATGAAAAACAGGAAACATACAGTTACTATGGACCACTCAATACCGTAGCGTTCAACGTGGGGTTTCACAATGAACATCATGACTTTCCCTCCATCCCCTGGAACAAATTGCCTGATCTGAAGAAGAAGGCCCCGGAATACTATGATTCCCTCAAATCTCATTCCTCTTGGACCAAACTCTTCTTTCGATTTCTTTTCGATAAAAACATCTCCCTGTACATGCGTATTCTCCGTCAGGAGCGGGGCAAGGTGGCACTGACAGATGAATCAAAACCTGACAGCGAGCTCGTGGTTGGTGAACTGTCTCACTAGGCTTTACAAGTCAAGGTGATGCGGCTGATTGTTGCTATTCTAATCCTTCACGTTGCCGGTGGAGTGCTCGCGCAGTCTGATGCAGAGCGAGCCGTTCTTGACCTATCCAGCAAGAAATTTGACTGGCTGGTTGACGGTCAGGCTGATTCCCTTGAAAAAATGCTGGATGAAAAGGTTCAGTATATCCACTCCAACGGTTGGGTTCAGAACAAACGGGAAGTCATCGACGACATGCGTAACGGAAAGCTTGTGTATCGTAAGGTGACTATTAAAGAAGTGTCTGTACGCCTATATGCAGAAACTGCGATTTTGACGGGATTAGGAACTTTTGAAGGCATAAATGGCGGCACCGCCTTCTCCCTCGACCTGCGCTATACTGAAGTATTTGTGAGGAGAATGAAGCGCTGGATTCTTGTTTCTCGTCACTCAAACCGGATGCCATAACATTGTCTGTCGGGCCCATCCCTCAAATGGGAGCTATGAAATGTAATATTTCGGCCAAAATTGAATAAATTTATAAAGTTGGTCCAGTTACATTGTAACAAATTGCCTATACATGAAGACATTTAGGTTGGCTTGTTTAATCTCCTTCACTACCTGGGGAAGTCTCTTCGCTCAGGTGGATGCAGTCGAGCCTAGCAATTACATTGTGGTTATTGGCGCATTTTCATCACAGAGGAATGCCGATCGCTTTGTCAAGCAAGTCCAGAAGTATGCGATCAAATCAACTGCTAAGCTGAACGAAATCAGGGGTCTGTACTATGTATATGTCATGCAGACAGGAGATAAGCCGGCTGCTATTGCAGAAGCTGTGCGAATAAAAAATTCCACCCCCTTGACAGATGCATGGGTTTACAATGGCTCTCTCGATAATGTGGTTGTCAAGGTTGCCCCAACTTCCGTGGTGGAGACTCCAGCTGCGGTAGTAGCAACCGAACCGCCGCCGGCCATAGTGCCTGAAAAGACGAAGGAGGAAAAAATTAAAGAAGCGGTAGCCGGCAAGTCAAGGACGTTGACAAAGGGTTCGACAGAAACCTTGAATTACATTTATTTTTACAGGGATGCTGCAATCCTCCGTCCGGAATCTAAATATGAAGTGGACCATCTTGTAGCCATTTTGAAGGAAAACCCAACCGAGAAGATCAAAATCCATGGCCATACGAATGGGAACGACAGTGGGAAGATTATTCGGATGAAGGAGGGATCAACAGATTTCTTTTCACTTGAGAACACCGAGGAAGATTCCGGGTCTGCTGTTCTGCTTTCCGAGTTGCGGGCAGATGTTATACGCAGGTACCTGGTTTCCAATGGCATCGAAGAAAGCCGAATGGCCGTCAAAGCCTGGGGTGGAAAAAAACCGCTGTACGAGGTGGATGATGAAAAGGCCGAGGCCAACGTAAGGGTTGAAATTGAGGTGCTTCACAACAACTAGCCATCAAGCAAACTTCATATTTCCATTATTGCTGACTTTACAAAGTTGCCTGAATTGAAGGTTTCAGGCCTTTTTGATGGGGATTTTTTAGGTAATTTGCTATCTTCGAAGAACTGAAATTACACATCATATGAGGTCATTGAGAATATTGCTATCGGTGCTGGGATGCCTAGCCTTTGGGACAACGGTATATGCGCAATCTCAGGAGCGAGAATATTATGTCACAATAGGGGTATTTGCTATTCAGGAAAACGCGGTTCGTTACACAACGCTCGCCAACAAGCTCGGATTTAGCGCTCAGTATGCAATCAATGCCCCTCGAAATCTGCACTATGTGTATCTGCTTCAGACCAATGACCGTAAGAAGGCATTTGCGTTCATGATCAAAGTCCGGGCCGAGTCGGAATTCAAGGATGCTTGGCTTTTTATTGGACACCTTGGAAATGATGAACCCGCTGCCGTACCTGTGCCTGCGGTTGTGCCGCTTGTGGTCATTGAAGAAAAGGCACCAGTAATAGATTCTGTTGTGGTTCCTCCTCCTGCTCCCGCTCCTATTGTGGTAGCCCCTGTTAAGCCAAAGCGGGTAGTCAAAGGGAAGCTATTTACTTTCCGCTTCCTGAACGCAGAAAACGGAAATGAGATTCGCGGGGAAGTACACTTTGCCGAATCAAAGAAGGCTACACAATACCAGGCCTTCAAGGCGGATTCACTCATCGATCTTGTAGCGCCAAGAAATGCGGCGGGTGTATATTATGTATCAACTGTGGCCCCTGGATACAAGCCCATGGAAACGCCATTCAATTATAAGGACCCAGCGACTGTTTCATCAGGGACTGGACCCGAAGGGGAGTTGATCATTCCATTGAGTCTGGAGCGTGCGAAACGGGGCGACTATATCGAATTCAATAACGTGAGTTTTTATCGCAACTCGGTCGTCATGCATCCTGAATCGCAATTGGAATTGGACGGATTGGCCGACTTAATGAAGGAACACCAGGGATACAAAGTTCGAATCCATGGCCACTGCAATGGAAATGACGACAGAGATATTATCACCCTTGGAACTACGGCAAAATTTTTTGAGAGTGATGTTACCGATGTCAAAAAGAGGGCATCAGCAAAGGAGTTATCGGAACTAAGGGCAGAGGCGGTGCGTCGGTACCTGGTTACTCAGGGTGTGCTCGTCGAACGAATTCTGACCAAAGGGGAGGCTGGAAAAATGATGGTCTACCCTCAGAATAGTGTGTACGCCAATTACAATGACCGCGTCGAGGTTGAGGTTGTCAAACACTAAAGACTAAGAATTCTTAGCTGGTCATTGCCCTGAGGATGTCGTGCTGGGTAATGATGTGAACCCGATGTCCATCATCACGTACCAGAAGCGCCTTATTGTTCTTGTTGAGCATGGATGAAAGCACATCGAGTGTGGTATCCTGAGCCACAAACTGCATCGGCTTGTCCATGAGTTCGCCCACCCGGCTTTCTTTCGCTTTTGGATCATTGATAATCTTCTCGAGAAGACTTGCCGAAGCAATGCTGCCGACAAACTCCTCCTTATCTACCACGGGTACCTGATCAATCCCCTGAAGGTTCATGATTTTTATTGCATCACCGATGAGGGCATCTTTCTCCACTGTAAACAGCCCGTTTTTTTCTTTGCGGTGAGCCAGAATGTCGCGGGCTGAAGAAAATGTCCGCTCCTCCAGAAACCCGTGATCTTTCATCCAGTTGTCATTATACACCTTGTTGAGGTATCGTGTTCCATGATCAGGGAGCAATATGACCATCAGATCATCTTTCTTCAGGTGGATTCGTGCATACTCGAGCGCCCCATGGAGGGCTGATCCGCTGCTCCAGCCTACAAATAATCCCTCTTCCCGCGAGAGTCTGCGTGCGGCGATGGCACCATCTTTGTCTGTGACTTTGATAAAGGAATCGATGACGTCAAAGTCAACATTTTTCGGCAAGATGTCTTCTCCGAATCCCTCGGTGAGGTAAGGGTATATTTCATTTCGGTCAAATACTCCAGTCTCTTTGTACTTCTTAAAAACGGATCCATACGTGTCAATTCCCACGGTGACCATTTTTGGATTTTGCTCTTTCAAATACTTAGCTGTACCACACATGGAGCCACCCGTGCCAACCGTGGCAACATAGTGTGTGATGCGTCCACCGGTCTGTTTCCAGATTTCCGGACCGGTTGTTTCATAATGCGCAATAGCATTGGACGGGTTGTCGTACTGATTAGGGTAGTAGGAGTTTGGAATATCCTTGTTGAGCTTTCGGGCAACGGAATAGTATGAACGCGGGTCTTCCGGTTCTACGTTTGTAGGGCACACAATAACCTCAGCGCCAACCGCCTTCAGGATGTTGATCTTTTCCTGCGACTGCTTGTCAGCCATAGTGAAAATACATTTGTATCCTTTGGCGACTGCCGCCAGAGCAAGTCCCATTCCCGTATTGCCCGATGTGCCTTCAATAAGCGTACCTCCAGGTTTTAACAGGCCCGCTTTTTCCGCATCCTCAACCATCTTGATGGCCATCCTGTCTTTGGTGGAATTGCCTGGATTAAAGTATTCCACTTTCGCCAGGATAGTCCCCTGGATTCCCTTGGTTACCCGGTTGAGCCGAACCATGGGCGTATTTCCGATAGTTTCAATTATAGAGTTGTATATCATAAGAGAGGTGATTCTGGGCGCTAAGTTACAAAACTCCCGAAGGAGCTCAGGAGGATGCTCCTGCCAACAGGTACATGACTGCCATCCGGATGGCTACGCCATTTTCAACCTGATCCAGGATGATGGAATGGTGGGAGTCGGCTGCATCGCTGCTCAGTTCCACCCCGCGATTGATCGGCCCGGGGTGCATCAGCACAATATCCTTCTTCAATTTGTCCAGGGTCCTTTTTGTGATTCCGTAGTATAGCGTGTATTCCCGCAGCGAGGGGAAGTACTTTAGCTGTTGCCGTTCCAGTTGTATGCGGAGTACGTTGGCGACATCACACCAGGCGAGCGCTTTTTGAAGATCCAGCTCAACACGAACACCGAGCTTGCTAATAAATTTTGGCAGGAGTGTGGGAGGCCCGCAGACCATAACTTCCGCGCCAAGCTTGTTTAGTGCAAATATGTTAGAGAGGGCAACCCGAGAATGCAGGATATCTCCGATGATTGCTACCTTCTTTCCTTTGACCCCTTTGAGTTTTTCGCGAATAGAATAGGCATCCAGAAGGGCTTGGGTAGGATGCTCATGTGTTCCGTCGCCAGCGTTGATGATGTTGGCTTTGATGTGGCGCGACAGAAAATGTGGCGCGCCTGCGCTGGCATGGCGCATGACAATCATATCCACTTTCATCGCCAGAATGTTGTTGACCGTATCTAGCAATGTCTCCCCTTTTTTCACCGAGCTGGTGGAGGCGGAGAAGTTGATCACGTCGGCCGATAGTCGTTTTTGGGCCAGTTCGAAGGAGAGGCGCGTCCTCGTAGAGTTTTCAAAAAAAACGTTGGCGATTGTTACATCACGGAGTGAAGGGACCTTCTTGATCGGTCGGTTGATGACTTCCTTAAAATTGTCTGCCGTTTCGAAAATGAGTTCAATATCTTCGCGGGTGATGTTTTTGATTCCCAACAAGTGAGGTTGACTCAATCTCGGCATAGCATCATTCTTTGTTGATTAACCAAATTCGTTTGAGTTTGTCTTCACCGTCCAACTCAACCAGAACGCGTTGGGTATCCAGGGTATTTACATAACGGCCTACATAATCGGCTGATATTGGCAGTTCACGCGTACGCTTACGGTCAATGAGCACCAGCAGTTCAACTTTCTCAGGTCTGCCAAACGCGATCATGGCGTCAAGTGCTGCGCGAACCGTACGCCCTGTGTACAAGACATCATCGATGAGTACCACGCTTTTTCCCTCTATCAAAAAGGGAACGCGCGTTTCGCTTGCTTTTGGGGGCTCTTCCCGCCGACGGAAATCGTCACGGTGAAAAGTGGCATCTAAATACCCGAGCGGAATTTCTTTCTGACAGGCAACTTCAAGCTTTTCTTTTATTCGTTCTGCAAG
Source organism: Cyclobacteriaceae bacterium (assembly GCA_043750575.1). Lineage (GTDB taxonomy): Bacteria > Bacteroidota > Bacteroidia > Cytophagales > Cyclobacteriaceae > ELB16-189. Next base: position 60,983 of record JAYVBH010000052.1, read on the forward strand.
GAAGATTCCCCGTGGCTGTAAACCCAATAGAACGGTAGCGTCAAAAGTGCCGTGATTTTCTATTAATTCCTGACAAAGGCGATCGATCGTAACGGAGAGTAGATCGGAGTCAAGAATGAGCTTTTTCTGCATGCCTGACCGCAAATATAACGGTTTATTGCAGTCTGCGAGAAGTTTTACTGGTAAGTAATTTTGTTAATAAAGAAAACCTTGCGGTGCGAGCCCCGTCGGCCTTTCAGGGTCTGCGTCCCATAGGCGTAGAAATACCTTCCATACCAGGCGTCAAGTTTTTCGGTGCTTTCGCTTTCTTCATCCAATTGAGCTTGAGGGGTTCCGGCACGAAAGGGATCAGTTGCCTTGCCCTCAAGTACCTGGTCATTGAAAATAATTTTTGTTCGGATGGCGTTTTCAAAGAGATACATAAGAAGAATACGATCCTTTTCTGCCTGCACCTTTACAAACTGTTGAAGTTGAAACGTCTTGACGTCATTGATTTCAAAACTATTGTCCCAGGCGAGTTTTCCGCTCTTGCCGAAACCGATCACCACGGCATGGGTGTACTTGTACCCATCAAAAATCCGGTCCGTTCTGGCTTGTGGATTGTAGAACCTGGGATAGACATAATGCGGGTAGAATGCCTCACCCACCAGCAACAGCTGGTTGTCATGTTCAATCAGGTCATGTACCAGGAGACGGTAGTTGAACTTCAGTTTCTTGCCCTTGATCGTCTTACGTTCAATTCGGTCTTTGACGCGCTTCTGCTGTTTCGCTTTCATATAGCTAAAAAAATTCTTTAACTCAGCGAAGTTGTAATACTGAATGCTGTATTCCCCGGTGGCCTGGATTGAGGCGACAAATACACCACGGCTATACTCCGTGAAGCGGCCGTAAACGCCAGCCACCAGCTGCCCTCCATCAGGTAATTTGATAGATCGTCCAAAAAGCAGATGCCTGTCTTCTTCCGGCTGAAGAATGGTGGTTTTCAAGAGTTCACCCTGCATGCTGTACGTGCGTATCCAAAGGGCGCGACGCTTCTCAAAGTTTCGTGCACTTACAATAATGTCAGCTGTTCCATCGGGTTGAATTTTTATTTGATTCAATTCACCGGGGGAATTGAAAAATCCTGGAAGAATACGGGAGTTCTTTTGTTCAAAGCTATAGTGAAGGACAAGCGGCCGACTGTTAAAATACCCTCCGATAAGGGCCGACTGGCTGGTTATTATGAATTCCGTCGGGTAAAACGGAATGATGTTCTTTACCGAATACGTGCGATAAGCACCTGTGGCCTGACTCACGGCCAGGATGATGAAATCCTTGCCAAGATATCCACGGTCCTTTAGAAGCATGAAGAATGTATCCCCGGCTGACTTGGCATGCAACACATCAAGTTTATTGTCAATGGGTATAAACCCGTGCCATTTTTCTTGTAACGCCGTGTCGATCTTGACCAGCTCAAACTGATCTTCCTTTTTCCCAGGAATCCGCCTATACGCCATCAGGCCATCCTGACCTAGTTTGGCTACAGTAAATTTTTCCGCTTCATCATCAACCATCCGAATTTCAAATCGGCCATTTTGATTCACCTGACCTGCAGTTGGGAGGAACCCAAAACAGAAGAGTGAGAAGCAGATGGACCTAGAAATCGAGCCGGTTGACATAGAAAACATAATGGGATTGAACATCCTCCTTGACCTTAGCCTCCACGTGGCGATATCCCCAGGTGTACAGGTGATTGGCATACCAAAACCTCAGGCCTCCTGCCTCTTCATCCTCGTCCTTCAAAAGGTCCGTCGATTCCAAGAGCAGAACTTTGGTTTTGCTGACCGTGGGACTAATCATTGGATCCGCTGATGGCTGAGCATAGAAGATTTCATTCTTTTTTTTGTAAACCAATACAGCGGTATCATGGGCGATTACAAAGTCACCAGTTTGATCAAGCACTGGACGTTTTACATCTTCAAATTTCATGCTAATACCTTCCGGTGCTGAAGTAGTGGACTTGAACTGAAGAAGAACAGACTGGATCATTTTAACCTCAGCGTTGCGTACGCTTGGTTCAGAAGTGTAAGGTGGTTCATAGGGGCTGCCCCTTAATGGGTATCCTGAGTGAAAGGGATTATTGTAGTTGTTGGAAGCAGGGTTACTATACGGATAGTAGGTGACATTGCTCGGCGGATGAAACATTTCAGCGAATAGAAAATAGGAGCCCCCTTCCTCTTCCAGCCGGATGGGGAGGAGATTTGCCTTATACGCGGGTGTTTTACCAAGCAACTTTGCCTTCGTTACTTTTTCCTTTGTTTTCCTGGATTTTTTTTCAGGGAGATAATCCAGGAAGTGCTCGATCGATGCCAAATCAGTATACCGGATGGGCTGGTCGGCAAAAGGATCTACGACAACCGAATAGATTCCGAGGGACTGGTTTCCATTTCCCTCACCATAGGTACCTACGATCATCATTTCTTCGTGTACCAGCCGACTGGTAACACCGGAAAGAATGGTGAAACGAGGGTCAACGCTAATGATATCATCTACAATCATATTTCCATCCGGGTCATAGGTTCTTACAATCAATTTGCACTTATCGGTTCGGAGGTTCTCTACAAACAGCACATTGAAGCTTTGGTTCAGGTTGGCGCGAACATCAAGCAGCGAAATATTTTTGGCAAACAAACCGGGTAGTACTTTGGGGTGATCGCTGGAGTGGTTATATAAAAGCACTGCCGGTTCGCTGCTGATATATCCTCCAAAAAGTGCACCTGAACCGGCCACAGTAAAGTGGGACAACTGAAAGGAGAGATCAAAACGGACTTTGTCAGTGGTCACCGTTTGCCCGTGAAGATCCAGGGTAAGCAGCTCAAAATTGTTGAAGGTCGTCTGCGTTTCCCGAAAGAGGAGGTATAGCCTGCCGGGGACATGTTCAAACCCGACAAGGATAAGCCTGTTTTCAAGTTCCAGTACAGGTGACCAAAACCGAGTAAGCGTCGTGTCGACAAGTTCAACCTGCCATTTCTTTTTGCCTTGGGAGTACTTGTTTTGATCACGGATCAGGGCCAGTCCTTCAGAACCCATTGAGATAATGTCGAAATCCCGGTCGGATGGTTTGGTGGCCAATTCCATGCGATACACCTGTTGCGGCTGGGCTATTCCAATTACTATCTGCATGTGCAAGGCCAGCAAAAGAGCGAAAGGGCGGGGCACGTTTTGAATCAAAGTTTAGAACTTAGCTCGAGGATCCTTTGATACTCCTCTTTCGTAACCGGTTGGACGGAAAGTCTTGCCGCCTTAACAAGAACCATAGACTTCAGTGATTTGTCTTGCTTGATGCTTGCGAGCGTGACAGGATGCTTCAAGGCCTTTTCGGGTGCAAGGTCAACCGCAACCCAATCTGGATCCTTTGGCTCAGCATAGGGGCCCTTTGTAACCAGGGACACACCTACAATAGCCTTCTGGTCGCCGGTATGGTAAATAAAGGCCCGATCTCCTGGGTTCATGGCCTTCAGGTTGTTCCTTGCCTGAAAATTGCGCACCCCGTCCCATACGCCCTTCTTATCCTTATAAAGCGTTTCCCAAGAATAGGTTTCAGGTTCAGTCTTCAGTAACCAGTAATTCATGGAGCATTTATTCAGTCTTCCAAAGTAACAAAATGACACCGTATAAGTGGAGGAAAATAATACCCCCGATCAGGGGATTCTCCGGCAAAGTGTAATTTTGAGTGCACCCTCGAACATGAAAGTACTCATCCTCCGGTTTTCATCCATTGGCGATATCGTTCTGACGACTCCGGTGATTCGGACCGTCAAGACTCAACTCGATAATGTTCAGCTCCATTATGCTACGAAACTTCAGTACCGCGAGCTATTTGCCGCAAACCCCTATGTTGACAAGATGCATTACCTGGGGGAGCGCCTGGCCGACCTTATTCAGGAATTGAAAAAGGAGAAATTTGATTATGTCATCGATCTCCATCATAATCTGAGGACGTTTCAAATCAAGCGGGCACTCGGCGTGCCTTCTCAAAGTTTTGACAAACTAAATATTGAGAAGTGGCTGAAGGTCAATCTGAAGATTGACAAGCTCCCCAACATCCACATCGTTGACCGGTATATGAAAACAGTAGAGCCCCTTGGTGTTAAAATGGATGCCCTGGGCCTTGACTATTTTATCCCTGAGAAGGACATCGTGCCGTTGGACTGGCTCCCGGATGGATTTCGGGATGAATTTGTCGTGTATGCTATTGGCGCACAGCACAATACCAAAAAGCTACCGCCGAAGAGAATGATCGAATTGTGCGAAAGGATAAACAAACCAATAGTGCTGCTAGGGGGCGTTGAGGATGTTGTTACAGGCAATACAGTAGCTGATTTTTTCAGTCGGGAGGGCGAGACGGAATCAACCGGTGAAGCACTTCTAAAAATGAACAAGAAGACCATGGTCTACAATGGCTGCGGGAAATTCAACATCAACCAGTCAGCGAGCCTGGTGAAGCAAGCGCGGTACGTTTTTAGTCATGATACCGGGATAATGCACGTTGCCGCAGCTTTCAAAAAAGAGATTTATAGCATCTGGGGGAATACCATTCCTTCCTTTGGAATGTACCCGTATCGAACCCGATTTACGGTACTGGAGAACAATCATGTGGGATGCAGGCCCTGCTCCAAAATCGGCCATTCCAAGTGTCCAAAAGGCCATTTTAAGTGTATGAATGAGATGATTTTTGATTTTTATCTGCCCTAGTTGCTTAGACTGCGTTACATTTCCTTCATAAAATGAATAAATCATAATAAAAGTACGTTCTAGGGGCCAAAATGAGGAAGTGTTCCGCCATTTTGTATTTTTAAGGTTAAGTTATTTGTGCAATGAGTTTTAGAGAAATGCGGGTCCTTATTCTTATGTTTTTCCTCCTTTTTGGGGTGGGGATAAATACAGGTTATGGCTTTGTTTATTATAGCCGGGTAAATGGTGGCAACTGGTCCAATCCGGCCACGTGGTCTACCGATGCTGTTCTTCAATGCACAGGGGCCTCGGCAGGATCTGTTCCGGGACCGGCAGACGATGTATTTATCTGCTCCGGGTTCACCGTGATATTCAATACGGGGGTTGGACCTGTGACCATCTCAAATCTTACTGTCCGGGGAACTTTGACCATTACAGACAATAAGAACTTGGTCTGTAATTCTTTGGCCCTTTATGGTGTCATCGGCGGCGCGGGGACCTTTGATCTCCAGATCGGTAATACCACAGGGTCCACATTGAGCGGCACTGGTTTTTTCAGTATGACAAATGCTAATCTCATGCTGCTTTCGGATGTTTCGATTCCGAATACTATCGACTACATAACCCTTGACAATACTGGAAAACTTGACCTGAGCGGAAAGACTTTGACCAACCTTGGCAGGATTGACATCCTTGATCCTTCCGATTTCATTGGCGGCGGCCTTTCGAGCTTTGTAAATGGGGGTTCATCCGCCTACCTTAAATATACAACCCAGACAGACTTTCCGAACATTCTTACGGCTACGGCTATTGGCAACACCGTCGAGTTTGGTGCCACCGCAGGCGGACCTTATGTGATCGGAAATGCAGCCAACTATCATCACATGATCATTTCGGGTGCCGCGGTGAAAAGCCTTGGTGTGGTTACCAACATTGCGGGTAACCTGACGATTAACAACGGGGCCACATTGAATTCAAATACAAACAACATTACCATTGGAGGCAACTGGATTAACAACCTTGGGGGCTCATTCATAGAAGGTACCCGAATAGTCACATTCAATGGGAACCTCAATAACCAAACGATTTCAGTGCCTGCCATTGCCGCTGGCGAAACTTTCTATAACCTGATTATCAACAACACTTTTGTGGGCGGGACAGTTACTGCATCTGGCAACATTACCATCACATCCGGCCAGACTCTTACCATGACCTCGGGCATTTTTGATATGGGCACTAATACATTGGGGGAGACGGCTGCTGGGGCAAGGTACACATCAACGGGTGGCGAATTAAGACTGGCAAAGCTGACTACGTTGCCGGAATTGACCGGTCCTTACACTTTGACTGGGGGCACAACTACCTTTAACGGTGCCGGTGCGCAAATCATTCGAGGCGGAGTTACCTACTTCAGTGTTGGCGTTAATTCATCGGGTGGCTCTGGCAGCAAAACCCTTGGCGGCATAGTCACCATTTCAGGGAATCTCACAATAGGAGCAGGTTCACTGGATGTCAGCGCATCAAATTTTGGAATTACTATCAATGGCAACTGGACCAATACAGGAACATTTGTTCCTGGGACAGGTACGGTAACGGTAAATGGATCCGGTGCACAAACCTTTACCCACACTTCTACTGAGACATTTCATAACCTGATCATGAATGCGGGAGGCCCATTGACATTGGGAGGTGCAACCGACATGATTGTCACCAACACACTAACCATGACCACCGGCAATTTTGACCTGGGGGGGAGGACCCTCACGCTGGGCAATAGTTCCATCGCGACACTGGTCAGGACAGCCGGAATTATGTATGGAGGAACCTTTAAGAGGTTTGTTGCTTCTGGAACGGCAATCAGCAGCACGGTTGCACCGCTGTATGGCCTTTTTCCAATGGGGATTTCAACAGCCTACCGCCCGGTGGAAATCAATAGCACAGTCAATCCCACAAGCTCAGGTTATATAGCCGTCTCCCACACCGACGGGGTATCCAAGATTGACTTGAGCCCTACCTATAACGATGGAGGCACTACGATGACCAGGATTCATTCCATGCAATCAAGTGTGGCAACTTCCGGTGGATTCGCCGGAGGGACCTATAACATTAACGTGACCATGACCGCTTTTGTTAATTCCGGTGTAACAACAGATGAAAGACTTTTAATTTATACAGGAGGGACGACGGCAAGTTCAGTGGGCACACACTTTGCTACTGCCGGCACAGTAAATTCACCTGTTGGAAAAAGAACAGGGCTAAGTGATGTTAACCTGACCAATCTATTTGTTATTGGTACGAGTAATGCTGTTGCCACCCCTCTAGGCCCCGACAACTTCTATTCACGCGTCGTCACTGGCAATTGGAACACGCCGGCAACATGGTCGCAGGACCCAGTACTTCAATGTACTGGTGCGGCTTCAACGATTGTTCCAAGATCAACGGACAATGTAATAATCTGTGCGGGCACTACGATCACCTATAATGTTGTTGCCACCACAACCATCAAAGATCTGACCGTGGAAAGCGGAGGAGTTCTGACTGTAACTGCATCACAAACTCTAAACTGTAATTCACTCGTGTTGAACGGAACCATTAATGGTGGAGGAAATAATGATGTAATAATTGGGAATGCGGCAGGATCAACCTTGAGTGGAGGGAATACGGCAGGCCCAACAACAGGAGTCTTTGCTAAGACAAGCGGTAATCTTACCTTATTATCGAATGTATCCGTCCCGAACGCAACCAATTATATTACTTTTAACAACTCTTCTAACCTCAATCTCAATGGAAGAATATTGACCAACAATGGAAGGGTTGACATTTTGGAACCGGCTGGCTTTTCAGGTGGGATCGGATCCTCGTTTGTTAATCAGGGATATCTGAAATATACGCGGGCTGTAAACTTCCCCAACAATATTCTGACAGCCACGGCAACCGGAAATACAGTAGAGTATGGGCACACAAACGCATTAAGCAACACGGGAACGTACTACAATGTAATTTTCAACAGAAGCGGAAATACCTTCACGCTGGCAACAAACCCAACCAACATTCTGGGTGATTTGACGATTGAGAATGGGACCACATTGGCCGCCGGCACCAGGGATATCAACATTGCAGGAAACTGGAATAATAACCTTGGCGGAACCTTCACTCCCGGAACAAGAAACGTGACATTCAACGGATCACTGAACAGCCAGACCATTTCAGTGCCCGTAGGAGGGCAGGCCTTCGCGGACCTTACAATTAACAATACCTTTAGCGGCGGCACAGTTACGCCCAGTGGCCAGGTCACTGTCAACAATGGACGAACCCTGACCATGACATCGGGTATCCTGAATATGGGAACTAATATTCTGACGCAAACTAGCGGTAACGCAAATCTTGCGGCCACTGGCGGTGACTTGCGTTTAGCGGAAACCGGTATTACACTGCCACGGCTTACCGGGACTTATAGTGTCACAGGTGGTACAATTACCTTTAATGGTGCAGGCAACCAGACCATTCGAAGCCTCAATGCTACCCCTTCTGCGTATTATAACATTGTTATCGCCAATGCTGGAAACAAATCGCTTGGAGGAAGCATTCAGGTTCAGGGAAATTGGACAAATAATGCAGCCACCTTTGTTCCTGGAACAAACACGGTAACTTTCAATGGTACCGGCCTGCAAACCATCACTGCATCCAATGAGACTTTTTATAATTTGGTATGCAATACAACCGGACCGTTGACACAGAGTCTGACTACTGATATCACCATAACCAATCAGCTTACTTTGACGAATGGACTTATCAATATTAACGGCCGCACCCTTACCTTGGGAAGCAGCGGAGTTGCGTCGACATTAAGTCGTACGGCCAGTGCCACAACCAATTGGCTATACGGCGGCACTTTCCAGCGGTTCTGGCTAGCTGCAACAGCCGTATCAAGCACGGTGGCACCGCTATATGGACTATTCCCGATGGGACCATCAAGCGGCTCAAACTACAGGCCAGTTGAAATTAATACCACGGTGAGCCCAACTGGTGGAGGGTCTTTCACCGTAGAGCACATTGATGCGACTAACATTGTTACGCTAAGCCCAGTTTACAATGATGCTGGAACCAATATCCTAGCTGTGCAAAATGCCCAATTTATTACTGCTATTTCTGGCGTCACAGGTGGTACTTATGATATCAATGCGACCATGACTGGCTTGGCGCCCGGGACTTTAGGTGATATTCGACTGGCCGTGTTTACCGGCGGAACTACTGCAAGTGCAGTGGGCACTCATGCGGCTGCCACTGGTACGGCCCAGAATCCTACAGCTAAGCGCACAGGCATCACAATATTGACCGACCTTAATAATGATTTTAGGATTGCCACCACCAACATAGGCGCCACACCCCTTCCAGTTGAGTTAACCAGTTTTACAGCTGAATTTCTAGGAGGATTTGTTACATTGAATTGGGAGACTGAATCAGAATTGAATTCAGATTTCTTCGTAGTTCAGAAAACCAGCGATGGCGAACGTTTTACAGATGTCGTCAAGGTTGGCGCTGCTGGCACATCCACGACGCCAAAGATCTATCGTGCGGTTGATGGAATGACCTTGCCCGGCAAGTGGTATTACAGGCTAAAGCAAACCGATTATGACGGTTCTTACACTTACTCCAAACTCATTGCCGTAAATGTTCCCGAGAGCATGGCGCGAACAGTATATCCTAACCCGACCGATGGGACTTCCTTCTCAGTCAATTTTTCCCCATCGGATCTTGGTAAGCGGGCTGTAATTTTGGTACATGATATCAGAGGCACAGAACAAGTACATATTGTGATTGACAATCTGTCAAATACCCAGATTCAGATCGACCCGGCTCAACAGCTTTCCGCGGGATTTTATGTGATTTCGTTGGGCGTCGAGCAGGCCGTGGTTCGGCAGAAACTTGTAGTGCGGTAACCGTCCGAAAGGATCTAATAGGCTCTTACCAGTCTGCCCTCCATATAGTTTGCATACGACTTATTGGCCACGCGCATTCCTCCAGGAGTAGGATAGTTTCCGGTAAAGTACCAATCGCCACTGTGAAGGGGTATTGCTTTGTGAAGTGCTTCAACGGTTTGAAAGACCACCTTGAGTTCGGCTTTCATGCCCGCCGGCTTTACGATATCGGCAATCTTGTCTGATATTTCTTCGTAGGTAAACTGTTCATATAACTGCTTGATATAGTTCACGGGCGGCATTTCATTGGAACCCTGGAGGCACTTCTCGTATACCTCGCCGAGGAGCGAATCCTTACCCTGCTCTTTCAGCAGTTCAATCATAGCGCGGAAGGCAACGAAATCACCCATGCGGCTCATGTCGATTCCATAGCAATCGGGGAAGCGTATTTGCGGAGCAGAAGAAACCACGACAATCTTTTTTGGCCCCAGGCGATCGAGCAATTGAAGAATACTCTTTTCAAGCGTAGTGCCTCGGACGATCGAGTCATCTATTACTACGAGGGTATCCTTGTCGCGCTTCACCACTTCGTAGGTTGTATCATACACGTGTGCAACCAATTCATCGCGCTGATCATCGTCGGCGATGAAGGTGCGTAGTTTGGCGTCTTTGATTACGATCTTTTCAATCCGGGGCCTGAAGGCAAGGATATCTTCCAGAGAGTCCACGGATGGTTTTCCTTCAATGATGACCTCTGTCTGCCTGCGTACCAGGTAGTTTTCAATCTCCGCCATCATTCCGTAAAAGGCTGTCTCTGCCGTGTTTGGGATATAGGAGAAGATTGTGTTCTTCAGGTCGAAGTTGATCGCCTTCAATACCTGCGGGACCAGGAGTTTTCCCAGCATCTTGCGTTCCCGATATATATCCGGGTCATTGCCGCGGGAGAAATAGATGCGCTCGAAACTGCAAGATGTCTTTTCGCCAATTGGCAGAATCGGATGCTGCGCGTATTCTCCGCTTTTGGTGATTACCAGGGCGTGGCCGGGTTTAACTTCTTCTATCTGACTGTATTCTACGTTGAAAGCAGTCTTGATGGCGGGCTTCTCTGAGGCAACCACAACGACCTCATCATCGGCGTAGAAATACGCTGGCCGAATGCCATGCGGGTCACGCACAACGAACGCTGAGCCTGATCCAATCATGCCGGCCATCGTATATCCCCCATCGAAGTCTTTACAAGCCCGCTTCAGGATGCGGGCCAGGTCGATTTCATTCTCAATGATATCTGATATCTCTATGTTCGAGAACTGATCCTTGTATTTCTCGAACTGAAACTGCACTTCCTCATCCAGGAAGTGCCCAATTTTTTCCATGACGGTTACGGTATCGACTTTTTCCTTTGGATGTTGACCCAAATTGACCAGGATATCGAAAAGCTCGTCAACATTGGTCATGTTGAAATTTCCGGCCATGACCAGGTTTCTGCTGCGCCAGTTGTTTTGGCGCAGGAAAGGATGAACGTTCTCTATGCTGTTAAACCCGTGCGTGCCATAGCGGAGGTGTCCCAGCCACAATTCACCTGAAAAGGCCAGGTTGCGTTTGAGCCATTTTTCATCCCGGAACTTCTCTTTGCCAGCCTTTTGAGCCTTGCTATACTTCTTGCCGATCTTACGGAATAGGCTGGCCACGGGCTGGCTTTTCATGGACCGGTATCGACTGATGTAACGATAGCCAGGCTCCTGGTCAATCTTCACATTGGCAATTCCAGCGCCATCCTGGCCCCGATTGTGCTGTTTTTCCATCAGGATGTACATTTTGTTCATCCCGTAGGTAGGCCCATATTTCTCAATATAATACGACAGCGGCTTGCGCAACCTTACTAAGGCAATCCCGCACTCATGAAGAATGGTGTCGCTCATCGGTGATTAAAGGGCAAAGTTAATTTTTTATTAGCGTTGCCGTTCAACGGGGGTACTAAAAAGTTAGTGGACTACGAGTTCCTCGGCGGGGACAGATGAAACAGGCTTTTCATACTTGGGGAGCGTAAAAAAGAAGGTTGAGCCTTCGCCAACTTTGCTCTCCAGCCATATTTTTCCACCGTTTTTCTCAATGAATTCTTTGCAAAGGATCAGCCCCAGACCGGTCCCCTTTTCATTAGCGGTTCCCCGTGTGCTGTAACTGGATGTCTTCTGAAAGAGAAATTCCTGAATTTCAGGTTTGATGCCTATTCCATTGTCGCCGACCGAAACGATCAGTTCCGAATTCTTTGTCTCTGCATCTACCCACACATGGCCACCCATTTTTGTAAACTTGATGGCGTTCAGGATAAGATTCCGAAGTACCAGGCTAACAATGTTCGGGTCTCCCATCCCAGTCAAGTCGGGGTCAATGCGGTTTTCGCAATGAATATCTTTTGGGTAAAGATTTTTGAGTGATTCAAAACTCTCTTCCGTTGTTTTGAACAGGTTAACCTTCTCTTGCTGAATTTTAAGCTTGTCCATCTGCATCAGCGTCCAGTCAAGCAGGTTATTGATCAGGATGCGTGTGTGATTGAACTGCACCCGCAAGGCCTCGGTCAGCGAAGCGAATTCTTCGGGCGTGATTTTCTGTTTGTTTAGCAAGTCAAGGGTTCCTGCCAGGGCATTCATCGGCGAGCGAAGGTCATGTGATATGATGGAGAAGAACTTATCTTTTACCTGGTTGAGCTGCTGCAGTTCGATACTTCTCTTCTTGATTTCTTCCTGATGTTCCAGCAGAAGCTTGTTAATGCGTTTCCGCCGCCGACCACTCCGGTAAACCGTTAAGAGTATTAAGATGGAAAGCATGGCTACGATCACCAGCACATTTTGAATAAGCTCTTGTTTTTTGATTTCAGAGGTCTGTTGTTGTTGCACTAGACTAAGGGCTTCAATTTCCAAATCCTTGCTCATGGTCTGAAACCTAATCTGGTCCTTTAGCAGCTTCTCCATAGTGGATTTGCTGAAAATACTGTCGCGCAACGCGTTATATTGCCGGAGGAATACAAGCGATTTCTTGTAGTCCTTGGTTATCTCGTAAAGTTCAGCCAGCGAGCTGTAACTGGAAAGTGCCAGATTGCGGGCGTTTAGTGATCGTGCCGTGGCCAAACTTTTCTCGTAGCGCGCAAGCGCCTCCTGATAGTTTCCAAGCTTGGTCATTACCTTTCCCGTACCCAAATCGCATTCAGCGAGGGAGAAGGGATTGGTGATGTTCACTTGTTCATTTCTAACAGAATCGAAGTAAATGAGAGACTTTGGGTAATCCCCTTTATCCAGATAGAGGTTCGCCAGGTGCAATTGAACCCTGGGCAAAAGAAACCTGATCTTCAGATTTCGCGCCAAGGTAGCCGCCATCAAGAGGTTCTCTTCCGATTCAGCATAGTCACCCTTCTTTCGTTGGAGTTCACCGAGTTCATCATATGAATACGCAGGGCCGGGGATATCGTCGATAGCCTTGCTGATCTTTTCTGACGCGATGAGATGTTGATACGCTAAATCGAACTGGCCAAGTTCCGTAAACACCGTGCCCATGTTGTGGAGAGCGACTGCCATGTTCAGTGAGTCATTTGTGTTGAGTACATCTCTGAAATTCTTTGCAATCCAGAAACTCTGTATGAAATAGAAATAGGCATCATCGTATTCGCCCATGTCCCGATAATCAGCGCCTACGTCGATATATGCCCTGGCGAGGTTTGTGCTGTCTTTATCCTGAGCATAAAGTTTTGCGCAACGCAAGTCATACTGAAGTGCCTCTGCATAATCGCCTTCCATGGTTTCCAGATAGGCGAGCCTTAAGTAAAGCTTCCCCTTTGCCCAATTGCCGAGTGTTTCTGCCAGGTCAGCAGATTGATTTGCGTAGTCGCGGGATTTTCCAAAATCAGTAAACTCGGCTTCATCAGAGAGTTTAAGTAAAAGCAGAAACCTGCTCGAGTCATTCTTCTCTTCTTTCAGTAATTCGTTAAGGCTGTCAAGCCCCGGTTGTGACCAGACTTTGGCTTGGCCTGCAAATATCATGAGAAGCAGCAGGCTGAATTGTATTGTTCGGGAAGGAGAAAGCAAATAATCTCCAAGCGAACCGACGGCTCGAGTGATTAATGCTTTAAAAAAGGATCCTTTTCGGATGAGCAAGAGCAAACAATGATCTTATGGTTTTTCAAAGATGAGAGATTACTTGATCTAAAAAAGTGTAAAAAGAGCCAAAATCCTACATTTGACCCTATTGCACAGAATTATCCCCAAAGCGGGTACCGCTCTAAATGAACTTTTTCTGTAAAGAATAGCTTGGTCGAGGCTTCAAATGACTCTGTGTAGTCGGACACGAGGAACTGATCCTGAATGCTGGAATTCACACTTAGCAAATTCGAGCCATGGAGGTATCTATAAAGCGCCTCAGCGACAACTTCTGAAGAATCCAATACGGTGACCCGATTTCCGTAGAAGGCCGTAATCTCAGATTTGATGAGGGGATAATGTGTACAGCCGAGCACCAATGCCTCGATGTTCCGCAACCGGGTATCACCCAAATATTCATGAATGATATCGTGACTGATCTTGTTATTGAAAAACCCTTCTTCAATCATGGGAACCAGTAATGGGGTTGCTAATGATTCAAGTTCAATTTCCGTTCCCTTGGCTTTAATCTTTTCCGCGTAGATGCCGGATTGCACCGTTCGCTTAGTGCCGATGAGTCCTACCCGACGGCCGTTGAATTGCTGGATCACCAGATCGACCATGGGATCAATCACGTTGATGACTTCCACCGATTGGTGAACATATTCTTTCAGCAGTTCGTAGGCCGCTGAGCTGGCCGAGTTGCAGGCGATGACAATCACTTTGCAGTTTCGCTTGAGGAGTACATCTGCAATCTTTACTGAATAGGCCTGGATGGCCGCTTCTGACTTGTCACCATAGGGGAGGTGCGCGGTATCGCCAAAATATAGTAGGCTCTCGCTTGGCATCCGCTTCCGAATGGCATGAGCGACCGTCAGTCCTCCAATTCCGCTGTCAAAAATACCGATCGGTTGTTCTTTCGCTAAAGCCATCCTGCAAATTTGACACTTGGAACCGATAGTCTGCTACTAAATACGATTTTTGTATTATTGTGTCGGACTTAACCATAGAATATGGCCTACAACCTCCTTCGCGGTAAACGCGGTATCATCTTTGGCGCCCTGGACGAGAACTCCATCGCATGGAAAACAGCCTTGAAAGTGAAAGAGGAAGGGGGGATGTTCACCCTCACCAACGCTCCCATTGCCATGCGCATGGGGAAAATCAAGGAGTTGGGCGCCCAGTGTAATGCGGAAATTATTCCTGCTGATGCGACATCGGAAGAGGACTTGAATACCCTTTTTATCCGCTCCATGGAGGTATTGGGAGGGAAGCTTGATTTTGTTCTTCATTCCATCGGTATGAGCCCCAACGTAAGAAAAGACAGACCTTATGGCGATCTGAACTACGAGTGGTTCATGAAGACGCTGGATATCTCTGGCATCTCCTTTCACAAAGTTCTTCAGACAGCAGAGAAAACTGATGCCATGAACGAATGGGGGTCGATCGTCGCGCTGACATACATTGCTGCACAGCGCTCTTATCCCGACTACTCGGACATGGCCCAGGCCAAATCAGTTCTGGAATCAATTGCCCGAAGCTATGGACATCGGTTTGCGAAACTCAGGAAAGTACGCGTAAACACAATCTCCCAATCTCCGACTCAAACCACGGCGGGGGCTGGTATAAGCGGCTTCGATATCTTCTTTGACTACGCGAAGATGTTGTCCCCCCTGGGGAATGCCAGCGCTGAAGATTGTGCCAACTATATTACTTTAATGTTTTCGGATTACAGCCGCATGGTCACTATGCAAAACCTCATGCATGATGGTGGATTCTCAACTACAGGCATGACGGAAGAGCTCGTTGAGCGCCTGAAGAAATGATCTGAACAACGGATGGTTGCATTTCCTGGATGTAAGCTGAATCTCGGACTCCGCATCCTCGCCAAACGGTCGGATGGGTATCATGATATAGAAACGGGCTTCTACCCTTTACCATGGTCAGATGTTCTGGAATTTCTGCCGGCGACTTCATTTTCTTTTGAGCAAAGTGGCTTGACTATTCCCGGAAGTCCGAATGAAAACCTTTGTATCAAAGCATACAGCCTTCTTTCGCATGATTTCAAACTTCCACCCGTGCAGGGTCACCTCCATAAAATTGTGCCAATGGGGGCAGGACTTGGCGGCGGTTCAGCGGACGGAGCGTTTACATTGCGATTGTTGAATGATCTCTTTTCTCTTGAGCTAACACAGGAAGGTTTGGCCGGATACGCTCGACGACTTGGAAGCGATTGTACTTTTTTTACACAAGATATAGCGGCAATAGGACGAGGGCGTGGCGACATACTCGAGCCGATCAAATTATCGCTGAAAGGACTTTACCTGGTTGTTATTACTCCTGAAGTGCATGTTTCAACGGCCTCTGCCTATGCAGATGTAACACCGGCTGTGCCTGTAGATGATCTTCGGGCTATTTTGGCCACGCCTGTTGCAACATGGAAAGGTCGGCTGGTGAATGATTTTGAGCCATCTGTTTTTGGAAAATACCCGGGACTGGGGGAGATCAAGCAGCGACTCTATTCGCTCGGTGCCGTGTATGCCAGTCTAAGTGGTTCGGGTTCTTCACTGTTTGGCTTTTTTGATCAAGCCATTTCCCGCAAAGAACATTTTTCTGAACTTCCCGGATGGTCAGGTTGGCTGTAGTTTCCGTTTGAGAACCGGATAGGCGACCACAGCACAAAAGATGACAAATGTGCCAACATAGAAATTTGCATTCATCTTTTCAGTTTCTCCAAAAACGATAAGCGCCATAAGAATACCATATACGGGTTCAAGGTTAAGTGTGAGTTGGAAAAGAAATACACTGATGCGTTTAAAGAGTTCTACTGCTGCGGAGTAGGCGTATACCGTGCACAGCCACGCCAATACAAGAATCCATATCCAGTCAACGGGAGTGGGGGATAGCCGGAGGAGCTGGTCTTCAGCCCATTGTACCTGATAGATTGGCAAGAAGATGGCGACGGCAATTGTTGCGCTGATCATCTCGTAGAATGTGATCATAATTGGTTCAACACGTTCAACAAGGCGCGCATTGATGATGGCAAAGATGGCGCAAGTAAACCCGGATAGAATTCCAATGACAAGACCAAGGGAGTAGTCGAAGTCCGATCCGAAAATGACAAGCAAGCCGACCAGAACGAAAACGCCCATCAGGATCTCGAAAATTTTAATCGGCTTTCGGTTAATCAAGGGTTCGAGGAAGGCTGTCCAAAAGCTGGCTGTGGCAAAGCCGACGAGGCTGACGGAAACGTTGGCCAAGCGTGCGGAGACAAAGAAGGTAATCCAATGCAGGGCGACGACTGCTCCGGTGCAGAGAAGTACAACAAGGTCACGGCGAGAAACGCGTGCCGACCGTTGGGTCAGCAAAATGAAAACTCCCATGCCGGCGGCGGCAAGAAGGGTTCGGTAGAAGACCATTTCAACTGCTGGAATGGAAATAAGTTTTCCAAGGATTCCCGTGAAGCCGAACAGGATAACAATAAAGTGAAGCCGAATAAAGTCCGGCCTTTCTGGGTTCATCGGGGTGTATAGTTGTAGAGGATGCCGGAAACGACGCTAA
Source organism: Cyclobacteriaceae bacterium (assembly GCA_043750575.1). Taxonomy (GTDB): domain Bacteria; phylum Bacteroidota; class Bacteroidia; order Cytophagales; family Cyclobacteriaceae; genus ELB16-189. The sequence goes on from JAYVBH010000052.1 coordinate 78,303, forward strand.
ATATGATATTCGGTGTCCAGGCGGCTACGATCGGATGCATGCTGCCCGTTTCAGCAAAAGACCGCGTAAGCAAGAAGAACAAGATGAAGACAAAGGCGAGAACAAAACCGAGTGCAATTTGGAGTCCTGTGCCTCCACGGCTCTTTCGCGAGGAGACTGTCACGCCCATAAACACCAGAATGAATGTAGTAAAGGGGGCGGCCATCCGGATTTGTTTATCCACTTCATACATCTGCACCCCTGAGGCTCCCCTGAATTTTAGTTTCTTGATATGGTCCTTCAGTTCCGGCGTCGTCATTCCCTCATAACTTCTCTCCTGAGCCTCAAAGTCTTTGGGTGAGATGGCCAGGGCCGTATCCAGGCTGGCTCCAGAACTTAGAAAACCGGAAGTTTCATTTGTTGATGCAGTAAATACATCGTTGACCCTGCGACTTTTCCAGCGCGTCAACGTCCAGGTATGCTTAACCGTATCCCATGTAATGTTGTCAGCGGTGAGTTTTTCAATCAGTACATTGTTCTCAAATCGTTCAAGGCTAAACTGATAGCCTACATTGCTTACGTTATTGTAGTTCTGAATAAAAAGGTATACCTCAGGCGCAACTTGCAGGTGAATATTCCGCGCATCGAAGTAGTAGCGGTTGTTAAAATATTGAAGTTCGAAGGCGAGGCGCGATTTTGTGGCTCTTGGTATCACCCATCCATTGAGGGCAAAGCTGATCGACGCTACGACGAGTGCGGCTGCAAAATAGGGGAGCAGCAGCCTTCGGAAGCTAATCCCGCTGCTCAGCATGGAAATGATTTCAGTGTGGCCGGCCAATCGGGAAGTAACGTAAATGATGGCAATGAAAATGGTGATGGGTGTTATCAACCCAGCAATCCACGGAAGAAAATCCACATAGTACCCAACGATCGTTTTTGCATCGAGGTTGTTCTTGGCGAATTTGTCCATCTTCTCCGTGATGTCGATCACTGTGATAATGGCCATAAGGATCAGCACCACAAAGAAGAAGGTGGAGAGTACTTTCTTGAGAATATATCGATCGAGAATCTTCATTCTGTTATCTCTGTTTTGCCACTAAAGCCGGCTGGAGACGGTTTTAACCATCTGGGTCTTCCATACCGAAAAATCACCTGCCTGGATTCTTTTCCGGGCCTCCCGCACCAGCCACAAATAGAACGTGAGGTTGTGGATAGAAGCAATTTGCGCGCCTAAAATTTCCTTGCTGATGATCAGATGCCGAAGATACGCTTTGGAGTGCTGGGTACTGACATAACCCCCCAGGCCTGCATCGATCGGACTCAGGTCATCCTTCCATTTTTCATTGCGTATGTTGATGATCCCTTGCGTAGTGAAAAGCATTCCATTCCGCGCATTTCGGGTGGGCATCACGCAGTCAAACATATCGATCCCCAAGGCAATTGATTCCAGGATGTTTTCCGGAGTGCCTACGCCCATCAGATACCGGGGCTTCTCCTGGGGCAATATCGAACAGACTAGATCCGTCATCGCGTACATCTCCTCGGCAGGTTCTCCAACCGATAATCCCCCGATGGCATTTCCGGGCTGATCCTGACTAGCAATAAATTCAGCCGACTCCTTTCGTAAATCCGGAAAGGTGCTTCCCTGCACGATAGGGAATAGGGTTTGTTCATAGCCGTAAGCCGAAGTGGTGGCATTCATCTGGCTCACGCATCGTGTAAGCCAGTCGTGCGTAATCTTTAACGATGCTTTCGCGTAGCTAAACTCGCATGGATAGGGAGTGCATTCATCGAATGCCATGATGATATCTGCACCGATTGTGCGCTGAATGTCAATCACCCCTTCTGGACTGAAGAAATGTGTTGATCCGTCAATGTGTGATTTGAATGTGACGCCCTCTTTGGAAATCTTTCGATTATCGGAAAGGGAATACACCTGATAGCCACCGCTGTCCGTCAGCATGGGCCGATGCCAACCGGTAAACTGATGCAGGCCGCCTGCCTTTTGCAGGAGATCAAGCCCTGGCCTGAGGTATAGGTGATAGGTATTTCCGAGGATTATTTTGGCATCAATGTCTATTTCCAGTTCACGCTGGTGAACCGCCTTTACCGACCCAGCTGTGCCTACCGGCATGAAGATCGGGGTCGGTATGTCGCCATGGTCGGTTATGATCGTACCTGCCCGGGCTTTTGATGACGGGTCCTTTGCTTGCAGTTGAAATTTCATGTATAGAAGCGACCCTGTAATAGTACAGTTAAGGTTGAAAAGATAAAGATAACCTGAAAAGCAATGCAGATGAAGGCAATGCGTGAATACCAATCCCAAAATTGACCCGGTGATTGCCTTGGGAAAATCCTTCCGATATAGCTTCTGGTACGTTGCTAAGTACAACTCAGCTCAACGCCACAGCGGAAGTTCCTGGTGCACTAGTCTATCACCGCCAATCGGCACTGCGCTTAGCGAAGGTGTCAATCAGGAATTGTCTGCTGCGTTTACGGCTACTGATTGAGTTGCCCAATTCTTTGCCGAATGAAGAATAGGCACCAAGATTAAGAGGTGGCATCCAACCTCGCTGAATTCAACTATCTTTGGGGCTTCAAAAAAAGGAACCCGTGTTGATCTTCGCTCTTATCATTGCCTGCTGGAGTGTGATCGTTATTCAGCTTATCTATTTGGTCAGCTTCCTGATCTCTTTTGAGCGCAAGCGTAAACCGGCGCCTGGTGTAAAGCCTCCAGTATCCATAATTGTGTGCGCCCACGACGAGGAAAAGAACCTGAAAGAACTCATTCCGTTGCTGCTTGAGCAGGATTATCCTGAGTTTGAAATTATCGTTGTGGAGGACCGGTCGAATGACAACACCTATGACTACCTGCTTAAGGCCACGGCGGATCACCCGAGGCTCAAGATGGTTCGTGTTAAGTACTTGCCGGATCACATTACAGGAAAGAAATTTGCGCTTACACTTGGGGTGAAGGCCGCTACTTTCGATTGGGTGCTCCTGACGGACGCGGACTGCCGGCCCGTTGGAAAGCAGTGGATTCAAACCATGGCCGCGCATATGTCGGAGGAAAAGCAGATTGTCCTCGGTTTTTCACCGTACCTGGTTTCACCTGGGTACCTCAATTCATTTGTTCGTTTTGAATCACTGATCACGGCAATACAGTTCATGGGCCTGGCCTTGCTGAACCGACCCTATATGGGAACCGGCAGGAACCTTGCCTATCGGAAATCACTTTTCCTGGACAACAAGGGATTCAATGAACATCTTACCGTTATGGGAGGAGATGATGATTTGTTCATCAATCAGCATGCTGTGCCCGGAAATACGGCAGTCAATCTTGACACGCCAGGCCTTATGCGGTCGCTTCCGAAAACTACCTGGCGGCAGTTCCTGTATCAGAAGCGTAGGCACCTTTCGGTCGGCAAACGATACCGGCTGCGGGATAGGGCACGGCTTGGCCTATTCTCAGTTACATGGATTCTCTCGTGGGCAATTTTTCCGGTGATGGTTCAGCCTCCTTTTCTGTGGACGTTCCTATGGGTGGGTTTTGTTCTGAGAGAAGTCACGTTGATTGCTTTGATTCACCGGGCATCCCGGGCATTGGGGGACCCCTTTGAGGCGTGGAAAACACCCCTTTTAGATTTTAATTATGCCATTTACTATCTTGGAACGGGCCTTGTGGCGTTAGCATCCAAACGAATTAGATGGAAGATTTAGAAAACCGGTTTTCCTCCAAGGCACTGGAGGATTTTGAGTTGATTGACCGGGCTGTCGGGGGAGATGACAAAGCCTTTGCCAAGCTATTGCAGCGCTACAAACGGCCCGTGTACCACATGATTTTGAAAATGGTTCGGAATGTGGACGATGCGGAAGACCTCATGATCGAATCCTTTGCCAAAGCCTTCCGAAGCCTTCATCGATTCAAAAAAGACTTTACGTTTAGCACCTGGCTTTTCCGTATTGCCACCAACAACACGATCGATTACATACGTAAGAAGAAGATAAATACCCTCAGTATCGAGAATACATATACTGATGATGATGGCCAATCGGTATCCATGGATGTCCCCGACCGAAATCCCAACCCGCAGGAAGAGACAATCAAGCTGCAGAAAGAAGAACTGATGCAGGTATTTGTTGGAATGTTGCCACCCAAGTATCAGAAACTTGTGCGCTTGCGGTATTTCAGTGAGTTATCCTACGAGGAAATTGCTGTTGAATTGGATGCCCCACTCGGCACCGTGAAAGCTCAACTTCACCGCGCCCGGGAGCTCATGTACGACATGGTGAAAAACAAGAAGGAGCACATCTAGTCTGCTGAACTATTTCACGGGGCCATCAAGCCAGTGAATAATATTTAACAAGAGCTGCGGATTCTGTTTTGCGTCCGGTGCATTCATCCCCATGCGTACTGTATCCCTTTGTATCTGTGCAGAAAACATAGCGGCTTCACCAAAGACAACCAGTCGGCCTTTGCCATAACTTCTGTATGCGCCTTGTGCCAATCCTGAGGCTGACAGTTTTGTAGTTTTTTCATTGAACTCCCACGCGGTTTCGGGCAAGACGATTTGATAGTCATCGCTCAATACGATCAACGGGATTGCCTCTGCAGGGATCTTGAAAGCCTGTCCTGTAAAAGTCCGCACCGATGTCACTTTTTCTTCCGGGCTATTTCCTTGCGTAATCTGATTGTTACCAAGCCCATTGCTCACTGTAAAAATATCGGGGATGGAAAGAGCATTCGCGGTCAATTTGCCCTTCCGAAATGCAAAGCCATTGTAAAATGCAAACCCAAAAGTGGCAGCCAACTTTTCGGCGGCACCCGGAAAAGGCATGTGGTCAGCAATCAGAAAGAGTGAGCCTCCTTGCTTTACCCAATTTTCAAGGACCCGGATTTCCTCATCTGTGAACGCGGAGGGTGTCGGTAATTTCCACACTGTTTGGTTAACTTCATTCAGTGCATTGGCGATAACGAGTACGCGGACCGTTTTGAGCTCGTCCTCGGAAAACTTTTGTTTGGTCCCCTTGAGGATGTATCCGTCACTTCGTAGGAAATCAGAAAAGGGCTTGAAGCGACCTGTTGTGGTGTGAAAATTATGATGGCCCTCATCTAGCAAAATCAGAGGGCCTTGGCCTTGTTTGTACCGTGGTTGCTTGATATCGAAGCGAAACAGTGTATCAGCTACCTGTTGGGCGTCGGCAGTGGTGGCGACAATGAGAAGGATGATGGCAAGGAGCCGCATGCTGTGGTTGTATCTTGACTAACGTTTTTCTTCAATGGTGAGATAGGTTTCAATACGCACGGGTGTCCCATATGCTGTAACACCTTCGACCACCACGCGATAGAGCCCTGGCAGGTCGCTTGCAAAAAATGAAACGGCAGTTGAACCGGTGCTTGAGTCAGTTCTTAGATCCGGGTTCCAATATAAGGTGGCCCGAAAATCTGTTTGCGTAGCATCTGTCTTGGGATTTGAGTAGTCGGGAGCACTAAAAGTTCTGCTTTTCGAAAACCCGGGGAGCTTGAGGGTTTGAAAATTCGGATCGGTGTTGTCTATCGACATTCCAGTCTTGGTGTAAACGGAAATGACACCATAAGCCCCCTGGGTTCCATACATCACGTTCAGTCTTGCCGTAAATTCAATGGACTCTATGGAGTTGATGTCGATCGTTTGCAAAACATTTCCGGCCTCTCCAGACATGGGTATATCGTTGACAGTCACCATTGGCCCGATGGGGTTTGTGATGGAAGTACCCATGGCCCTGGAGAAATATACGACCCCTTGCGACGGGTTGACGACCAGGCCAGGAACCTTGCCCGCCAGGGCGTAAAGCAGATTTCCAGTACCCAGATTGAGTGAATTTGCACTCACGGTATGATCTGCCATCCCATACGGGCGACGCTTGATGCGCTCCAGCTCTTCATTGTTGATACGCGAACCTTTCACTTCCACCTCCTCAAGGAGTTTGTTGTCTTTGGGTACTTCATATTCTGAAATAATGCGCTGCACGGTACCCGCCTTCAATATCTTTAGATCGGGCTCTTGGGGAGCCTGAAGTTTAGGGACGTCATGTTCCAGGATGACAACACTTCCATACGGCCGTCCTTTTGCTTTGTCTGACTTGTAAGAGAATTTCGCGCTGTCGGTAAACTGTAGACCCGTTTGCCAAAACATTCCGTTATCGTCTGTTTCAGCTGAAAGCATGTCGCCGGTTCTCCATTGGATGAAGCTTAATTGTGTTTTTTCCCCTATCCCTTTGTTGTTCAGGAATTGCCCATAGAAGCTCACGCCACGTTCTATTCGGAACTTCAATTCATCAATCTTCGAAATCTCGCCCTGCCGAATTGGAAAATCTCCAAGTATCGAGTTGACTTCCGGAATGGCAATTGCCTGTGCTGCGTCGGTAACTGACACAGATAGGTTGGCGGCCAAGGGGTTCCCCAGCGAGTCCTTCGTCATGATATCCAGTGTGATTTTGTCGCGAACATGGTACGCTGGCTGATCGGAGGAAATTGCAACCCCGCGTGGGCTGGCGGCGGGTTGCCGCTGAGCAGGATCCATCTTGTCCATGATGTTGAGTACGCGAAGGGGCTTGGTGAAGAGCCCGTCGTCACCAAAATTTCTTCGCAGGCTTGTATAGCCTCTTAGGTAATAAGTTCCTTCTTTCAGCGTGTCAGGGAAAACGAAATCACCATAACTGACTCCTTTTTCAATTCGAAACATCCGCTCGATGAGTACTTTCCGATCAGGTCCGATAAGTTCAACATACATCAAATCACTAAGTGAATCCTGCCAGTCGCGATGGTAGTAGTTGACATAGGCTTTGAACCACAGTGGTTCACCCGGATAGTAGTACGGCTTATCTGTATGAATGTATATCTTCTCATAGAAAAATTTCAATGCCTCGGCGAAGGTCGATTCTACATTTGCGATCGGCTTGTAATCCAGGGGAAGCTGGTGAGCAAGACCGGGTTGATTCATATCCCCAGTGACAAGAAGTAATTTTGGGTTAATCATGACGCCCAGCCGGTTGACATCAATTGGATCGGTCACCTGGACGGTGCTCTCCTGGTTTTGATACCGCACGGTAAGTGGCTGTGTGATCCTTATCCTGTCATATCCAACAGTTGCCGAGGGGGAAGCAAGGGTCTTTCCGTCGATTTCGGCGCCATGTGGATCATGGATGGTGAATCCTTCTTCTGATAGGCGGCCAGCAACGAGGGCCATGAGCCAATGCCGAGTAGATCCTCTAAAGAGTGCCATGCGTGTCTTTTCAAAGGCGATGTTCTGATTGACATCTGATCCATGATATTCCTGGAAATGATACGGTACATCTCCCACTTCTTGATAAGTGGTTGTTGAAAAGAAGCAGGTGATCCGGTAACCCGCGTTCGGATATTCGATGACGACAGGCCCTGAGGGAATGCGGTACTTCCCGCTGCTTGCTTCAACCTGGATTTTTTTTTCTTCATTGAATGCAATCAGTCCGTCATCCCCAAGAAGCGCCCGATTGAAGGTGACTATTTCTTCACGTGAACTTTTTTCTTTGGATTTTTTTTCAAGCCCTTGCAATTGGAGGTTTAGGTTGTAGGACCTTCCTTCCTGGACCCGCATGGGCGCGCGATAAAGTGCGTATCCTTTCTTGTAGACAACTATTTCGTGGAAGCCTGGCGGGATTTCAATTAACGTAAATTGTCCAAACTCATCCGTGGTGGAGAGTATCGTAGTTCGGTTAATGAAGATCTCCGCACCCTCTAACGGTTTTCCATTCGGGGCAGTGATTAAGCCAGATATTTGCCCGTATAGATTGGTCAGGAGTACGGTAAAAAACAGGCTTAGTGCAATACAACTCTTAAATGCGAAAGAAAACTGCATAAAGGATTATAAGGCTTTTATTGGATGAGTTCAGACTTGAGTTCGCGTTCAACAATCTTTCCTTCTTGAAGATCAACGTAATAGGACTTGCTTTTCGGATTGGAGGAAACGCAATGGATCATATTTTCATTTTCAAAATATATCCCGGACTGGTTATCGCACGCGTATCCCGGGGACAACTCCTTTCGGGTGATCAAGTCGTGATAGACCGGGCGGCGGAATTCCTCCACATTGTAATGTGGGCAATGTGAGGCCTTGATCCATCCCAGGCACTCAACTTTGCTGAGTTCCTTTGGCCGGGAATCAGTGGTGCCACTTTCAAACCAGCACAGGGAACCTGCACTTGCTCCAGTCATCAATATACCTGAATCGTAGGCCTTGCGAAGGGCAAGATCAATACCCTGACTTTTCCAGATCGCCATCATGTTAAGCGTGTTTCCGCCACCAACAAATACCGCATCCATCTTCATCAACTTTTCTTCGAATGATTCTTTGGTCGTGTACGAGTCGATAAAGACCCTCATCACATGGGGCCGCATCGGGAGGCCCTCACAGAGGGAATGCCAACTGGCAATGCTTACTGTACTATCTCCGGTGGCCGTAGGGACAAAGCACACCTTTGGGTTCTCTTTCTTCGTGAGTTTGATAATATGGTTTATGATCGGTTTATCGCTCCCCCCACCATAGACAAAAAGCTTACGTGTCGTATCTAAGGGCATTTCCAATGACTCGCCCATGGCTACCGCGGGTAGCCCCAGACTTACTGCAGAAGTGGACACCGACTGAATAAAGGTTCTTCTTTTCATGGTAGTTCTGTTTAAACGTATTCCGAAAGGTACTTGTTATGTCTGAAATGTTGACCTGTTGCCCGTAAAAAGAAGGTTAGCGGGTAGTTCCTTTGCCGCAAAGCATTTTGTTTTCTGCCCGGCTATTTCAAGATTTGCCGTTATGGCCACAACGGATATCTCCATACTGACCAGGTATTTTCCTGAACTGACGGCTGACCAGCAGCGGCAATTTAGTATGCTCGGTCCGCTCTACCGGGAATGGAATGAGAAGATAAATGTGATTAGCCGAAAGGACATCGACAATCTATATGTCAATCACGTCCTGCATTCACTGGCCATTGCCAAAGTCATCTCCTTTCTGCCCGGTGCGGAGATTCTGGATGTGGGGACAGGCGGAGGATTCCCCGGGATTCCACTTGCAATTGTTTTTCCACAAGCCAGTTTTCATCTCGTAGACTCAATAGGAAAAAAAATTACCGTTGTTAACGAGGTGAGCAAAGCCCTTGGGTTACGAAATGTTGTGGCTGATCAAGTGCGCGCTGAACAATTGAAAGGGAAATATGATTTTGTGGTTAGTCGGGCGGTAACGCAAATGAAAGAATTCTATGGATGGGTGCACAACAAAGTAAGACGTGATTCCATCCATTCCCTGGATAACGGTATCTTGTATTTGAAGGGAGGCGACCTTGATGAGGAGATGAGTCAACTAAAACGGCCGTATAGCCTATATGACCTGACGAATTTTTTTAAGGAGGATTTTTTTCAGACAAAGAAGATTGTGTATCTGCCTTTATAGCTTCGGGCCTCAAGCGACAGGCTTCAAGCTATTACCTCGAAATTGACGAGCACGTGCTTGCCGCTTAAAGTTTGTGGCTTGTAGCCTTACACCCCCAGCCGCAACCCCGCATACGTCCCCGCCACACAGAGTACCAGGCTGGCTAGCAGGTAGGCAGCAAAAGATAATTGAAATCCACTCTGTATCAGGCCAAGGGCTTCCGCACTGAATGCAGAGAACGTACTGAACCCTCCGCAAAATCCAACTGTCCAGAACAAACGACTCGAAGAGGACATGAGTTGCCTGTGATCGGCGAGCCCAATGACAAGTCCCAGGATGAAGCAGGCAACGACATTGACGGCCAGCGTGCCCCAGGGAAAATGATGATTGTGGAATGCATTGATCCATTTACCCATTCCAAATCGGATCACGCTGCCCAGGCCACCACCTAAGAAAACAAGAATAACGTCACGCATAGCTAGAAAGTGAAGATCGGTAAATTAGTGGACAACTTCACCCGACTTGATCGCCTGGAGCATAACCTGTCTCACTTGCTCTTTGAGTGCGGGAAGATCCTCGAACTTGAGTCCTTCCGTGGGAATCTCTGGCTGGATAACGATCGTCACCGTACCCGCCTGGATAAAAGCTTTCTTCGGAGGCATCAGTTTTCCGGCATTCAGGATCACCATCGGCAGGATCGGTTGCTGTGTTTCAATAGCGATACGAAAGGCGCCGTCGTAGAATGGCTGAAGAGGCTGATCACTTCGGTTTTGTGTTCCTTCCGGGAAGATCAACACGGAAATTCCTCGCCGAAGGACGTCCTTCAAATGCTCCATACTTTTTATCCGACTTTCATTACTCGACCGGTCAACGATCACAGAAGCATGCTTAATAATCCATCCCAGCACCGGGAAATTGAGAAGCTCTTTTTTCGCCAGCATACGGATCTGACGCGGCACTGTGAGACAAACACCCGGGATATCCAGGAATGAAGTATGATTGCTCAGGTAGATGTAGGCCTTCCCCGGGTGAATATTCTCTCGCCCATATATCCGGTAAGGAATGCAGTTGAGTTTGCTGAAGGTCCATGCCCAAAGCTTCAGGAACTGATAACTGATGTTACCATAACGTTCTCCCAGCAAGAAGGGAAGCAAAATGCCTGGCAGATACAGGATCATGAAAAATGTAAAGACAAAGAGCACCCAGCCGATGTAAAGCTTGCGGAAAAGTGTCTGGAGCAGTTTCAAGGGATGTACAGATTCATTGCGCAAATATGCAAGAGAAAGTCATACGAGAATAGTGTTGAATGTCCCCAAGATCTTCCAGTGCGCGATGTAAGATTCCTACCTCTCGTATTTCCAGTTACGCCTTTTGCCTTCCGCCAACCACTCCAACGCCGTGTTTATCCGCTTACTGCGGGTGACTTCTGTCTTGGCCTCCGAAAGCCATTCCGCATATTCCTTCTTCTGAGAATAGGGAAACGCATCAAATGTAGCTTTGGCTTTTTTGTCGCTGGCCAGGGCTTTTTTCAAGTAATCTGGCACAACCAGTGCTTTTCTGACAGCTGGTTTTGGTTTGGTTATTTTTACACTTTCCTCATTTAGCCGGCGCGCTTCCTTGATGTACTTCAGCAGGGTTTTGTCCGGAGGCAGTTCCTTGAGGCTGGAAATCTTACCGAAGTGCCCCATAGCAGTTTCTTCTTGGGGCAAAAGCTTCTTCTCGTAATCTTCCAATAGCGAAGCTTTCCAAAACCCAAAAGCACAATGCTGCTTGAAGGCGGCCATGCTGCAAACCAGTCCCTGGTATTCAAAATGTGGAAAGCCCCATTTGATGACCTCCTGAATTTCTGGACAACCAGCATGAACAAGTTTTCTCAGGTGCTTGAGAATTGGCTTGGCAAAGTCCTCGGAAGCTGCGATGTAAGCATCAACGCGCTTGTCTTTTGTGGCCATATGAACGACTGACTACGAGAAGTATTTTGTAACGCCGGGTACCGCACACGCATAGATACCGGTCGCATCAGGCTTCGATGGCATATCTGCATCCCATGCATAACGACTGGGCTGGAGGGAAATTCCCGAGTTGATGGCTTTTTCGAACTCTACCACCTGTCCGGAGTATGTGGCCATCCGGCCTAGTATTGCGGTCATCGTACTTCGCGCTCCATTTTCGGCATCCGCAAACTTGTACTCGCCTTTTGCGATGGCTTCAAACAGCTCATCGTGTTCTGTCTGATACGGATTGTTTTCATTCGCCTTGTTATATTGATACAGGGTATTTCCTTTTCTGTCCACGATTCTGGCTGCATCACAGTGTATGGATCCTTTTGTGCCCACGATCAGTTCATCCACTTTGCTCATGGTTCCCTTAATGTGGCGACACTGACTGTTCATGATCGTTCCATCCGCATATTCGAATTCGACATAGTGGTGATCGAAGATTTCCCCAAAGTCTTTTCCTTTCCGCACTTCACGCCCGCCCAGGCCCTGCGCCTTTACCGGGTAGCCGCCTTTGAACCAGTTGATGACGTCCATGTTGTGAATGTGTTGTTCGACGATGTGATCGCCACACAACCAATTAAAGTAGTACCAGTTACGCATCTGGTATTCCATCTCCGTCATTCCCGTCATGCGATTCTTCACCCACACGCCGTCGTTGTCCCACCAGGCTTGCGCAGAAACAATATCACCAATCATTCCCTCCTTATACCGGCCATACAATTCTCTATAAGAGTTCTGGTAGTGGCGCTGAAGGCCGACAACGATGTTTAGTTTTTTCTGCTTTGCGATTTGTGCTGCATCCAGCACTCTTTTGATTCCAGCCGGATCAGTGGCCAATGGTTTTTCTACAAAAGCATGCTTGCCTTGCTTCACAACTTCCTCGAAATGAAGCGGGCGGAATCCGGGAGGGGTGGTCAGAATAACGACATCCGCGAGGGCTATCGCTTTAATGTAGCCATCAAACCCGACAAACTTGTTTTCCTCTTTTACAGCAACCCGTGATTTAACATTTCCGGAAACTCCGGCGATATCCATTAAGTCATCGGCCATCAAATTGGTATAACACTCATCAATACGGTCGCGGAATGCGTCGGCCATAGCCACGAGCTTTACATTCTGTTTGGTCAACAAGGCTTGCAGCGCAGCTCCGGTTCCCCGCCCTCCACAACCAACAAGGGCCACCTTAATGGTATCATCTGCGGAGGAATTAAAAAGGCTGCCCTCTGAAACGAAGGGCAGTGTGATTAACGACCCTGCGGCGAACGTGGACTGCTTGATAAATGTGCGACGAGTTGGTGTTGAATTTTTCATGGTATTGGCGTTTAAAGAGGATTGTCGAAGGTAGGGTTTCTTTTTGAACCGCAGTCAGCATTAGGGCCAGGGGCCTATTTCAAATACTGGCGGTAAAACTGCTCAATTTCGGCCGGCGAGGGCTGCCTCTGGGGTCTGACGACACGGAAGCCGACAAACATACCGTCAGTTAGCCACCATCGGCTCTTGGGAATTTGAGGATCACGCTGATTCCATTTTGGATCGGATGGGATACGGTTAGTGCAACGGAGTTGATTTACAGGATCAAGATAAGATCCGCCTCGCACCGTCCGCGGATACCGCGGCCCAAGGGTAGTGACCGGGTCTTTCGGGGATATTGCCCTGTAGTACATCGGATCATATTGATCGAGCGTCCACTCGCTCAGATTCCCAAGCATATCGAAAAAACCCCATGCATTGGGTTTCCTTTCCATGACCAAATGAAACTTGTTCTCACTGTTATCAGCGAAGTAGGCGATATCAGGGAGTGCCGCCGGATCAGGTGCGGCGGCTCCGGCTTTGCATGCATATTCCCATTCCGCTTCTGTGGGTAGTCTGAAAAAGAACCCCGTCTTTGAATGCAACCATCGGCAGTACATCATCGCGGCTTGTTGACTCATGCTGTTGGCGGGATGGTTAGGTTCGCGACCCATACCCCAGGTCAGGTCGATGTATTGCGGCGTGGCCCGCGTAATCCCATCCATGGTCTTTGCTTGCGGGAGTGACTGATCTTTGAAGTAAGCATCCCATTCGCCGAAGGTCACTTCGTGGTTGGACATCCAAAAAGGAGAGAGTTCAATTTCTGCCGTGGGCGCTTCATCGGCGTCTGCGAGGATACTCTTGCTCCCCATGGTAAATTTTCCTGCTGGTACAGCCACCATGGTGAACACGCGGCTCGAACCAGGAACCTGTTGCACGTAGGTCTTCATTTTTTGTCCCCAAACCGCGAACGGAAACAATAGAAGAAAAGACAGCGCAATTCGAAGAATCATGGTAAAGGCTTGCTGGATTTCAAAAGTAAGTTACAAAAGCGTACTTTTCACAATTAACACGCCGTTGTGCCGAAACGTTTGGTTCAGTTGATACTCGTGGCTACGATCCTTAGGATGATCGTCGCCTTGTTTTTGGAATTTGGGAACGACGAGGCCTACTATTTTCTTTATGCACTGAACCTACAGCCCAATTATTTTGACCACCCACCAGGAATAGCCCTCCTCATCCGGGTTTTTACACTGAATCTGACGCTTACCGATGAATTTTTCGTTCGCCTGGGTCCGATTGTATGTGCTGGAATTGGCACCTGGCTGACGTACCGCCTCGGGACCTTATTAAAGAATGAGCAAACGGGATGGTTTGCGGCAATCCTTTATACAGCGAGCATATACACATCGCTGCTGGCAGGAACATTCATTATTCCGGACAGCCCGCAAGTGGTAGCCTGGCTGGCATCGCTGCTCGTGATGCACTCCATTCTGACGCTTCCCGAAAGTCAGCCTGTGCCGATACGATCGTGGCTTTTGTTTGGATTGCTTGCTGGCGTAACCATCCTGTGCAAAGTTCACGGTGTATTCCTTTGGGCGAGCCTCGGAGGATATATCATTTTCTTTCAAAGGAAGCGACTCACATCGCCAGGTATATATTTATCTGCCGCGGTGACGGCAGTTGTGATTAGCCCGATTCTCATCTGGAACATCCAAAACGATTTTATCACCTACAGATTCCATAGCGAGCGTTTGGACGCACAGGGGGCGTGGATCCACCTGGATTATTTCTTTCAGACAGTGCTTGGCCAATTACTGTACGGCAATCCGGTAAACTCCGCGCTAGTTATTCTGGCTTTGTGGAAATTAAAGACGATGCGCTATCTGTCTCAGGAGTCGTTGCGATTCGTTCTCTTCAATGGTGTTCCTTTGGTGGCAGTCGTTTCCTTCATGTCATTGTTTAATCCCATGCTGCCCCACTGGAGTGGGCCGGGGTTTATGGTATTGACGTTTCTGGCAGCAGCCTACCTCGATGAGAAAATGGTAACCTCCGGAAATGTAGGTGAGCCACGCATTCTCCGGTTCAGTGCCTTCACGATCGGCGCCATGCTGTTGGTAGCAGTGCTGGTGGTGCAAGTTTATCCCGGAACATTTGGAAGCCTCAATAAGAGTAAATTTGGTGACGACGATTTCACACTTGACTTGTATGGGTGGAGACGCTTTTCCAGGTCTTTTGAATCCTGGCTTTCTGAAGAGGAGAAGTTGGGCAACATCCCCCGGAACCTACCTTTGGTGGTCAACAAGTGGTTTCCCGGTGCGCACATCGAGTATTATGTAGCACGTCCACTGGACAAAACTGTAATTGGAG
Source organism: Cyclobacteriaceae bacterium (assembly GCA_043750575.1). Classification (GTDB taxonomy): domain Bacteria; phylum Bacteroidota; class Bacteroidia; order Cytophagales; family Cyclobacteriaceae; genus ELB16-189. The sequence continues at coordinate 93,382 of JAYVBH010000052.1, forward strand.
TAGGGCGCGTAGAGGACCTGCATCAATACGTTTGGCTAAACCAACTTAGGCCCCCCTTGAAGTCTGGAGAGAATGCACTCGCCATTGTGCCCAGCAATTATCAAGTCAATCTGGCGGACAGCTATTACCAAAATTTCGGTTCCGCTGAATTATTGAAAGTCTTTTATAGCTACCGCGGCGGCAGCATGGCGCGTTACTTCACGGTCTACTTACTAAAAGACTATCAGGCCAACGATGAGGCTCATCGTGAGATTCCGACACGGGTCGATTGATCGGGATGTGAGGCTTTAGTCGTATTTTTGGAGGCCATGAATGTCTTGCGGGTTGGTTGCCTCTTGTTGATGAGTTTTTGCGGGATAGTATTAGCCTCAGGACAGGGGCAGTCAATTCAAAGAGATTCTTTGCGATCACTCTCTGATGTTGACAGCACCTATATTATGGGGTTCTCCCGCAAGAATGATTTCAGAGTCACTTATCTGTCCCAACGGTATCTTCTGGAGTATGGGTCCAAAAGAGGAGAAGCGCCGAGTGGGGGCGGAGTCTTCACCAACACAAGCGATCTGCTTGGTGTCGGACTTACTTACAAGTTCATCGATTTAGATGTCTCTTTTTCTCTTCCGCAATCCAAGGTCCTTCAAACCGGCTTACAAAACCTGCAGCAGTTCCGTTTGTCAGGGAGTTTTTCTTCACGGAAGTGGACAATACGAGGTTACTGGTTGCAAAGCACCGGCTTGGTCGCAGCCGATCCCGCGGGAGAATTTATCTCAGGGCCTTCCGTTGACATGTTGAGCCTTGGTGTTCCAATCACTTACTATTTTAATCATGGAAGATACTCCTATCGCTCGGCTGCATTTCAGAGCGAAGTCCAACTCCGCAGTGCCGGCTCTGTCTTGCTGCGAATGGAGCCTTTTTACCGTAGACTCGGCGTAGGTACTCCGATGGTACCCGCCAGCAAGGATGTTGCGGCAACGTATGGCGAGCAGGCTGGCCTTCAATATGTGTATGCGCCTGGAATTGTGGTCATGCCGGGCTATGGTTACAACCTGACGACGGCTGGAGGGCGTTGGTTTCTCTCAACGATGATTTTTGCGGGAGCGGGTGTCGCTGTGAATGTGTATAAAGGCAATGTAGGTGAGCGGACATCAGTCAACGCAGAGTGGAAAGCGAGTGGGCTGTTGAATGTGGGATACAACGGCCGCAGGTGGTATGCGGCATTCCGGTCGACCTATGATCTCGATTATTTTCTGGTCGATCCCTCTTACTTTTTTACCAGCGACCTGAAGTTGGGGATTACCGTTGGTTATCGTTTCAGGGAATTGGAAAAATTCTTGCCTGAGTCGCTGTTTTGAAACAATAGTTTCTGCGGCGCTTCTCCTGGTAATACTAGCGCAGGCACGCAAAGTGCGCTAAGAAATACACGCGACGCTTATTGGGCTCTACATTCACGATCAATATTCTCTATTCCGTTCTGTCTCACGCCACCAGTCGCCCCGCACCCCCTTGCCCCTAAAGGGGTAACCCCCGCGCGACCCTCCGTGCTACCTCCGTGTAACTTCATCTGCTAAAAGCCAATAGCTAACCGCGATCACCCGCAAAGCCTAACGCAAAGATCACCTCACACGCTCGTCCATTTCCGCACCCCGCCTCCAGAGCGCAAGCCCCTGCCTTAATTCTCCGTGAAACTCCGTGCTACCTCCGTGTTTCTCCGTGTAACTTCATGGGCTAATAGCCAACAGCCAATCTTTAATCGCGATCACCTACAACCGCTTCAGCCTGCACATATAAAACCCATCGAACCCGTCACTTGGATGCAAAGTCTTTTCATCCATGCGTTCAAACTTCCCGGGATTCGCTTCCAAAAATGCGGCAACCTGTTTTTCGTTTTCAGATGGAAGAATACTGCATGTCGAATATACCATAATGCCGCCCTTCTTAAGCATGGCGCTGTAACTGCGAAGGATGTCTTGTTGAATGACTTTGATCTTGTTGATAAACTCAAGCGATAATTTCCACTTTGCGTCTGGGTTGCGCTTCAGAACACCTAGTCCTGAACAAGGAACGTCCAGCAGAAGCCGGTCTGCGGAATTCTCCAGTCTTTTAATAACCTTGGAGGAATCGATGACCCGTGTTTCAATGATGTCGCTGGCACCAGCGCGTCGTGCGCGTTTCTTTAGTTCGTCCAATTTCCATCCCTCGGTGTCCATGGCGATGATGCGGCCTTTGTTCTGCATCAGCGCAGCGAGGTGAAGTGTCTTGCCGCCTCCACCCGCACACGCGTCGATTACGCGCATGCCAGATTTTACATCCAGAAATGCGGCGATGCTTTGGGAGCCGGCATCCTGGACCTCAAAAAGACCATCTTTGAACTGTTGGCGTGTAAAGATATTCTGGCGTTCACTGAGAATAATGGCATCGGGAAAATTTTCGAGTCGCTCGGTTTCAATACCCTCTTCAATCTTCAATTGCTTTTGAAGATCATTGCGGGAGATCTTTATTGTATTTACCCGCAGCACAACTTTCGCTGGCTCATTTAGTGCATGGAGTTCCTTTTCCCAAAAGCTTCCCAGCTCCTTTTGCCCAAGTTCATCCAGCCAGTCGGGGATCGATTCACGTACTTTGAGAATGTGCTGCGCCTTGTCATAATTTTCATAGAACTGACTCTTATTCAATCCCGCGAGTTCCTCCCAGTCGGGGAGATCAACTTTGTTCCACATGCACCAGGCCCCGAACAGGGTCCAGAAGTCCTTGGGGTCTGCATGGGTCAGTTCAACGAATAGCCGGTACCAGCGTACAATGTCGTAGGTCGTCTCGGCAATGAAGCGGCGGTCGCGGGCGCCCCACTTGGGATGTTGCTTCAGTACTTTTTCAATGACCTTGTCCGCATAGCGGTTTTCAACAAAGATTTGATGAAGATTTTCAACGACGGCTTCAGAAAGGTTGCGGTAGAGTCTCAAGAGAGGAATTTTGCCCGAAAGGTAGAAGATATTGAGCGATAATTTTTAACTTGATCGGGCTATGCAGCAGGATTGTTTCACGCAAAGCCGCAAAGACCGCCAAGAAATTGTTTACTGTATTCTTTGAGTCATTACGGCCAGTGAGTAGCCACTTCGGAGGGGCCAGGCATGAAATAGAACCTGAAGTGCATCTAAATTGAATGAGTATCAAATAACTGTTTATCCATGAATAAGCTCTTGTTGTGCGCAATGTTTTTGTTCTCTGTTCACCTGGCAAACGCCCAGTTCGACAACATGTTGAAAAAGCAAATGGACCGTGGCAAGAAGATGGCCTCAGGAAACCTGGAGGAGGAGCGCGACCGCGTCGATTCGTCAGATTTCAATTATGCCATCTCGGTCATAGACAATTCAGGGATGATGGACATCCAGGATGCCGATGAGACGGCCATCAAGACGGTGACAACCGTTACCAGCATGACAAAGGACGCTGACGAAAAAACGGCCGCCCAGCGTTGCCGCGATTTCCTCGACATCGCGGAGAAACTTTACAAGGAACGCCTATACCCGGCTGCGGAAGTTAATTTTCTGATTGCCAAACAAGCCTACGAAACCGAAGGGATCACCAACAACATCAACTACAGCAAGGTGTTTGCCGACCTCGGGTTGCTCTACGCTACGATGGGCCGGTACAGTACGTCGGAGAAGTTCACCACCGAAGCGCTCACCCTCCGCGAAAAAACACTGGGCAAGAACAGCAAGGCCTACGCTTCGTCGCTGAACAACCGCGCGGTAATCATGCAGGAATTCGCCAGGTACCACGAGGCCGAAGTGAATTTTGAGGAAGGCCTGAAAGTAATCGAGCGACGCATTGGCAGTGAAAGTCAGGAGTATGCCATTGTCCTGAACAACCAGGCTATCCTGTTTTCGGAGATCGGCCGGTTCACTGACGGCATCGAAAACCTGAAGAAGGCGTCTGCGATTCTCGACAAGCTGAAGAAAAAGAATATGCGCAACCAGGTGGGCGTTCAGTCCAACCTGGCCTTGCTTTACCAGCAGACCGGCAAACTGGCCGAGGCTGAAGCAATTTACCTGGCACTTGAAAAGGGACTTGGAAGCAACAACCCATATTATGCCGGTGTGCAAAACAGCCTCGCCTTACTCTACATACAGATGGGCAAGCTGGACAAAGTGGAAAGCCTTCTTCAGTCGGCGGCAAACCTGTATAAGGCACGCTTTGGAGAACAGAACCCAAACTACGCGAAAGCATTGAACGACCAGGGAAATTTCTACCGGATGCAGGGCAGGTTTGATGAAGCGGAAAAAGTGATGACCCAGGCCCTGGCGATTCGTGGTTCGGCGCTCGGGGAAACCCACCCGGACTATGTAAAGTCGCAGGAAGACCTCGGCATTTTGTATTGGAAGAAAGGCGACCTGCCGAAAGCAGCGGAGTATTATTCCGTGGCTATGGAGAAATCAATGGACTTCATCAACCGCTATTTTCCGCCCATGAGTGAGGCAGAGAAAACGAAGTACTGGGATGTATTGCAGCCGCGCTTTCAGCGGTTTTACAATTATTGTCTGGACGCCAGCACAACCAATCCCGCGATGCTGCAAACTATGTTTGAGTTCCAGATGACAACGAAAGGATTGTTGCTCAACTCAACCAACAAGATCAAGCAAACGATTATGGCCAGCGGTAACGAGGAGCTTATCAAGGACTATACCACATGGCTCGACAAGAAAGAAGCTTTGGCGCGCTACTATTCCCTTTCCAAAGAAGAACTTGCCAATCAAAAGGTAGACCTGGCTTCACTCGAAAAAGAAGCCAACGACATGGAGCGTTCGTTGTCGACACGGTCCACTGAATTTTCCCAGGGCTACGCTTCCGAGCGGGTAGAGATGAAATCGGTTACGGGTTTATTGGGTGACCTCGAAGCGATCGTGGAAATCATCCGCATCCGGAAGTTCGACAAAGACTTCACCGCCGACTCACGGTACGCGATTCTCGTGCTGACCAAGGGAGCGACTGTTCCGAAAGTCACAATTCTGGACAACGGCAGTCAGCTGGAAACGAAGTTTGCGAAGTTCTACAAGAATGCGATTCTCCAGCATATCCCCGACGAATTCTCATACATCCAGTTTTGGTCGCAGCTTGATCCGCTGTTGGCAGGCAAGAAGACACTTTATCTTTCTCCCGACGGCGTGTTCACCCAGATCAACGTAAACACCATTCGTAAACCTGGAGGCGATTATGTCGGCAACCGCTATGATGTGGTGACGTTTGGAAATTCCAAGGACCTGATGGCCGCGAAGCTGAAAAAGCCGGCGTCGGCCAAGGCAGCGTTTTTGTTGGGGTTCCCTGAATTTGGCGGAGCAGCCCCAGCGCTACCCGGCACAAAGGCGGAGATCACCGCGGTAGCGACTGTGTTGAAAGCAGCGGGTTACAAAGTCAGTCAGAAGAGTGAGGGGGAAGCAACAGAGGCCAGCATCAAAGCACTCAGTGGACCCTCGCTCGTGCACATTGCTACGCACGGCTACTTCCTCCCTGATGCGGAAGCGGATGCCATGGGTGTAGATTCCGATCATTCGAAGAAAAACCCGCTGCTTCGTTCGGGCCTGATTCTCGCAGGCGCTCCGGATCCCGCGAAGGAAGAGCGCAAGCCCGATCTCGAAAGCAACGACAACGGCGTGCTAACGGCCTATGAAGCGATGAATCTCAACCTGGAGGGGACGGACCTGATTGTATTGAGTGCCTGCGAAACCGGTCTTGGCGAAGTGCGAGCAGGGGAGGGCGTCTACGGCCTTCAGCGTGCGTTTCAAGTGGCCGGCGCGAAAGCACTTCTCATGAGTTTATGGAAAGTAGACGACACGGCCACGCAGCTTTTGATGACAAGTTTTTATACCAACTGGAGCAAGGGCGGAAGCAAGTTGAAAGCCTTCAAGCAGGCGCAGGCACAATTGATGGCGAACCCGAAGTACAAGGATCCATACTTTTGGGGTGCGTTTGTAATGATGGGAATGTGAGTGAAAAGTGAAAAGTGGATAGTGAAAAGTATATAGTTTGAGTGCCGTTTCCACTACGGGGACTTGAGGTTAGTGGAATTGGAATAAAGAGATATCGGAGACGAACCTCCGATAATTCCCGTTGTGGCTCATGCGCGGGACAGAGACGTCTGACAATTAAAAAGAATAAAAAACTATGGACTTTAGCTATCAAGGCCAATCAAAAAGACTCCAAAACCCTAATGTTTGCCCACACTGTCATATAGTAAATAGTCCTCATGAGGAATGGCATGTCGTGACTAAGGACACTGACAATACACCTACAGTTATTACAGCATGGCAATGTTCAAATGACCAGTGCAAAAAAATATTCGTGGCAAATTATAAGTTGGACGGACAACACTTTATGTTCAGTCGCTTCTTGAATGGACTCCCAAAAGGACCTGATTGGCCAAAACCAATTCTTGATTTAAAGAATGGAAACCCAAAAACTCCTGAACAGGCTGAGCAGACAAGATTCATCACAACTTATTTGCAAAGTTTAGTGGCTGAGAATAGTGGACTAGACGAACTGGCTGGAATGGGATACAGAAAAGCAATAGAGTATCTAGTCAAGGACTGGGCGATTCAAGACAAACCGGAGGACAAGGACAAAATAGAGAATTCTTGGCTCGGTGCAGTAATTAACGACTGCTACTCCGGTGATTTAAAAGAAATTTTAGAACGAGCGACATGGTTGGGTAACGACCAGGCACACTACAACAAAATCTTTGAGGAGTACGACCTCGACATCTTAAAGGAATTAATTGAACTAATAATGGTTGAGCTTGACCGGCAATATAAAAAGCGACATTACATTGAGACGATTCAAAAAAGAAAGTGACGACAAAGCGCACGAGCCACAACAATGTGTTTATGCCAGCTGCGGTGACGTGTTTATTTGAAGTTTAGTTTTTATATTTCGTTTCGGCATATGGGACAGGACGCAGCTTCGAAATCCGCAGCCGTCATAGACACGGGTCGTTGGCAGTAATAGTGCAATTTAGAGTAGACAACTTAGTGATATGGCAAAAATAAGGGTTTACAAAGCAAAGACACTCAAATCCAAATTCGGCGGTCTGACAGTTTATAATTTAACAATGAAAGTCAGAGACGTCTTACACATTTCATATGTGGCTGTGAGAGGAAAAGACGATGAAGAAGGAGCTGTCCAAAGACTGTTGAATAGGAAAAGAATTCAATCAATTAAGTCCTTTGTTCTTGAGGGGAATATGTTCTTTAATACGTTTATTCTCAATTGGACAAATAATAAGCTCACCCCAACGTTTAATACTGGCATAATGGAAGTTCCAATCATACCTTCTGCGGCTCAAATAATTGACGGACAACATAGACTTGAAGGGTTAAAAGAGGCAATCAAGGACGATGATAAAATTGGTGAACAAGAAATCTTAGTTTCATTGTGCTTAGGTTTATCGACAAGAGAGGCTGCATTGATCTTTGTTAACATTAACTCTGAGCAAAAGCCCGTTCCCAAAAGTTTAATTTATGACTTGTTTGGCGAAATTGACGATAACGAAAATCATTCAATAAATCGAGCCAGTGACATTGCTGAAGAGCTTAATGAGAATTTAGATTCGCCATTTTATGGAGCAGTTAAGTTTCCAGGAAAGCCACGAGGCGTAGGTATCATAGATCTTTCTGCAATCGTTAATAGTTTAAAGAAGCACCTAGAACCAACGGGAGTATTTGCGCTCTATAACTTGACCAATCTCCAAAACCAAAAATTGGTCATCTTAAACTATTTTACTGCTATTAAGTACTACTATGACAGAGAAGATATTTGGGACAATAAAGCAAAAAACCCATTCCTTTCTAATGCAGGATTTATAGGAGCGATTGAACACCTTGTCACAAAGTTATTAGCTAAGTGTGCTGAGCAAAAGTCTTTTAAAGTTGATGACTTTCGTAAACTTTTAGATTTTCAAAAGGGGGATTTGCTACAACGAGCTGAGTTAAGAGGTCAAGGCGGTACAGCCCAACGTAAGGCAATTACCGACTTTTTGGATAAAAATTTATTAAAATCTCTGCCCGATCAAGATGAGTATAAGTTTTAATCGAAACAGAGCTCAATTAAGATGTGAGTCCATTTTAAACTGTAACCTACCTGAACAATGGCACATCGCTGAGTTTAAAAATCTACAGTTAAATGCATCTCAAGCTTGGCTATTATCCACCGACCTAATCGAAGATTCAAAAGACCTATACTTTAAAGGGATATTAAGCTTCTTTGAAGCCATTAAATCTATAAATGAGGGATTATTCTCATGGGCAACAGTTAAGATACATTATTCAATATATTATTTTCTTAGGTGTACATTGGCTGCAAATGGTATAGCAATCATCAGACAAAAATCACTTTTCTATTTAAAGGCTATTGACGGAGAGAAACCCGTGACAAAGGGTAATAGAAAATACAATACTGATCATAGCGGAACAATAAACTATTATAATGAATTATTCTCATCAGACATTCTTCTATCGCAGACAATTGATTCGATCAATGTCTATGAGTGGATAATGAACAGACGAGAGCAGATCAATTATAGAGAACGATCTTTTAACGAGCCAGATCATTCAGACTTTTGGGATTACATTGCAGTTCAAGTAAAAAGTGGAAGGCTTGACAAATTAGTTAAGGACTATCACTCTGATCCGTTTATACTTTGTTTTCAAGAAGAGCATACAATGCTTGCTGTTCCTTTCAAAAGAGCCTTGTTGACAAGGGACAAACTTTTTAATGAGGGCATTGACATTTCATTAAGCACAAATCAGATAAAGTTTCTGACGTCTCTACTGCCGACAAAAAATAGGGAACTATTTAAACTATTGGATAGCACTACTGCTGCCAACATTGTGTTTATGCCAGCTGCGGGTGATGTGTTAATTTGAAGTTTATTTTTTATATTTCATTCTGCCACATGGGACAAAGGTGCGCTTCGAAAGACGCAGCCGTCATAAATACAGGTTGGTAGGTGCAATTAAGATAAGCGAACAATATTAGAACTGATGAAGATTAGAACTATTGAGTTAAAGAACATAAGGGGATTTAAGGCATTACCTCGAACAGAATTTTCACAGCGAATAAATGTATTCATAGGTGCAAATAATTCTGGAAAATCCACTATTTTGAATTGTATTTTTTCACTTCAAAGGCAAAATGCAATCATTGGTACAGACATAACAATAGGTGAGCAAGACGGAGAAGTTAAGTTACTTTTTGAAGGTCTCTTCAGAGGGCATGGTACCTTTCTTTCTGGTAGTAGTTATTCTTTTGACCCTAAAACCCAAGAAAGAAGATTATTTAATGAAATGGGTACGCAAACTCATAATATTGGCCCCATTGCTGAGGAAGAACCTAATAATTTAATTTACCCCTATTTATCTAAGCGTAAATCTGTAAATTTTAATGATCAAATAAACGAACACAATACGAATTCAGTTTCAGGTAACTTCACAAACCTTTTCTCCAAAATAGACAGATTGACAACTACGCAATTCCAACCGGGAAATGGCCAATACATTAAAGCGTGTAAAGATATATTGGGTTTTGAAATTTCAACCTTGGCAAGCCCTGGTGGGAAGAAGGGTGTATACTTTATCCATAACCAAGAGCATATACCATTGGTAGCAATGGGCGAAGGCGTAACTAATATAATTGGACTTATAACAGATTTGTGCGTTGCTGAAAATAAGGTTTTTCTAATTGAGGAAGTCGAAAATGATATACATCCAACTGCACTTAAAGCTTTAATGAATTTTATTATTGAAAAATCAGGCAGCAACCAGTTTTTTATATCAACCCACTCTAACATTGTAATGAAATATTTAGGAGGGTGTGATGATTCCAAACTTTTTAGTATTAATTCTGAATTGAGTGACCCTGAGAGACCTAGATTATTTATTTCCAAATTAACTGAAGTTCCGAACAACGTTGATGAAAGAAGAGCTGTGCTTGAAAATTTAGGTTATGAATTTAATGACCTTGGGCTTTGGACAGCATGGCTGTTCTTAGAAGAATCTTCCGCGGAAATATTGATTCGAGAGTGGTTTATAAAATGGTTCGCTCCTAAGCTCCTGAATAAGCTCCGAACATTCTCTGCAAATTCACTAACTCAGATAATTCCAAAATTTGATGACTTTGATAGGCTATTTGTATTTTTACATTTGCAACCAGTTTATAGAAATAGAGTTTGGGTCATCATAGATGGTGGAGCTGAAGAAAGTAGAATTATTGAATCTCTTAAAAGTAGATATGTAAAGAGTGGATGGAAAGAGAATAATTTTTCACAGTTTTCGGAACACGATTTTGAGAAGTATTATCCGAAGCGTTTTGAGGCTAAGGTTAATTTAGTTTTGTCAGAAACTGACAAGCAGAGAAAACGAGAGGCAAAAAGGGTTCTCTTGGAAGAAGTAAAACAATGGGTTTTGTCTAATGAAAAGTTGGCAAAAGCGGAATTTAAAGCTTCTGCTCAACCCGTAATAGATAAACTTAAAGAAATAGCAAAGCAGATTTAGCCGCACCTAACAAAGGTTTTGCATTAGGGGGCGACAGTCTGTATAGAAGCATTTAGCAATTAATACGCGTTGAGCTGACAGATAGTTTTCGGTTTCAAAGATCCACGAATGCAAAGGCTCTAGCCGTTGGGCGGCAGTTTTAGGACGACATCAAAACAGTAAACGAATAGATATACAAGAATATGATTCCAGACTATCAATCAATCATGTTGCCTTTGCTTGAATTTATTTCAGATGGTAAAGAGCATAAAATGCGAAACGTTACAGACGAACTTGCAATAAAATTTGGTGTTACTGAAGAAGAGCAAAAGGAATTATTACCAAGCGGTGTAGCGCCTGTATTTTATAACCGGACTGCTTGGGCAAAAACTTACTTAAAAAAAGGCTGGATTAATTGATAGCCCAAAACAAGGAATTGTTGTTATTTCAAAGCGGGGTCTGGATGTTTTAATGAAAAAACCAAGTTCAATTAATGTAAGGTTCTTAAAGCAATTTTCTGAATTTGTAGAATTTCAAACATCAAAACGAGAAGATGAAATTGAAACAGAAATAGGCGAAGAGCAATCTATACAGACACCCGAAGAATCACTAGAAACAGCATATCAGAAAATAAGAAAATCATTAGCATCTGAACTAATAAACAAAGTTGTTGGACTATCTCCTGCTTTTTTCGAAAAACTTGTTGTTGAGCTCTTAGTAAAGATGGGATACGGTGGTTCAATAAAAGACGCAGGAAAAGCCATGGGGAAAAGTGGAGATGAAGGTATAGATGGTACAATCAAAGAAGACAAGCTTGGTCTAGATATAATTTATATTCAAGCTAAGCGCTGGAAACCAGGCAATGTTGTTGGTAGACCAGAGCTTCAGAAATTTGTAGGTGCATTAGCAGGCCAAGGAGCAAAAAAGGGAATCTTCATTACTACTTCAAGCTTCACAAAAGAAGCGATTGAATACACACCGAGAAATGAAACGAAAATTGTACTAATTGATGGACATCAATTAGCTCAACTAATGATTGACTATAATCTCGGTTGTACTCCTCAACAGGTATATGAAGTTAAAAAAGTAGATAGCGACTACTTCGGAGAGGAGTAATATTGAGATAAATGGCAACCAAGTAGAATGACTTTTAATCAGACAAGTAGAAAAGAAGCATCAAGGAAGAAATCGCTTGGCGAATTAGGAGAATTATTTGCGTTAAAAGCTCTAGTGGATAATAAGTTTGATAGAATAAGGAACTTGAATGATGATAAGCTAAATGAAGCGTTTGCTGATATATCTTGTGAAAAAGATAATGTAAAATACATTGTCAGCGTGAAGGCGAGAAATAAATACCAAAAAAATGGAAAGCTGAATAAGAGATATAATCTTGGGAAAGACGTTTATCAAAAAGCTTTAACTTCAGAAAAGAAATATGCGGCTAAAGCTTGTTGGCTGGCGATCCAATTTGACCACAATTCTTTCACGATTTATTTTGGACAACTTAATGAACTAAATGGTAGCAGAGCAATACCCATTGACAAATGTGAAAAGGGAATGATCGGTGAGACGTGGGTACAAAACAAGCGACATTATTTCGACTTTGATTATTACACCAATCGTTAGAAAATAGATGTCAAATGGCTGGGGACATTTCTACAACGGACAGACCATAATGAAGCTAATATCTTGGAACTGTCAAGGAGCGTTTAGGAGGAAAGCGAACATAGTCTTAACTCACCGGCCTGACATTTTGGTTATTCAAGAATGTGAGCATCCTGACAAGTTAAAGTTTGATGACGCTGTTCCGAAACCGCATGATATTTATTGGTATAGTGACGGTGGTAAAAAGGGACTTGGACTTTTTTCATACTCAGACTATAAATTTGAACTGCTCCCTAACTTTAATTCTGAATTTCGGTACATTCTTCCGTTTCGGTTGACCGGTAACGGACGGACTTTTACACTCTTTGCGATTTGGGCCATGAACAATAAGGAAAGACGCAAAGCTCGATACATTGGACAAATTTGGTTGGCAATAAATCACTATAAAGACTTGCTTGGTAGTTCGACAATTTTAATTGGTGACTTTAACAGCAATAAAATGTGGGACTACAAGGATCGAGTTGGATCACATTCTGACGTGGTAAACCAACTTGCTGACAAGGACATACATAGTGTTTACCATAAGCACTTTGACTTAGAACAAGGTGAGGAAACACACCCGACATTTTTTCTACAAAAGAGCAAGGACTAACCTTATCATATTGACTATTGCTTTGCATCAACTGACATTCTGAATAAGGTTATAAAGGTTGAGGTAGGGTCTTATGACAATTGGATCAAGTATAGTGACCATTCTCCCTTGCTTGTTGAATTTGATTTTGGGCATGAGGGAGAGAACGCCAGCTAGTACATATACTCCGAGCCGGACCTTTGGTCCAGTCCGCTAGAGGATTTACGACCAAGCGGTGAGCGAAATACGCTGCTTTATCGCAGGGGCAGTTACTTGTGCCTGCCTTCTGCCAGGTCATCGATGCCGCCGTTTTGGCAAACTAAAATGCATGAGGTTGTAAAATAGGCAGGTAGCGCATGGCAAACGTGCACTAAATGGGGTTTGACAGGCATACTTCTGGCTACGACCGGGATGTCTACGGCAATGTAGCAGCAGACAAGGTTCTGACATGCGAATAACAAGCCTACGACAACGACCCAACAACGGCTTAGGTCAGGATAAGGTCCTGATAAGGTCTGCTTAATGTCAGGGTAATGTCCTGATAAGGTGGGGAGAGAAAACCAGCGAAATCGTTGAAGAACGGATTGATTTCGCTAATTTGTACTTACGGTACAAGTTATTAAATGTTGCTAAAATGCCAAAAATAACCTCATTTATTTCTTCTGCGGAAATTGGCCAGCAGTACACGGTCGTCAATAGTGGCGCCTACGGCAAGCACCTACGCGCCAAACGGGGCACGCACAAACCGCTCGTTGTCACAGATGCGATGAAGAAAGCTGGCGCGTTGATGCGGTCCGCCAACGGACATGCCAAAGTGATCTTCGACGCCTTCAAACCGTACTGCAAGAATATCAGGGACGGCAAACTGTGGTCGCGCCTCGTCGCGGCTTTCCGCAAGCAACTCCAATACGATGACCTCGATCTGCATGCGGTGTTCCTCCGGTTCTACTTTCACCGGCGACGTCCGCTGAGCGGTGTATTGTTCCATAACCTGGAAGTGACACAACCCGAAGAAAAAGAAGAATCATTTGTAGTGAAAGTGAATTCAAAAAGCGCCGTCAAACCTGGCCGCCATAAAGCCGACGGGTACGAACAGATTATCATCGTCGTGTTTCTCGACGCGGACTTTCGCGCTACCGTTCTCTCAGACACCAAGGTCCTGCCCATTTTTCCCGATAAACGTAGTGAGCACGTCGCGACCTTCACCCGCCCAGCGGGCGCCCGCACGGCAATCATCGCGATAAAGTGCAATCATCAATATCAGGGAAAAGAGTGTGCAGGCGTCAAGTGTGGGATGAGCGTGGTGAAAATTGTTTCTTAAGAACTAGCTCACGTTGATCAATCTAAAAGTATTATGATTTTGAGATCACAGGTTACGGTCGGTGATCTGACTTTCGATCTGCGAACCGCAGGTGAAGAATCTAATGAAACAGTAATTCTATTGCATGGTTTTCCGGAGACCAGCCATATGTGGATACCCTTAATGAAAGACCTGGTCAAAGGAAGGCTTCTACTGTATACTTGTCGGTCTTTCGGCAACACGGAACCGTAACGGCGGCGCTCAACTACTATAGGAGTAATTATCGAATGTTAGAAAGTGCCGGTACGACAGGGATTCTGGGCGATGTTCATGTACCTACTCTATTTATATGGGGAGAAGCGGATCCGGCTATTGGACGTTATGGTGTTGAGAAGTGCCAGGATTATGTTAAAGGCGACTACAATTTTGTAAAAGTAAAGGGAGGGCATTGGCTGGTTCAGACTAATTATGAAGAGGTCGCCTCATCGGTAATTGGCCATTTGAAAAAATATGGAAAAGTCTGAATTCAAAATAGGTTCGCTTTATGCCGACCGTGGAAGTGACACTCAATTCTTTCCTGCCACCAACCTCACCACCTTAACGCCCAATAGTACATTGACAAATGCCATCAAGGCAACGTGCTCCGCGTAGCTTCCGCCGGCATTAGGGAAAGTACCGTTCACGCGCGAGAGGTAGGTCATGAAGAAGACGAACCACACGTAAAAAAGATAGACATAAGAAATCTTCCTGAACCGTTCCTCGCCGAGTTTATGGTTGTTGGCACGATACTGAAGCCATGGCATAAGAAAGATCATGGCATAAGCGAGGAACCCGCCGGCAAGACGGATGGGAACAAGCTGGATTCCGGAGAGCGCAATGTAGCTGAGGAGTTCAGCCAGGTGAATTCCATGAACGATTGCGAAAATCAGAAAGTAGGCGGGTGAGAGAATGGAATACAAAAACTCTTTGCGCTGCGGATGAAGAATGAAGATGAACGAGAAGATGACCAGGGACAAACGCCCCGAGAATCGTGTCGTTGCCTGCAGGCCTTGAATTGACCAACCGTAAAGAAAAACACCGGCGGCAGCAACCGCGATCGAGGCAAGCACTGCCAGTAGAATCGCTATTCGAACCTTCACTATGTCTAAAGTATTATTACCTCCTGCTCCTGCCTCCTGACTTCTGTCTCCTGCCCCTTAAGAAAACACCCGCAAATTCGTCCCCGTTAGTTCTGTGTTATACTTCTTCAATGAGGATACAGCCGGACCGTTTATTACTCCACCTGTGGTACTGAATCGACTGCCATGATTGGGGCAAAGAAAATTCCCGGCAGCAGATTGAAACCCGATGGTCGTACCCTGGTGCGTGCAGGCCTGACTGACAGCCACGAAGTTGGTGGAAGAAAGACGGACGATGATGATTCCGCTGTTATAAAGCGATCCGTTATCGATAAGCAGGGCGGCATTTTCCGTTGCGGTCAGATCCAGCGTAAAGTCTACTTTTGTCTTTACAACAGCGGGACTGGGGTCCGAAGAGCTTGAGCACGATTCAAGCGCACATCCGGCACAGACCGCCAGGCTGGCGGTGCCGAGAAGTTTCAAAAATTCATTTCTTTCCATACGAGCGGTTAAGTTGTCGCGTAAGTTATATAATCTCGTGTAAGGCCCGAATCAAAATGCCAACCTCTTCTTCTGTATTATAATAGTGTGGGGAAATGCGTACCCCCCAGGTCACCCCCTTTGCGTCATAGTCAATTAATGCGGAGCTGCGTGAGCTGATCGATGTGTTGATATTCTTCGATCGCAGATGGCTCAAAATATGCTCCGGCTGGCGACCCGGAATTTCCACCGTGATGATGCTGCTCTGTTTCTTCCCGCGATCAAGGACTTTCAGGCCAAGGTCAGCCAGTCCGGTTCGGACAAGGCCGCAAAGCATGGCATTCCTTTCTTGAATTGCCTCTAGTCCCACCTTCATTGCATAATCGGCAGCTTCCCGGCACCCAACCACCAGCGTATACGGAAACTCCCAATCCTCAAATCGGCGTGCGTCTTTGCGTGGCAGGAAATCATTCGGGGCCGTCCACTCCGCACCACGCATGTCAACGAACAACGGCCAGAGGCTCTGTTGCAGTACGTTGTCAGAAACGAAAAGAAACCCGGTGCCGCGTGGCCCGCGTAGGAATTTGCGAAACGTACCGGTGAGGAAATCACAGTGGATGGTCTTCATGTCGAGGGGAAGTTGCCCTACACTTTGACACCCGTCCACCAGATAAAGGATGCCTCGTTCTTTGCATAGTTTTCCAACCTCCTCAACAGGCTGTATCAATCCGCTATTGGTGGGAACATGCGTTAGCGAAACAAGCTTCGGGCGGTATTGATCCATCAGCGCGCGCATGCTGTCGATGTCGACGCCGCCTTCTGGCAGACTCTCGGCCCGGACAAGCCTGATTCCTAGTCGCTTTTGTAGAGAAAGAAAGGCAAGTTGATTGGAAATATAATCTTCATTGGCCAGGAGAATGACATCACCAGATTTAAAGGGAATGCTCGAAAGCGCACGCGCAAAACTATTGGTGGCGCTGGAGGTGAAGGCAATATTTTGTGCAGGGCAGCCCAGCAGGCTCCCCATGGATTCATAGAAACTGGAAATCTCGCCGGCCAGTTCATCCGCGGTTTCATACCCACCGGTGACTGCCTCTTTGTCGAGGTATCTCTTTTGCGCATCGATGACGGCACCCGGCATCAGGGAGGCGCCGGCGTTGTTGAAATGAACTTTCGTACGGCAGCCCGGCGTCTCGTCCCTGAGTTGGTCCACTGATGGAATCATAACTGTGAAAACATGATATTGGACTAAGTTAGCCCAATAAAATTCATATTTTTAACCATGATGCGACTGATTCCCTTGATTCTGCTTCCTTTTTTATTTCTTTCTGTATGCTACGGGCAAGAACTGAAATACACCGTTTGCGAAAACTGCTGGTCGGCAGATTCCCTCGGCAACCACCGCGTGGTGATTGATGTGCCTTCGGCGGGTAAGGTTGCCGCAGTGCAGATACCCTGGCGTCGTCGAGATAGCAACCCGGAGAACAAAATGATCCTGATCACCGACCAGACTGGAAATTTGATCCGCAACGTCACGCGTGTCTCCGTCAACCGGGAACGCGGTGAATTACGTTTTGAGCCGTCGGCCGGCGCCGGTCAATACTACGTTTACTATATCAAGCACTTTATTAAGGGCCGATCAAATTATCCGACGGTAATATATCCCGAATTCAAAGAGACCGCCTCTCCCGAGTGGATAACCAGTACCTCCGGAATCAAGCCCGTGCAGGCGACCGTGATGGAGATGCAAAGCATTGATGCGATCAACACTTTCTTTCCCATGGAGGTTATCGCAACAGAGGCGGAAACAATCGCGATCAAAGCAATCGGTAAGGGACAACCCTTCATGATTTTTCCGGAAGACCGGATGAACCCAGTGAAGATGAAGCGTGACTTGCCGCAGCGCTGGATTATCCACGGCCCCGCTGATTCGTTCAACGGCTCGGCAGACAGAGGAGAGAATTTTGCCTTTCAATTGGGGCTATATGCTCATGCGGGAAAACTGGAAAATATCAAAATTACATTCACCGACTTCTCTGGTGCTGGTACATTGTCGGGGAAATTGTTTTCGTGCATCAATACCTCTGGCATTGGGTGGGATGGGGCGCCTTTTGAAAAGAAGGTTGATGTCGAAGTAGGCACCGTCCAGCCTTTGTGGTGCACGGTGTCAATCCCTGAGCAAATTGCTCCAGGGAGCTATACCGGAACGGCAACGATTAAAGCAGATGGAACAACTGCTCGGACGGTAACCATCAAGCTGACGATTACAGACAAAGTCGCGCATAATGGCGGTGTCGATGAGCCATGGAAGCAGACACGTCTGGCCTGGCTCGATTCAAAACTGGCGGCAACAGATGAGGTTATCGCGCCGTACACGCCGCTTGTTCTCAACGCCAATTCAATTTCCCTGCTGGGAAGAAAGCTCGAAGTAGACGACAACGGGTTGCCTAAGCAAATTACCACGTATTTTTCTACGCTCATGACAAAGCTTGACAACGCTGGCAAGTTCTTATTATCGAGTGGGTTTGATTTTCAGGTAGTCCTAAAAGATAAAGGCCAAGTGAAATGGGCAATGACTGAGAAATTGAAGTTTGACAAAGTTTTGCCAGGGACGATCACGTGGACAGCAACAAGCACATCCGAGGCTGTCCGGTTGGAAGTTGCCGGCCGTTTGGAGTTTGATGGATTTGTTGCCTGCACGATGAAGCTCACAGCCCTTCGTGACGCGCAGTTGGAGAATACCCACTTGCAAATCCCGATTCAAAAGCCATTTTCGAAATACATGATGGGTCTCGGGCAGCGAGGCGGCTTGCGACCAACGGATTTCTCATGGACATGGGATGTAGCCAACAAGAACCAGGATGGTGCGTGGATAGGAGACATTAATGGTGGGATGCAGTTTTCACTTCGCGCAGAGAATTATTCACGACCCTTGAACACGAATTTTTATTTGCAGAAGCCGCTCAACTTTCCGCCCTCCTGGGGAAATGACGGCAAGGGAGGAGTTAAAATATCTGAAAATGCGAAATCGGCTACTGTAGACGCCTTTAGTGGCGCACGGGACATGAAAGCCGGTGAATCACTGTACTACAATTTTACTTTGCTGATTACACCTTTCCATACCCTGGACACCGACTTCCAGTGGAAGACGCGCTTCTACCACAAGTACAGTCCCATCGATACCATCTTGCGCCGTGGTGCTTCGGTGGTAAATATCCACCATGCCAACGATATCAACCCGTACATTAACTACCCTTTCTTGCGGACACAGGAGATGAAGGCATACATTGACAATGCGCACCAGAAGGGTCTTAAAGTAAAAATCTATAACACGGTCAGAGAGCTTTCGAACCGGGCCTACGAAACCCACCCGCTGCGAAGCTTGGGTACCGAGATCTATTCTCCCGGCAAGGGGGGAGGCTTCTCCTGGCTCCAGGAGCACCTCGGTGACGACTATATCGCTGCGTGGTTTGTGCCTGAACTCAAAGACGCAGCGGTGATCAACAGTGGCATGAGCCGCTGGCATAATTATTATGTCGAGGGCATGAACTGGCTGGTGAAGAATGTAGGGATTGACGGCATCTACCTCGACGACGTTGCTTTTGACCGTACTACGATGAAGCGTATCCGAAGGGTGTTGAAAAGTGACCGCGGCCCGGGCATCATCGACTTGCATTCGGCAAACCAATACAACAAGCGCGATGGATTCAACAATAGCGCAAACCTGTATCTCGAACATTTTCCCTACCTCAATAGGCTTTGGTTCGGCGAGTATTTCGATTACGATTCCAAACCGGATTTTTGGATGGCTGAAGTTTCCGGCATCCCGTTTGGGTTGATGGGGGAGATGCTTGAGAAGGGTGGAAATCCCTGGCGAGGGATGGTATACGGGATGACCAACCGTATGCCGTGGACGGAGAACAGTGACCCGCGGTATCTATGGAAACTCTGGGATGATTTCGGAATCCAGGGATCGGAAATGATTGGATACTGGGTAGAGCAGAGCCCGGTGAAGACAGATAACCCTGCGGTACTGGCAACCATTTATAAGAAGAAAGATGCAGTGCTTGTGTCGGTGGCTAGTTGGGCCACGGAAGATGCAAATGTAAAGCTCATCATTGATTGGAAGGCGCTTGGGTTGAAGCGCGCAACAACGGCGGAGGTTCCGGCAGTTAAGGATTTCCAGGACAAACAGACAATCAACCTCGACAACAAGTTCCTCATTCCGAAAGGGAAGGGCCTTCTTTTGATCATCAAATAAGTATGGTGTTGTAGGCAAAAAATACATTTCCCGCAGATGGCGGAGATTGAAATACTGCAGATTTGCGCAGATTAGATCGGCAAACAATGACAAGATACACATCTTCAAATTCTTAAATTGATATGAAACCACTCTTCACCATTCTCCTGGGTCTTGTTGCACTAATCAGTCTTGGCCAACAACCCGCTACGGTCAAAGAATATCAGAAGACCTTCAAGACTTACCCGTTTTCAGATCCGGATCCGGTGGCGCGCATGGGCAACATCTATCCGTATTTTCGATTTGATGGCTATACGGACAAGCCGGTTGACAAAGCCTGGAAGGTTGTGGAATTGGAGAATGAGTTTATTTCAGTGATGATACTCCCGGAGATTGGCGGAAAGATATGGGCGGCTACGGAGAAGGCGACCGGAAAACCTTTTCTCTATTATAACCACGTGGTCAAGTTCCGCGATATCGCCATGCGGGGGCCGTGGACCAGCGGCGGCATTGAAGCCAATTACGGCATCATCGGCCATACACCCAATTGTTCTACTCCGGTAGACTACACTACCCGGGTTAATGATGATGGCAGCGTTAGCTGTATTATTGGCACACTGGATCTGCTTACGCAAACGTACTGGACCATTGAAGTAAATCTTCCGAAAGACAAAGCCTATTTTACCACACGTTCTTTTTGGAGCAACACCACACCCCTCGAACAACCGTATTACACCTGGATGAATGCCGGTATCAAGGCCGCTGGCGATTTGGAGTTTGTTTATCCGGGTACCCGATATCTGGGCCATGACGGCACCAATAAGGCGTGGAAAATCCATGAAGGAAATGGAAAAGACATTTCCTTTTATGAGAAGAATAATTTTGGTCCCTATAAATCGTACCACGTTTTCGGTAAGTACACCAATTTTTTTGGTGGGTTCTGGCATGACGAAAATTTTGGAATGGGCCGTTATGCTGCCCACGATGAAAAGGCGGGAAAGAAAATCTGGATCTGGGGACTTTCGCAACAAGGCATGATCTGGGAGAAGCTGCTCTCCGACACCGACGGACAGTATGTTGAGGTGCAATCGGGAAGGCTCTTTAATCAAACAGATCATACGAGCACGGCGACACCTTTTAAGCACCGTGGTTTTGCACCTTACTCAACTGACACCTGGACTGAATATTGGTTTCCCGTGAAGGGCACACAAGGTTTTGTGACGGCTAATCCAGCTGGTGCCATGAACGTGCGGATGCGGCAGGGAAGGGTGCGTATAGATATTTCGCCGCTTCAGAACATGAAGGAAAAATTGGTCATCGCCCAGGGCCAAAGCAGAATCTATGAAAAGGAAGTTAACCTGAAGGTAATGCAGGCATTTTCCGATTCAGTGGCCACCGTTTCATTGGAGCCGCTGGTGGTTATGCTGGGTGATCATGTCATGGAGTATCGAACAGATCCTGCGGATGGTGTGCTCTCAAGGCCAGTTGAGTCGCCAAAGGATTTTGACTGGAACAGTATCCAGGGACTTTATATCGAAGGGAAGGAGTTCATCCGCGAGCGTCAGTATGTGAAAGCGGAAGAGAAACTTCAAGCATGTTTGGCAAAGGACCCAAATTACCTTCCCGCACTCACCGACCTTGCGATGGTCAGCTATCGGAACATGGACTATCCCAAAGCCCTGTCACTGCTGATGCACGCCTTGAGCATTGACACCTACGACCCGATGGCTAATTTCTATTACGGCATGACCTCCCTTGCGCTCGGCAAGAAGACTGACGCCCGTGACGGATTTGATATTGCCGCCATGGATCCGGCCCATCGCGTTGCGGCTTATACGGAGTTGAGTCGTATGGACCTGAAAGATGGGCGCCTGGATCGCGCCGTTCATTATGCTGCCAAGAGCCTCGAAGGCAATGCCGGACATGTGGAGGCCCTTCAGTTGTTGGCTGTGGCCTACCGCCAGCAGAGAAATATGATGAAGGCAGATGAAACACTAAAGGCATTGAAACGGCTTAATCCTTTAAATCATTTTGCCGGGTTTGAAAATTACCTTGCCAATCCCACGCCAGAAACAAAATCAACTTTTTCGCAAAGCATCAAGAATGAATTAATAGTTGAATCCTTTCTGGAGCTTACTGCCTGGTACTATCGGCTTGGCATGTTGAAGGAGTCGCGAACCGTTCTTGAACTTTCACCTGCTAACGCAGAGGTTGCATTCTGGCAGGCGTTCCTGGAACAAAAACTGAATGGTTCGTCAGAGAAGTTACTCGAGCGCGCGATTGCTACCTCTGTTACAGGAGTTTTTCCTTTCCGACCCGAATCGGCAGAGGTGTTTGCGTGGGCGACGAGCGCAACGGGCAACTGGAAACCAAAATATTTGCTGGGGTTGATCTACTGGACCAAGAACCAGACATCCAAAGCCCGTGAGCTGTTTGCCGCCTGCGGAAACCGCCCTGAGTTTGCGCCGTTGTATGCCGCCCGTGCTGAACTGATTCGCGAAACAGCGTTGGTGGATTTGCAGAAGGCAGCTGAATTGGAACCCAGTCAGTGGCGCTACGGCAAGATGCTTGTACAACATTATTTCAGCGAGAAGAAGTTTGCGGATGCCTTGCGTGTGGCTCAGGACTACGACAAGCGCATACCAAATGATTTTCGCCTTCGGTTGCTGTTGGCAAAAGCCTACCTTCTGAATGATAATTACAAGGCCTGCAATGATGTGCTAGCCAAGACGAACGTACTTCCCTATGAAGGATCAACCGAAGGTCACGCCCTATATCGTGAAGCGTGGCTGCTGCAGGCCATTGATCGGATGAAGGCCAACAAGTATTCCGAGGCCATGGTGATGATTGGCAAAGCGAGGATGTACCCGAGTAATCTTGGCGTAGGGAAGCCGTATGATGCGGATATCGATTCCCGCGCGGAGTATTTGCTGGAAGGCATGTGTCAGGAGGGGATGAAGAAAATGGACAAAGCGAAGGCAGCCTGGGGAAGTGCGCTGAGCCAGGAACAATGGCCAGTTGGTCCAAACACACTCATTACCGCTTGGGCCTTCCGAAAAGCCGGGCAACCTGATAAGGGAGAGTCCGTGGTGAAAACTTGGGTCAATCAGGCCCCATCAAACGCAATGGCTGTATGGTGCCTGGAGACATTCCAAAAAAGAAGCGTGGCGATTCCTGTTTCGTCGGAAGCAGATGGATCGCGATTGCTCCAGGCTATCTATTCGTTGAATCCGTAACGGACTGACACCTCCTATTGTAGCGCTGGTTTCAGAATCAATTTTTGTGATTGACGCTCAATGGCCGGACGGTTCATCAGCATCTTCCTGAATTGCCCTGTCGCGAACATTTTGGCCTGGTCTGAATAGTGAGGGCTCATGACGATGCCTGACTGGCCCGTAGGCGAAATGGTTTCTCCGTTTTCCAGATCACCAAAGTCAGTGATCTTGCGTAGCGCCGGACCGTCAAATACAGGAAAATAACCCGTCGTGTCCATTTGTTGATCCAGGTCATTGATCACTTCTCCTCCTCCCGGCTGTGGGAAAGGTCCCACCGAGAAGAGTTTGTCCAGCGGCTTTACGACACTTAAGGCATGAGCATGGGTGAGTGAATGGAATTTTCCCCATTGCCAGTCTTTGCTGTCTTCACCGGCTACAGCAGCCAGCAAGGTAAGGGCTTTGTCTGCCGCGTGCGAAATAATGTCTTTGCGTGTTTCCTTGATCGAAGGCGTTGTGTTGTCGTCCCACCACGGAGAGGATTCATTGGCAATCAGAATCTCAAAAGAGTTTCTTGGCAGTGATGTTCCCAAGATGGCGCTATACGCACCCCATCCCAGTTCATCGGTCATGGCGAGCGACATGGTCTGTGAGAGCATATTAAAATATACTGAGGGCCCGACGTCCATGACGGCCTGCTCGCCATGCCAGTTCTTTAACACCTGAATGATCTCATTGTATTTGGGATTTCCTGTGGACGCGAGCACATCAGCCATCTGCCACCCTACCGCCGGGTGCATTTCAGATTCAACATCAAGCGCGATTTTCTTCACCTCATTAATGGTCCAGACTTTGTCTTCGGACAATAGTCTTGCAATTCTTCCGGCGCGCGATCGGGGATAGTAATACCCAGGGTAAAGCACGCCGTCCACGCTGTCTGGCTGGTTGTTGGCAGAGTAGACAAAACCCCACGGTGGGTTAACGGCATGCGGGTTCTTGTCGAAATCATAGTAGCCGAGGTATTCATCTTTGCCTGAGGCTCCATCCAAAAACAATTTTGAATTGACGTGCGCCGGGCGGATGGGTAATTTGGCAACGGCCCACCAGGCGATGTTGCCATCCGTGTCGCCGTACATCAGGTTGAGTCCGGAAGCCGTGAAAAGGGATGCCGCTTTCTGCGCTACTTCAAATTGCGTAGCATGATTTAGCATGTGAAATGCCTGAAGCGAATAGTTTGCATGATGATGTACCGACCACCAAAGCGAGACTGGGTTTTCTGTAGTCACGGTCTGCTCCATGATGCTGTTGATGAGAGGTCCGTGGCGTGAGCTCTTTACTTGAATAATGACATCTTCTGCATCCTTAACCCGGATGACTTCTTCCCGACTAGCTAATTCTTCCCATCGTCCTTCAAACTTTGCCTGGTTGGCATTTTCCGGATTGAGTTCTTCACGAAAGAAATCAACATCGTCATTTTCAAACATGGTGAATCCCCAGCCACAGAATTGATTGTTGCCGAGCAGACCAAAGGGAATGCCCGCGAGATGGTGTCCGTAAAAGCGGAACCCGGGGTACTCGAGATGGGCCTCATACCAAGCCGTAGGCTGCATGAATTGCATGTGGGTATCGTTTTCGAGAATGGGAAACCCGGAGGCGGTACGGTTTCCGGCAATTACCATTCCATTGCTTCCCGACCACAATGGGACTGGAAGCTTGCGCAACCCTTCAGCCACCGCGGCGATCAGGGGATCGGCAGCGAGTTTCTTCGGAGGGCCACTGAAATTCTTGATTTTTTCCGCCGAGGCTGACGTGTAAACAGCAAGGTCTTTCAGGTACGCCTCGCCGAGTTCTGTTCTGATTTTTTCCAGCACAGGGTCGACTTGCATCCCTTCTGCAAAACCCAAAGCAATGAATCCCAGAGCAAGGTAAATATCTTTTGGGGTGAACTCTGTTTTAGGGATCCCTATGATTGAAAATTCGATGGGTGTCTTCCCTGTGCGCACATATTCATTGACACCGCTTTGGTAGGCCAGGGTGGCACGCTGAAATTCTGCAGTATCAGCACTGAGATAATTCTGGGCGCCAGCTTCGGCAAATTGATTCAGGCCAAGCGTACGGAATAGCTTGTCAACAGGGATCAGGTCTTTCCCCAGGATTTCAGATAGGCGCCCACTTGCCGCTCGCCGCAGCATCTCCATCTGGAATAGCCGGTCTTGTGCATGAACATAGCCCAGGGCGAAATAGGCGTCTTCAGCGTTCGTTGCATAGATATGGGGAACTCCGTAGGCGTCATATAATACCTCGACCTCTTTCTTAAGCCCCTTTAGTATGGCAGACCCCGAGTATACCGGTTTGGTGGTTTGTAGGTAGACGAATGTTCCAAGCACAGTGAGGACTACGATGGTCAGCAGTACCATTAGCGATCTTTTCAGTATTTTCATGATTGAAAGTTAACCAATCACTGCTTCGAGGATGTACCCTGTACTGAATTTCTTTGCGCCTTTGTGCCTCTGCGGTGAAAAAACTCTTAATGCTTGCACCATGATGAAACGAAGCCTGTTCTTTCTACTGCTTCTCCCCAATGTACTTTTCGCCCAAAACAAGTACGGGCTCCAGACCACACAATTGGCCGAGTACCAAGCAACGCTCAAAACAAATCCTGAGAAAGAATTGGTGGACCTGGCTAAAGTGGCACCGGACATTATCCTGGAGATTGGCTACGCCACAACTAAAAACTTTACCGGAAAGAAGATATACACCCTGGCGAGGGCCTACTCGCGCAAACCCGTTGCAGAGGCTTTGCGAAAAGCTCAGGCTGAATTCATCAAACTTGGATATGGAATCAAGGTATTCGATGCCTACCGCCCCTACAAAGCCACGGTGAAATTCTACGAAGAATATCATGACACCACATACGTCGCTTCACCGTACCGCGGTTCCCGCCATAACCGTGGCTGCGCGCTCGATATGACCATCATCGACTTGAAAACGGGTAAGGATGTCCCGATGCCCACACCATGGGATTCATTTGATACCGCTGCGTGGCCCACCGCAGATGTAAGTGATCCGATAATCCGAAAGAACCGGGATCTGCTTATTGCGGTCATGGAGCGCAATGGGTTTACGGTGTATGATCACGAATGGTGGCACTTCGATTTCAATGGCTGGAATGCCTACGAAGTGATGGATATTGACTTTGAGGAACTGGAGAAGAACTAAAGTATTGTAAACGGAGAATCATGACGATCGAACAATCGCAACAGGAAGTGGACCGCTGGATCAAAACCTACGGCGTACGGTATTTCAATGAGCTCACCAACATGGCCATCCTAACGGAGGAAGTGGGCGAGTTGGCCCGCATCATGGCCCGTAGGTACGGGGAGCAATCCGAAAAAGAGTGTGACAAGGACAAAGACCTCGGCGACGAAATGGCCGATGTGCTGTGGGTGCTCATCTGCCTGGCGAATCAGACAGGCGTGAACCTCACCGAAGCATTTGCGAAGAACATGGCAAAGAAGACAGCGCGTGACAAGGACAGACATCACGGCAATCCAAAATTGAAGTAAACGAGATGAAACTTGTTCTCCCGATTATTGTCCTGTCACAATTTCTGTGCACCACACTCTGGTTTGTTGGCAATGCGGTCATGCCGGAAGTTGTCTCAGCCTTTGGTTTGGATCCCTTGTTTTTCGCCTATCAGACCAGCGCGGTACAGTTTGGGTTTATTTCCGGCACGCTGTTGTTTGCGCTGCTTACCGTCGCCGACCGATTCTCACCGTCGAAAGTTTTCTTTTTCAGCGCCCTGGTAGGGGCAACGGTTAACCTCGGAATCCTGAGTTCCGCGAATGGCCCGGTGAGCTTATTGATGTTACGATTCTTCACAGGTTTTTTTCTGGCGGGCATCTACCCGGTCGGAATGAAGATCGCTTCTGACTATTTTGACAAAGGTCTGGGAAAATCATTGGGGCTCCTGGTGGGAGCACTCGTGCTGGGTACAGCCTTTCCTCATTTGCTGCGCGGTAGCTTGTCAGGTGTTCCGTGGCGGATGATTATTATTACCAGTTCTTCCCTCGCGGTTCTTGGCGGTGTGTTGATCATGAGCTTGGTTCCCGATGGCCCCCATCGCAAAACCGCAGGCAAGATTGACCTTTCAGTTGCTTTCAATGTGTTTGACAATCGAGGTTTTCGCAGCGCGGCTTTTGGGTACTTCGGTCACATGTGGGAGTTGTATACGTTCTGGGCATTCGTACCCCTGATGTTGATAACATATTCGACCATGCATCCGGGCAATGATTGGAATGTTCCATTCCTGAGTTTTGCGATTATCGGAATAGGCGCCTTGGCATGTGTTCTTTCCGGATATTTTTCTGCAGGAGTGGGTCTGAGGACAAGCGCCGCAATCGCGCTCGTCTCCTCAGGAGTCTGCTGTCTGCTTTCCCCATTTATGTTTGCCCTGGATACGCCATGGGCCTTTGTTGGCTTTCTACTGTTTTGGGGCATGGCTGTCATAGCTGACTCACCGCTGTTTTCAACTTTGGTGGCGCAAAATGCAAATCCCCATCATCGGGGAACGGCGCTGACCATCGTGAACTGCATTGGATTTTCAATTACAATCGTGAGCATACAGGTCATCACTTCACTATCAAAAATGATCGATGCGCAGTACCTTTATGTGTGGCTCGCTGTTGGCCCAGCGCTCGGCCTGCTCGCCCTCGCAATAGGAAGATTATCGAACAAGCAATCAGAAACCACCCCATTATGATCCTCAAAACGATGAGAACATCCTATATTATTCTTGCGCTGTCTCTCCTGACTCTTGGCTGCAGTCAGCATCCCACGGCAGAGCAAGTCATCCGTGGAAAAATCTGGACCGGAAACCCGAATCAACCTTACGCAGAAGCAATGGCTGTTTCTGGGGATTCGATCGTTGCTGTTGGAAGTATTGCTGATATTAATGCCTGGGTCGGTGAAAAGACAGAAATGATTGATGCGCGGCCAGACCAACTCATCACCCCTGGCTTCATCGACACACACACCCATTTCGTAGGAGCAGGCTTTGGCCTATCTTCCGTTCAACTGCGGGATGCGAAGACACCGGAAGAGTTTGCAAAACGAATCGCTGACTTCGCGAAGACCGTTTCCCCGGGAACATGGATCTTGGGTGGGGACTGGGATAATCAAAATTGGGGCGGCCAATTGCCAGAGCGGGGATGGATCGATGCCGTTACGCCGAACAACCCGGTATGGGTCGACCGCCTTGATGGCCACATGTCACTCGCCAACTCAGCTGCGCTCAAAGCTGCCGGGATAGACGATAAGGTGAAGGATGTTCCAGGGGGTGCCATCGTGCGCAACAAGGGAAAAGTAACGGGGATTTTCAAGGACAATGCCAAGGGGTTAGTTGCCCGGGCGATTCCTCCTCCATCTGAAGAGCAAGAGGACCACGCTGTTGACGCCGCCATGAGCTACGTAACTTCGAAGGGCGTAACGTCGGCTCACAGTGTGAGTGAATACGTTTCAGCCCTGGAGCGGGCCCACAAGCAAAACAGAATGATCGCGCGTATCTACGCAGGTACCGAAATAAACAACTGGCGTGCCTTGAATGAGAAAATAAAGAAAGAAGGCCGGGGTGATGCGTGGCTCCGGTTTGGAAATGTGAAGCAGTTCGTCGACGGTTCGCTCGGATCACATACTGCTGCATTCTTCAAACCTTTTGCCGATGCGCCCAATGATTCTGGATTCTTTTTAACGCCCCCCGATCAATTGTACCGCGATATCAAGTCCGCCGATAGCGCCGGATTGCATCTTATGGTTCATGCCATCGGCGACAAAGGTATTCGCACACTGCTCGATATCTATGAGCGCGTCCAGCAGGAAAACGGTCCCCGCGACCGGCGCTTCCGCATCGAACATCTTCAGCACATTGATCCTGCTGACATACCGCGTCTCAAATCGCTCGGTGTCATTGCTAGCATGCAACCCTACCACGCTATCGACGACGGACGATTTGCGGAGAAATACCTTGGCTATGAACGCTGCAAGACGACCTATGCATTTAAATCACTGATGGATGCCGGCGCTACTGTAGCTTT
Source organism: Cyclobacteriaceae bacterium (assembly GCA_043750575.1). GTDB lineage: Bacteria > Bacteroidota > Bacteroidia > Cytophagales > Cyclobacteriaceae > ELB16-189. The sequence continues at coordinate 122,574 of JAYVBH010000052.1, forward strand.
CGGTAGCGATTGGCCTGTTGCTCCGGCAACACCGCTGGAAGGAATATATGCTGCCGTCACGCGTCGTACCCTCGACGACAAGAATCCCGACGGATGGGTACCGGAACAAAAGATCACCGTGGAGGAGGCGCTGAAAGCATACACCGTCAACGGCGCCTACGCATCGTTTGAAGAATCAATCAAGGGTTCGCTTGAAGCGGGGAAGAAAGCGGACTTCGTGATTCTTGAAAAGGATATCACGGTTATCGATCCTGTGGAGATCAGGAATGTTAAGTTATTGCGGACCGTAGTAGGTGGGAAGACAGTGTATAGGTTGAATTGAGATAATTCTTGGCTCTTAGCCTTTGGCTTTGCGGGGTAATTGTATGTGTGATTTGGGCATCAACTATGCTGCGCGCTGCCAAGAGCCAATCCGCGACTACGTCAGCGTAAGCACACCATTCTTCAACTTCGGGAGCACTTCATACTGGTCGGGTGTCAGACAGAATTCGATGTCTTTGTAAATGTCAAGTCGGTTGAGCCGCTTCACGTGTGAGGAATTGCTAAGAAAGCCGACCATATCATTTTTTGCCTGATTGTATAAGTGATGGGCGACGAGCGGCGCATCACAATCCGGCTCAATGTGGTTTCGAAGTTTTTCGATGACAGCTCCCGCAAAGAGTGTATCCTCGAGATTTACTTTTCCTTTCCAGCCTGCACAAACAATCAGCACATTGTTTTCCCCGAACAAAAGATATTTCACAACGGCGGATAGGTTGAGAAAAGACCCGATAATAACCTTTTTCGCCCCTTTCGACTTTTCAATCGCCAGCGTGCCGTTCGTTGTCGTGAAGGCAATGTTCTTGCCTCGGATTTCCTGAGTTGAATATTCAAAAGGAGAGTTTCCCTTATCGAAACCTTCAACCATTTTCCCATCCCGTTCACCTGAGATGATGTATCCCTGGCGCTTCATTCCTTTGCATTTGTTGAGATCAGCTACCGGGGTAATGGTCTCCACGCCATGTGCAAATGCAGTAACCATGCAGGACGTAGCCCGCAGGATATCTACGACCACGACGGTTCTGTCTCGCACATTGTACAGGTGCATCAATTCGGGACTCAGACAAACATCGATGGTTTTCATGGGGTGCTAAGGTCCGGAATCTACACCGCTTTGGCAACCCGGATGCTGAGGCTGAATTCTTTTGTGGGCTAAAGCCCAATCCATTTTTGATTTCTTGCCCACGCCCTAAAGGGCGTGGCAAAGGAGATGCTCTGGATACTTTTGCCCCGCCTTTTTGCCCCGCCTTTATTGCCCCGTCTTTCAAGACGGGGATAATGGGGTAAGAGGAATTGATGGACTTTAGTCCAAGGGCGGAATTCGGAACAATTCTATTGCCTCGCTTTCTAATGCGAAAGGATGTGCAAAAAAATCAGTGCTTTGGGATTCAATTGCCCCGCCTTTATTGCCCCGCCTTTCAAGACGGGGATAATGGGGTAAGGGGAATTGATGGACTTTAGTCCAAGGGCGAAGTTAGGAACCCTGTCTCTTTCATTAGCTCTTCATATTCCTCCATGAATGTTTTATTCCTGTGATGTTCCTCTTGGTTGTCAATATAACGACGGACCGAATCGAGATCGCGCTCACTAACGGAAGCCCCATAGTATTCATCCTGCCATTCAAACCGCTGAGCAGAAAGGTGATGCTGATTTATCCAAAAAGATGACTCTCCTTTCATAAGCTGAACAACTTTGGCTAGTGTCTGATCATTACCCAGCGCAAATAGAGCATGGGCATGATCTACATAGCCATTGACACGATCGATATGAATACCTTTCTTCTTCCCGTTTTGAAAGATGTGATCAAAGACAGTAGCCCTGATATTATTAAGGAGCAAGGGCTGGCGGTTTTTAGTGGCCCACACGGCGTGAATCCAAACTCTGACAAATGGCATAGCGTGAGGTTTGGGCCATAGCCCATTCTATTTATATTTTCTTATCCCCGACGTCATGTCGCGGCAATTGAATGTCGTCAAATGTAAATCTGGAAAGTCATCTTTCGTTTGCGATCACATTCTGTTTTCCGGACAATTATGCAGGCTTGAGAATGAGGCAAAAGTCTAGGCAGACTGTTGATTTGTGGGCTAAAGCCCGCTTTAATTTTTGATTTTTATTCCCACGCCCTAAAGGGCATGGCAAACCCTAAAGGGCATGGCAAACCCTAAAGCACGCGAAACCCTAAAGGGCGTGGCAAAATCAAGTTCTGCTTGGTGAGCAATGTTTAGATGTTCAATGCCCCGCCTTTTAAGGCGGGGATAATGGGTAGTAACAAAAGGATAGACTTTAGTTTAGATATTGAGTTCAGGGGGAACTTATAGCAGTGATGACTTTTAGGCTAAAGTCCACAGTATAGTTGATCTCCTTGTCTATGCCCTAAATGGCGTGGCAAAATCAAGTTCTGCTGAGTGAGCAATGTTTAGAGGTTCTATTGCCCCGCCTTTTAAGGCGGGGATAATGGGTAGAAAGAAAAGGATGGACTTTAGTCCAGAGTAATGAGTTCGAAGGGGCTTATGGCATCATCCCTCAATCAGGGGAAGTTTATGTACTTGCGCTTTTAGAAGTTTGCCGCGCACATCTATATAGATTTCTGTGCCTGGCTTGGAATATTCTATTGCGACATACCCAAGCCCAATACCGATTCCCAGCATGGGTGATTGGGTACCCGACGTCACTTTTCCTATGGCATTGCCTTCGGCATCCTTGATGATATAATCATGGCGGGGAATTCCCCGGTCGACCATTCGGAAGCCAACCAGTTTTTTCTTTACGCCTGCTTCTTTTTGGGCTTTCAGGTTTGCGGAGTTCGTAAAATCCTTCGTGAATTTTGTAATCCAGCCCAGCCCAGCCTCGAGGGGTGAGGTTGTGTCGTCAATATCATTTCCATATAGGCAAAATCCCATCTCCAGCCGCAGGGTATCCCGTGCGCCGAGCCCGATGGGTTTGATGTCTTCCTCTTTCCCGGCTTCGAAAATAGCAATCCAGGTTTTTTCAGCTGCGTCTTTGCGAACGTAGATTTCAAATCCTCCTGCACCCGTATAGCCCGTATTGCTGATGACGACATCGGAGACTCCGGCGAAGGACCCGACAGCGAAATGATAGTATTTGATTGTTGACAGATCCACCGGGGTCAGTTTCTGGAGAATCCCCGCTGCCTTGGGTCCCTGGATAGCGAAAAGACAAATATCATCAGAGATGTTTTTCATTTCAGCTCCCTGGGTATTGAATTGGGAAATCCAGTTCCAGTCTTTTTCAATGTTTGAAGCGTTTACGACAATCAAGTAGTCATTCTCCTTCTTCTTGTAGACAATCAAGTCGTCCACAATGCCTCCTGTTTCATTGGGCAAGCAGGAATATTGCGCTTGGCCATCGACCAGTTTGCTGGCATCATTGCTGGTGACCCGCTGAATAAGATCCAGGGCCTTCGGGCCGCGAACGGTGAATTCCCCCATGTGCGAAACATCAAACACACCAACGCTGTTGCGCACAGCCATGTGCTCTTCAATGTCGGAGCTGTAGCGAACGGGCATCAGGTAGCCAGCGAAGGGCACCATTTTGGCACCAAGTTTTTCATGAAGATTTTCGAGGGGGACGCGTTTTAATTCCATGCAGAGTTTGCTAAGGTGCGCAAAGGTAAAGAATGCGTCTCATTGAAGAAGCAGACCTGACAGCTGATTTTCATCGATGTACTTCTTAAAGGCAGCAGGAGAAAGGATTCCCTGGAGCGTCTCCAGGGCATTGACGGCATAGGGATCGAAACCCCGAGCAAGTGCGACAGGTACGTAGGCCTTGAGCAACTTCACGGATCTTGGATTTACCTGAAGTGCGTCAGCAAGTATCGCGTATGATTTCCGGGAGTCGCGCTTGAAGAATTGAGCGGCTGCAACAAGTCCATCGTCGAAATACCAGTTGTTGCGGGCCAGCCACTCGAAATGTTGACCCGCCGCGATGGAATCTCCTGAAGCTTGCTGTCTGAGGGCTTCATAGTAAACCCGTTCAGATTCCCGGTAAGGACCGAAAAGAATGCCTTGTTGAATCATGGCCTGAAGGTCATTGATGCGGTGCTGTGATGCCATGAGACGCAATTCAAAATATTTTATTTCAGCAAAGAGGCGCGTGTCGGTAAGATGGAGCCCCTGGAGTCGCTTGTATTGTAGTGCGGCCTTGATGAGTTCGTCGACAGCGAAATATTTCTTAGCCCGGATCAGAATAGCCTTTGCCCGCAAGTCCTCGTTTTTGATTTGTGCAACGAGGCCATTGAACAAGAGTGAATCAGCTAGCGGAATCCGATAAAGAGAATAATACAGTTTTTCCCTTTCTGTCAAATCGTTGAACCAGGATGCGGGAGCGCCAAGGATGCGCTTCATGCTTTCGCTAAGTTCCCGCACGGTTGTGTCCTTGCGGATGCCTACTGAATCCCATGCCATGACGGCCTCGGCAATCCGTCCTTCTTCGGCGAGAGATACTGCGTTGGCCAGTGCCGCGGGTCCGGATTTATTGTTGAGCGCATAGAGGAAATAGCCAAGTGCTACATCATGTTTGTCATGATCCATCGCCATGAGGCCAAGGGTGTAATTATTTAATCCTGCATTACTCCCTAGAAAAATAACCTCCTGAAGGAGGTGAAAAGCCCGGTTGACCTGGCCAGATGCATAACAGGCCGTTGCCGCTGACTGCAAGATCATGTGGCGGTAAGATAAATTTTCATCTTTATGCGCCATGCTGATGCAAGTGGAGAGGAACGCTGTATCAATCTGGTTTGTTTGATTGGTGATGAAGTTCGTTAGGAGAGAAGCTGAAAAAAGATTGAAAATGGAATCTTTAGGCAACGCCATCGGGGCATCCAGAATTTTTCCCTCCCGGTTTGCCAGCGCAACGGCATTGCTTTTTACCGAAGCCGGCCCCGAACTTAGCAGTTGGTAGATTGAATCCACATTTGTCGGGCTTTTGATTTTAGCCAGCAGGCCGAGTAGATTCATCTCTGCCGAATTGCGGGAGCGTCTGTCATTCAGCGCGGCGTTGAAATAGTACTGTGCGGAGTCCACCACTCCGACACGGGCAAACGCCAGCCCGAGGTTGTTCCTGATTACGCCGCTAGCCGGATGAAGATTTTTGCCTTTTCTCAGGAGTTGAATGTCTTCGTAGGCATTGCCTGAGAGCAGATATACTTGATCTGTATTTAGTATTGTGAACTCGGTGGGTCGAAACCTGTTCGCATCGATTGAATAGGTCTTTTCTTTGCCATAATTTCCCTCAGCGGCTTCCAGTGTGGCAAGGGCTGTGGCAGCATGCTGGTTGTACGGTGCGTACGCATGGGCCCGACGGTAGGCGTTGAGCGAAGAGACATAGGACTTACCAAAGTGGACATCACCAAGCGCGGTATAATAACCAGAAGTAAAATGATTGAAATGGCCAGCCCAGTTATTGTAGAAAATCAGCGCCAGTGTAAAAATAAATCCAGCAAACCGATAACTGAAATAGGGCATGGTCGTGGGCTTGTATAATACGGCGGGAATGGGCAGGTGCTTTTCAAACATTCCTAAAAAATTGGAAGCCACGTACATCAGAAAAATTGCGCCATAGCCGATGTGCGTGTAGAGGATGAGGTCATTTAGCGACAGGAGCATCATATCATTGCCAGAGGAGATGAAGTACCCCAGGGTGGCCGTCGCCATTGTGCCGAAAGAGAGAACAAAGAGGATGAGCAGCACATCGTTTTTGAATAGGAACTCATAGATCGGGCCCCGCTGACGAATGTTCCATACCGTTAGGCCTGCCGATACAGCAAAGAGTAGAAATGGTGGAACAGCGTAGTCCCAGTCCATATACCCGATCCGATTCAAATAGGAAAGCCAAAGATTAAGTAAGTAAATCGTGCTGATGATCAGGAATTGGCGTAGGCTATTGGTGCGGGAACTCGCCAGGGCGAGTGAGACAAAAGAAGCCATTATCTGATGTGCGATCAGCATGATAAATATGATCAGGACCACGAGGGCTGCCGGGAGTGTGTTGACAGCCAGGTAGCGAAGAGGCTGAGGAACGGTAGATGTTGTGAACACCAATAACCCCAACAGCGCGCACAGTACAATGAAAAGCAGAAGTCTTCTCTGAAAAGAAGCTGCCGACTGGAAGAATTGAAAAAAGAAAAGCAAAGCCAAAAAAACGGAGACGATGATTATCCCTATCATTGGATGGTCGTATCCCCCCAACATAAGCGCATCCCAGCGAAAGAGGGCGATCATGAAAGCCGTGATCGTGGTGCCCATGTAAAACCAGAAACGAGGAAGGGCGGAGATGATGGCCAGTAGGGCGGCCAGGCACAATCCAAAAAAGACAAAGTAGATGTCGAGCGCGAGTACGTTGGGTTGAATCGTGTTGCCCAGCCAGCGCTCAAATAACACGTAATTCTCTGTGCTCAGTGTGAATTCCACATTTCCACGTTCAAATGCGTAGAGCGGCAATTCCTGTATTTGTAATTCCTGAAGTTGTTGCCAGGTGAATACAGGCCAGGGGTGAAGGATAAATGAAAGAAGGGTTGCCAGGAAGACCACGGCAAAAGCACAGCCGAAGTAAACGGCCAGTTTTCGATACCCAGGGGCCAAAGAATTCAGAAGAGTCAATGATGTCATGCGTTTGAGTTTCCCCTGGCTATACGCCTTCAGGGATGCTTAGTCGATTACTTTCGGAACAAGGAAATAGTCACTATCGTGATGGGGCGACTGGGAGAGCGCGCGATCATGAGTCAAGTGTTCAGCTGTTGTATCTGGTCGAAGCGCGTTAGTCTCGTGGCTCATCGCCGTAAGGGGCGCTATGCCGGTGGTATCCACTTCTTTTAGTTTCTCAACCCAGGTAACGATCTCCGTCATGTCCTTAATCATTTTCTCAGCCTCGCTGTCGCTAAATTCCAGGCGTGCCAGGTGAGCAATTTTATCAAGCGTTACGCGGTTTATTTCCATACTCGGTTAATTCTTTGGTAATCACTTGGAATACCTGGTCTTTAAGCGTTTCCAAATCCATCAACGTCATGCCGGTTGTTTCAATCGGCTCATGAAAGATTACTTCGACGACACCCAGCCTGACCAGGAATTCATGGGGAGCCAAAATTATCCAATTGCGTGGTATGGTGACGGGTACGATCGGGATTTGTTTCTCGATGGCGAGCCGAAACGGCCCTTCCTTGAATCGGGCCAATTGGGGTGGGTAAGGTGAAAATATTCCGCCTTCAGGGTAGATCACCAGGCTCTTACCTTCATCCAGCGCCAGCCCGGACTTAAGATATGTATCGTATTTGCTCCGAAGTTTAGCCCGGTCAACTGTAATGTGAAGATGTCGGTACATCCAGCCAAAGAACGGGATGTTCTCCATGTCGCTCTTCCCGACAAAGACCGTATCGATTGGATTTAGTCCCATCGTAGGAATGTCGAGGTATGAAAAGTGATTGGGGCAAAAAATATAAGTCTTTGTTGAATCCAATTTAGCTCTTTCAACAACACGGTATCCCAGGAAACAGAACAGCAGTGTGCCTTTCGCCCAAATCCGATTAAGAACACCGATCCATTTGTGCTTTTTTGGAAAGTAGATGGGAACCAGGAACCAGGGGAGTAGGATTGCAAAGAACAGCATGAACCCGAACATGCCCTGGATCGTGTTGAGCCTCCTGAGAAACTTCATATGGGCCGCTCTGACAGAAAATGGATTACCCTACCGTACGTTGCCAATCGGTTTGGGGATCGTGATCAATTCGGTTTGGCGACCGTCGATGTAGCGGAACCCGTTGCCATCAAAGAAGCCATCCTCTTCAAGCTGAATGCGGACCTCCTTCTTCCACTCGGCAATGGGCACAGCACAGTTCAGCTCAATTGAATAGGCCGTATTCGGATGGAGTGGATAGTCACCCGTGTTGGGTACGCCACCCTGCATGTCCCACATACCAATGGTTGTCCCGGCTGCATGCCCGTGGAGGCCGATTGGATGTGTGTATATGGAGGGTGTTATGTTGTTGTCGATTGCCTGCTTCCGCGATTCCGCGAGAATCTGGTTCCCGGTTTTCCCTTCCTTGAAATTTCCTGTCAAATAATCCTGAAGCGAATTTCCTTTGGCAAATGCTTTTCTGAGATACTCAGGTGCCTCCGTTTCACCGGAGCGGAGAATGTATGCATGCTGTTGTGTGTCGGTATTCAGCCGAAGGTAGGTTATACCGAAATCAACATGCAGGAGATCACCAGGAAGAATAACCAGGGGTTGCGGCCGCTTGGAGGTAATGGCATCTGATTCGTTGCGTTGCACTGAAACAGAGGTATGAAACCAGGTATCCAATTTTAGCTCTTTGATTTTTTCACGATACCACCACACCACATCTTCCGTAGTTGTTGCACCGGGTTGAATGACCTTGTCTGAAAACCCTTCAGCGATAATCTGGTGAGCTATGCGACAGATTTGCTGGTAAACAACCATTTCTCTCTCTGTCCTTGACTCAAGCCAGGAAACGGCCAGTTTTTCTGCGGAAGCAAGGTTACCCTTAAGTTCTTTGGGAAGAACCCGAACAAGGTTGTCGTAGTCGTTTGCCGTGAGACCATCGGCGTGGCCGAAGTGCTCGGCTTTGTTAATGCCAATCTTCTTTGGTTTTCGTTCTGCAATGATTTTTCCCAGTTGGGCCCACTGATCGGGGTTGGCATCAGGATCCCAGGCACGCTTGAAAACCTTGCCGACATCGTAACGCGCAACAGCGAGGTATTCTATCTCTTTGCCCACGCCGGGGTCGAACGCAAGCAACATCGTTGTTCGCCTCGCCGCCATCCAGGTAGCAGGAAGCATTGTTCGAATAACCGGATCTTCATTGTATTCGCGTGAGATAATCACCCACATATCAAATCCTTCGCGGCGCATCAAGCCCGGGAGTAGTTGCCGAAGTCGGTCTTCCAGGATATCGTCAATTACCTTTGCTTGTTCGCGCTGTGAAAGAATTGTTGGGTACTGGCCAAAAGCGAAATTCAGGCTTAAGCATAGTGCCAGTGTGATCAGGGCTTTCATTCAATAATGGATTTATTAGGTTACTGATTATTTAAAGGCAAGAATACAACGCTCATTCTTCAATAGCTCATATGCCCGCGCAACATCTATATGAGATTTCGCGTCATTCATTTGCTCCTTCATTTGACTTTTTATTTTGCGCACATTAAGCGCTTCAATGAAACGTTTGACGTCCTCTTTTGTTTCCAGAATAAGTTTTGGAACCAGCGTGGGCTTTTCATTGTCGTCTTTGGCGACCATGGTGAAGAACGATGAATTTGTGTGTTTAACGTGACTGGTCTTTACATTCAAGGCCTCGACCCGAATGCCGACCACCAGCGATGATTTTCCTACATAGTTGACTGATGCGTGCATGGAGACCAACTCACCGACTTCAACTGGTTGAAGGAATTCTACATTGTCTACTGAGACAGTCACGCAATATGTTCCGGCATGTTTTGTCGCACAGGCATAGGCCACTTTATCCATGAGCGACAGCAGGATTCCCCCATGGATCTTGCCGCCGAAGTTGGCGTATGCGGGCACCATCAGTTCGGTGATGGTGGTCTGAGAATGGCTGACGGGTCGGGCAGGTTCGTTCATGTAATTTGATGCGAGTGAAGGTACGTGTTGCAATGGAAGAAATACAACCGGATAACAAAATTTGATCCTTGCTACAGGATATCCAATGGCTTGTGAGACAAATAGCTGAATCTCCAAACCATGGCGCTGGCGGTCAGCGTTAACCCCAGGAGGAGCCCAGACCAGATTCCCAGCGCACCGAAACCAAGCGGGAAGCCAAAAACATATCCCAAGGGCAACGCAATAACCCAATAGGCCACGAAGATCAGCAATGACGGAATTTTAACATCCTGTATTCCGCGCAGGGCACCGGCGCAAACCACCTGCATGCCATCAGAAAGCTGGAAGAAGCCAGCGATAACCATCAGCGGCACGGCTGCGGCCAGTACACCCGGATCATCGATGTAGATACGCGGCAAAAGGTGACGGCCCGAGACGAAGGCAATTCCCCAAAGCAACATGACAAGTACGGCCATACCCATCAAGGTAAAACCGGCTCTCCTCATCGCGACGGCATCGCGCATGCCATAAAAGATGCCCACCCGAATCGTAGCGGCAGCACCCAGACCTGAAGTAGTCATGTAGCTTACTGTTGCCAGGTTAAGGGCAATCTGGTGAGCCGCGAGATTTGCGGCGCCAAGCCAGCCCATCATGATGGCAGAGAAACCAAATGCGGCGGCTTCAAAGATGAATTGAGCGCCAGTTGGGAGTCCGATGTGAAGCATCCGATTGAACAGCGCGCTTGAATATCCCCCGAGACGAAATCCTGCACGGTACGAAACGAACCGCTTGCCATAAAAGACATAGGCCGCCATCCAAACGGCCATCACCGTTCGCGCGATGAATGTCGCCCACCCCGCACCGGCCAATCCCATCTCGGGGAAAATCCAGATTCCATAGATCAGAAGATAATTCAAAACGATGTTGAGCAGATTGCTTACAATCATGATCACCATGGCCATTCGTGTCCGCTGAAGGCCCTCCGCAAATTGCCTAAAGGTCTGGAAGATCATTGTAGGGATGATGGAATATGTAATGATCAGCATATAGGGGATGGCCAGCGTTGCGACCTCAGCAGGCTGACCGATATGAAGCACTACGTTTTGCCCGGCCAATACTATTGCAACAAGTAAAATAGCTGTGGCCAGGTTTATGACTAATCCATGTCGCAGGGAATCAATTATCTTTTTGTCTTCACCCGCTCCGGAAGCCTCGGCAATCAGCGGAGTCATCGCATAGGATACGCCAATGCCGAAAAAAAGTAGCACACCAAAAAAACTGTTAGCCAGGGCGGAGGCGGCCAGTGGAATTGCTCCTGTCCATCCGATCATGACGCTGTCGGCAACGCCTGTCATCACCTGTCCAAGCATGCTGATCATGACCGGGTAGGCGAGGAGGAAGCTGGTGCGGGCTTCGGAGCGGATGGGACTAGAGAACGACATTTGGGCAAGGTAAACTTATCCTGTAAAAGTTCTGAAAAAAGCCGTCCGTCCGGTTCCAGGTTTCAAGTTCCAGGTTTCAGGATTCGAGCTACCTTCATGATTCCCATCACGCTTAAGCTGTCTGTTATCGCTCCGTCATCCACCATCTGAAGGGCTTCTTCAAACGGAAGTTTCCACACTTTCAGTTCAGCTTCTGTTTCTTCCAGGGATTGTGTGCCTGTCGACAACCCCTCTGCGAGAAATATAAATGCTTCTTCATCACTGACTGAATTTGACAGGTGCGCCCGTTGAATGAGTGTCCAGCGTTCGGCGGTCAGGCCAGTCTCTTCCTTGAGCTCACGTTTGGCGGACTCCAGGATGTCGACTGAAAGCGGGCCGCCACCTTCTGGGATTTCCCAACTCCATTCGTCAAGTGTGTAGCGATATTGACCCACAAGAAACGTGTTCTGATCTTCATCAAGCGCAACGATGCCAATGGCCTTATTCTTGAAGTGCACCTTCCCGTATACTCCTTTCTTTCCGGACGGGTTGATGACCTGGTATTCTGTCAAGGCGATCCAGGCGTTGTTATAGATTTCCCGGGCAGAACGGGTTGTCCAGGGATTTTTATTGGATTGGTCCACAGTTTATCTATTTAGGAAAGTAAAAAACGACATTAATCAGCGAACTTTGAACCTATCCGGGAAAAACAAGAATCCTGTTTATTTTCAGACGTGCTTAGATCTTCCTACACCCATGATATGATTGAAGCTGGCTGCGATGAGGCAGGGCGGGGTTGCCTGGCGGGGCCTGTTGTGGCGGCCGCCGTTATTTTTCCGAAGGCTTATACCCACCACCTTTTAAATGACTCCAAGCAGATGGGTCGGGAAGAGCGGCTGATGGTCAGGGAAGACATACTTCGTGATGCACTCGCATGGGGAGTTGCCGAAGTAAGCCACGAAGAAATTGATGAAATAAACATTCTCAACGCCTCGTTCCTCGCAATGCACCGGGCAGTTGAGAAATTGGTCGTTCGGCCGGAGATGTTGCTCATCGACGGCAACCGCTTCAGGACTTCACTCGATCTTCCATACCAGTGTATCATCAAAGGTGATGGGCTTTATCTTTCGATAGCTGCAGCATCGATATTGGCAAAAACGTACCGCGATGAAAAGATGCAATCGCTGGCAATGAATTTTCCAGGGTATGGGTGGGAGACGAATATGGGGTACCCAACACTTGAGCATCGGGATGGAATTCGGGCGCTGGGAATCAGTCCCTATCACCGCAAAACATTTCAGCTCCTGCCCAGCCAGTTGGAATTATTTGAACAAGCATAGCCGACTATGGAATCTGTAAATCCAATATCCCATGAGTGCCGGAGTTGCGGCGCTACGTTCTCCGGAACATTCTGCAACATGTGTGGAGAAAGAATCCCGGAGCCAGGCGAGAAGTCCATCAGCTCATTCCTGGCAGGACTAATGAATGCCATCACTTCACTTGATGGAAAATTTCTTCGGACGCTTAAGATCATGCTGAAAAAGCCAGGTGAGGTCAGCTATCATTACATGAATGGAAAACGAGTTCCCTTCTACAAGCCCATGTCGATGTTCTTCATCGCCAACCTGATCTATTTCCTCTTCCCGCTGTACAATTCACTCAATTCCAGTCTGTACGTTCAGATGAACATGCTACCACACTCAAAGCTTGCAACGGAACTTGTTCAGCAACGGATCGCGGTAGAGAAGATTGACTTTGATACGTTCCAGATCCAGTATAACCAGCAGTCGACCAGCATGGCCAAAATGGTCCTGGTCTTACTTGTCATTTACTTTTCGATTCCACTTACCCTGGTCAACTACAGCCGAAAGATGTTTTACAGCGACCACTTGCTGGTCTCCCTGGAAGCGTGCAGTATTATTATTCTCGTGAACTTTGTGGTGCTCATGTGGGTTTTTCAGTTGGTTATTTACCTCTTTGGTCAATTGGGTAGCAATATTCAGTACCTGTTGAATGACAATTACACGATGTGGATTTCTATGAGTGTCCTGTTCTACTTGTTTTTTCAGCTCGAACGCAGGGCCTATGCGCAGCCCATTGGGAGGGCCCTGGCCAAAGCAGGATTGTTGGTTTTCGGCTTCTTTGTTGTTCTGCAAATGTATCGCGCCAGCTTATTCTTTGTTACCCTCTGGACAGTCTGACCGCCGATTCCAATGTGCCTCATTTTTATCTCCGTCAAGGATCATCCTCGCTACAAACTCATTGTTGCAGCAAACCGCGATGAGTTTCACCGGAGGAATACTGCTCCGGCAGATTTTTGGCCAGATGCGCCCCATGTACTGGCTGGCCGTGATCTGGAAGCAAACGGAACCTGGCTTGGCATCTCGAAGACAGGCCGCATCAGTTTGCTCACCAATTATCGCGACCCAAAGAATATCGACCCCGCGGCCCCATCCCGCGGCCACCTGGTATCGGATTTCTTGGAACAGACCTTGACAGGCGAGCAGTATCTCCAAAATGTTGAAGGCAATGGGAAAATGTACAATGGGTATAATCTCCTCGCGGGAACCATGGATGATCTCTGGTACCAATCTAACTATGCTCGCGGAGTCCAGCGACTGCCTGCAGGATTTCATGGGTTGAGCAATCACTTGCTGAATACGCCATGGCCTAAAGTCGAGCGTGGCAAAGCGCTGCTGCGCCCCATGCTTAAACAACCTGTTATTACTCAAACGGAATTGTTTGAATTCCTGTACGACGAGCACCGCGCACCGGATAATCTATTGCCCAAAACCGGCATTGGACTTGAACGGGAGAGGGCATTGTCGTCTATGTTTATCAAAAGCCCGGACTATGGATCACGTTGCTCTACGGTCATCCTGATCGACAAGCAAAATCATGTTCAGTTTTCTGAGCGCGTCTATGATCTGACTACCTTTGCCCACACAACGCGGGATTTTGAATTTGATATTGACTGAGGTAAGACAGCATGCAGCGAAAAAAGAATACAATCCCCCTTGTCCTGCGAATCGTGCGTTCAATTTTTCCAGTGCTTGAACGAGTGGCCCCATTTTTGGCCGACCGGATATTTAGACTGGTCTTTTACGTTCCGCTCAAATACCCGTTGCCGGACAAGGAGATCGAGACTGAGAAAAAGGGTCAGGCATTTACCCTTTCCCTGAATGGAAAAACCATACGTGGTCACATCTGGGGGGATCCAACAAAGCCCTATGTACTGCTTGTTCACGGTTGGGCTGGGCGCGCTACCCAGTTTCGTAAATTTATTCCAGCTTTAGTTGAGCGCGGTTTTCATGTTATTGGGCCCGATGGTCCGGCGCATGGAAGATCGGAAGGCAAAGCAACTTCCATCCCTGAATTTGAACAGATGTTCTGGGCTATTTTCGAAAAGTTCGGGGAGCCAGCCGGCATCATTACGCACTCCTTCGGTGGCGCTGCGATGATGAATGCTGCCATGCATGGTTTCTCAATAAAGAAACTGGTCAACATTGCCGCGCCAACAATCGGCGATGAGATACTGCTGACCTTCCTCCGGGCTATCAACGGGTCATGGCGATCGGCAGAGCGCTTCAAGAAGTATGTTATCCGCCGAACGGGTAAGTCGTTTGATGATTTTACTGCCCTCTATGCCGTCCAGCGACTCCCAAAGCCCATCGACCTCCTCATGATTAATGATGTCGAGGACAAAGACGTGGTGTTTCGAAGCGCAGAGGAACTTCTTAAAGTATACCCCTCGGCCAGATTGTACAAAACGACTGGCCTGGGCCATACGCGGATTCTGCGGGATGAGCAGGTCATTGCAACGGCAGTTGAATTTATAGCCAGATAGCAGTAACAACCCCGACCAGGACTCGTCTCCGGAATATGGAATTATTGTACCTTGGGGTCCTCAAAATGCATTTTTTTAACAATTCAGTAGAATATTTGAAACTCTTGGCCTATTCCACAGTTGAAGGGTAGGGAAGACCATAAATCAAGAATCATGGGCAAGATCATTGAGACACACAATATTTCGAAGGTTTACAAAATGGGCGACAATATTGTCAATGCCCTTCAGTCAGTGTCAATGACTATCAATAAGGGTGAGTATGTGGCATTCATGGGCCCTTCTGGTTCAGGGAAGTCGACCTTGATGAACATAGTTGGATGCCTTGATTCACCTACCGCTGGTACCTATGAGCTGAATAACCAGATGGTGAGCGAAATGACCGAAAACGAATTGGCAACAGTTCGCAACAAAGAAATTGGTTTCGTCTTCCAGACATTCAACCTGCTCCCAAGGGCTACGGCTCTTGAGAATGTGGCATTACCCCTGATTTATGCGGGTTACAGAAAGGACGAACGCAGTGAGATGGCCATGGCGGCATTGGAGAGTGTAAACCTGGCCGACCGTCATCATCACCGCCCCAATGAACTTTCGGGAGGACAGCGGCAGCGTGTGGCTATTGCACGGGCGCTGGTCAACAGTCCTTCCATCATCCTTGCCGACGAACCAACAGGTAACCTGGATTCGAAAACATCCTATGGTATCATGAGCCTCTTTCAGGAACTTCATGACAAGGGCAACACGATCATCATGGTGACACACGAAGATGACATCGCGCACTACGCCCACCGGATCATACGTCTCCGTGACGGGCTGGTCGAGTCGGATAAGCCAAATGAGAATGTAAACCGCCAGATGGCAGATGCACCTGTTGCAGGGCACTAGACGAGATTTCTCCACGCTCATTTCATTTTCTCTTTGTTTAATAGGACCTTTATAAAGGAACAATACTCGATCCTACGTCAATGAAAATCTATACCAAGACCGGCGACCAGGGAACAACAGCACTCTTCGGCGGAAAGCGTGTATCCAAATCCGACCTCCGCATCGATACGTATGGAACAGTCGATGAATTGAATTCGTGGATAGGTGTTTTGCGGGACCAGGAAATCAATCAGACGCGCAACGAAGAGCTTATCGAAATACAAGACCGCCTCTTTACCATCGGTTCACTCCTCGCTGTTGAACCGGGGAACAATAAGGTGAAGGTCCCAGCCCTTTCCTCAGCGGATGTAGTCTTCCTGGAAAAAAAGATTGATGCGATGGAAGAAAAACTGGAGCCGATGAAAGTGTTTGTCCTGCCGGGCGGTCATCCCTCTGTTTCCTTTGGACATGTAGGACGAACCGTCTGCCGACGTGCAGAACGCCTGGTGATTGCCCTGGATCAGGAAGAAAAAGTCGAACCATTGATTATTCAATACCTCAATCGGCTGTCCGATTATTTGTTTGTTCTCTGCCGGGCCATGGCCATCGAACTAAGGGCTCCGGAAACGCCGTGGAAACCCAGAATGTAGATCCCGCTGACTTAGGTGATACCTCGAAAATGACCCAATTATTAAGGTTGGGTTAAGAATTCTTCGAAAACCAAAATTTCCTAACATCCGTTAGCCCACATATTGGATTAGGTTTAACTTTCCGCCCTAAACAATCCGTACCATGGTCGATACGCTGGATATCAAGATTAATAAGGTCTCTGCCTCCCGGCTCTCCAAGGTTGATTTTAATGACATCCCTTTCGGCAAGGTGTACACCGACCACATGTTTGTGGCGGACTACCGAAAAGGCGATTGGGGCAATTTCCGCGTTGTGCCATATGGTCGGATTGAGGTCAGTCCTGCAACTCCGGCACTGCACTACGGCCAATCTATTTTTGAAGGACTAAAGGCCTACAAGAATGATCAAGGTGAGGCCCTTGTATTTCGTCCCCTCGACAATTGGAAGCGAATGAATGTTTCCGCTGACCGCATGTGTATGCCGTACCTTCCTGAGGACATATTCATGGAGGGGATGGAAACACTTATCCGTCTGGACCGTAACTGGATCCCCACTGCGGACGGAAGTTCATTGTACATCCGACCCTTCATGTTCTCCGCGGAAGAGTATATAGGTATTCGCCCATCGCTTGATTTTACGTTTATGATTATTAACTCTCCGGTTGGACCTTATTACTCAACCCCGGTGAGAGTGAAGATTGAAACCAAATATACCCGTGCCATCGAAGGGGGTACCGGCTTTGCAAAAACAGGAGGCAACTATAGCGGTTCCCTTTACCCGGCCAAGTTGGCTCAGGAGCAGGGCTATCATCAGTTGATTTGGACTGATGGCCACGAGCACAAGTATGTGGAGGAGTCCGGTACGATGAATGTCATGTTTATTTTCGATGACGTACTGGTAACGCCTGCATTGGGTGATACGATTTTGCGCGGCATTACGCGTGATAGTGTCCTTGCTCTGGCACGGCAATGGGGAATGAAAGTGGAAGAGCGAAAAGTAACGGTGAAAGAATTGGTAGAAGGCCTTCAGAATGGTAGGGTCAAGGAAGCCTTCGGCGCAGGGACTGCCGCCACCATTGCTCATATTGAATTGATCGGCCATGAGGGCAAGAACTATTTCCTTCCGCCGGTGGAAACCCGAAAGTTCTCCAACCGCGTCCTCCAGGAACTGGAAGGCATGAAGCACGGAATGAAGCCCGATCCTTTCGGGTGGATTCATGTGATTTAGGTGCTGGGTTCCGGGTGCTGGTGGATGCTAGATTCCGGATGCTAGATACTGGATGCTGGCTTACTCGTTTGTTTGGTCCCTGCATTCATCTGTGCTAATCCGCGCACTCCGTGGCAAATCTTTGAATTTTTTCCCCGAAGTTCGGGCATGATTCGGCTCTGGCCCTTCCTTCTTCTCTTTAGCCTCTCCGTTCAGGCCCAAAAGCAACTGGTGCTTTTGAAGCGAGGGAAGCCTGTCGGTAATTTTCCAGAAGGGAGCTATATCTATCTTCAGCTAAAGGACGGTTCCCGTTCGGAGGGTCAGGTCATCGAGCTCCTGGAATTTACAATCATTACTTCAGCCGATACAGTTCCCTTCAACAGAATCAAGAAGATAGGAATTCCCAAAAATCAGCGGAGTGGAATTGCCCCGATCTTTGGTGGCCTATTACTGGCTGGTGGGGTAGTTTATTTTAGCATTGACATGATCAACAGCGCACTGGGATACAACCCGCCAGGGATTGATACACAGGTAGCAACGACCTCGGCCATCATGATAGGAGTTGGGAGCGTCTTGTCCTTTATCCGGCCCAAGTATCGACGGGTCAATATGGGGACCTTTTTGCGGACGGTGGATTATAAGTCGAAGTTTTACAAGAATCCCAAGTAAAAACACCTTCCTTCGACATTGGATATTCATTGTTGGATATTCGATATTCAAACCCGGTCTCCCAGGAAGACAAGAATATCCAATGCTGTGTTCAAGTAATAAGTGCAACACGTAGCTTTTGTAAAAATACATCATTTGGAGTTTGATAGTTGAATTTTCTGACCGGCCTTTCATTGATCA
>JAYVBH010000053.1:0-62572 GCA_043750575.1 Cyclobacteriaceae bacterium
CACGGCCTTTAGCCCATAAATATCTATTGCCACGGCCTTCAGGCCGTGGATAAGAAATGTTCTTCTAAAGGATGGGCTTTAGCCCAAGAAAGTGAATACGCGCAAACTCTATTTTCTCACCGCCAAATAATTCGCTGAAAGAAAAACCTCCAGCTTCTCAGAGTAACCAGCTATCGGCTGAAGCCCATCGGCTATGACACGATACAAGGCATAATCATTCTTGAAGAAGTTGTAGTAATCCCGGAAGAAAGTCCTTGAATCAATGTTGCAACCGCCAAACTCAAACTGGATGATGCCCACTTTACCTTCGCCAATCATCCGCTTTCCCCCCTTGAGTACCGCAAGCTCATGACCCTCAACATCCAGTTTTAGAAAATCAATGCGCTCAATCTTGTTCTGTTCACAAAAGAGATCAAGTGTGGTTAATTCGATTGTCTCGTGATTCGAAAATTCAATCTGGTGATACGACAAGTCACGCGGATAGACAGAAGCAAGGCCTGATCCCTCTTTGTCAAAGAAAAGCTCGACAGATTCGGACTTCTCCCCCATCCCCTTATTTACCAGGTGAACAAAAGGAAGATCTTTCACCTTCTCGCGAAGCAGGGCAAAGGTCTTCTTTGAAGGTTCAAAGGCATAGAGCTGGTAGTTCATTCCCCGCCAGGCTTCCATGAGGTGTTTGACAAAAACGCCCTGATTGGCACCCACATCAAATAATACTGCTGAAGGAGAGGAAATCATGTGACGGATGTCATTCATCAGCCTCGCTTCTCCGTTGTGCACGTAATTGCTGGCGCGACCGTAATTCAGGCCTTTCAGCGCCAGGGAATAGAGTCGCTCGTAGAACCGTTGAAGGCTTTGCTTTCCAAGGATAGGGTCCAACAGGCTCATGATCAGTTCCGCGATTGTGGGCCAAAGCCCGAATGTTTTGCAAATAAAGTATTTTGCGGTCAGATAATTCCATCCATGGGCCTGATTGTACGGCAAAGCATCATCACCACCATCATCAGCTATGTTGGCGTGGCCATTGGATATATCAACTTGTTGTATCTCTACCCGCGCTTTCTGTCCCCTGAACAGGTCGGCTTGATGCGCACCGTACAAGATGCCGCCATCCTCATGGCACAGTTTGCACAGTTTGGACTTGCCCAGAGCATTATCCGTTTCTTTCCACGCTTCCGCGAGCAGCAGGACGGTGGCAAGAATTTCATCAACCTCATTTTGCTGGCCGGATTGGGGACGTTCACGGCATTCCTCCTTGCATTCTTCTCACTCGAGTCATTCATCGTTTCCTACTTTGAATCGAATGCAGCCGATTTCATTCACTACACCGGGTTGGCATTGTGGCTTACCTTCATCACCGTGATGTCCACCTTACTCGAGGTGTACTCTCGCTCGTTGCTGAAAAATGTCCTGCCAAACTTGCTAAAAGAAATCCTTGTCCGCGTTCTTCTTGCGGTTCTCATACTGATGTATTTTCGTGAACTCATCACCTTCGAACAAGTCATGGTGGGATCAGTGTTGATTTATGTCCTCACTTTCACGATCCTGCTTACCTCTTTAGTTGCCGAGGGTCGACTGATATTCGGCCTTACCTTGAATCTCGATCCGTCAGTACGCAAAGAACTCATCCGGTTCAGTCTGTTGAGTTTCGCGGGAACCGCAGGGCTCATCATCATCGGCAAAGTTGACAGCCTGATGGTTGCTGCTTTGTTGGGATTGGCTCCGGTGGCCGTGTATACCACTTCATTCTACATGGCCACCGTGATTGAAATCCCCAAGCGAGCGATGACGCAGGTGGCTACACCGCTAATCTCGCGGGCATTTGAAAAAAATGACATGGTGGAGATCAGCACGATCTACCGAAAGACGGCCTTGAATCAATTCATCATCGGAACATTGCTGCTTATTGGCATTGCCGCCAACCTTGATTCCATCTTCCTTTTGATGCCCAAGGGGGAAATCTACTCCGCCGGAAAATGGGTGGTCATTATTGTGGGTGCAGGGAAGTTGGTGGACATGTTATTTGGGCCAAGCAGTGAAATCATTGTCTACTCAAAATACTATTGGTTCAACATTGTGCTCATCGTTATTCTCGCTGTGGTGATTGTTACTGCCAATAACCTTCTGATTCCCATTTACGGTATTGAAGGTGCAGCGATTGGCGCTGCAATCACCCTGGTGATTTTCAACGGAGTTAAGTATGTCTTCATCTGGGCCAAGATGGGGTTGCAGCCTTTTACATTGAGCTTCATAAAGGTTTTGGGTATTGGAGCCGTGGCGTGGACGGTCGCCATACTTCTTCCACGTATGGACACCGTATTGATAGATATGGCGATAAGGTCCGCTCTCATCGGTGGAATATTTTCGTCGCTGGTGTTGGGTTTAAGGTTGTCGCCGGAAGCGAATGATGTGGTAACAAAACTTTTGCGTTTAGTGAAGTGAGCACCTGCTCACCAATACGAGCGGGTAATCACCGCCAAGACGCCAAGCCGCAAAGACTCGCTAAGTGGGTCAGGGGTCAATGGTTAGGAGTGAGATGACACTGTAACCTTTTGTTACAGACCAGGTATTCTATTTGTGGCTGGATTCCAGCTTTCCTCACTAACCATTCTGTACTCTTATTTCTTATAGCCGCATCCATGCAACTCCTTTACACGTAAACCTGTCTTTAGGTCCAAGAAACCCGACATCGAATGTTAAGACACAGCCTTGTTCTCATCTACCGCAATTTCCTACGCGCCAAGAGCTACTTCCTCATCAACCTGATCGGGCTTTCTGCAGGATTGGCCTGCACCCTGCTTATCTACCTCTGGGTACGGGATGAACTCAACATGAACAAGTTCCATGAAAAAGATGCCCGGCTCTTCCAAATCATGGAACACCAGAAATATGCCGATGGGCTGATGACGACGACCTCCACACCCGGAATTCTGGCAGAGACCCTTAAGGCGGAGTTTCCCGAAGTCGAATATGCCGCTACAACAACCTGGGTAAATTCATTCAACCTCTCCCTGAAAGATCATAACGTGAAGGCCGACGGGTACTACGTAGGACCTGACTATTTCAATATTTTCTCCTATCCTCTGCTCCAGGGCAATCCAAGCCAGGTGCTGCAAGACAAGAGCTCCATCGTCGTCTCCCGTTCGTTGGCGAAAAAATTGTTCGGCGCAGACGAAGATGCCGTTGGGAAGATTGTTGAATTGCAGCACAACAAGAGTTTTACGGTTTCCGGCGTCTTTGAAGATCTGCCGACCGCTTCATCGATACAGTTTGAATTTGTGCTCTCCTTTGAGGAGTTCAAAACAGAAAATGAATGGGTACTCGATTGGGGTAACAATGGGCCTGCTACATTTGTCATCCTACATGAGGGAAGCGATGCCCAAGCTTTCTCCAAAAAGATCGAGAACCTGATTCAAAGCAAGAATGATGATTCTGAAACCCTCCTCTTCACGCAAAAGTATTCCAACCGATATCTCCATGGTCAGTTTGAAAACGGCGTTCCGTCTGGTGGGCGAATCGAATACGTGCAGCTCTTCTCCATCATTGCCATCTTCATCCTGCTGATTGCCTGCATCAATTTCATGAACCTTTCTACGGCCCGCGCCTCGCGCAAAGCCAAGGAAGTGGGCATCAAAAAATCAGTAGGCGCTCAACGACATTCCCTGATCGCCCAATACCTGGCGGAGTCGCTGATATTGACCCTGTTTTCAGTTTTGATTGCGTTGCTTGTCGTGTCGCTCTTTCTACCGCAATTCAATACCATCACGGACAAGAAGATTGTGTTGTCCCTCCTTGATTCAGAATTGCTGCTGTGGGCGACAGGCATTACCCTGTTCACCGGAATCATTGCCGGCAGCTATCCGGCCTTCTACCTCTCGGGGTTCAAACCCGCCTCTGTGTTAAAGGGTGTGGTTAGCGGTTCGATCGGCGAATTGTGGGCGCGGAAAGGACTGGTGGTCTTCCAGTTTTTTCTTTCAGTCATCCTCATCGTCTCCGTACTTGTGATCTATCAGCAAATCGAGTTTGTTCAGAGCAAGAACCTGGGTTATTCCAAAGAGCACCTCATTCAAGTATATCTCGAGGGCAAGCTGGTTGATACCCGCGAGACATTCCTCACTGAAGTCCGGCGAATACCCGGAGTGGCAAGTGCATCCAGCATCAGCAACACATTGCTAGGGAGAAACAACAATACCAGTGGCCTGGTCTGGGAAGGAAAAGATCCAAAAACGAATATCCTTTTCGAAAACGTTGCCGTCAATTACGGAACACTAGAAACGCTGGGCGTTGAATTGGCCGAAGGCAGAAGTTTCTCAGAGAAGTTTTCTTCGGATACCACCAAGATCATTTTCAACGAAGCCGCGATTCGCGTTATGGGACTGGAAAACCCCGTTGGAAAAACAATCAAACTCTGGCAAAAGTATGATCTCGAAATCATTGGCGTTGTTAAAGATTTTCACTTTCAATCGCTGCACGAGGTGGTCAATCCTCTTTTCTTCCGACTGAGTCCCCGCAATACCTACACAGCCATGATACGGCTCGAGGCTGGCAAGGAGAAAACATCCCTGGATGAGCTGAAAACGCTTTACGGAAATTTCAATCCAGGCTTTGCTTTCGAATACCAATTCCAGGATCAGGAGTATGCGCAGTTATATGCTGCCGAACAGCGGGTTGCTTCCCTCGCGTTCTATTTTGTGACGATGGCGGTCTTGATCTCATGCCTTGGGTTGTTTGGTTTGGCTACCTTCACCGCAGAGCGCAGGCTTAAAGAAATCGGAATTCGCAAAGCAATGGGTTCCTCGTCGGCTAACATCGTCCTTCTGCTTTCCGGCGATTTCACACGCATGGTACTGCTCTCCATCGGGCTAGGGCTCCCGATGAGCTACTGGTTGCTTAAACAATGGCTGGAGCGGTTTGCATTTCACATTGATCTGGGTATCGGATACTTTGTACTGGCCGGGGCGCTTGCTTTGATTATCGCGTGGCTCACAGTTGCCTCACAGGCTATCCGCGCTGCGAATGTGAATCCGGTGAATTGTTTGAGGGAGCAGTAGGGAGAAACAGGGGCAGGTAACAGGAGGCAAGTTACAGGTTGATATCAAGTGGCTATGATTGTTTATCTCCATAGAGAACTTGGAACAAATAAGAGCCTCCGGCTATGGCCGGAGGCTCTTCAATAATTTTTGTAATCCTTATTGCAGAATCTGAATCAACCCCACATCAGTTACGTTGCCTATGGTTACTCCAACATCGGCCTTCTGCTGCGGCAGGTAGCCCGTCTTGGGCTCAAAAGTTACTTTGTACGTTCCCGGAGGAATTGCGTGCAGCAGGAAATGTCCTGTGGAATCCGGGAAGGCTGTAGCAACCGTATCCACACCAATAATGGCAAATACCGCAGGTGATGCTTCAATTGGCGCAATCTCTCCTTTGATAGCTCCACTGGTTGCTTCGGAAAGGGCCCTGATTACCGGCTTCAGGCTATAGTCGCCATTGCCTTTGGCTACAATTGAGCGAGCAGCATCAAAATCAAGAGTGATCCGGTAGGTAATCCCTCCGGTTAGATCAGCCTGAAGATTCAACTTAAGTCCAGACTGCTGACTGCTTGGTGTGGATAGTGGCTTTGTCTCGCCGGCTACCTTGAGGGTATTGTTGCTTCCCAGGATCAGACGAATCTGTGACACCCTTCCGGAAGGCAAATCGATGGCACCCAAAAGAGTATCCAGGCCATTTGTAAGCTCCAGAATGTTGTAAACCCCCTCATTGATGTCCAATACCATCCAACCTGAATTTTGATTCCCGGCTGAACGATGAACCTCAACTCCCTGGATGTCAATATTTATTTCTTCATAATCTCCTGGTGAGTCTGTAAGACTCACTTCCAGACGGCTTTTGGGGCTATCGCTGCTACAACCCAACCAAACCAATGACAAAACGATAAGTCCTAATACATTTTTCATAATAGCATTTGGTTAATCAACATGTTAGATGACGGTAATACCGTAAAGTTTAATGTAGTGCAAAATTAATACCAAGGCGATTAAATAAGGTTAACTAAAAACCAACTCAGCAGTCAAAAATGTCCGTCCATCGTCGGATATGTCGATTGGAAACCTTGGAGTCCAATAGAATATTCAAAAACAAATTAAAGATCACATATTCAATTTTTCTATGCCGGGTAGAAATATCCACATTTTGAGGTTAGGTCAATGACAATCATCATACTCGCCTTGAAATTACTCACTTAATGTCGCAGATCCTCAAGAAGCTCCGCCATTTTCCGCGTCAGGTCCCGCCGGCTGAAGGCATTCACATCGCGAGACGCATCCACCGATTTTCTTTGCCATTCCGACAATCGCTCACGGAGAAGATCCTTGATGGCTCCAACCTGCGCCCGATCGATCATTGCACCAGCCTGCGTGTTGCTAAGGATGCTCGCCGCATCACCGCCTGCCGGACCGACACCCAGAATGAAGTTACCGCTCGCCAGATATTCGAAGAATTTACCAGGCAAGTTGCCCTCCGCTAACACCGTGTGTGCCAAGATCAACAATTGAACATCCGTCTTTCCATAGAGTTTCACTAACTCACCATGCGGCATGGGATCGCGAAAAGTCGTAATGGAGGAAAGCAGAACATCGCCGGCGACATAATTTCTGAAAGCCGTGTTCACCGATCCGATAAACTCAATAACCATGGTATCCTTCCCCGATGGCTCCTCGGTGATAAGTTGCTTCACCGCTTCCATGAATGGACGGGGGTCACGAAGCTCATCAACCATCCCAATGTGTCTCACCGTAAATTTTTGTGTTCGCTCGTGCTGGATGTCCGCAAAATCATCTTCATCAAAGCCGTTGGTGATCAGCTCCACTTTTCTTCCGCCGAGCTTCTCGAAGCGATCGACGTGATACGGCGCTATGGTGATCACGCGGTCGGCCTTCTGTAGTACCTCACGCTCCAATCGCTGATGTTTTTTGCGCGCCCAGCCGGTGAGGGAAAGCGTGTCCAGAAAATCCCACTCACTCCATGGATCACGCAAGTCGACAACCCACCGCAATGATGGGTTCTTCTTTTTCAGCTGTAAGCCTATCAAATGCAGGCTGTGCGGCGGACCGGTGGTCACTACGGTGGTAATATTATTTGAAACCAGGAAATCTTCCAGAAATTCAACCGAAGGCTTAACCCAAAAAATGCGAGCATCAGGAATCAGCAAATTACCGCGCACCCAGGTTGTGATCGATTGAAAAAGGCCGCGCTTGCCCGTTGTCACCAGATCTGTTTGCTTGGGTGCCTTCTTTCCAAGCATAGCCGATATGTTCCGGAAGAGCCCATACGGTTCCCAGATCGGGAAGCGGATCACCTCTGCCTCGGTCGGTACGTCCTTCATCAACGTATCATCACGCATCTCAAACGAGGGATTCTCCGGCGTAAAAACAAACGGCTGCCAGCCAAAGGAAGGGAGGTATTTTACAAACTTCAACCACCGCTGAACACCACTGCCTCCGGAGGGTGGCCAGTAGTAGGTTACAATCAAAACCTTCTTCTCGTGGCCACCCAAGATTCCGGACCGCTTGTCGCTGGTTACTGGCTGCTGGTTGCTGGAGGTCACGGGCATTTTGCGAAGGTAGTAAACGGGGAGAAGTGTTGAGGTGTTGAAGGGTTGAAGGGTTGAGGTGCTGAGGTGTTAGTATTTGATCCCAATTCCATTATTTGTTCCCAACTTCCCATCCCGGTAAGCAATTCCCCCGTTCACAAAAACCATATCTATTCCGTTGGAGAACTGATTCGGGTTGCTGACGGTTGCTGCTCCATTGACCGCTGATGCATCGAAGATTGTAAGATCAGCCCAAGCTCCGTTCTCCAGCACACCGCGATCATTCAGAATTGGCCGAAGTAATTTCCGCGGGCATGCAGTCATTTTCTCCAGCATTACTTCCATGGGTATGCCGAGGTCGATCCCATGCCGCAGCGCAGTAGCAAAGCATCCTGCACCGCGGGGATGTGAATTTGCATTCGCAGCATACTCTATACCACCATCTGAACCGATCAAACAAAAATCTTCACGCAAAGCCAGATTAACGGTTTCATTCAATGGCATTGTGCCCGGAGGAACAGCAACAAGTTTTTTCATTGCCCGGTATTTAGCAAAGCTCTCTTTGGTAAGTCGCTCTCCTGTTCCCACCAATTGAAGATTATTGTAGGTCAGGCCATAGCGCTCCTGCCAGCCTGCATCAAAGCGTGTTGAGTGCAAGTAGGTCGCCCAATACGAGTATGGATAAACGCAACAAGTGATCTCGAGGCCATCAGCGTTAGCCTTACGAATTTTTTCAAGTGCGGCGGCCATGTGAAAGGTGCCACCGGTAGAATGAAGGTGATCGATATGGACGCGCACTCCGCTTTCCTTCGCCAGGCGAACCGCCTCGTCGACACCGTCCAACTCAAGCCCTTCAGAAGAATAGCGCAAGTGAAGAAACAGGGGCCGTTCATATTTCTTCGCCAGCTTCGCATACGCAAGCACTTCTTCGTAAGGCGTTGGCTGGTATTCGATGCTGTGTGATACCCCCAGGGCTCCTTCCGCAAGGCACTGCTCCACTTTCCTCTTGCGCTCAGACAAGCTCGAAGCAGCATTGCGCACGCGCATCACCGCAGTAGAAACTCCATAATTGATCAGGTGCGGTTTGGGCCCAAAGGCGCGGTAGTACGTGGCTACCTCACCCGAGCCTCCGTGCATTTGAAGGGCTGTTGTTACCCCATCAGTCACTTTATATTTCTCTACGATCGAATACGTCCGTTGTGGATTTGCTGTGTTGTCCGTAAGGATGTCGATGAAGCCGGGCGAAACAATTCGGTTTTCAGCCTGAATGATTTCATTTCCTGTCAATGTTCCCGCTTCACCAACCACAAGCTTTCCCTGCGTATCAATTCCTATGTCCATGATTTGCCACCGATCTCGGTAATAGCATCGACCACCACGAATTACGGTAGTCAAGTCAATCGCTGAAGTGCGCGGAAATGAAACCCTGGCCAGTCCCGTCATCGATACTGTCAACCACCCGGCCTTTGAAATGAAGGTGCGTCTTTTCATACAGTCGTGCGAGATTCACACGCAGTCAAAATCCCAGGCCAATCATCCGGGCTGAACCAGGAAATCTCCGGGTCTTTTCCAAACCAGGTAAACTGACGTTTGGCATAATGCCGGGTATTCCGCTTCAGCAAACGTATTGCCTCATCACGGTCATATTTTCCGTCGAGACAGTCGAAGATCTCCTGATACCCAACAGTCTGTAGTGCCGGCAGGTGGCGCAAGGGAAACAGCCGTTGCGCTTCCTCAAAAAGCCCATTCGCTAGCATATTGTCCACCCGGTGATCAATACGCTGGTATAAGACTTCCCTATCCACTGTCAGTCCAATTTTGATCACATCAAACGGCAATACGATCCGTTCTTTTTTATGGAATCCCGAAAAAGGCTTTCCTGTGCTCAGGCAAATCTCCAATGCACGCATCAGCCGCTGTGGGTTCTGCCTGTCAACAACATCAAAGTAGTCTGGATCCAACTTCTGTACCTCCTCCTGAAGCCAGGCGAGCCCATGCTGCTCATAGTCTGCTACTACCCCTTTCCGGGTTTCATCTGCCACAGCTGGCAAATCATCAAACCCTTCCAGCACAGCCTTGATATAAAGCCCAGAGCCACCGCACAGAACTAATACAGAATTCTTTTCGAAGGCTTTGTCGATTTTGGTCCGCGCCTCAACCCCATAGGTCCCGGCATCATAACCATCCAGTATGGACCTGCTGTTAATGAAATGATGGGGCACCCGCGCCAATTCCGCAGCCGATGGTTTAGCCGTCCCGATCTCCATTTCCCGAAATACCTGCCGCGAGTCCGCTGAAACCACCTCAGTGCGGAAATGCTCCGCAAGGCGAATGGCTATACCCGTTTTGCCAACGGCAGTGGGCCCAACCAATACAATGAGTTTCCGGCGATTCATGCGTTCAGTTGCGAATTTACTATCCCTGCGCAACACGCAACAAGGTACTTTTTTATAGATTGCGGAATAAATTCGCCACTACGAATGATTAAGTACACCAATCAGTTTCTGGTAAAGATGGAAGACCTTATCGCCGAGTCGGACTATTTCCTCCGCTACGAGAAGGGAAACTTCAAATCCGGTTACTGCCTGCTCCGCGATCAGAAGATTATGATCGTCAACAAGTTCTTCACCACCGAAGGCAAGATCAACATCCTGCTTGAAATCCTGAGGAATGTTGCCCTGGACACACACCGGTTCAGCGAGAAAAGCCTGAAACTATACGAAGAACTGCGACACGAAGAAGTGAGCTCCCCTACTTGAAAATAACATTTCTTGGCACCGGCACTTCCCAGGGCGTACCTGTAATCGCGTGTACATGCGAGGTATGCCGGTCCCTTGACTATCGGGATAAGCGGCTCCGGAGTTCAGTCCATCTTGATATTGACGGCCAAAGCCTTGTCATCGATACTGGCCCAGACTTCCGGCAACAAATGCTCCGGGAAGACATCCGCCGGTTGGACGCTGTGCTCTTTACACACAGCCACAAGGATCATACTGCTGGTTTAGACGATGTAAGAGCCTATAATTTTCTGCAGGGAATGGATATGCCGGTGTACGGACTCCCGTACGTGCTGGATCAGGTTACCAAGGAGTATGCGTATGCTTTTGAACCGCACCGGTACCCGGGCATCCCTCGACTGAATCTCATTCCCCTTGACGAGCAACCCTTTCTCATCGCCAATACTTTAGTGACCCCGCTGCCTGTTCTTCACCTGAACCTGCCTGTCCTGGGATTCCGCGTCGGAGATTTCAGTTACATCACAGACGCCAATACAATACCCGCAACAACACTCCAGTCGCTCCGGGGAACGCGGATCCTGGTGCTCAATGCGCTGCAACGGGAAAAACATATTTCTCATTTCAATCTGGAGGAAGCGTTGGCCATGGCTCAGCAAATTGGAGCTGAAAAAACTTATTTTACCCACATTAGCCACAAAATGGGACTTCAAAAAAGTGTTAGCGAAGAACTCCCAAATGGCGTTGCCCTCGCCTACGACGGGCTGACGGTGAGTTTATAGTCACCACTCCAATTATCGCGCGTGCATAATAACTATTACTTCCTCCGGCAATTATCAGTCGCGCTTGAAAAAACACTTGGTGGATTCACGCTTGTTTCCTGCTTCAGCCAGAACAAAGACGAACTCGTCCTTGAGCTAAATAACAAAGAACGGTCCTTCTTCATCAAGGCCACACTTCTACCTGATTTTCAGTGCCTTTCCTTTCCCGCTGCCTTTCACCGTGCCCGAAAGAACAGCATTGATTTATTCCCTGAAATTATTCTCCAACCCGTGAAAGGCATTCGGCAGTTCAACAACGAACGCAGCCTTGCTTTGTTGTTTGGGGAGCAGTATGCCCTCGTATTCAAGATGCACGGCCGGCAAGCCAACGTAATTCTTTTTGCAGGCCAGAAGGTTAATGCACTTTTCCGTAACAACTTTCCAGCGGATCTTGAGCTCACGCTCTCTGGAATAGACCGCAGCATTGATTGGAGTAACGAAAACTTTGTCTCCCATCAACATGATCTGGAGACCACCTACTTCACGTTTGGAAAATCAGTATGGGAATATTTGAACGCGGCCCGCTTTGCTGAAAAAGACCGCTCAGGTCGCTGGACGCTCTTTGAACAAACAAGGAAGTTGTTGGAGGCTCCTTCCTACTCCATACACAAACGGCCTACATCACTTCAACTTACCCTGCTTCCCGTGGATCATGCACTGCGCACCTTCTCCAATCCCATTGACGCAGTATCGGAATTCTTCCAGATGTATCAGTCGCAATCAGGATTTGACAGAGAAAAGACGGGGCTCCTCTCAGCGATGCGGGGGAGAATAAAGCAAACCCATACTTTCCTGGAGAAAACAAAAAGAAGGTTGGATGAGCTGACCTTGGACCGGCACTATCAAACGTGGGCCGACCTGATCATGGCGAACATGCACCACATCCGTTCAGGAACAGAATCCATCGAACTTGATGACTTTCATGAGCCAGGGAAAAAGGTCGTCGTGAAACTGAGAAAGGAACTCTCGCCCCAGAAAAATGCTGAGGCGCTGTATCGCAAATCAAAGAACCGAACGATCGAGCTGCGGACACTGAACGAAACTATGGCCCGGAAAGAACAAGAATTGGCCACCTTGCAAAAGCAGGAGAATGAAATTATAAATGCTGCTGATCGGTCTCTTTTACATCCCTTCAGCGCCGCATTCTCCAGTCAGGCAAAAGAGAAAGACCGGAAGCAAACGGTACCGTACCATGAGCATGAGTTTTCCGGTTATCGGATTTGGGTTGGAAAGAATGCTAAGGCGAATGATGACCTGACCCAGCATTACACCTACAAGGAAGACCTTTGGCTGCACGCAAAAGATGTAGCCGGGTCGCACGTGGTCATCAAGCACCAGGCGGGGAAACCCTTCCCGAAGGATGTTATTATGCATGCTGCTTCGCTGGCAGCCTACCACTCCAAAAGAAAAAATGAATCGCTGTGCCCTGTAGCCCTGACGCCCGCCAAGTATGTCAGGAAACGAAAGGGGGATCCAGCAGGGGCAGTGGTAGTTGAACGGGAAGAGGTGATAATGGTCGAACCGTGGAGTGGTAGAGGTGATCGGTAATCGGTAAGAGGTGATCAGTAAGAAGTAAGCAGTAATCGTTAGTCGGGTATAGCTCCGAACCCGGAACTTTGAACGTTGAACCCGGAACGTTGAACCCGGAACTTTGAACCTTGAACCTTGAACTTTAGACTTTAGACCTTAGACATTAAACCTTAGATCTTAGCTCTAGTCAACCACATTCACCTTCATCATATTCGTCCGGTTCCGCTCGTGGATTGGCATGCTGGCCAGACTGATAAATACGTCGCCTGTTTTCACATGCCCATCGCGTTTGAGGATGGCCTGCACATCAGCGATGGTCTCATCGGTAGAAGTCTGCTTCTCATAGTAGTAGGCGCGAGTAGCCCACACCAGGTTCATGGTGTTTAGAATAGACTTGTTGCTCGTAAACACAAAAATGTTTGTATTCGGCCGATGGGAAGAAGACTTGAATGCAGAATAGCCGCTCGACGTCATGCCTACGATGGCCTTCGCATTAATTTCCTTGGCGAGCTTGCATGCTGCCAACACGAGGCTATCATTTATGAATATGGGAGAATGGGGGTCTACTTCACGAAAGCGGTAATAGATATTGGCTTGCTTTTCAACAGATCCAATGGTCCGCACCATGCTTCGTATTACCTCGATGGGATATCGTCCCGCTGCCGTTTCCGCAGAAAGCATCAAGGCATCGGCACCATCCATGACAGCATTGGCCACATCGTTGGTTTCTGCCCGCGTTGGGCGAGGGTTCTCAATCATACTCTCCATCATCTGGGTAGCCACGATGACTGGCTTGGCGAGCTTATTGCATTTCTCGATCAGCATCTTCTGAACCATCGGAACTTCTTCCAACCAGATTTCTACACCCAGGTCGCCGCGCGCAACCATGACAGCATCAGTGGCGGCCAAAACGGCGTCAATATTCTCTAGCGCTTCAGGTTTCTCAATCTTGGCAATGATCCGAGTTGTCGAATCATGTTCTTCAATGATGCCTCGCAGGACATCGATATCCTGTGCCTTACGCACAAAGGAAAGCGCAACCCAATCAAGGTTATTCTTCAGACCAAACTCCAGGTCAACAAGGTCCTTGTCGGTCAGCGACGGCGCCGACACCCTGGAATTGGGAAGGTTGATCCCCTTCCGGGATTTCAGCGGACCACCATAGACCACTTCGCATACCACATCGGTATCCCGCACCTCCGTCACTTTGAGTTCAATCTTGCCGTCATCGATCAGGATCATGTCACCAGGTGTGACATCCTTGTGGAGGTTGCCATAGCTTGTGCTAACGATTTCGTGATTACCTACTAGTTCGCGCGTCGTGATAATCAGTGTTGAGCGCGGTTGAAGGATAGTACCTTCCTTCACTTCGTTCACGCGAATCTTAGGGCCCTGCAAATCCTGAAGCAGGGCGATGTGTGTTCCCATCTCCGCGTTGATCTCGCGGACGAAATTGATCACCTTCTGATGATCGGCGTGGGTGCCGTGGGAGAAATTGAGCCTAAACACATCGACACCTTCCATTGCGAGGGCACGAAGCATTTCCTTGGAGTTCGACGCCGGGCCAACAGTGGCGACGATTTTGGTTTTATTGTAAGAAACTTTGTCCATGTTCAAGTGAGAAAAAGTGGTGCCGCTGGGATTAACGGGTCAAAAAATGAAGTTTTCCTTAGATTTTAGAGCCGACAAAGGTATCAAAGCAGTCAATTCAACGGAAGGAACCTGCCGCAAGTATTCCTGCAATCGATTGCCTGAGAGATTTTCCTCACTTTGGGTCATTAAAACAAAATCGAAATGAGGAAACTCTGGTACCAGGGCTGAAACAGCGTTTTCAGAGTCAGAAGGCCTATTTCGAAAGAGATGGAGGGAATTCAAGGGGGTAACAAAAGCAAAATGATCATGGTCTGCCGTTCCCTTCCTCAGATGAATAACCAAATCTTTCTGCTTTACCAGACGTGTATTCAGAATCTTGTTGAGGTACCAGGCGAGCTTATATCCTTTTAGCGAGGTGCGGATTCCGAGCAATTCAAAATCAAAGGAGTACTCGATTTCGAGCTTTTTTTTCCTGATTTTGGCTGCCATGGCTTAATTCCCTTCAAAAGTAAAAAGTTTGACAATATGACCCCAAATCTCTTACTTTGCGCAGATTTTTAAAATATCCTTAAACCATACAAACATGTCGGACATCGCACAAAAAGTTAAGCAAATCATCATTGACAAGCTAGGCGTAGAAGAATCAGAGGTTACCCCTGAGGCAAGTTTCACCAATGATTTGGGTGCTGATTCCCTGGACACGGTCGAGTTGATTATGGAATTCGAAAAAGAGTTTAACATCTCGATTCCGGACGACCAGGCAGAAAACATCGCCACTGTCGGCCAGGCCATTGCTTACCTCGAGCAAAACGCGAAGAAATAACCAGGAGCTCTCCTGATTACCACATTTATGAATTTGAAGCGTGTAGTCATCACTGGGATAGGTGCACTCACTCCGATCGGAAATACTCTTCCTGAGTTTTGGGAAGGATTGAAGGCCGGAAAGAGCGGAGCCGTACCGATCACCCGGTTTGATGCTACTTTGTTTAAGACTCGCTTCGCGTGTGAGCTAAAAGGCTACGACCCGAGCAAATTCATGGACCGAAAGGAATCACGAAAGCTCGATCCCTCCACCCAGTATGCAATGGTGGCGACGGATGAAGCCGTTAAGGATTCCGGCCTGTTGTTGGACAAAATAGACCTCGATCGTGTTGGCGTCATCTGGGGCTCTGGCATCGGTGGGCTGCTCACATTTCAGGAAGAGGTCAAGAGTTTTGCCAAAGGTGACGGCACACCCCGATTCAATCCTTTCTTTATTCCAAAAATGATCCCGGATATCAGCGCGGGACATATTTCCATTAAGTACGGGTTTCGCGGACCGAACTACGCAGTGGTTTCGGCGTGCGCTACCTCCACCCATGCTATCTACGACGCCTACACACATCTCCGTCTCGGAAAGGCGGATGTATTCGTAACCGGTGGCTCCGAGGCCGCCATTTGCGAAGCAGGTGTGGGTGGATTCAATGCCATGAAGGCTTTGTCTGAACGCAATGATTCTCCGGAGACAGCTTCCCGTCCTTATGACAAAGACCGTGATGGTTTTGTGCTCGGAGAAGGCGCCGGGGCACTCATCCTGGAGGAATACGAACATGCTAAAGCACGCGGCGCAAAAATTTACGGCGAAATCATCGGCGGCGGAATGTCTGGAGATGCATACCATATCACGGCACCCCATCCCGAAGGTGCGGGCATCACAAAAGTGATGGGGTATGCGCTGGCAGATGCTGGTCTCAAGCCCTCCGATATTGACTACATCAACACACACGGAACCTCTACTCCACTTGGCGATATCGGCGAACTTAAAGCAATCCAGACAGTCTTTGGGGAACATGCCAGCAAGCTCAACATCAGCTCAACAAAGTCAATGACCGGGCATCTTCTCGGGGCTGCCGGCGCGATCGAAGTAATTGCCTGTTTGATGGCCATCCAGGATGGAATCATCCCTCCTACAATTAATCACTTTACTGACGATGAAGGCCTCGACCCGTCGCTCAACCTTACCTTCAACAAAGCACAGAAACGGAATGTGGATTATGCCTTGAGCAACACATTCGGCTTTGGCGGTCATAACGCATCGATTATTGTTAAGAAACATTCGTAAGACTCCCCGTGTGGAACTTACTGAAATTCCCCGGCCGTAGCTCAAAAAAAGAAGATCGTAAGCTGATTACGGCCATCGAGACCATTGGTGGATTTACACCCTCCAATCTCTCACTGTATAAGCTGGCCATTCTTCATACGAGCCTCTCCAAAGAAAACAACGGCTTCCGGGAATCCAACGAACGACTGGAATATCTTGGTGACGCCATTCTCGGCGCGGCTGTCGCCGATTATTTATTTAAAAAATATCCATTCAAAGACGAAGGCTTTCTTACGGAGATCCGCTCGCGGATTGTCAACCGCGATTCGCTCAACATTTTAGCCCGAAAAATCGGCGTCAATCACATTGTTCAGTTTGATCAGAAGAATGCCCAACTGCAGCGCGTTGTGTTGGGCAATACCCTCGAAGCCATTGTAGGCGCAGTGTACCTGGATAAGGGCTACCTTCGTTGCAAAAAATTTGTGATCGACAAGCTCGTTCAGCCGCATTTTAACCTAGACGTGGTCGTGAGTACCAACCTGAACCATAAGAGCAAGATCATAGAGTGGACCCAGCGTGAAGGAAAGTCCGTACGGTTTGAACTCATTGAGACAAAGAAGACGAAAAATCAAAAGGAGTTCTCCATCCAGGTTTTTGTAGCAGATGAGCCCTGCGGCATTGGATTCGGTTATACCAAGAAAAGGGCCGAACAGGACGCGGCCTTCAAGACCTGCCAACTTTTGAAAATCGAATAGCCAGACGCGAATGACTAAAATTACCATCGCCGGCGCTACCCTAAACCAGATCCCCCTGGACTGGAAAAACAACGTGTCAAATATTCTGGCGGCAATTGAAGAAGCACGGTTCAAAAAGGTCAAGATCCTTTGTCTTCCCGAACTTTGTGTGACTGGTTACGGCTGCGAAGACACCTTTCTCAGCGATTGGCTTTCAGAAACAGCGTGGGAAAAAATCATACAGATTGTGCCCCACTGCGCCGACATGGTTGTCTGTGTGGGTACACCGCTTCGCATACAGGGTAAAACCTACAATGGTGTTTGTGTCATCCACGACAAAAAGATTCTGGGCATTACGCTGAAACAAAACCTGGCCAACGAGGGCGTACACTATGAGCCGCGGTGGTTTGTACCCTGGAAAGCAGGTAAAATAATCACAATAGAGATCAACGGTACGGTCTTTCAAGTTGGAGACTTGATTTACCAGGCGTTTGGCGTTTCGTTTGGATTTGAGATCTGTGAAGACGCCTGGAGTAAGAATCGACCGGGTCATGCGTTGCTGAAGCGCAAGGTCGATTTGATCATGAACCCAAGCGCCAGTCATTTTGCCCTGGGCAAGAGCACAGCACGTGAAAAAGAAGTCGTCATCGATGGATCCACCCTTTTCGATTGTGTTTATCTGTTTGTTAATCACCTTGGCAATGAAGCCGGCCGCATGATCTATGACGGCGACATCGTCATCGGCCAGCAAGGCACCCTGCTTGCTGTCAACCGAAGGCTCTCGTTCAGGTCTTACAACCTGCTTGCCTGCACAGTGGACACAAAGGACCGGAACGAATCGCAGCAGATTCCTATCACAGACGGTCGTGAACGGAACGAAGAGTTTGCCAGGGCAGCCTCCCTGGCCCTATTTGACTATTTACGTAAGAGCAAAGCCAAGGGATTTGTTCTTAGCCTCAGCGGTGGGGCCGATTCATCTTGCTGCGCAGTGCTGGTGGCGGAGATGGTAAAACGGGCTACCGCCGAACTGGGCTGGAGGGACTTCTGGAAGGCGCTTGGGGCGGAGGCCTCATCCTCACCGAAGACGGTTCCAGAAGCTGTTCATCAACTCCTTTCATGTGCTTATCAGTCCACCCGCAATTCATCGGAAGCTACCACTCAGGCCGCGCAAGGATTGGCACGCTCAATTGGCGCCCGCCATTTCTCCTGGTCCGTTGACGCAGAGTCCGATAGTTATAAAACAAAAATTGAAGCCGCGCTCGAAAGAAAGCTCACTTGGGAGCAAGATGATATCGCGCTCCAAAATATCCAGGCTCGTTCGCGATCACCGATCATCTGGATGTTGGCCAACCTAACGCAGAGCATTCTATTAACAACCTCCAACCGCAGCGAAGGCGACGTTGGGTACGCAACAATGGATGGGGACACGAGCGGCAGCCTTGCTCCACTCGCTGGCATTGACAAACAATTTATTATTCAATGGTTGACCTGGGCCGAAACAACCCTGGCGTATTCCGGACTTCATGCCGTCAACCAGCTGACGCCAACGGCCGAACTGCGACCCGGTAACAGGTCGCAAACCGATGAAGCAGACTTGATGCCTTATCCTGTTCTGCTGGCCATTGAGCGTTTGGCTATTCATCAGCGAAAGGCACCGGCAGGAGTGTATCTCAACCTTAAAGAGCAATATGACCCTGTCTTGCTCAAACAGTGGATTCAAAAGTTCTTCCGTTTGTGGTCTGCCAATCAGTGGAAGCGTGAACGATTCGCGCCGTCCTTTCACTTTGACGACTTTAACGTTGACCCGAGGAGTTGGTGTCGGTTCCCGATTCTCTCCGGTGGGTTTGAGGAGGAACTAAGAGACCTCGATAAACTTTAGCCCCGGGGTGCTGGCATTGCCAAAGGCATTTTTACTCTATATTTGCAACCGATTAAAATCCTGTTGACGAATGAATACCTTAAACTTCATTGTCTGGAGCGGCAGCCCAGAACTTTTTTCGATTGATTCCCCCATTGGTGAACTTTCCCTGCGTTGGTACGGCATCCTCTTTGCCCTCGGGTTCCTGATAAGCCAACAATTGCTATACTACATCCACCGCAAGGAAGGGAAGCCCGAATCAGATGTTGAGACCCTGACGATATATATGATTGTTGCGACCATCCTCGGCGCACGCCTTGGCCATGTTATCTTCTATCAGCCCGAAATGATTTGGCAAGACCCCATCGCCATCCTTCTTCCGTTTGAGTTCAAACCAGAATTCCGGTTTACCGGGCTACAGGGACTTGCCAGCCACGGCGGAGCCATTGGAATCCTTTTCGCGCTGTGGCTCTATTCCCGTAAAAAGAAGGCCAATCAAAACTATATGCAGGTGCTGGACCGCATTGTAATCCTGGTGGCGCTCACCGCCGCGCTCATCCGCTTTGGCAACTACTTCAATTCAGAGATCCTTGGAAAGCCTACATCATTTCCCACCGGAATTGTTTTCGCCAGCCAGGCGAAGAATACGTTGTTGGGCGATCGCACAAAATCTTCCAACCCCATTGTGGATGTATCCATCAAGCGAAATCCCAGTGCTCCCGATACCATCCCCGGAAAAATGCCACTTCAGGTATTGATTCTGTTTAAGCCCGGTTTACCCGAAGATCAGGCGCAATACTACATCAATAGCGAGCTCCAGGAGCGACTATTCTATTCTCCAGAATCCGTCGAATCTCCCACTGGGTTGGGAATGAATTTCACCACCGTTCGCGATCCGCAGAACAATCAGGTGCTGGCGAGGATAAACATCAACGGTATCCGGCGGCACCCTGCTCAACTTTATGAATCCATATCGTGCGCCCTCCTGTTCGTCCTCTTGTTCGCCATCTGGAACAAGTACAAGATCAACTTGCCTGAAGGCCGGATATTCGGATTGTTCATGATTATCCTCTGGGGCCTGCGCTTTGCATATGAGTTTTTGAAAGAGGATCAGGTTTCCTTTGAGAAGAATTTACCCATCAACATGGGGCAAATCCTGAGTATCCCGCTGATCCTTGTTGGTATTTTTATTCTGGTGAAGTCTTACCGGAAGCCTGAGCCAACCTCCTGATCAATTGGTTTTCGCGACTTGTTGTAGTAACACGATATTTCAATATGAATTGGCATGCTGGGGTGGCTAGTCGGAATTATTTTGGTGGCAAGTGTAGACGTAGAGGAACAACAGCCTCAGGATACAATTCCGGTGGTGAAATCAGTTGTACTAACTGACTCGATCGATCACCGCGTACTGCATGTGGACCGCGTACTCATCATTGGGAATAAAGTCACAAAACAGCGGATTATCGAACGGGAGCTTTCGTTAAAACCTGGTGATAGCATCAGCGCCAAGGTACTGTCGGCTACCTTGCTGTGGGACCAGAATAAGCTATACAATCTCAGGCTTTTTAATACTGTCTCTGTCAGGGCACTTGACCTGAAAAACAACCACATTGATCTACTCGTAGAAGTGACAGAACGCTGGTACATCTTTCCAGTTCCCATTTTTGAACTCTCTGACCGCAACTTTAACGAATGGTGGAATAACTACAACCATGATCTTACCCGCATTAATTACGGCGTCAGGATTTACAAAAATAACTTCCGGGGCCGCAACGAATCTCTCAGGCTGACTGCGCAGTTTGGGTTCTACCGAAAGTTCGATTTACAATATCGGATTCCAAATCTGGACCGGACCCAGAAGCATGGACTTACTTTTAACTTTGATTACGGGGCCCCTCGGAACCTCGCCTATCAAACTGTAGATCACAGACTGGAATTTATCCGCGAGGACGAAGCTTTGCGGGAGGCACTCGGCGGCAGTATCACGTACAGTTATCGCAAGTCATTCTTCGAAACGCACTCACTCACCTATAACTACCGGTCTTCGACGATTCAAGATACGGTGCTCACCGCAAACCCAATCTATTTCGGCGGCAACAAGAACACGCAGCGCTTCTCGCTGATATCCTACTATTTTGTTTCTGAACACCGTGACGTAGTTATGTATCCGTTAAAAGGCTATCAATTTACCGGCTTTATATCGAAGAGTGGGATATTTCCTAACGAAGACGTGAATCAACTGGAAGTTAACCTGACCTATGCTTTTCATCTTCCCGTCGGCAAGAATTACTATTTCTCCAACTTCTCGTCGGTCTTCTGGAGCACACCAAAAGATCAACCCTATTCAATCTTTGATGCCCTCGGGTATAGGAACCTGATTATCCGTGGTTTTGAGAATTACGTTGTCGAGGGCCCAACGTTTGCGCTAAACAAAACAACATTCAAGCGGAAAATATTTGGAAGGAGCTGGACCGTAGGAAAGATGCCCTTGGAGCAGTTTAACTATTTCCCTCTGGCCATCTACGTGAAGGCGTTCGCCGATTTCGGCTACGTACAAAACTATGACTACTACCAGGAAAAAGACCTCAACAAGCGGTTATCCAACCGCTTCCTGCTTGGCGCAGGAGCAGGCATAGATATTGTTACCGTCTATGACCTGGTCTTTCGCTTTGAATACACTTATACGCAGGATGAAAAAGGTGGATTCTTCCTCAACGCCAGAAAGGAATTCTAGTCCTCATCGTATTTCCAGATCTTGCGTTGGCCGCTCTTCGAATAAGTATACCAGGTTCCCACCCGCTTTCCCTGATGGTACGAACCTTCAAATTGCATTCTTCCCTGCTCATCATAGAATCTCCACACCCCGGCCTCCAAACCCTTTTCGTAATTCCCGGATTGAAGCAATACACCTGTTTCCAAATAGACTTTCATCTGCCCTTCCGGAAATCCATCTGCGTAATGAACTTCACGCGCTAACTTTCCATTCGGAAAGTAGTGATACCAAGTACCTTCATACAGACTGTTGCTGTACTGGCCCTTTTTTTCAATAGTGCCATCCGGATGGTAGTACCAGGCTGAATCCATCAGCGAACCGTTGATCCAGGTTTCCCTTCCCAGTAATCCGCCCTTCGGATAGTAATACGTCACCTGGCCGTTCAACTTTCCCGATACATACGGCTCGGTTGCGCTCAACTGACCATTTGGATAATAGAACGTCCATAGCCCTTCCTTAATTCCACGGAAAACAGTACCGCGACCACGAACGGCCCCATCCCGATAATAATCGACCGTGTCCTTTGGCTGCGCCAGAGAGGCGCAAGTCAACATTGTAAAGACAATCAGGAAAACATACCGCATCATGATTCCAGGTGCATCGAACCTTGCCGTAAACTTAATGTCAAATAGTCCACCATGTACATCCTGGTTTCATGCTTTATCCTTTTTACGATAATGAGTTGTCACGCACAAAGCGTCAACACGCGTATCGGTGCACCCCATGCGGGAATCGGCTATGCCAGCTTCACCCTTCACGATGAGGCCGCCTTGTTTAATAACGTGGGAGCCATGGCACGCCTAGAATCTCCAACGTTGTTCTTTTCCTATGAGGTGGCTACGGAACTTCCAGGAGCCAACCGCACGGCTGCAGCCATCTCCTGGCCTACGTCACTCGGAACGCTAGCCATCGGGGCGTTTCGCTTTGGGGATGAATTTTATAACGAACAATTTCTCAGTGCCGGATTCAGCAATCGCTTAGGTGCAACATCGCTGGGTGCGAAAATAAATTTTGTACAGTATCGTACGAATGCCGTTGAAACGATAACTGCTTTCACCGTCGATTTCGGAGGGTTGACGCAGCTCACACCGGAGCTCCAGGTGGGCGCCGGAATCTTTAACCTTACACAATCCAGTCTCGTGGAAGGTGAGGTCCTGCCTGTCATTCTGGTTGCCGCCATAGGATACGAGCCCGACCAACGACTTCTGCTTGCTGCTGAACTCGAAAAACAGTTAGGATCCCCACTTCGTATCAAGGGAGGCGTCACATACGTCATCGCAAAGAAAATATTCTTTCGAAGCGGATTTAACCTGAACCCGGTCATGCTATTCGGTGGGCTAGGCGCCAAAACCCGACGGACAAATATTGACTATACCATAAGTTACAACTCCTCGCTTGGCTTTGCACATCAGGCTTCGGCAGGCTACCGGCTAAAGACCAATAGTGAAAAATGAAGAACACGCTATTCATTATTTTACTATTCGCCATCGGCGCCGGTTTCGCGCAGCAACCAGATGACCGCCAGGATATTCTTGATCAGCTTGCGGATGAGCTCCTTGCTACAGCCGAGGCTGACATCAGCTACGATGAACTCTATGAAACACTCGCTCACCTCCTTGCCAATCCAATTGATTTGAACGCCGTTACGCGTGAGCAACTCCGTGCCGGGCTGATACTGAATGAAGGGGAGATCAACAGCTTTCTGGAATACCGCGACAAATTAGGCCCGCTGCTCAGTACACTTGAGCTTCAGGCCATCCCCCTATGGAGTCCTGCTACATTGCGGCGCATCCTTCCCTTTGCCACTGTCCGCGATCCTAATACCAAGTTCAACAAGCGACTATTGCAACGAATAGTCAATGAGGAAAACACATATTTGGTCGCCCGTTACGAACGCACCGCCGAACTCAAGAAAGGATATAACAAGGGTATTGACTCCGCACAGCGTTTCCTTGGATCACCGGACAAATATTACCTGC
The DNA here is from genome assembly GCA_043750575.1 of Cyclobacteriaceae bacterium. Lineage (GTDB taxonomy): Bacteria > Bacteroidota > Bacteroidia > Cytophagales > Cyclobacteriaceae > ELB16-189. The sequence goes on from JAYVBH010000053.1 coordinate 23,692, forward strand.
GCTTCAGAACCTCCCGTTCAAATGATTTTAGCCTTGGCTTTACCGCGGAAAAAGATCCCGGGGAGCCATTAGTCTGGAATCCTTCCAGCCAACAATTGGGCCTCGACTTCCTGTCGGGCCATATCCAGGTAATGAAAAAAGGCCGAGTTGAGAATGTTATCCTGGGTGACTACCAATGTCAGTTTGGCCAAGGGCTTCAACTGGGCAGCGTCTTCGGCTTGGGTAAAAGTGCAGAGACGATCACAGGCATACGGCGGAGCAACCTGGGGTTTCTGCCCTACACATCGGCAGGCGAAAGCCTTTTCCTCCGCGGCATAGCATCTTCTTTTCGTCTAACGGGTCAAATTCGCATGCATGCTTTTCTGTCGTATCAGAAACGAGATGCGGTACTGGATATCGATGAACCTCGCATATCCTCCCTCCAGAATTCAGGGCTTCACCGAACGCCGAAAGAAATTCAATCACAAAAAAGCGTGGATGACCGTGACGCTGGAATGGTGATTCAGTTTCGCGACCAGCATATCGACGCAGGAATCATGATTACGGAAAAATCGCTCGGCGTAGCGCTGACTCCAAACGCGACACCCTACAATCTGTTTCAGTTCACAGGAACATCCTACGCCAACGCTGGCGGCTACTTCAATCTAACCTGGGCAAATGTCACCTTGTTTAGTGAATTTGCTCACACGCTTGGCAACGGTACAGCGATGACTGCAGGTATCCTGGGTAACCTAACGCCTAAATTCGAAATGGCATGGCTGTACAGACACTTCTCCTCTTCTTACTTCTCAGCCTACGCCAATGCCTTCGCGGAAAGTAGTACACCTCAAAATGAGCGTGGATTCTATTGGGGAGCAAAGTACACGCTTAACAGGCGGATATCGGTAACCGGTTATTTGGATATGTTTGAGTTTCCCTGGCTTCGTTACCGCATCTATCAACCATCTGATGGCCATGAATGGTTGATCCGATTAAATTACAGCCCATCACGAACCGTTACTTTTTTTCTTCAAGCCCGCGAGGAAACCAAAATTCGGAACCTGGCTCAAGCTACGGCCCTGTACACAACCCTTCCAGGGGTGAAGCGAAATTTTTGGGCAAGCTGTGATTTTTCTCCTACGCCGCTGATCATGCTAAAAACCAGGATCCAGGGAAGTCAGTATGACATTGGTGAAATGACGACACGCGGGGTCGCGGTTGTTCAGGATGTTACCCTGCGCAGGCCTCGCTGGTCGGTGTCATTGCGCTATGCCTTGTTTGATACCGACGACTACGAGAACCGCCAATATGTCTATGAAAAAGATGTCTGGCTTGCCACATCCCTGCCTGCCTACGAAGGGGCCGGGTTCCGAAACTATGTCTTGATACACTATGTCCTATCCCGTCGTACTGATATATGGGCCCGTTGGTCACGAACCCGGTACACCGATCGTGAAGCAATCGGATCAGGAGCGGACGAAATCGATGGGAATACAAGAAATGATGTTAAATTTCAGGTAAGAATACGGTTTTGACCTCATTTTGATACCCCCCACTCCATGCACGGCACAGCCCTGGTAACCCCGGAAGTCGGCATCGTCATGGCCATCGGCCTGGCGATTTTTATTGTCGTTTACCGACTGATCTTTCGAAAACCGAAGAGATAGCTTCGAAATTCGATTCCTGCTGTTGCATTTATCCTCACGGTTTACGTAGATTAACGAACTGATTACAAAAGCGTTAACCAGCTTGCGTAACGTTTAGATTTAAAGCCTCAGCTTATGCGAAAAATAAACCTATTGCTCACTTTGATTGTCATTTCTCTGCTGTTGCTTTCCGCAGCCTCTATTGCATTTGCCCAAACCACAAAGAAGACACTGGAAGTTCCGGAATTCAAAGCCATCTATGTCAATTCCAACTACACTGTAATGCTCAAACAAACCAATAAGCAGGAAGTGGTCGTTGAGGCGCTGACAGAAATCTTTGAACTCACCGAATTCAAGGTGGAAAATGGCATCCTGATGATCAATGTGGAGCGAAAGCCAGAAACCACTAGCAAGAGCATCTGGTCGAAGATTGATGACATTAAGTTGAACCCAACCATGAAGGTGTATATCAGCATGAAGAACGTGACTGAACTCCAGGTAAATGGGGCCGGCAAGATCATTTCAGAGAATTCCATTTCATCGGACCAAATCCTTCTTGGTGTCTCAGGTAGCGGAAGCATGGATGTAGACATCAAAGGCAACGCTGTGAATGCAGAGCTAAGTGGATCCGGGACCTTGACCCTTCGCGGTTACGCCAACGCGCTGGATGCAGTCGTAAGTGGTAGCGGCAATATCAAGGGATTCGAGTGCCCTTTGGAATCAGCTAAAATAAAGCTGAATGGCTCAGGAAATGCTGAGTTGAACGTCACAACAACTGCCGATGCATACATCCATGGAACAGGAAGCATCAAATTGAAAGGCAACACCAAAACCCTGGGCAAGAAAATCTACGGTTCCGGAACGCTCGAAAGGGCCTATTGACCTTCATCTTCAAATTCCTACCTTCGATCGATGTCCCCCTTCCTCGCTTCGGTCGTTCAATGCGCTCCGGTTTTTTTCGATAAAGAAAAGACCCTTCAGAAAATAGGGCAACTCATCCGATCGGCGGCCAAAGGAAAAGCCAAGCTGATCCTTTTCCCGGAGGTCATTATTCCGGGCTATCCGCGAGGACTAATCTTCGGCACCACAGTGGGTGGCAGAACACCAGATGGCCGGGAAATGTTTCTTCGATATTGGGAGAACGCCATAGAGGTGCCCGGAAAAGAAACCGCACAATTAGCGAAGTGGGCAAAGGAAGCAAACGCATATGTTGCCGTCGGTGTTACCGAAAAAGACACCGTTAGCGACACACTGTATTGTACGCTGCTTTACTTTTCTCCTGAAGGCAAACTGATTCACCGCCATCGCAAGATAAAGCCGACGGCTGCCGAGCGAATTATCTGGGGGGAAGGTGATGGATCCGATCTTACGGTTCAGGCCACGCCGCTGGGAAAAATCGGGGGGCTGATATGCTGGGAGAATTATATGCCCCTGGCACGGATGACATTATACCAACAAGGGCTGGAAATATATCTGGCCCCCACCGCAGACTGTCGCGACAGCTGGCAAGCCACATTAGCGCACATTGCCTGCGAAGGGCGATGCTTCGTCCTTGGATGCAATCAGTATCTCACCAAGCAACATTACCCGCCCGACTTACAGAAGAAACTCCAGGCCGATCATCCCTCCCTCCCAAGTTCAGGAGGAAGTGTTATCCTTAGTCCCTTGGGTAGAGCGATGGCTGGCCCTTCATACGGAAAAGAAGAAATCCTGACTGCTGAAATAGATCATCGCGAAATCATCAAGGCGAAGATGGACTTCGATGTAATTGGCCATTATGCACGTCCCGATATTTTTGATTTTACCTGGAAGAAAGGACCATGAAAGAAAGTGAAGTTATTGAATCGTTTTACCGGAGCTTTCAGCAGAAAGACTGGAAAGGCATGCAAGCTTGTTACCACCGGGACATTGTCTTTTCAGACCCCGCTTTCCCACACCTCGAAGGCGATCAGGCACGGGCCATGTGGAAAATGCTCGCCACCTCCGCACGGGACCTGGAGATTACCTTTTCAAAAGTTAGCGCTGAAGGCAATCATGGTCGTTGTGACTGGGAAGCCCGATATACTTTTTCTAAAACCGGGGCGCGCGTGCATAACCGCATTCATGCTGAGTTTGAGTTTAAAGACGGCAAGATCATTCGTCATACTGATTCATTCAATCTCACGCGTTGGGCAGCCATGGCACTCGGGCTTCCTGGCAAACTTCTGGGGTGGACCCCATGGCTTCAGGCAAAGGTCAGGGCAACTGCGGCCGGCAGTCTGGCCAAGTTTATTGCTTCCGACACCGGATCAGTTGCCGCCAATTGAAAAACTAAAATACCGCGTTTCAGCGCAGAAATGGCCAATATCAAGGTCAAACAGCCTTTGGCCAGGACCCCCAGACCACCTGGCAATCTTACCCTGAGTTGCAAATTTAAATTTTCACTATATTTGCCAGGTTAATTAATAATCCGCCTCTGTAGGCACATAGGTTTACTTGGTACTTCAGTTGAGATTATTGGATTAACAGAACTTAATTATTAACTAATTTCAACAGTACAAATGAACATTTATGTAGCCAACATTCCCTGGAAGGCCACGGAAGAAGAACTCAAATCCCACTTTTCAGCATTCGGGGAAGTAACGTCTGCGAAGATCATTATGGACAAAGTCACTCAGCGTAGCCGTGGATTCGGTTTCGTTGAAATGGCAGATGACGGTTCTGCTCGCCAGGCCATCACTAGTCTGAATGGTGCTGATTTCCAAGGCAAGAGCCTGGTGGTGAATGAGGCCCGTCCTCGTGAAGAGCGTCCCAATAGCTTCCGTAGCAACGGTGGCGGTGGCGGCGGCTTCCGCAAAGGCGGATTCAATCGCGAAGACTAATCTAGATTTACACTACGTTAGCAATATTCAATGTCTCGCCATTTGGCGGGACATTTTTGTTTTCTACCCTTACCGATTGAAACGGTCTGGATCAAAGAGCGACAAGTCCACTGCAGGGCGCTCACCCAGCAAGAGTTGAGTCACCAACTTGCCAGTGGCAGGTCCAAGGCTTAGGCCCATCATGGAATGGCCCGTTGCCGTTACTAAATTTTTCAGGCGCTTTGACTGACCTATGTACGGTAGTCCGTCGGGTGAACAGGGACGCAGCCCATGCCATACTTGCTCGGCCTTTGGAAGCTCAACATTCATCTCAGGATAATACTTGCGAATAGAATTCACAATACCTCGGACGCGATTCATATTGATGGTGTGATCAATACCCGTAATCTCCATCGTCCCACCAAAGCGCAGCGCCTTTCCCATTGGCGTAACGGCAACACGTGCTTCCAGGAAGATGGAGGGTATGCGTATATTCTTGGACACTTCATTCAAAGTGAAGCTATACCCCTTCCCTGCTTGCATCGGCAACCGATGACCCAACAACGAAGCCAAATGCCCGGACCACGAACCTGTAGCCAATACCCACCCATCTGCGGTAAGCTCTTCTCCGTTCGTCTTTACCACTTTTACCGCGCCGCCCTCCTCGATGAACCCGGTAACTGGACAGTCCAACTTAAAAGCAACGCCTTGCTGACGAAGCAGGTTGATAAGATTTCTGACAAGGACACCGGGAATCAGGTGCGAATCGCCGGGATAGTAGACGCCACCGCGCGCAGTGACGCGAACGTCAGGTTCCATTTGCTGGATTTCAGCAAGCGTCAACATGCGTGCCTCCACACCCAACCGATGGGCAAGATGTACAGACTCCTGCTCTTCCTTCTCTAGTTCAGCGTCATGGTATAGCATGAGCAACCCACGCTCCTGAAATCCAAAGTCAAATGGCAATTCTTTAGACCACTCGCGATAGCACGCTGTACTATATTGACTCAGCGCACTTAATGCCGGCATACTCCGCTCCACATGGCGTCGGTTGGCGTGGCCGTAAAACTTCAGCCCCCAGCTTATCAGGTCGCGACTCAATCGTGGGCGCACATAGAACGGGCTCTCTGAATCAAACATCCATCGGATACCTTTGGCCACCATGCCTGGCGCGGCGAGCGGAATAAAATGACTGGGGACAATCATCCCGGCATTTCCGAAGGAGCAGCCATCCGTCAGGTTGCCCTGATCGATAACCGTTACCTCGAATCCCGCTTTGCGGAGATAGTAGGCTGAACTCAGTCCCACGATGCCACCTCCGATGACTCCAATGTGTTTCATGACTTATCGCTCAAAGAATCAAATAACCTGGAACCCATGCGCATATGGATCATCATCCGGATCAATGGTGATGGTATTCAAACCAAACACGCGGGCCCAACCTTCGACGCTCGGAATGATGGCGGGTATATTACCCAGCATGGTCTCTTCTTCTACTCGACCCGTGAACTTCGATCCGATTATACTCTCATGGATGAACTCTTGTCCGAGCTTGATCTTCCCACGTGCATGCCATTGCGCCAGCCGGGCTGAGGTACCCGTGCCACACGGTGAGCGGTCGATGGCCTTGTCACCATAAAAGACAGCGTTCCGTGCCGTTGATGCCGGATCGATGGTCTTACCTGTCCACAGGATATGGCTGCACTTGCTGATCGTGGGATTCTCAGGATGAACAAATGTATGGTTACGATTGATGTCTTTGCGTAACTCCCTGCTCCAGCTTACAAGCTGATCGGCGGTATAATGCTCCAAACCCTTGAAGTTCTTTTGAACGTCCACGATTGCATAGAAATTTCCTCCATAAGCGACGTCAAGCGTCAACTCGCCAAGGTCAGGACAAGTAGCCTTGATGTCACGTGCAGCCAGGAAGGCTTTTACGTTTCGGATTTTCACTGACTTCACCTTCTTTCCTTCCTGTTTGTATTCGATGCGAACGAGTCCCGCTGGCACTTCGAGATTTAGTACACCGGGTGTCTTGGGAACCACAAGTCCGTGTTCGATGGCAATGGTCACCGTGCCAATCGTACCATGACCACACATGGGCAGACAGCCGCTCGTTTCAATGAACAGCACACCAACATCATTCGCTGGGTCAGACGGCGGGTAAAGGATGCTACCGCTCATCATGTCGTGGCCTCTCGGCTCGAACATTAGTCCTTTGCGAATCCAGTCATACTCCCGCAGGAAATGCTGGCGTTTCTCACTCATGTTATTGCCGATGAGATTCGGGCCGCCACCCGCTACCACCCTTACCGGGTTTCCGCACGTGTGAGCATCGATACAAAAGAATGTATTGGGCATACTTCGCTTACTTCATCCATGAATTGTTGAACAAACGCCAGATCCCAAGGGGATTCTGATCCTGCAGTTCTGCCGGCAGGAGATCATGCGGAAAATTCTGATAGCTTAAGGGCCGCACCCATCGCTTTGCCGCATCGATACCTACGGAAGTAAACCGCGAATCCGTTGTCGCCGGAAACGGCCCGCCATGGTGCATGGCAGGACATACCTCTACTCCGGTAGGAATTCCGTTGATGATTACTCGGCCCACACGGTCGGAGACACGCTGAATGAAGTCGGCATATTCTTTCATCTCATCTTCCTCTCCAATAATCGTGGCCGTCAACTGGCCTGGAATAGCTTCGAGCGCGGCAAATAGTTCTTCGCGGGTTTGTGAAATTACCAGCAAAGAGTAAGGGCCGAATACTTCCTCGGCCAGCGTTGGGTTTTTGAGAAAATCTGCCGCTTTAACCGATGCCACGGTAGGTATTCCCTGGTTAACGCCAGGCTGTGTAGCTGACTCTGCAATCATGGTTACACCTTTCTCACGGAGTGCCCGTTCACGGTTCTTTGTAAAATTGGCCGCAATGCCCGGATGAAGCATGGTCGCAGGAGCTATGGCCCTGATCTTCTCACCGAGCTGTATTGCAAATGAATTCAATTGAGGGCTTTGAATGGATAAGAGCAGCCCTGGGTTGGTACAAAATTGTCCTACTCCTTGTGTGATCGATCCGGCATACATCTCGGCCACTTTTTCGCCCCGTACTTTAAGTGCGCCTGGAAGAATAAAGACCGGATTGATAGAACCCATTTCAGCAAAGACTGGAATCGGCTCGGGTCGTGCGGATGCATAGTCGTACAAGGCCTTGCCGCCGGAAAATGATCCGGTAAAACCAACGGCCTTGGTGATTGGGTGTTGTACCAGCATTTTTCCAGTTTCAAGAGACGAGTCTTCAACATGCTGAAATACGTGCTGATGCTCTCCACAAGCAGCAATAGCCTTGACAATGGCTCCGGCAACCATTTGAGAGGTTACAGGGTGAGCGGGGTGCGCCTTCAAGACCACGGGACATCCGGCAGCCAATGCAGATGCCGTGTCAACTCCGGCAGTTGAGTAGGCAAACGGGAAATTGCTGGCTCCAAACACGACAACCGGTCCTAGCGGCACCATCATCTTGCGAAGATCAGGCTTGGGCAATGGCATACGGCCAGGCAGTGCAGTGTCGATACGAGCCTCAACCCACGTACCCTCTTTCACCATGGCCGCGAACTGCCGTAACTGATTGCATGTACGGCCTCTTTCTCCAATCAGGCGAGCTTCGGGTAGATTAGTTTCCTGCATCGCTTTGCGGATCAGCGGATCACCGAGCGACTCAATCTCAGTGGCTATTGCCTCGAGAAAGGCAGCTTTGTTTGCGCCGCTACGTGTGCGGTAGTGGTTGAAGGCGTTGCGGGATTGGTTGAGGATGGTATTGAGGGTTGTTGATTCCATAGTGGGGTCGGTGGTTAGAAGTCAGGAGTCAGGAGTCAGGAGTTAGATCCATTCGAGTTTGGTGACGGTTTGCTCGACGATGGTTGTGCCGGTGTGAAGGGTTGACTTGGGCTCGACGAGCATCACCTTGACTTCATCTTTTGTCCAGGGGCGGTGCTCAATGCCCTTTGGAACAACCAGGATTTCGCCGGGACCAATTTTGGCGGTTGGCTTGTCACGGAAATCCATCATCAGTGTTCCTTCCATGACTATGAACAGTTCGTCTTCATGGTCGTGCTTATGCCAAACGAATTCACCATTCAGCTTGGCCAACTTGACATAGTTATTGTTCAGCTCGGCGACGATGTAGGGATGCCAATGCTCGCTGAACCTGGAAAACTTCTGTTCTAAGTTGATGGTGGTCATAGTTTCTTGTAGTCAGGGAGTTTGGGACGATTGGCAAGGCCCGTGCGAATTACTTTCAGGATTCGTTCACGTTCTTCACCGATGAGGGTGAGGCGAGGCGCGCGTACATGCTCGGAGCCAAGACCGGCTTCTGCTTCGGCCAGTTTGATGTATTGCACCAGCTTGGGATGAATGTCGAGATCGAGAAGCGGCATGAACCAGCGATAGATAACAAGTGCCTCTGCGATACGGCCCGCCTTCACCAACTTATAGATAGCAACCGTTTCAGCTGGAAAGGCACAAACAAGCCCTGCCACCCAACCCACAGCGCCCATTTGCAAACTCTCCATCGCCAGCGGGTCGACACCGGTGAGAATCTTGAAGCGATCTCCAAAGCGATTGATCATCCGGGTGACATTACTGACATCGCGGGTAGATTCTTTCACTGCCTGGATGGTAGGCATCTCGGCCAATTCGGCGAACATATCAAGCGTGACTTCCACTTTGTAATCGACAGGATTGTTGTAGACCATGATCGGCAGCGGCGTAGCCTTGGCAACAGCTTTATAGAAGGCCACCGTTTCGCGATGATCTGACTTATACCGCATGGGTGGCAACATCATCAGGCCCTTCGCACCGACTTTCTCAGCATTGATGGCGAGTTGCACGGCCTCACGCGTGCTGCCTTCGGCGATGTTGAGCACGACAGGTACTTTTCCTGCCACCTGATCGATGGTAAATTTTACCAGGTCAAATTTCTCTTCGTTGCTCAGCACGCTGGACTCACCCAGCGTTCCACCCAATACGACACCTTCAACACCCGCATCGAGTTGGGCCTTGAGATTTTTCCCGAACAGCGGATAATCCAGCTTATCGTCAGCGGTGAACTTCGTTGTCAGCGCCGGGTACACTCCATTCCACATAGTTTCTTGGTTTTTGCCAAAGGTAACATCTTTGGAAAGCTCTGAATTGGCATATAATGGTCAATTCTTGTACTATATTGACATGTTTTATAGCATATGATCACAATCAATGGCTAAAATAGCGTCAAAACGTGTAGTAGCCTTCAACGTGCCCCAGACAGAGCACGAGGTGGTGAGGGTTCAAATGGACGAGGTGCCGTATTTCTATGATCAGCTTCATCAGCATCCCGAGATCCAGATCATGCTGATTGAAGCAGGGGAAGGCACCCTGATAGCTGGCGATTACGTTGGCCGGTTTCAACCAGGTGAAATCTATATCATCGGCGGTGGCCAGCCCCACGTATTCCGATGCGATCAGGTGTACTACACGGAGAAGTTGACGGCACGCAGCACGTCGCTCTACTTTAACGAAAAGTATTTCGGTAAGGAACTCTGGAGCTCGAATGAATTGAACGCTGTCCGGGATTTTGCCGACACCAGTCAACAGGGACTGCAGATTCCTGCCGAAGCCGCCGTATCGATGGCAGCATGGATACAACAGATTGCTACCCAGGAAGGCCTGCGCCGATTGATCGCCTTCTTCACCTTGTTGCACCTCCTCACCACCGCTTCCGGCCAAAAGAAACTCTCCCTACTCCCCGGAAAACTACTTGAGAATGAGGAAGGCCGCATGAACACCATTCTGGAATTCACCTTCCGGGAAAGTCATCGGAGAATCTACCTCGACGAAGTAGCGCAACTGGCAAATCTTTCCACCGAAGCCTTTTGCCGATATTTCAAACTACACACGCGCAAAACCTATATCAACTTCCTCAACGAAGTCCGAATCAGCAACGCATGTCAAATGCTGATCCAGCGTGATTTGCCGGTTGCGCAAATTTGTTACCAATGTGGGTTCAGCAATGTTTCAAACTTTAACCGCATTTTTAGGCGGATTACCAAGAAGTCACCCCTAACCTTTCGTGATCAGTTGCCTTTCGGTAAATGATTTCGTAAACTTTGTAGGTACCACTTAACCCACTTCTATGAATGTAATAACCCAGATTGAAGGTTGGGGAAATACGCATCGTCCCGGCTTTCTAGACTTCTTTCGAATTGCATTGGGCATCTACATCACTTATAAGGGTGCTGTTTTTGCCAGCAACATTGAATCCCTGGAACTTAGTGTCGAGGGACTAACAATGCTCTTCACGGGTGTAGTGGTGGCGCACTACGTCATCTTTGCCCACCTGCTGTGTGGGCCGCTGATCATTTTTGGTCTGCTCACCCGCATTATGTGCCTCGTTCAAGTGCCCATATTGCTAGGCGCAGTCGTTCTGGTAAACGCACCAAAGGGATTTAGCCTGGAAATGGAGATCTCGCTTGTCGTGCTCGCCGGACTGATTACCTTCATAATTTTTGGCGCGGGGAAATACTCAATTGATGAGAAAAGGCGTCAAGAGAAGATTGCTGAGGCAACAAATCGCAAGTAATCTTTTTCGATATCCGTGAAAAGCCCGTCGCAATGTAACGGGCTTTTTTTATGCCCGCTTAAGTTCAAAAATTGTCAGCTCTGGCGGGATGCCTACCCTGCCCGGATAACCAATAAAGCCGAACCCGCGATTCACATACAAGTACTGATCACCTTCCTGATGCAAGTCGGACCATTGCTTGTACACATACTGAACCGGGCTCCACTTGAAACCGCCAATTTCCACACCGAACTGAAAACCGTGTGTGTGACCGGCGAAGGTCATGTCGATGCCGGGAAACTGAGTACGAACCTGCGCATCCCAATGAGTTGGGTCATGTGAGAGCAAAAGCTTAACGGCTGCTTCTTCAGTTCCCCGGTAGGCCTGATCCAATTTACCATACTTCGAAAACCGTACACCCCAATTCTCGTTGCCGATGATGGCAATTTTCTCGCCCCCCTGCTCGATGATCCGATTTTCATTCATGAGGATATCATATCCCATATTCCTGTGCGTCTGTACCAGGTCGCGGAAGTTTTGCGACTTCTCTCCTGGGGTTGCCCACTTGTGATAGTCGCCGTAGTCGTGATTCCCAGTTACAGAAAATACACCCATGGGAGCCTTGATCTTTTCAAAAATAGGAAGGTATTCTTTTACCTCAGAAGTCTGGTTGTTCACCAGGTCGCCCGTAAAGAAAACCATATCTGGCTTCTCTTTCATCAGCATTTCCACGCCGCCCTTGACAGCGACCTTATTCCAGAAGCTGCCGGAGTGGATATCTGAAATCTGACCAATGCGCATTCCATCAAAGGACTTGGGCAGGTTCTTCAGCTTCACAGTAAGTCGGCGTACCCGGTAGTCATGAGCACCGGAAATGATACCGTAAGCAAATGCACCCACAGGGAGGGCTGCCGTAGCAACGGCAATCTTTGAAAGAAACTCCGAGCGTGGTATAATAACACCAGGCAGTTTTTCTGTTGTACCTCCTCCAAAAAATGATGCAACCCAACGAATCCCGCGATACAAATCTTCGGTAAAAAGGAGAAGGATGCCCAGAACTTTGGAAATGTAAGCAGCCACAACACCCGTAATCACAAAATTCCGGGTACTGGCACTGATGCTATACGGGTTTCCAAACACCCACCAGGTAACCGCCACAATTGCGAAAGCAGTGGGTATCCAGAAGCCTATCCGAATAGCGTTCTTCCAAAGGAGAGACCAGCTCTTGCTCGCATACAGCACTCCCTGGAAGAAGTACACATCAATCAGCAAGAAGAAGAATACGAAAAGGAAGAGTGTCATGATTCGATATCGCATGAGTATAAAATAAGCCGTCCTATTTTCATAAGACGGCTTTGTGATGATTTTAGTTCATAGCCACTGCCTGATCTTTACCGGGTACAGGCTTGGGACCGAAGATGCGCTCTTTAAGGCGCGCCACCATCAGATACATTGTAGGCACAAGGAACAGCGTCAGGAAGGTTCCAAAGATCAATCCAAAGATCATGGTCCATGAAAGAGGCCCCCAGAAGGCTACGTTGTCGCCGCCAAAGAAAATATGCGGATTGAATTCTGTGAACAACGTAACGAAGTCAATGTTCAGTCCCACGGCCAGCGGAATGAGACCCAGTGTTGCGGCCATGGCCGTCAACAACACAGGGGTCATACGGGTCTTCGATGCTTCAGCAATGGCTTCACGCAGCTCCATGCCTTGTGCGCGAAGGAGGTCGGTGAACTCAACCAGTAGAATGCCGTTTCGCACGACAATGCCCGCAAGGGCCATAACCCCCACTCCGGACATAACAATCGATATCTCCATCTTAAATACCGAAAACCCAATCAGTACCCCGATGATACTAAAGACAATCTCAGACAAGATGATTAACGGCTTGCTCGTAGAATTAAACTGCGTTACCAGGATCATGAAGATCAAACCAAAAGCCACCATAAAGGCAACCCCGAGAAAATCTTGTGTTTCTGCCTGGTCTTCTTGTTCTCCGGTCATGCGGATGGTTACATCGTCCGGCACTGAAAGCGAACTAAGGTGGCCTTGAATATCGGCTACAACCAAGTTGCCATTGAAATCACCCAACACATTGGATGAAATCGTAATAACGCGCTTCTGATCAATCCGGCGGATACCCGCATAGCTATTGGAATACTCAATCTTGGCTACGGCTGAAAGCGGAACCTCGCGAACTTTACCACCCGCACTCATGTCACGGTAGGTAAGCGGAAGATTCATCAGTGTGTTGATGTCGTTTCTAAGATCTTCACGGATGCGCAGCGTGATTTCATAATCATCATTTGCATCGCGGAACTTCGATATCTCCTTTCCATTGATGGCAGTATTGAGTGCCATGCCAATCTGTGCCGTAGAAATACTTTCCCGGTTGGCTTTCTCCCGGTCAATGGTTACGATGATCTCGGGCTTATCACTTTGGAAGTCGGATTTAAGTTCTTCTACACCCGGAATCTGAAGTGAATCAAGATACCTCTTTGTGCGATTCGCTGTAGCAACCAATATATCGAAGTCTTCTGCCGCAATCTCAATGTTTATCGGCTTGCCGGTCGGTGGACCATTGGCTTCCTGGTTCACCGAAATTTCAGCCCCACGAATTCCCTGAACCCCTTGACGGATCTTGTCCAGGTAGACTTTGGTTGATTGCCCATCGCGCTTCGCGAAACCCACAAAAGCAACAGTCACTTTGCCCAGGTGGGGTTGTGCATTCGTTCCACCAAACTGGTCCTCCGACGCACCGATGGCCACATTGGAAATTATCGACTCAACAATGGGGTTATCTGTCCCGACAATAGCCATCACGCGATTCTCAACAATATTTGTAATTGAGTCCGTTACACGTTGGTCGGTACCAATTGGCATCGTGATGTAAGTGAAGATAAAGTTTGGATCACCCGTTGGGAAGAACACGACAGGCGGCTTGCGTACGCCCGTGAACCAAATCGAGAATATGAACAATCCGATTACACCCAACAATACTTTCAACGGTCGATATCCAACAAGCAGATAGGCCAGTATCCCTTTGTATCTGGCTTGCACACCCGGCCAAAAATCAGTCTGGAAATGGGAGATCACCCGGCTAAGCCAGAAGTGGTGAAATGCATACATGGCATACATGAACACAGCAAAATTGCCAAGTCCAAACCAGCCGACGATATACGACATTAAAGCCAGCGAAGCGAATACGATTGATGTGACCTTGAAGCCGCGCGTAAATTTGCTCTTGCTCTCATGATCATGGTCATGCGCTGTCATGAAATCGGCTGCAAAAACGGGACTCATGATATACGCTACCAATAAGGATGCTAGCAGGGTTACGATCAGTGTGATTGGGAGAAAATACATGAACTTTCCGATTACTCCCGGCCAGAAAGCCAAGGGGATAAACGGAGCGAGCACCACCAAGGTACCCGACAAGACAGGAAGGAAAACCTCACCCGCGGCAATCTTGGCCGCCTTGCGGATCGGCACTTTGCCATTGTCAAACACGCGGTGTGTATTCTCGATCACCACGATGGCGTCATCAACAACGATACCCAACGCAAGCAAGAAGGAGAATAATGTCATCAGGTTGAGGGTGAACCCCAGCGTTGGGAAGACGAGGAAAGCAATGAAACTGGATAGCGGCACAGACAAGCCCACAAAGAAGGCATTCGTAGCGCCCATGAAGAACATGAGGATAAGGGTAACCAACACAAATCCAATGATGATGGTATTGATCAGGTCATGGAGCGTCGTGCGGGTATTTTCCGACTGATCGGCTGTGATGGTGACATCTACGCCCGGCGGGAGGATGTTTGCCTTGTAGTTGGCGACGATCTCGTTGATTTGATCGGAGGCGATAACAAGGTTCTCACCACTGCGCTTGATTACGTTAAGTGTAACAACATTCTTCTTGTCCAGTCTCGCAAAACTTTCTTGCTCTTTGTGTGAGTCAATGACCTCCGCAATGTCTTTCAGGTATATTTTACCGCCTTTGGTTGAACCAACAATAGTATTGGAAAGCTGCTCGGCTGAAACAAATTCTCCATTCACAGTCAGTGATCGCTTCATGCCGTCGACAGAAAGCTGACCACCGGGGATGATCACGTTTTCTCCACGAACCGAATTCTCGATATCATCCAGGCTTACGCCGGCGGAGGCCAGCTTGAACATGTCGACGTTTATCTGGATCTCACGCGTCAGCGCACCGACAATATCCACACGGCGAATTTCCCGGATACTTTCTATGGCATCCTGCATCTGCTCGGCATACTTCTTCAGGGTAGTCAGATCGTAATCCCCAGAGAGATTGACGTTCATAATCGGCGCCGCCGAAATGTCTATCTCAATCACCTGCGGATCTTCCTTAAGGTCTGTCGGCAAATTGGGCTTAGCCCGGTCGACCGCATCACTAACTTCCTGCTTGGCTTTGTCAACGTCTATATCGGTCTCAAACTCGATGATCACATTGGAAAAGCTCTGCACGGAGTTACTCTTGATCTTCTTGACCCCGGAGATGGATTTAACCTCCTTCTCTATTTCCTTGGAGATCAGGTTCTCGATATCGGAAGGCGATGCTCCCGGATAAATGGTCGAAACAAAAATCTGCGGAAACACCACTTCCGGGAAATTTTCCTTTGGCAGGCTGATGTACGTCATGATCCCCGCCAGACAGATGAATATCGTGGCGATGTATACACTTACCCGGTTGTCAATTGCCCAACTGGTAGGCCTAAACTCTTTTTCGCTGTCTTGCATAAGGCTATATTTTTCAGTGTGCTTTCATCCTCATTTCGAGGTGACCGCTAAACACCATTAGAACTTTACAACTTCTCCATCATTTAATCCCTGATATCCGACGGTAATCACCTGATCACCGGCAGTCAAGCCAGTGACTTGCGCTTGGTTGCCATAGATACCTTCTACCGTTACCACTTTCCTACGCGCCTGGATCTGCTCGCCTTCTTTGACGGCGATGTAAACAACCTTTTGCCCATTGATCTCCTGTACAACATTCACAGGGATTGTTAGTGCATCGGGCACAGTCTCAAAGATCACCCTCAGCACGCCGCTCATGTTGGGCCTCAGGTCCGGATATGAGGGCAGCGCCACTTCAATGGGGAATGTCCGCGAAAGCTGATTGATGGTCTTCCCAACAAATGTTACGTTGGCTACAATCTCTTTGTTAATGTCAGGAAATGAAACCACCACTTTATTTCCTGTTTTGATCTGGATAACGTACGCCTCGGAGACGTTGGCCGTCATCTTCAATTTGTCAAAGCTCACTACACGGAAGGCGGGCATACCAGGAGCAACATTCTGACCGATTTTTGCGTCCACTTCATCTACCGAACCATCTATGGGAGATTTGATGCGGCTCATTTCCAATTGCTCGTTGAGTGTGGCCAGGCGCTTCTCCAGGCTCTCCTTGTTATTTCTTGCCTGCAGGTATTGCACTTCAGTACCGATCTTCTGATCCCACAGGTTTTTTTGACGCTGATAAACTGTATTCGCCAGCTCAATAGAACTCTTCAATTCGTTGATGTTGCTAACAATGATTGAGTTGTCGATTTGACCCAGTATCTGACCTTTCTTCACCACCTCCCCTTCACGTACATACACAGAAGACAATACACCCATCGTTTTTGCACTCACGAGAATGTTGTCGATTGCATCTACAGAACCTTGGGTCTGAACGAAATGATCAAACTTTTTAGGCACCAGCTTGATAACGCCCACTTCGCGCGATTTAACGGTCGTCGGTATTGGATTAGACGCACCCAGTTCGGTCTCTAGCTTCCTTATATCCCCGTCAAGTTTGGCCCGGGTCTCTTTGAGTTTCTCAAGCTGCGTTTTTTTGTCTGTCGAAGATGCGCTGCAGCCAGCCAAGAGGCCAACGAGGACGACAACGGAAAGGAAAGAAATGTAGAATCTTGTTTTCATCTGTATACTTATTTACCTGATTTGATTAGACTATTGTTTTCATAGGTGGAAGGAAGAAGCCTTCCAAAGGCTTTATCGAGGTCAACTTTGGCGACCATGGCATCAAAAAGTGCCGAGTAATAATTTGTTTGCGATTCGAGCAGGCTGCTTTCTGCATCGGTCACCTCGAGGCTTGAACCAACCCCTTGCTCATATTTAATTTTGGTAACACGCGCAACGTTTCCGGCCAGTTCCTGATTCTCCCGCTGTGAAACCAATGTTGACAGCGCGTTTTCAAAGGTCAACGATGACTTCTTGATATCCAGGTCAATTGAATTCTTCAGGTTGACAAACGAATTGTCGATCTGCATTAATTTCAGCTTCTCTTGCTGGATGCGATTGGTGCGGGAAAGGCCCGTGAAAATCGGAACGCTTAAGCTTACGCCAATCTGCGAAAAACCATACCACTTGTCGGGACCCAACCTGGCGTCATCGGCGATGGCCGAGTTGGTGGTAAAGAGTCCGCTGATGTCAGCAGACTGTGTAGACATGCCGAGGTTTCCAAAAGCGGATATTACCGGTATCCCTTCTGCGTATTGGTTCTTCACATTGAGCGCCTGGAGGCGTCTGTTCACTTCAAGCACTTTGTAATCCGGACGGCTGTTGTAGGTCCATCCATCCCGGCTGTACTGCGCCATGGAGGTGTCTACCTGGACATCCTGAATATTGCCAACAATTTCAATGGGAGAATCCGATGGGTAATTCATCTGGAACTTAAGTAACTGAAGCGCCAACTCATTCAGGTTGAGAAACTTGCTGCGCTCTGTTTTGAGGTTATTGAGTGTCACGCGAACACGGTCTACGTCGATACTCTCGGCAAAACCATTCTTGTTAAGTTCACGGGTGTTGCGCAACAAAGAATCCACCCGGGCGATGTTGCTTTCGAAAAGTCTTGTACGTTCACGGTTAATGAGCACAGCATAGTAAGCCTTGGTTACCTGCTGGATGATATCTTCCTGCGTCTGTTCCGTGGTTTTCAACGCCAGATCCTTGTAGGTGCTGGCTGCTTTCAAACCGACGAGGTAAGATCCGTTAAAGATCAATTGGTTGAGTGTAAGGGACGCGTTACCCGAATTCTTTAACTGAAAGAAGTTCTGAGCAGCCACTACATCGCCTACCTGGATGCCGGGAACAGCGGATAGGTCCCCGAGAAATCCACTTGGACCACTGTATGTTGTGAAAAACCTCGGCAATTGCGGGTTGTTGACCAGTGAGGCCGAACCGGAAATCTGTGGTAAACCAATGCCGATTGTTTCATTCACTTTGGCTTTGGCAATGCGCTGATCCAGGATGGCGTTCTTGGAACGAATTGAGTTCTGCAACGCGTATTGGATGGCTTGCTCGAGCGTAAAGGAACCGGTTGCCTGTTCCTGTCCTTGAATGAAGAACGGGATCGAAAGTGCGATAAGTAGGACATAAACCTTTTTCATAGCAATTTATTGAGAGATTAATTCGGATGTACTTGACAGCTGCTGCTTGTATTTCTCATAGACTTTGCGGCCCTTGTCCGTGAGCAGCCCATAAATAAAATGGTCAAAGAGCTGAAGATTTACATCAGCAAGTGTGTATTTCTCGGGCGGAAAAACTTTATCATCAAAGGTGAGCTGAATACATTCCATCCGGGCGATGGCCAGAATGTCGGGCTTTATCTCCGGACGAAAGAAGCCCTCTTCGATGCCTTGCTTCAGATTGCGGATGATCGACTCACCGATGTAATGCTGCTTGTGGTTAAGCCATGCTCCCCACGCCCTGGGGTGAAACTTGTGAAGGTCGAACAACAAGGAAGGATTCATCTTCTGGAGATCCTTCTTGATGCAGGAAGAAATCTTTACCAACTCATCGATGGCATTGGTCGCCGTCAGACGAAATCCATCATACTGCGCTTGATCATGCTTGATGTGAAATTCTGAAACCATGGTCACGATTTCATCCTTGTCGGCAAAGTACTGGTAGAGGGTCTTCTTGGATACGGACAGGTGCCTTGCTACATCATCCATCGAGACGCTCCGTACTCCATACTTCAAAAAGAGCTCCAAGGCTCCCTTTAAAATCCTCTCTTTTGTGTCCGTTTCTTCCATATGGGGGGCAAAACTATGGAAACTTTACAGATATCCAAAGTTTCCATAGTTTCCTTCAACGGCCGTTTTTGGAATAGGTTGGGGGTTTTTAGAAAAAGATTGACTTTTTTTTAGGGCCTTTTCAGGCCACTGGACCCGCTTGACCGGTTTCCGTAGGTGCCGTCACCGAACGGGGCCTGCACCACTTATCCTTCATCTTTTCCTTAAAGCGTGCGCGGTCGTCAGGCGACATCGACTCCCACCGGGCAGCCCAGAATCTTCCAGGCCCACCCCGATGATGATTCCAGCGACCCCGGCCGCCGCCGAGTGGCCAAAGGACAATTTTAGCCAGGACCATAAGCCCGAGGGTCTGCCAGTAAGTAATCACCGGACCGCCGAAGAGTTCTGGAACAAGCCCGTTCCACAATGCCTGGGTCAGGTAAATGAAGCCGGCCAACAAGGTCAGTGCAACAGCCGTAAAAAGGAGGCCGATCGCTGACAATTTAAGTATTCGTGTAAGTTTCATATCGATTGCATTTGCATGCGTTTAGTCATTTTAATTATTCTCCAACTACATCATCATAAAAGCGTTGCAGCCGTTTGCGCAAGGCAAGGATGGCATAGCGCTTTCGTGATAGCAACGTATTGATCGAGATACCTGTCCGTTCGGAAATCTCCCGGAAGCTCTGCTCTTCGATTTCATTCTGGATGAAGATCTCCCGCTGCTCTGCCGGCAGTTCATCCAGCGCGAGTGTAATCTCATCCCAAATCGCATCCCTAAGCAGCGTTCCTTCAGGAGTATTGTCCAGGTCAGGAAGTATCTCTTGCAACGTCAATGGCGCATCATCATCCGGGGTCATCGCCCCGTCAAAGCTGGCCCGCTTGGGTCGCGCGGCGTCCCGGCGATAACCATCGATGATCTTGTTTCTGGCTACGCTATACAGCCAGGACGTAATCCTGTCCAGCGAGCCAATCGTCTCAAAACCGGCCACGAACTGGTAGAAAACATCTTGCAATATGTCCTCAGCCTCCTCGGTGGAACCCACGCGGTTGCGGATGAAGTTTAGCAGCTTCCCCCGCTCCTTGCGGAATGTCTTCTGTTTTATCTCCTCCATGAGGGCTATGTCAATGGCCACGGCTCGTTGCATGTGTATAGAGACGAGCCTCAGGCGGGATTATTTTGGAGGTAAATTACCTTTTTTTAGAGTGAGGTGTTGGGAGTTGGGTATTGGGTGTCGGGCGTTGGGTATTAAAATCCGTGCAATCCTTCGAATCCTTTGAATCTGTAGTTATTTTTGGCCTCGCATCCACCTCATGATTCTATTCTTCAGGTCTCCGTCCGGCATCCTTTACGGGATCGGACATGCACACCCATTTTCTGTAGCGGATATTGACAAGTTGATCTGGCTCCTCGGAGGCGCCAGCCCCCTTCCGGAAAAGGCGCTTGACGGGTTTTTTGTCGGGCCCCGCAAGGAAATGATCACCCCCTGGTCCACCAACGCCGTGGAGATTACCCAGACGATGGGCATCTCCGGCATCCAACGGATGGAGGAGTTTACCGTCGTTCCAAACGACAAGGTTTCCTTCGACCCCATGCTGCAAGTTTTGTATCGCCACATTGACCAGGATACTTTCACGATTCACCACTCCCCTGAGCCGGTTCTAGAAATCGACGACATTGCCAAATACAACACCCAGGAAGGCCTGGCGTTGAGCGACGAGGAAATCGATTACCTCAACGACGTCAGCAACCAACTGGGAAGGAAACTTACGGATAGCGAAGTGTTCGGCTTCTCGCAGGTGAACTCCGAGCATTGCCGACACAAGATCTTCAACGGCACCTTTATTATAGACGGAAAGGAAAAACCATCGACGCTCTTCCAACTGATCAAGAAGACCTCAAAAGAGCATCCCAACTTTATCGTCTCGGCCTACAAGGACAATGTGGCCTTCATCAAAGGTCCTGTCATCGAGCAGTTCGCCCCGAAGCGGCAGGACATCCCGGATTACTTTGTTGTTCAGGATGTGCAGTCGGTCATCTCCGTAAAAGCCGAAACCCATAATTTCCCGACGACCGTTGAGCCCTTCAATGGTGCCGCAACCGGAACTGGCGGTGAGATCCGCGACCGGCTAGCGGGCGGAAAGGGATCGATTCCACTGGCGGGAACCGCCGTGTACATGACCTCCTACCCACGACTGGACAATGGTCGCGCCTGGGAGAAGAATCTTCCTCCAAGAAAATGGCTATATCAAACACCGCTAGAAATTCTCATCAAGGCTTCAGATGGCGCCAGTGATTTTGGAAACAAGTTCGGGCAGCCCCTCATTTGCGGAAGCCTGCTGACTTTCGAACATCAGGATCCGGAAAAGCATTATGGCTTTGATAAGGTGATCATGCTGGCCGGCGGCGTTGGATACGGAAAAGAAAAAGACAGTCAGAAAGAAGCGGTGCAGGCTGGCGATGCCATTGTGTTACTGGGAGGAGACAATTATAGAATAGGCATGGGCGGCAGCGCCGTGTCCAGTGTTGCTACCGGGCAATTTGGCAATGCCATCGAACTCAACGCCGTGCAGCGTTCCAATCCTGAAATGCAGAAGCGCGTGATGAATGCCATTCGCGCCATGGTGGAATCCGATACGAATCCCATTGTTTCCGTACATGATCATGGGGCGGGCGGACATCTCAACTGCCTTTCCGAATTGCTGGAAGCTACCGGAGGCACTATTAATATAGACAACTTGCCTGTCGGAGACCCGACCCTGTCCTCGAAGGAACTTATCAGCAACGAATCACAGGAACGCATGGGCCTTGCCATTCATGCGAAAGACGTGGATACCCTGCGTCGCGTTGCCGAGCGGGAGCGCTCTCCCATGTATGAAGTGGGCACGGCGACGGGCGATCACACGCTTTCCTTTGTGCGCAAGAATGGAAGCATCCCTCCTGTCAACCTGCGGGTGAGCGATCTGTTTGGTTCGTCACCGAAGACTGTTCTCAAGGATTCTACGGGAACAGAAAAAAGAGATGCGCTAAGCTACGATGCCACAAGAATCCATGACTATGTAAACAACGTACATCAATTGGAGGGCGTGGCCTGCAAAGATTGGCTTGTGAACAAGGTCGACCGGTCAGTTACCGGCCGGGTGGCCACGCAACAAACGTGTGGCGCCATTCAGCTTCCCCTGAACAATGTTTCCGTGATGGCCCTCGACTTCCTGAGCAACAAAGGCGTAGCGACGTCGATCGGACATGCACCCGGCGCTGCATTGATTGATGCGGCTGCGGGAAGCAGGCTGGCTATTGCCGAAGCACTCACCAATATTATTTGGGCTCCGCTCTCCCACGGATTGAAAGGCGTATCCCTCAGCGCGAACTGGATGTGGCCTGCAAAAAATGCCGGTGAGAATGCCCGGCTGTATCAGGCTGTCGAGGCCGTTAGTGAGTTTGCCTGTCAGCTTGGAATAAATATTCCTACTGGCAAGGATTCGCTTTCGATGACCCAGAAATATCCAAACGGAGAAGTTGTTTATTCACCGGGCACCGTCATCATCTCTGCCGTTGGTGAGGTGGATGATATACGCAAAACCGTTTCCCCTGACCTCAAGCCCATCCCTGGAGGCAAGCTGATCTACATTGACTTCTCCGCCGACGCATTTTCCCTTGGAGGCAGCAGCTTTGCGCAAACGATAAACCAGTTGGGCAGCAGCACGCCAGGTGTAAAAGATGCAGCCTATTTCATGAAAGCTTTTGAAGGCATTCAGCAGCTCATCAAGAATGATTTGATTCACGCCGGTCATGATATCTCTGCCGGAGGAATGGTTACGGCCATGCTGGAGATGTGTTTCCCTACGCCTGGCGTTGGCTTGAAGGCAGATCTTTCACAATTGGGAAGTGATGCAGTTGCCGTGCTCTTCAGTGAGAATCCAGGAGTACTTATCCAGGTCAGCGACGACAAAGCAATCCAGCAACTTAAGACCAGTGGTATTACATTCCACATCATCGGAGAAGTGACACAGACAGGGAACCTGGAGATCAAGACAAAAGATCAAGCCCTTACTTTCTCTATTGCAGAAACAAGAACCGTGTGGTTCAAGACCTCGTACCTGATGGACCGCGTGCAGCGGCCCAAAGGACATGCCGAGCAGCGACGCGACCGGTTCGCGAAACAAACGCTGGCCTATTCGTTCCAACCCCGGTTTGATGGAAAGTTTAACACGTATGGCATTGATCCGAAACGCAGAACCGCTTCGGGAATCAAAGCGGCGATTATCCGGGAGAAGGGCGTGAACGGCGACCGCGAGATGGCCTATGCGCTGTACCTCGCTGGCTTCGACGTAAAAGATGTTCACATGACTGACCTGGTTGCAGGACGTGAAGACCTGTCCACGGTGAACATGATTGTGTTTGTCGGTGGGTTTTCCAACTCTGACGTGCTCGGTTCTGCCAAAGGTTGGGCCGGTGCCTTCCTCTATAATCCCAAAGCAAAGGCTGCACTGGACAATTTCTACGCACGACCCGATACACTGAGTCTCGGCGTATGCAACGGCTGTCAGCTGATGATGGAGCTGGGCCTCGTCTACCGCGAGATGGAGATGAGCGCGCATCCCAAGATGCACCACAACGGTTCCGGGAAATTTGAATCAACGTTTATCACGATCACCGTACCTAAGAATGACTCCGTGATGCTAAGCAGTTACGCCGGCACGCAACTGGGCGTTTGGTTGGCGCACGGTGAGGGGCAGTTTGTGTTAGGTGACGTATCTAAATATGCCGTCGCAGCAACCTACTCCTATCCCGAATATCCCGGCAACCCCAACGACTCGGAAGGTGCTGTTGCGGCATTGTGCTCGCGCGATGGACGACACCTGGCGATCATGCCACACATTGAGCGCACGTTATTCCCCTGGAACTGGCCGCATTATACCCGATCTAAGCAAATCGATGAAGTTGGTCCCTGGATTGAGGCGTTTGTGAATGCGAGGGAGTGGGTCAAAAAAAGTGGTCAGTAGCCAGGGCAGCGGTTCACTGCAGGGAAGTCGAAGATATTGGACTAACCCGATATGCCTTCTACCTGATTGCCTAAAATGGAGACTAATGGCCTGTGGCAGACTTAACTAAACAAGACGACACCATAGGTTTGAAAGAAACCAATTGCTAATGAAACTGGCCCTACACTATACAGAAGTACTCAATGGGAAGTTTGCGCTTAGTTCAATTAACCTGATGATGGTCTTTCAGGTAAATTGTCCGGGGTGTTTCATACACGGATTACCTTTAGTGAAAGAATTGCAAGCCCACTATGGTAACGAACTTTCATGCTTTGTTCTCGCTACCGCATTTGAAGATTTTCGCTTAAATACAGAAGAGAATGTAAAGTTATTGGTAGATACCGGTGAACTTGTCGGTGAAACATTAAAAGCACAGGAAGCCGGCCATCTTCATTGGGATCGTAATACTCTATCAGTTCCTGTTCTTATTGACGAGGTAGTCAATCAGTCAGAATTGCATCAATCAGAATTTGTTGAAAAAATAATTCAAAACATGCTTGACCCGAATACAACCACTGCCGTGGAACAGGAAAACCTCAGAGCCACACTTGACAACTATTTTAGTCAGCTTCCTAAATGCGGGAGGACGTTTGCGGCAAACCTCATGCGAGGCACACCTTCATTTTTTCTGTTCTCAGATTCGATGGGAATCCTGGTTCAATGGTTTGGTCATGTTGACCGGCTAGTAGTCAAAAAAGAACTGGATAAATTTATTAACAAGAATCATGGGTAAGTTCCCTTATAGCCTCTTATGGCGTACCCGTTGAAGTAAGCCACGAACTGCATTTCAACATAATCCTGGCGCTCAAAGCAAACAACCTGCACCATTTCCTGTTACTTGGTTAGTCACTAACAAATAATCATGGGAAACTACCTCATTATCGGCGCTTCTTCCGGCATCGGAAAAACACTGGCAAGTCAACTCCTCGACGCTGGGCACAAGGTCTACGGCACATACTGCAAGAACGTATGCCACTCGGAAAACAAGTCTCTTGAATACCATCCACTCAACGTCTTGGATGAGAATATCAGTCTTGATTTTCTTCCCGAATCCATCCAGGGTCTTGTCTACTGCCCCGGCAGCATCAACTTGCGGCCGTTTGAACGGATTAAGCCTGCCGATTTTACGCAGGACTTCAACCTCCAGGTATTGGGCGCCATAAAAGTTATTCAACAGGCACTGCCCAGACTGAAGAAAGAAAAGAATTCCGCTATACTCTTGTTCTCCACCGTCGCCGTGCAGACAGGCATGTCCTTCCATACACAAGTTGCTACCTCGAAAGGCGCGTTGGAAGGGTTAACCCGTGCTCTGGCTGCAGAACTCTCTCCTGCCATCCGCGTCAACTGCATCGCCCCGTCGCTGACCGACACACCGCTGGCGGCACCACTTCTCAACAGCGACCAAAAAAGAGAAGCCAATGCCAACCGGCACCCGTTAAAAAAGATCGGCACACCGGAAGATATCGCTAACTTGGCTGAGTTCCTGATCTCCGACAAATCCGGGTGGATCACCGGTCAAATTATTCACGCCGACGGAGGCATGTCGTCAGTCAGGGTGTAACAAATGAAAATTCTTCTCACCGGGGTAACCGGCTACATCGCACAACGGCTTCTCCCCGTACTTCTGCAGAACGGGCACGAAGTAGTCTGCTGTATGCGAGACAAGAATCGATTCAACACATCCAAGTTCAATGCACCAAACCTCCAGGTTATCGAAGTAGACTTCCTGGTTAAAGGTGGGTTGAACAACATCCCTGCAGACATCGATGTTGCCTACTACCTGATCCATTCCATGTCCACGCAAACGGGCAACTTTGAAGAGATGGAAGCCCGGTGCGCCACACACTTCAAGCTCCGCATGCGCGAGACCCGTGTGAAGCAGGTGATCTACCTCAGCGGAATTGTGAATGCGGGGCATTTATCCAAACACCTGTCTTCGAGAAAGCACGTCGAGGATATTCTGGCCGACAGCCGCTATGCGCTAACTGCCCTCCGGGCCGGAATCATTGTTGGCTCAGGAAGCGCCTCCTTTGAAATCATCCGCGATCTCGTCGAAAAGCTCCCCCTGATGATCGCGCCGCGGTGGCTGAAAACAAAATGCCAGCCCATCGCCATCCGGAATGTAGTCGAGTTCCTGGTTGGCGTCATCGGCAAAACGGAAACGTATAACCAGGGCTTTGATATTGGAGGACCCGACATTCTTACCTATCAGGAGATGCTGCTGAACTTCGCCAGAATCCGTGGCTTGAAGCGGCGGATCTGGGTAGTACCGGTCATGACGCCCAAGCTTTCCTCCTACTGGCTTTACTTCGTCACGTCGACTTCCTATGCGCTCGCCACCAACCTGGTCAACAGCATGAAGGTTGAGGTGATCTGCAAACCCAATCAGCTTGCGGAGCACCTGAGCATCAGGTTAATCGGCTATGATGAATCCATTCGCCTCGCCTTCGACACCATTGAGCAAAACCAGGTGCTCTCCAGCTGGAAGGATGCACAAAGCAGCGATCTGCTGAAAGGAGGAATCACAAAGTACATTGAAGTTCCACAGAACGGTTGCTTCAAGGACCAGCGCAGCAGGAAGACAGCGGATCCCAACAAAACGCTGGCAAGGATCTGGACCCTGGGCGGAAAGACCGGCTGGTATTATGGCCACTGGCTTTGGGAAATCCGTGGCATTCTTGATCAGACGGTCGGCGGTGTGGGGATGAGAAGAGGGCGAAGAATTGATACCGAGATAGCGGCCGGTGAGGCGTTGGATTTCTGGCGGGTTCTCCTGGCCAGTAAAACGGAAAAGCGTCTTCTCTTGTACGCAGAGATGAAGTTACCCGGAGAGGCGTGGCTTGAATTCAAGATTGACGAGAACAACATCCTGACCCAGACAGCAACCTTTCGTCCCCTGGGACTGCTTGGCAGATTGTACTGGTACAGTGTGCTTCCTTTTCATGGGTTGATTTTTAATGGATTGATCAAGAAGCTGAGTGCGTAGAACCAATCCGTGGCAAGACCTTTTCTTCTCTAGGCCATGCCAGTAATTCGGTGATTCAGCGATGCGGTGATTTAGTCCCGATAGCGATAGCGATCGCGATGGGCCCCACTTCAACATTCAATATTCAATATTCCGTATTTGCCCATTCCCCTCCGCGACTGTGGCAGCCTAAAACGGAAAAGCGATCATTTAACTTAATAAACGACCGCCTTTCTTTACAGGCTGACATAAAGCCGCCTTAAATGCAAAATTACTAAAAATCAGATTTGGTTCTTAACACAGAATCTCTGCGGCTCCTCTACTTTACTTTTCTTAGCGCCTTAGCGGTTAATGCCTCCGCTCCTATTTTATCCGTGCCTATCCGTGTCATCCGTGGCAAGACCTTTTCTTCTCCAGGCCGCCCGCCTTCGCCAAGGCTTCCTCTACACGGAGTTTCGGCGGACACGTCGGCGGGCGAGGCAAATCACTACCTTTGCCTCTGCCCCACCATGAAGACATTAATGATTACCCCCGAAGGCTTAGAGAAGTTAAAAGCCGAGTTGGATCACCTGTGGCGGGTGGAGCGGGTGGAGACCACGCAAAAAGTTAACTGGGCGGCAAGTCTGGGCGATCGTTCTGAAAACGCCGATTACCATTACAACAAAAAACGCTTGCGCGAGATTGACAAGCGCGTCCTGTATTTGCGCAAATGCATCGATGATTTGAAGGTGGTGAGCTATTCATCCTATCAGGAAGGCAAGGTGATGTTTGGGGCCTGGGTTGAAATTGAAAATGACAGCGGCATGAAAAAACGCTTCCGCATTGTGGGGGGTGAAGAACTTATTGGAGCCACCGATTACATCTCGATGGATTCTCCCATGGCACAGGCCCTGCTGAAAAAGGAAGTGGGCGATGAAGCGATTGTTAAAACACCTGCGAGGCAGTTTGTGTGGCGGATTGCTAAGATTGAGTATCTGAAATGAGGAAGGGGGTTAGTGGATAGTGGTCAGTGATCGGTGGCTACCTCTATTGCGTCTGAAAGTAAGGCTCCAGCTGACCTGATTAGAAAGTTTGTATCGACTTTCGGCCGCCGACCGACCGCTAATACGCAACATACCGAACCAGCAGAACAGATCTGGCGGGCGGGCAACTGGCAACTGTCATCCCGGACTTGTTCCGGGATTTCCTATTTCAACCAGAATTACCTATTTTTTCAGACCTACACCCAAAATCCCGTCCATGCCCTCCATTTTACCCGGATACGAGTACGACATCTTTATCAGCTACCGTCAAAACGACAATAACTACGATCAGTGGGTAACGGAATTCGTAAGCAAGCTGAACTCCGAACTGGAGGCCACGATCAAAGAGCGGCTTACGGTCTATTTCGATTCCAACCCGCACGACGGCATCCTGTCTTCCCACCATGTCGACAAAAGCCTGGAGGGAAAGCTCAAAGCCCTGATTTTCATCCCCATCGTCTCCAATACGTATTGCGACACCAACGGCTTTGCCTGGAAAGGCGAGTTCCTGCCCTTCAAGAAACTGGCCACCAGCGATCAGCTGGGGCTCGACATCCGGCTCCCCAGTGGCAACGTGGCCAGCAGGATACTGCCCATCAAGATTCATGACATCGAGCCGGACGACGTACGCCAGCTGGAAACAACGCTTGAGGGTGTCTTACGGTCGGTAGACTTTATATATACATCAGCCGGCGTGAACAGGCCCTTGCGTCACAAAGACGACGACCTCGCCAACAACCAGAACGGGACGATCTATCGCAACCAGATCAACAAGGTGGCCAACGCCATCAAGGAGATCATCACCGGCATCAAGCGGCAGGCGGCCGGGGAGACTACGGCGTCACTGTCGATGCCGCTCAGCAGCTTCGTCACCCAGACCATCACCGCCACGGTGCCGGAAAAGATGACCTACACCATACTGAATGTGCAGCAGCCCACCGTTTACCTGGCGTGGACCTCACAAGACCTCAAAGCCCGCCGCGAGGAAATGGCCATCGTACTGCAGAAGGCCGGCCTCCACGTCATCCCCAACTACGACTGCCCTTCGGATGAACAGCAGTTCCAGGAGAAGTCCAGGGAGCTCATCACCAAAGCCGACTGCTCACTCCACCTGATGAGCGGCGAGTTTGGCCGCCGCTTTGAATCCAACGAGGACATGTCGTTTCCCCGCTTCCAGTTTGAAGAAGCCAAGAAGCGCTCCGAGGAAACCGGCAGTCCGTTCAATACCATCGTCTGGAACCTGCCCACGGCGGGCAGTGAGGTCAAAGCAGCCCAGGCCCAGTTCATCAATTACATCCGCAACAACATCACGCGCAACATGATGTTCAGCAACAGCCCGGGTCCCATGCAGCTCGTCGACGACATCCGGTCGATCCTGTTCAAGCGGGTCAGCCAGCAGCTCGATACCAAAGACACCGATATCTTCTTCATCTTCAACCAGCAGGACGAACCCGATGCGCAGTTCATCACGGACGCTATCGGCGGCGAGTACCCGGTGGAGACCCTCAACATCCTCCCCGACGGCGAAGAAGAGTACCGCGAGCGGTCGAAGCAGCAGATCCCCCGCAGCAAACTGGCGGTGATCTATTTCCGCTATGCCGCCGACTGGGCACTGCCCTTCATCAAGCAGATCTGGAAACAGGTGGGCGGCGCCTCCTCACCCACCACCATCATGCTCGTGGGCGAAGATGATCCGAAGTCGAATGCAGCCCGCACCTTCAAAGCACCGCGCGTGATCTCGTCCATCGTGTCGAAAGGCAACGTGGCCGACGAAATCAAGAGAGTCTATATCCAGGTCACCGAAAAATAACTTCTTCGATGACGGATTCCATCTGCCCCTATACCGGACTGCGTCCTTTCACCGAGGATGAGTCGATCTACTTCAAAGGCCGCGACGAGCATATCGCGCAGGCTACCCATCAGCTGGGCAAGAACAAGTTTCTTATCCTGACCGGTGCGTCCGGCGATGGAAAATCTTCGCTGGTGTATGCCGGCATTATCCCCAACGCCAAAGCCGGCTTCCTGAAGTCGAAGTACAGCAACTGGGCCCTCGCCGACTTCAGGCCCGAAAGGAGTCCCCTGCACAACCTGAGCGAATCACTCGCCCGGGTTCTGTCCATCAACCCCGAAACGGTCAGGGCAGAATTGAGCCACGGGTTCTCGGCGCTGGTCGACTTGTACGAAGCATCGCCCCTGTGCACCGACGACGGCTCGCCGGAGAAAAAGCGGCAGGCGGCAAACCTCATCGTGCTGGCCGACCAGTTCGAAGAGTTCTTCACCAACCCGGAAAACTTCCACGGCGGCTCACCGTCGCAGGAGGCCGCGCTGGTCACCAACCTGCTGCTCGAGACAGCCCGCATCGCCCTCGAGCGCAACCTGCCCATCTACGTCATCATCACCATGCGCTCCGATTTTATCGGTCAGTGCGCCGCCTTCCGTGAACTACCGGAATACATCGGCTTCTCGCAGTTCTTCGTGCCCCGCCTCAACCGCGTAGAGCTTAAAGAAGTCATCGAAGAACCCGCCGTCCTGAGCGGCAACCGCATTTCCCCACGCCTTACCGAGCGGCTCATTCACGACATGGCAGAAGGCAATGACCAGCTGCCCATTCTTCAGCATGCCCTCAACCAGATTTGGGCAGTCGCCAACATCAGCCAGGAGGAAATGGACCTTCTTCACTACGCCATGGTTGGCGGCATGAAAGGACACGACCTCGCCCCTGCGGAAGCAGCGCGTTTTGCGAAATGGTTTGAAAGCCTGCCGGCGAAAGTGAAAGAATGCTATGACCGGCCCGGGCTGGAGAATGTGCTGAACACCCATGCCAACAAGCTGTACATTCTTGCCGACGACTACCTGAAGAAAGAATACAGCGAGCAGGTGAGCGAAGCGGATGCCCTGGCCATTGTGGAGACCACCTTCAAGTGCCTCACCAAGATCGACTCGAGCCGCGCGGTGCGCAACCGGATGACGCTCGCTGAAATTACCGCCATCCTGAACCAAAAGCACATCGACCACAAGAAGGTCGGCGCCCTGCTCAATATTTTCCGTGAGCCGGGCAACACGTTGCTGCGGCCTTTCATCGACGAGGTTCCCGAACTACAGCCCGACACCGTGCTGGACATCACGCACGAAAGTCTTATCCGCAACTGGGAGCGGCTGGAGTCGTGGGCCAATGAAGAGTATCATAACCTGACGACCTACCTGGACTTCCGTCAGCAGGTCAGGCGCTGGCTGGAACATAACAAATCCGGCGGCTTCCTGCTGTACATCGGTCCGCTGACCTACTTTGAGAACTGGTTTAATAAAGCCAAGCCCAACGAAGCGTGGCTGGCGCGTTATGTTCAAACGTCCGATGTTGTCGGCGATCGGGAGCGCCAGGCGAAGCAGGAAATCCTGGATGCCCGCGAGTTCCTCCGGCGCAGCGCCCGCAAGCATACCATCACGCGGGCGGTGATGCGCTACGGTCCTCGACGCATTGCAGCGGTGGCTGGCCTGATCGTCATCATTATACTGAGTTCATTCGGGGTCCGCACTTATCTACGCACGCAAAATTCAGCGGTGCTCGCCTCCATGAAGCGCGAGGCCATCGACCTGATCAACCGGAAGAAAGCCTCCAAAAATATATTGGCCATAGGCTTGCTCGAGCACATCGACAACGGAAGGCTCACCCCCGATGAGATTTGCAAAGCCGTGACGGATCCTCTTCGCAATGCGGATGTACTTTCCGCCATCGCGCTGGCGATGACCACCTACTCCAACCGGGAGCCCATCGAACCGCTGGAGCGATCACTCATCCTGGCCGACAGCTTATTCACCACCATTGACTTCGAATCAGGAGATGTTGCCTTCAAGGCACGCGCCCTGCAAACGGCCAACAACTTTGCGGCAACGCTCATGCTCATACAAAGCCGGGTGCCCGGTGAATGGATCAACCGGCTCATCCGTAGCAACGCCGCGCGGATTGGCCAGTGGGTCACCCATCTGCTGACCGTGCAGCCGGCGGGCTATGCGGACATGAAAGAAGTCTACCGGGGCATCAACAATGCGCTGACGTTCCATGGCCTGGAGGAAAAGGAAATCCGCGATCTCACTGCATTGCTATCGCCCTTTGAAAATGCCAACCGTTCGGAATGGTTGCAGAAGAATTACCAGAAGGACAAGCAGCAGGTGTTGGGCTTCTTCAGTTACAGCATCAACTACAATGGACTGTATCAGCAATTGGCACACCTCTACGGAGCGCTGGGCGAAACACAGAAGGCTCTGCAATGCATGGACACCCTGCTGCTCTACAAACAGAACTACTTTCAGCAGCGCTATATCCATACGATGGACAACGCCACGAATGTCGCAGGATATCTGTACCAGTACGGACATGGCGTTGAGGTAGCGCCCTTTGTGAATGCCTACGTCCGCAAGAGCGGTGAGAAGATCGAAGAGTTTTACAACCTGCTGATGGGCCGGAGCATGATTGATGATCGTACAACGGAGACGGCCGGCATCGGTGGCAACAATTACAAGCCAGGAAATCATAACCTGGAAGCAGCGACCGTACCTCAGTTGGTGTTCTTCGCCGAGCGGGACAAGGAAGCCATTGAAGCCGGTGCCCACCCGGCCAATGAAAAGAACTACCTGCTCGCCGTCAGTCAGAAGGGTGCCGGAACACGGATCTACCGGAAGCTGAAGGAGGCCGGCTCCGATAGCGCGGAGATTATCGCTTACCCCTATTTTGACCGAGCACTGTCCTATTTTAGCTCGGTCGACGACGCCTACCTGGCTGCCTTTACGACGAGCCTGGTTTCCTATTCCGACAACATCTCGCGCCGCGGTGCCTTTTACTATCTTGATTTCACGCCACTGATTGAGTTCGGCGATCCCCGCGGTGGCAATTGGGGATTTTCAACCGATGGGTTTCTCTCCTACACGCTCGACAAAGGCATCCTTTCGACCTGGATTCAATACCCGGAGGGACCGGGCGCTGTGGAAGACTGGGCCTGGGCCTATAATTTTACGATGGAATTGCCTCAGGTACCCTATGTCCAAAGCAGTGAACGGCTTGCCGACCTGGGAATGTTGTTGGAAGGCAAGGAGACCTTCGGACGTAACCTCAATATTTTTTACATCAACCTGGTGCGGCAGGCGGGATCCCGCGGCGACACCGCCACCGTCAGGCGAATGGCGGCACGAATCAAACCGGAGAACTTCCGCACCATGCTGAGCTTTTCCATACCGAACCGCGGATTCTTCTATACCATCATCTTCCGGGCCACTGCCTTTGCGGTGCGTGAAATCGCCAGGGTGGAAGGTTTCGATAAGACCTGGGCGCTCATCACCGGATTCAAAAAACCGGAAAACCGCGCCGTGCTGTCGGCGTATGTGGCCAGAGAACTGCTGATGAAGGATCCGGCATCCCCGTTGGCAGCTCGCTTGCTGGACTCCGCCCGGGCCATGGTGCCGCGCGTATCTTCTGCCACCAATCCCGTCTACCGGGCCCATATCCTGGAAGCCATGGCCTATCAACAGGGTGAAAAAGGAATTGAAGAAGGTCTCGTGCTGACCAAGAACGTTAACGACAAAGTGAGGATACAGAATTTTGTCGGGCGGTCGCTGGCGTATCGCGGCAAGTTGTACGACGCCTACACCTGGATGTCGCCCGAAACATCCGATCAGAACCGTTCGCAATACTTTGTCTGGCTGCTCTCCGGCCTTGAAGCAGGAGGCGGCGAAAAGCGAAGCCCAGCCTGGGAGAACTATCACTTCACCTTCGTTCCAATCTTTGAACCTTTCTTCTACTCCGATGAAAACCAGTGAGCAGGAAACTTTCTGTCCCTACCCGGGCCTCCGGTCGTTTACCGAGGAGGAGTCGCTATACTTCAAAGGCAGAGAAGAGCAGGTGGACCAGGTGTGCTCACTCCTGCAGCAGAACAAGTTTCTCATGGTTACCGGCGCTTCCGGCGAAGGGAAGTCGTCACTGATTTACGCGGGGCTCATTCCCAACGCACGCGCCGGGTTCTTCAAAGCCCGCTACACCAACTGGCTGGTCGCCGACTTCAGACCCGAGCGCACGCCGCTGGGCAACATGGCCTCCGCCATCAGCGCGAGCCTTGAAAAAGAAAGCGCGACGGTAGAGACGGAACTCCGGCGCGGGTTTTCTTCGCTGGTGGACCTGTACAAGAATTCACGCTTCTACGTGGAAGGGAAAGAGCTCAGCCTGCCGGAGAAACGCCAGGCCGCCAACCTGCTCGTCATCATCGACCAGTTTGAGGAGTTTTTCACCAACCCCGAGAACTACATCAACGAAGCCGCTTCCGTCGAGAGCCAGACGGTGGTCAACCTGGTGCTCGAGACGGCTCGCATCGCCCAGCGCGACAACCTGCCTATCTATGTGGTGTGCACGATGCGGTCGGACTACATCGGCCAGTGCTCGGCGTTCCGCGGCCTTCCAGAGTTTATCGGCTATTCGCAGTTCTTCGTTCCGCGCCTCAAGCGTAAGGATCTCATCCAGGTGATCGAAGAGCCCGCCGTGCTCAGCGGCAACCGCATCACCCGCCGCCTCGTGGAGCGTCTCGTCTATGACCTCGCCGATGGCATCGACCAATTGCCCATACTTCAACACGCGTTGAGCCAGGTCTGGCATGCCGCCGATCAGGGTCACGCGGAAATGGACCTTATCCACTACGCCCAGGTGGGTGGCATGCCGGTGGAAGAACTTCCCGACGACCAACGCAACACGTTCCGGGAATGGTTCGACAACCTCACGGAACGCCGGCAGCAGTCCTTCCGGCAGACCGGCCTGAACCGGGTCATCGAAATCCATGCCGACAGGCTCTATGACAGTTCGTGGGAAACCTTCTGCGAGCGTCACCCTGATCATCCCATTACGGAAAGGGATACGAAATTTATCCTCGCCCTCACCTTCGCCTGCCTTACACGCATCGACCACAGCCGCGCCGTACGCAACCGGATGACGCTGCGCGAGATCACCGCCATCATCAACAAGCCGCACCTGAATGAAACGATCGTCGCCGATGTCCTCCAGTCATACCGGCTGGAAGAAAACGCGTTCGTCCGCCCGTTTGCCACCGGAGAATACACCACGATTGCCCCCGACACGGTTCTCGACATCACCCACGAAAGTCTCATCCGCAACTGGGGCCGGCTCAAGAAATGGGCCGACCAGGAATTTGATTACTACACGACGCTGCTGGATTTCAAAAAGCAGCTGGAGCGGTGGAAAGAACATGGAAAGAGTTCCGGCTTCCTGCTGCCCATCGGTCCGCTGAGCTATTACGAGAACTGGATCGCAAAGAGCAAGCCAAACACGAACTGGATCAACCGCTATTCGGAACGCAAAGACGATGCGCGCGCTGCCCTTCAGGAATCCCAAACACTGTTTGAAGACATGCAGCAGTTTGTCGCAGCCAGCGCCAGGAAAGTGTGGCTCACCCGGATGTGGATGAAATATGGCACCGCCCGCCTGGCCGCCATTACGGCCGGTGCGCTCTTGCTGCTCCTGAGTATCTTCTTCCTGTTTGATGCCAACCGCAAGAGGAATTCGGCCGTCGTCGCGGAGGTTCGCCGACTGGGAACCGAGCGGCTGCAGAGCGACGCATTAAACGCCAACCAAAAGATGCAATTCATCACCATGGTCGAACGGTTGGAACCGGGATCCTTCTTCCGTGAATTTTCACTCGTCACCAACCGCCGCGAACGGATCCAGATCCTGGTTCAGTTTCTCCGCGATGCCGCCTTTGTCGACCGCGGATACGAGATCCCCTTCCGCACACAGGCGGTTGACTCCCTCATCGCTGAATTGGGAAGGTTCAGGAACGAGGGCACGGACCCCGCGTTTGTCATGACCCAAAGCAATTACTTGCTCAGCATGCTGATCCAGGAGGACTACTACCACCCGCAGGCCGGATTGCGCCCACGGATAGAATCAATGGTGGCATCCATCCCCGCAGAGGTAAATTGGTTTTACCAGGATGTCGCCCGATATACTTCCGGCGTTTCCCCGGACCTGAACTATGCCCTGCAATTGTGGATGTCGCTGAGCCAGCCGGATGCAGTGGAAATTCAGAAGGTCATCGACCAGGTGAGTCCCTTCAGCGCAACCCCTACGCCCGTCTTTCAAACGTACTATCGCGTCGAATTCGAAGAACGAAATGGGCGGTTCCCTATCCGCAACGGTGGCGGCTATCACCTGCTCGCCAGCCTCTATGCGGCGGCCGGACAAACGGACGGGATCATCAAGAGCTTCGAGGCAATGAAGAGTGATCCCAACTATTTCACCGGCAGCCTGTTCAACAACTATAACCAGGTCATCGGGTTCATGTACAAGTTCGGCCACCGCGACAAAGTGCCGGCGGTGCTGTCCTGGCTGGCCGCCAACTTTGCAACCAATATTCCGCGCAGCGTCCTGCGCAACACGGTGATCCGCGCAGGATACCGGTTTAAGCTTTTCCACGGAAACTTTGTTCCCGGCGCCTTCCGCGGCCACCAGGGATATGCCCAACCTCTCCTGTGGCTGCTGGACCGCCCTATCTATCAACAGCTCTGCGAAGACTTTATCAAAGAAATCCAGAAAGTACCGGATGCAGACGAACGAAATCACCTGATAGCCATGCAGCTCAAGCGACAGGCGGTCATGGCCCACAAATACAATCATGACCGCGGACTGCCGCAGGATACGACCCAACTGAACCAATGGCTCGACCAGGCGTGGAGCTATCACAGCAAGGTGAACAACAACTACCTCGAAGAAATAGCCACCGTGAACTATTCCTATTGGGGAGACGGCGTCCGAAGTCATCAGTGGCCGCGCAAGTGGCTCTTCATCTACCCCGACTACATGGACGGCTGGTTCGCCGACACGTATCACTCCGACCTCTTCTTCCGGCATGCCGACCGCAACGGGTGGATAGCAAAATACTACCAGACCGACGCGGACTACAACCTGCTTCATTATTGGGTATCCAACGCAAATATTTTCGGCTTTGATTATAACAATTACGCCAACTACATGGAGCTGCCGCTGTCTACCCTGGAGCGCGTCATCGCCCTGGCTTCCAACCGAAAGGAGTTCGACTCGAATCTCATCGCTCTCCTGGTGGCCAATCGATATTTTGAAAAGGGTGATACCGTCAACGGCATGAAGTTCACCCGCTTGTATAAGCCCGACCAGTTCCTCAAGTCGGTAAGTAAGTACGAATACATCGAGAAGACCTGGCTGACCCAGCTGGTCATGCAACTGACGGCTAACCTCGCGGTGAACGGGAAAACCGATGAAGCCCGGGCTATCGCCGAGAGCCTGCACCGGCCTGTGGATAGGTTCTATGCCTATTGGTACGCTTCGCTCAGGTTATATGAACACGATTACGATCCCAATTCCTTTGCCTTCCTCGACAGCGCCCAATCCAAAGTCAAGGGGGTTGTCGCCGAAGAGTTAAACGGAGCGTTGGATTTTCGCGATGAGCTGCTGCAGTCCTACGGGATGATTGGCGGCAGCGCGCTGAATGCCCGGTCACTCGAACTGATCCGCGATCTCCCGGACGGTTTCCAAAAACTGTTTGGGCGAATGGTTCACAGCAGGGGCCGCATCCAGGAAGACAATTACTTTGAAGCGCTGAACGCCATGCCGGCAAACCTGACGGATCAGCAAGAGATGATCTATTTTACAAACATGCTCGACCAGATCTGCATTAATCAGGAGAAGCGCTCGGGCGACAAAACGTGGGCGTTCCTCCACCGCTACATCGAACCGCACATCTTCTTCTATCCGAACTGAGCCATGAAAACCAACTATCCCATCTGGTACCTCCTGCTCTTCCTCGTGGTGATCACCGGGGCGCTGGCCTCCATGGCGCTGAATGGCTACGGGATGAAACTGTTGGGCGCGGGCTGTGCGGGATTTACCCTGGCGTTCCTGCATGAGCTGGTCGTTCACCTCAACCGCAAGCTTATCCGCAAGGTTGAACTCGTGTTGCTGGCGGTGGTCTGCCTCCTGCTGGCCAGCCGAAACCTGTTCATCGAAATACCGGGCGGCCAGACGCTCACGGCCACACTGTTTGCGCTGCTCACCGCACTGTACGTCTATCACGGATTCCGCACCGTAGGCAAATACTGGAACATTAACCGCCGGGCAGCGCTGGCAATGCTGGGGTACTATGGTGCCCTCGTCTCCTTCCTCGCCGGCTTTCTCTCCGGGCTCGTCAGTGTTTCTCCCAACTACGGCACGGCGGCGGGTATTATGTTCATGCTGCTCTTTGTAGCCATGCACTTCGCATCACGCCCGTTGTTTTTGGAGGGTGAAGAAACGACCGCCTTTCAACTCGCTACATTGGCCAAGAACAAATCTGCCGTGGTGCTGGCGGCGTTGCTCGTCACCGGCTTCATCTACACCCTGATGCAATACCACGCCCTGCCTCCGCTCTATGCCGGCGACATGCCCGTAGGCTACACGCGGCTCGTGCAACGCGCCGAGAGCGGGCAAGACACCAAGGCCGCCAGCGGAATGCCTCGTCATCGCGAATTCAGGAAGGCTTACCGGCAGTTTTTGAAAAGCACACGTTGAGCTGAGTGGGAAACAGTGAACGGCGCCCGCGGAAGCGAGTGCGCGGCTAAGGGGTTAGTGGATAGTGGTCGGTGGCTGTAGCATGAGTCGTCCTGGAAAAAGTTGACACAAATTTAGTCGACTTATGATAAAGAAAGAAAAGACAATTAATCGTTACAGCGAAGCATTCAAGCAGGAAGT
>JAYVBH010000054.1:0-61473 GCA_043750575.1 Cyclobacteriaceae bacterium
ACCCCATCACAAACAACGCCATTAGTCGCAGCCTCAGCTGCACAGGCAGGCACCCCCTCGTATGCAGCAGGCACCCCCTCACCAGCAGCCGCAAAAATCCTGGATGAAAAAGGAATGACTCCAGGTCAGGTTGCGGGCACAGGTGTTGGCGGAAGAATAACCAAGGATGACGCAGTAAAGGCAGCGCCTGGAGCCGCTAAGGAGCAGAAGCCTGCTGCAGCACCACTTGCAGCACCGGTAATCAGCTCCGGCGTTTCGAGAAATCAGCGCCGCGAGAAAATGACATCCCTGCGCAAGACCATCGCGCGCCGGCTGGTGGCTGTTAAGAACGAGACAGCGATGCTTACCACATTCAATGAGGTTGACATGAAACCCGTGATGGAGTTGCGTTCGAAATACAAAGAGGCTTTCAAGGAAAAATATGGTGTTGGATTAGGCTTCATGTCCTTCTTCACGAAAGCCATCTGCATTGCTCTGAAAGAATTTCCTTCGGTCAATGGTTCCATTGACAAAGACGAGGTCATCTATCACGACTATTGCGATATCTCAATTGCAGTTTCAACACCGCGTGGGTTGGTCGTCCCTGTGATTCGTAATGCGGAGGCCCTGACCTTTGCGCAGATTGAAAGCGAAGTCGTTCGGCTGGCTACCAAGGGTCGGGATGGAAAGCTCTCAATAGAAGAAATGACTGGCGGGACATTTTCGATTACCAACGGCGGTGTATTTGGTTCAATGTTATCAACGCCAATCATCAACCCGCCACAGTCGGCCATCCTGGGTATGCACAATATTGTGGAACGGCCTATTGTCAAGAATGGCGAAGTGATTGTACGGCCCATCATGTACCTGGCGCTTTCGTATGATCACCGGATCATCGATGGCCGGGAATCTGTAAGCTTCCTTGTGCGCGTGAAAGAAATGTTGGAAGATCCGGGTCGTCTCGTTATTGGAGTTTGAAATCAAAATCTATGCAATACAACGTCATTGTAATTGGTTCGGGCCCCGGCGGCTATGTTGCCGCTATCCGATGCGCCCAGCTCGGCATGAAGACCGCAATCATTGAGAAGTACGATACACTCGGTGGCACGTGCCTTAATGTGGGATGCATCCCCTCGAAGGCCCTGCTCGATTCCTCCGAGCATTTTATAAATGCCAAAGAGCATTTCAAAACCCACGGCATTGATATCTCCGAGCCAAAAGCAAATATCGGACAGATGATCAAGCGGAAAGGTGAAGTCGTGAAGTCAAACGTTGACGGAATTGCCTTCCTGATGAAAAAGAACAAGATCGATGTTCATAAGGGGGTCGGTTCATTCGTTGACAAGAACACCATCCAGGTAACTTCTGCCGATGGAAAGTCAGCGACACTAACCACGGAAAAGGTGATTATTGCGACGGGATCAAAGCCTACACCGCTACCTTTTGCTCCTTTTGACAAAAAGCGAATTATCTCCAGCACAGAGGCATTGGAGTTGAAAGAAATCCCAAAGCACCTGATCGTTATCGGTGGAGGCGTGATTGGAATGGAACTGGGCTCTGTCTACGCCCGACTTGGTTCCAAAGTGTCGGTGGTCGAGTTTCTTGACGGTCTGATTCCGACCATGGATGCTACGCTGGGAAAAGAGTTGCAGAAAGCAACCAAAAAACTGGGGATGGAATTTTACCTGGGTCACAAAGTGACAGCAGTTGAAAATAAAGGCAAGGAAGTTGTTCTCAAGGCGGAGGCTAAAAACGGCGGTGCAGTTGTAACACTTACGGGAGATTATTGTCTGGTGAGTGTTGGCCGCAAACCATATACCGACGGCCTCGGCCTCGATAAAATCGGTGTTGAATTGGACAAGGGAAAAATACCTGTCAACGATCATCTGCAGACGAAGGTCCCGACTATTTATGCCATCGGTGATGTCGTTCGCGGAGCGATGCTGGCACACAAGGCTGAAGAGGAGGGGATGCTGGTGGCTGAACAGATGGCTGGCCAGAAGCCTCACATCAACTATCTACTGATACCGGGTGTCGTGTATACGTGGCCGGAAGTTGCCAGTGTTGGCTATACAGAAGAGCAGCTTAAGGCGGATGGCCGTAGTTATAAGACGGGATCCTTTCCCTACAAAGCACTGGGACGCGCCCGTGCCAGCATGGACTTGGACGGTTTGGTAAAAGTTCTCGCTGACAAAACCACGGATGAGATTTTAGGTGTCCACATCATCGGGGCGCGAGCAGCCGACATGATAGCCGCAGGCGTTGTCGCGATGGAGTTCAGGGCTTCGGCAGAAGACGTCGCCCGCATGTCGCATGCACACCCTACGTATATGGAAGCCGTAAAAGAAGCATGTCTCGCGGCAACCGCTAACCGGCCGATCCACCTGTAGGGTCTACCTAAGAAACTTTTACATTCTGCATTGGCTATTCTACATTTTACATTCGTCTGTGTTGTTCACTGCTTCAAACAGCAAAATATAAAATACTGCATGTAAAATGTAAACGGAGAGCTCAGTAAAATACTAAAGCCATCGCGACAGGACATACGCGCGTATGGCGATAGCCCCAACCAGAAGCACGAGCACAGGATGCATTAGTTGCGGGAGGAAGCTCCACCCCATGAGTAGCACCCCAGAAGCCAGCGCAATCACGCGGAAGTATTTGCGTAAGAACGGGCGGGTCTTCTTGCTTATGACGCCCAAAACAATCAGGTGAGTTGGCAGCGCCCATAGCAAATTGAAATTCTTCGCTGCGGCCGCATGATCGGTTGCTGTCCACAACAAGAGCAGAAGAACGCCGACGGCACCTAAGACGGTGAACAAAATCACATCGAACCACAAGGAGGCCTTTCTTCTTTTCCAATCAAATATGCTGAGCCCCAGTGTTAGCGCAAGGAACCCTCCGAATGCGACCCAGGGACTAATAGGGGCTTTGGTTACTTCCTGAGGGACATTTACAAAGACCGGTATCTTTTGCCTGACCAGTGGAAGCTCTTCTCCATTGCTTCGGATAGTCGCATGATCAAACGAGGACGCCACGTAATCGGGCAGGAACATGTACTCATAAGGTGTTGCTTTCTTGTCCATGGGTAAACCCAGGCAGATATCAATTCCCAGGTCGCCCCATGGCTGGTCGGTGAGATACAGGTCTGTGAGCTGCCGAATGGTATAGTCCGTGGTGATGTATGAACTGTCAAACTGAATCGAGTCCTTCAGGACCTCCGCAAAGACATCTCGAACTTTATTGGCGCAGTTGTTATAGAAGTAATCGTATCTATAGGTTTCGTTTTCGGGGAGTGCATTCCATTCGAGGTAACTGAAGACATCCTGCTTTTGCTTTTGAGAAAGATTGAGAATTTGCTCTGTCACCCAACGGTTATAATAGACATAGGAACTGACGAAGTCGGGATAGGCATAAACCCCCAGCTTAAAGAGTAGCAGGCCTTTGGTGTAGTTCAGGTAGAAATTGGGTTGGGAAAAATCAAAGACACCGTAGTTGTAAGCGTAATCAATTCTATTGACTGGGTCGACGACGCGAATGGCGCTGTGGCCGAATGCTGAGTACACCTCTTCCGCACCCCGTCCACAGGTAATCAAGGATACTTCCGCCTGTGGTGAAAGCGTTAGTGTTTGTCCCCACGTAAACTGCGGGACACAAAGAGCAAGAAATGCGATCCATTTCCTCATGTTGTCAGAATGCGAAATATTCCGGAAAGATAAAGACAAATCATGAGGCTAACGTTACTTTTGGTCAATGGCCAATCATCTTCCCGAGACCCTTAACCTGATTTCCAGGGTTACACCGAAGAGGGCCTGGAATGCGGCGCAGGTATGGTCAAGTTACCATATGTCCCGGATGACAGGAGTACCAAGGATAAGCGGGCTACCGATCAGTATCTCGATTGAGCCGACCACCTCTTGTAACCTGCGTTGTCCGGAATGCCCAAGCGGGCTTCGGTCGTTTACCCGTCCGACGGGCATGCTACGGGAGGAACTCTTTCGCCAGGTTATCGATGAGCTTAGGGAGTCGCTCTCCTACCTCACTTTTTATTTTCAAGGCGAGCCATACCTACATCCCGGATTTCTCGACATGGTCGGCTACGCCGGGGCCAAAGGGATTTACACAGCAACGTCTACCAATGCACACTTTCTGGATGAAGCGAATGCACGAAAAACAATCTCGTCAGGGCTGGACCGGTTGATTATATCGCTGGATGGAACGACGCAGGAGGCCTATGAATCTTACCGGGTTGGGGGTAAGCTGGATAAGGTGCTGGAAGGAACGCGCACGCTTCTGAGGTTGCGGAAGGAAATGCGATCCCGAACGCCACATGTGGTATTCCAGTTTCTGGTGGTGAAGCCCAATGAGCACCAGGTCCCATCGGTATATGCGCTGGCGAGAGAATTGGGTGTGGATCGCGTTGCGCTGAAGACGGCCCAGATCTATGATTATGCGGGAGGCTCTCCGTTGATTCCGGATAACGATCGCTATGCACGCTACCGCAAGAATCCAGATGGCACCTACTCGATCAAGAATAAGTTGTTGAATCATTGCTGGAAAATGTGGCATAGCTGTGTGATCACCTGGGATGGAAAGGTGGTCCCGTGCTGCTTTGACAAGGATGCGCATCACGTGATGGGAGACCTGTCGCAACAGTCTTTCAAAGAAATCTGGAACAGTTCGGGATATGATGCCTTTCGCGCATCGTTACTCCGCTCAAGAAGTGAAATTGAAATGTGCAGGAACTGCACGGAGGGTACTAAGGTCTGGGCTTAGCCGGTGAATTTTTCAATTCTACATCCAACTTACTGAAGTCGGCACTGCACTTGCCGCAGCCCGTGACGCAGCCGTCTTTCGC
Organism: Cyclobacteriaceae bacterium; assembly: GCA_043750575.1. Taxonomy (GTDB): domain Bacteria; phylum Bacteroidota; class Bacteroidia; order Cytophagales; family Cyclobacteriaceae; genus ELB16-189. Next base: position 4,838 of record JAYVBH010000054.1, read on the forward strand.
CCTAAGGTTACGGATAAGCAAACTGGCCAAGAAGGCCAACGCACTCAGGAAGATAACGGTGATTAGTACATTCTGAACCATGTTGTAAAGGTAGCTATACAGACCTTAACAGATAAGCGCAGCTATTAATTCCGTTCGGTTTTGGACGCCTATTGCCGTTTTTGGACAGGCCGCTATGCTAATCCAGCCACAGGGGGCTGAAAAAAGGACGGCACCATAATTGGGTAGGCACAACTTTATTTAGGGGTAGACCATCTAATACAAAAGCACGCGCTATGTTGAGAAATTATCTGAAAACTGCCTTTCGCAGTCTCTGGCATGAGAAAAGCAGTACACTGCTTAACCTGTCTGGCCTAACGTTGGGGATAGGTGCAAGCCTCATTCTTTTTCTCCTCGTGCGGTATCACAACGGTTTTGACGCTTTTCATCAAAACCGGGACCGGATCTATCGCGTGGTCATCAAGTCGAAGGGAAATAGTGGCGATGATTTCCAATCTGGTGTTCCTTCAGTACTCCCGGCCGCCTTTCGTCTTGATTTTCCTGAACCCGAGGAGGTGACGTTCACATCCTACCGGCATGGGGGATTGGTAACAATACCGCAAGGAAACGGCGAGCCTACGAAGTATGAAGAAGACCGTGGAATATCGTTTGTGGAGCCCAACTTCTTCAGGATTTTTGACCGGAAAGTACTCTCTGGCAGCATCGACAAAGCGCTTGACGAACCGGGCGAAGCAGTTCTGTCGACGTCTTGGGCGATCAGATATTTCGGTAAGGAAGACGTTCTGGGTGAAGTGGTAAAATTTGAAAACCGGGAGTACAAGATTACAGCGGTGATCGAAGACCCGCCGTCAAATTCTGATCTGCCGATTTCACTTATGCTGTCGTATGCAACTGTTAAGAAGGAGATCGAAGATCATGGATGGAATAGTATCTGGAGCGATGAGCAGTGTTACTTCCTTTTGAAAGAAGGGGCGAAGGTGGCAGATATCGAGGGCCGTGTGCCCGATTTTGTAAAGAAGCACATGGACAAAGACACACGGGATGAGCGAACACTCATGATGCAACCGCTAAGCGAAATTCACTTTGACGATCGGTTTGGCAACTACAACTTCAATACGGTCAGTCGCCAAATGTTGATGGCGCTCAGCGTCATCGCGGTCTTCCTGCTTATTACGGCCTGCATCAATTTCATTAACCTTTCTACTGCTGAGGCGATCAAACGCTCAAAGGAGGTGGGGATCCGGAAATCGTTGGGCAGCACCCGCGGTCAGCTCATTGTGCAGTTTCTGGGTGAGACAACCCTGGTGACCGTGACTGCCGCAATCCTCGCACTGGGTCTTGCGCAGATTTCACTCGGCTTTCTCAATGGATTTCTGGATTTAAACATTGCGCTGGAATTCTCTGATCCTGCCATTTGGGGGTTTGTGCTGGTTGTTGTCTTTTTGGTGGCGACAGTTTCAGGCCTCTATCCTTCGTTTGTGGTCTCTTCGTTTAGCCCCATTCTGGCACTCAAAAACAACATGGGAAATCGAGGATCTTCAGGATTTAACTTGCGCCGCGGGCTGGTCGTCTTGCAATTTTTTATCTCCCAGTTTCTGGTGATTGCCACCATCGTTCTCATTTCTCAAACAAACTATTTCCGTAGCAAGGATTTGGGCTTCAGGAAGGATGCCATTATTACTATTCCGGTGGAGGCCATGGTTTCGCGTGCAGACAGCAGTAATTCGATGAGGATGAAAACGCTTCGCGCTGAGGTCATGAGATTACCGGGTGTGGAATCGGCTAGCTTAAGCAACTCTCCCCCCTCGTCTGGCAGTGTTAGCGGTACCGGGTTCACGGTAGAAGGAAGCGAGGATTTTTATGAGACCCAGGTGAAGACAATTGATGGGAATTATTTGAGTCTATTTGGACTTCCGCTGGTCGCAGGAAAGGATGTGCTTGACCTGGATACCGCGCAAGGCTTCCTTGTAAATGAAAAACTGGCCTCGCTAACGGGGCATGCCAATCCGTCTGACATGTTGGGCAAGCGGATCGACATGTGGGGGAAAAAACTACCGGTGATCGGTGTTGTCAAGGACTTTCATACAATGTCACTTCACACACCAATAGAGGCAACGATTCTGCTGAACCGAATCAGAAACTATCGAACCTTGTCGGTGAGCATTCATCCGGCAAACATGCAGGAGACAATCGGAGAAATAAAAAAGAAGTGGGAGGCTACTTACCCAGAACTCATTTTTTCCTACGATTTTATGGATGAGTCGATTCGGGAATTCTACGAATCGGAACAGCGCACCTCGGTGCTCATGACCATTTTCACTTCCCTGGCCATTTTCATTGGTTGTTTGGGTTTGTTTGGCCTGGCCTCCTTCATGGCTAATCAGAAAACAAAGGAGATTGGTGTCCGAAAGGTTCTCGGCGCCAGTATAGAAAACATTCTAATGATTTTTTCCAGGGAGTTTATCATTCTGATCGGTATCGGGTTTGCTATTGCGGCACCGCTGGCGTGGGTGAGCATGAATCGGTACCTGGATGAATTTGCCTACAAGATTGAACTCGGCCCCATGATTTTCCTTGCAGGGTTAGGTGTAACCCTGTTAGTGGCAATGGCCACAATAGGTTACCGTTCTATTCGGGCAGCTATGGTTAACCCTGTTGAGTCGCTGCGCTCAGAGTAAGGGTATTGGATCAGCCCAGGGTGAGCTTCATCCCAGGAGAAAGTTCGTTTGTCTTAAGGTTGTTGATGGCCTTCAACTTCTCAACGGTGACACCCTTGAATTTTCGGGAAATGTCCCACAGGGTATCGCCTTGCTCCACGATATAGGTATTATTGGGTGTCGTCGATTGCGGCGCAGCAGCTGCCGATTTCTGTGATGGTGCGGTTGATGGGATAACCCAAATAGTAAGCTTCTGACCCGTGCGTATCATGTTACCGCGGATGTTGTTCCATTTTCGCAGATCGTCAAGCCTGACATGGAAGCGTTGCGCGATGAGACCCAGGGCGTCGCCATACTTCACCTTATAGACCACGGGCTCACGGCCATACATTGAATTGGAGGAATTCTTAGCCAGCACTTGAATTTCCGTCCTGCCAACTTTTGATGACGAATCCAGGATTCCGGTGCGGTTTTGTTCGAGCATCAGCCTGGCTGCCAGGGGCATTCTGAAGATAAATGTCTTTCCAGTTTCTGGAACGGCATTGCGGCGAAGAGAAGGGTTCAAAGTATGAAGGTCTTCAACACAGGTTCCTGTCAGGTTGGCGAACGTTTCCAGATGCAGAAACTTCCGGATGGCGATGGTGTCGTGTGGAATGATTTCTTCGGGGGCCAATTCAACCATGTTATGTTCCTCGGCGTAATTCATCGCATAAATAATGGCAACATACTGCGGCACGTAGGACCGGGTTTCGCGGGGCAGATACTTATAGATTTCCCAGAACGTCCGCTTATATCCGGAACGGCGGATGGCCCGCTTCACTGTGCCGGGCCCGGAGTTATAGGCCGCAAGGGCAAGCTCCCAGTTTCCAAACATCGTATGCAGTTGCTTCAGGTAACGGCAGGCCGCTTCGGTAGATTTCTCGGGGTCCATGCGGTCGTCGATGTACCAGTCGTTGTTCAATCCAAAATACTTTCCGGTAAATGACATGAACTGCCAAAGCCCAACCGCGCTTGCGCGCGAAACAGCCCTCGGATTAAGTCCGGACTCAATAATAGAAAGGTACTTAAGTTCCGAAGGCAGGTTGTGATGAGTAAGGTGTCTTTCGAACAAAGGAAAATAGAGATCTTTTCTCCGGAGCATGAGGCGCGTATACTCGCGGTTGCGGATGGTGAAGAAATTTATGAACCCGTGAACGCTGTTATTGTAGGTCAAGGGAATAGACTGCTGCAAACAGGAAAGCCGATCGGCTACAAGTTCGGGCGTTTCTTCGGCCGGGATAAATTCAAACCTTTGAGGAAGGGCAAACAAAGTGGGATCCAAAAGCGAATCACCAGCGAGAATGTCAGATTCCACCTGATCGGCAATGGAATCAACAGGCGCGAGCACCTGGCCATGCATACCCGTGACCGTAAGGAACAGTAGGCTTGAGAAAAACCATCCTTTCATCTTTCAAAAATAAGCATGTAACGGTTAGGGATCAACTTTGAACAACCGGGCAAACTGCAGGAGCTTGGATTCGCCGAAGTCACCGGCCATGGCCTGAAGCCCGATAGGCAGACCTTGTCGGTCTTTTCCATGCGGGAACGAGATGGCGGGAACTCCCGCGACGTTGGCCTGAACAGAAAAGAGATCGGCCATGTACAGCGCCAGCGGATTCTTCTGTTCGCCCAGCTGAAATGCGGTGGTCGGTGTTGTGGGCAGCAGGAGGATGTCATATTTCTTAAGTAGCTCAATCGTCTTTTCACGGATCAGCCGACGGACTTTCTGCGCTTTTGAATAGTAGGTATCATGATAGTCCGAGGTCAGGACAAATGTTCCCAGCAAGATTCTTCGTTGAACCTCTTTTCCAAAGCCGATGCTTCTGGTTTTTTTGTACAAGGATTCAATGTTCTCTGAATCCTGATTCCGGTAGCCATACCGCACGCCATCGTAGCGCGACAAGTTTGAACTCGCTTCAGCAGCAGCTAGAATGTAGTATGTGGGCAACACATAGTCAAGAAGTGGAAATTGTACTGTATCAACTGAGTGACCTTTGGATTTTAGTTCGGCAACAGCTGCATTGACAGACTCACGCACCTCCTCTTGAAGGGCTGGGGATTCAAGGGTATCCCTGATGACAGCAACCTTGAAGGTTGGCGACTCAGCCAGATTTGCTACATAATCAGGTACTGGTTGCGATGACACTGTGCTGTCGTGCTCGTCTTTGCCGGCGATGGAGTGAAGTACACTGGCCATGTCATCAAGGTCGTTGGACAGAATTCCAACCGTGTCAAATGATGACGCGTAGGCAGTTAGGCCAAATCTCGAAATCCGGCCATAGGTTGGCTTCAGCCCAAACAATCCGCAGAATGCTGCAGGTTGTCGTACGGAACCTCCGGTATCCGATCCGAGTGAGACCTGGCAAAGGTTTGCGGCTACTGCCGCTGCCGATCCTCCGGAGGAGCCACCCGGACTTCGGGTAAGGTCAATCGGATTCAACACAGGACCGAAAGATGAGTTTTCAGTAGATGAACCCATTCCGAACTCGTCACAGTTTTGGCGACCAATGATGATGGCATCATCGTCGAGTGCCCGCTGCAAAGCAGTGGCCGTGTATTGTGATTTAAAATCGCCAAGAATCTTGCTGGCTGCATTGAGCGGATGGTCAGTGTATGCGAATACATCCTTGATTCCCAGAACGAGCCCAGCCAATCTTCCGGCCTTTCCTTCTGCAATTTTCTTGTCTATGGTTGCGGCACGACTAAGAGCCTCCTCACCGTAAACCGTGAGGAATGCGTTAAGGTGATGGTTTGCCGTGATTGTATCCAAATGCAAACGCACACGGTCCACACATGTGAACGTGCCTTCTGCCAAGTTACTTTTGATTTTTCTTAGGGGAAGGAAAGAATCCAACGCCTACTTACCGTCATCTATGCGGCTGGATGGCTTACCCGCATCTTCAACTTCTTTCTTGACGTCGCTCATGGCGTCTTTGAATTCGCGTACGCCTTTGCCAAGTCCTTTCATGAACTCAGGGATTTTCTTTGCACCAAAAAATACAAGAACAAAAATTCCAATGAGTAAGATTTCCTGGAAACCAACCCCACCTAAAAACAAGAGAACCGCTTTCATCTGTTACGAGTTTGTTTTAAACCTTCTTCTGTCCATTCTATATGCAGCCAAAATTAGGCTAAATATTTGAATTTTTTTGACTGTTCAGTAATACCTGCATTTGGGACAGAAGAGGCCAAATCAGTCTTTTAGCCACGTTTCCGGGTCCATGGGAAGGGTATTTTTACGGATCTGGAAGCGGAGCTCCGAGATGCCATCACTATTCACGAGGATTCGGCCGATTTCCTGGTTTGTGGTCACTTTCTGTCCTCTCTTGAGCGCAACATCGGTAAGGCCGGAGTAAACAGTGAAATATTCTCCATGGCTGATAATGACAGAGTTGCCGAGGGTGGGGATAAAGGCGACAGCACGAACTTCACCGGCAAAAATGGAGCGAACCTTTTCTCCCTGTGAAGTTTGAATATTGATACCGTCGTTCTGCAGCACAATGCCACGCAGCACAGGGTGTTTCTGTCGTCCAAATTTTTGGGAGACAAAGCCGGAGACGGGCCAGGGAAACTTATTTTTGTTTTCCACAAAGGAATTGGAGAGCGCCACGACATCGGCAGATTTCCCCGCTTCTTTGCTGCTTTTCTTCTTCGCGGCGGCGGCCTCCCGGGCGGCGCGCTCCATCTCTTCCCGGATAATGGCACTGATTAACTGGTCCAGTTTGGCAACCGCCTTCTTTGTTTCATTGAGATCGCTCTTCAGTCGCTTCTCTTCTTTTTCAAGGGAGCGTACAACGGTGTTTTGTTTTTTCTTCAAGTCTCCGAACTTATTCTTCTCCGCAACCTCTTCATCAAGAAGGGTGTTCTTCTCATCTTTCTTTCCTTCAATCAGGAGAACTTGCTCGGCCAATTGCTCTTGCACTTTGCGGATGACCGCAGCTTGCTCTTTTCGTGCAGTGCCATATTGTTCAAGGTACTTCACGCGCATGGCGAGGTGGTCGAAGGTTGGGGCCGCAAAAAGGAACATAAGCTTTGAAACGCCATCACTTGTTTTTTGTGCGGAGAATACCATAGCGCCATATTCAGCTTTTAGCTTGGAAAGGTCTGTCTGAAGGGCTTTGAGAATCTCATTGTTTTCGCCGATGTCAAGATTCATGAGCTCGATCTCAGATTGGATGGACACAATAAGCGCCTCTTGCTGCCTGAGGCGCTGGGAAATGGCGGAAAGCTCTCCCAGTGAACTTTTCTTTTCGCGTGAAGTTTGGGAGAGAATTTTTTCTGTCTGCTTGATCTTGTCAAGATTGGCCTGCTTCTCTTTCTGTAAGAGGGTCTTATTTTTCTGAGCAACAACGGGTGACACGCTCAGGAAGAGGAGCACGAGCCACGTACCGAGGATTCGATTACCGCCGGTCATACTTCCGTGGAATGTTAAACGGAAACTTCAGTTCCTTGTCGCCGACCTCCGCTTTGTTGTATTCAAGTGTAATGGTTGTGTTGAGAATTCCGCTTAGCGTCTTATACATAATGTTAATGACGCCATTGAATGGATAGGTCTTGTCGGCAATGGGTTGAAAGTTTGAATAATTTATGGTTACCGAATTATTTGTGGTCTCTTCCTTCATCTCCACTTTTTCCAATTTCCGGGTTGATGAATTGATGTAGTTCCTCAGGTCCACGGTAGCGCGTCGCTGCTCGAGTAAATTGAAATTTTCTCCCTGACTTATCTTATCATTTTCTTGCCTTGGCGCTATTAGATTGCCAAGGAATGCGGATTGTATTGTATTGTAATTCACATCAAAATTGAATCGTTTGGAAAGGCTGGCATAATCGAAAACGTAGTACTCTTTGTCCAGCGTACTCACGATGGTAATGGAGTCTTTGTTGATGAGGGCTCTTCCGCCCTGAACGCCGATGACAGTGAAGGTCATCCAGATGACACTGTCCTTGCGGATGCGAATATGTGCCTTTACCTCACGTTCCTTTTTGTTATCATTAAAAACCATCCGTGCCTTGCCATGAAAATATTCAAAATCGATTTCCTGAATTTCCAGGTTTGGCGGCGGAGGGGGTGCTGCAACAGGAATTACCTTCTTACTGCAGGAGAATAGAAAGCCTGCACAGGCCAGAAGGATCACCGCTTTTTTCATGAAGCGCAAAGGTAAGGCATTGGAAAGAAAGAAAAATAACCTTGAAGCTAGTAAAGGCGGCGATTGGCGATTTTCTTGTCAATCAGCTCGTGCTGGGAGGTTAGAGACCGTGCCTTTTCCCATTGCCTCACGGCCCCGTCGATGTCTCCGAGACGAAAGAGGATGTCACCGTAATGTTCATATTGAACAAAAGAAGCGCCCGGCAATTCCAGTGCACGTTCCATAATCTTGCGGGCCTCTTTAAATTTTTCGCGTGCATATAGGACCCAGGCATAGGTGTCCAGATAGTTGGTGTTATCTGGATGTTCGCGAACCACTTGGGCGGACATGCGCTCGGCCTTTTCCAGGTGCTCCTTTCGAATGGCGAGATAGTAACTGTAGTTATTCAGGATAAAATTGTCATTTGGATTTGCAGCCAGCGCAGCGTCGTAAGCCTGGTCCGATTTTGCGTAGTCCGTCGTTCCGTTATAGGCCTCACCCAGCATCCCGTTGATATCATGAAGAAGTGCGGCATTCGAGGCTGAGCGTTTCTTGGCTTGCTCCAACGCGGCAGCAGCTTCGCGATACTGTTTGTTTCGGAGGTGTCCGTATCCTTTGAAATAATATAGTATCGCCTGATTTGGGAAAATCTCAAGTCCCTGCTCAGAATGGAAAATCAGGCTGTCAAACTTGTTGGACTCGGCCTCCAGGGCCAGAAGATTTTGCCACGCTTCAAAACTTGCTGACCCATGTTGAATAGCGCCGAGGAAGGCTTTCTCTGCCTCACCTTTTTGTTTCAGGCTCATGTGCAGGTTGCCACCAGCGATATAAACGTTTGGGTCATCCGGATACTGAAGCTGGAGGTCATCGTAGAGCTGGAGGGCAAAGCCGGGCAGTTCAGGATCAGAGGCATTTCGCACTGCGTTCTCTGAAATTTGCGTAGCGTAGGTTTGCAATACAATTAGTTTTGAACGGATGTCAACCGAGGGGTCTTTGATGGCTTGCTTGAGAAGCTCTCGTGATTCCTTCTCGCGCCCTCCGTCATGATAAAGGCCCGCCATGAAAATTTTGCAAGAACCGCTTTCGGGATGGGAGGAGAGAAATTTTTCGAGGGATTCAATGGCTTTCTTTTGCTGGCCCTGCTGGGCCAGCATTTCGGCAAAGGCCATGACATATCGTTCATCGTCAGGATAGGCGGTCAGCAGTTTTTCACCCTCAGCAATTGCTTGATCCGTTTTCCCCTGGTCAAGATAGATCTTCTGTTTTTGCAGGGAAGAAATTTCGTTGATGCCCAGCCGTGACTCTGCCCGATTGTAGGTCTTTATTGCCTCGTCCGGCTTCTTGTCGTACTGATAGATGGCCGCCAGCTGATAGAGATGCTCACCATTGTCATTAACTTCCTTCGATAAGGTTTCAAGCGCTTCCTCGGCTTTTGAAAAATTGCTTTGACTAGTATAGATCTCTGAGGCGAGCAGGTAGAAATAGGCGTTCTTTTTGGTGCCTTTCAGGGCTTTCTCAATGCTGGCTGATGCCCGGTTCAAATCTTCCGGATTTGAACTTTTGGCAAAAATTTCTGCCATTTTGTAATGAACCATGGGCTCCTCGGGGTTGAGCTCAATTACGCGTTGGAAAGCACTGAGGGCCTTAGTATAGTCTTCGAGAATAAAATACTTCATACCGTCGGTGAACACGGATTCTGCTTCCCGCATCCGGAGGTCATTGAGTTCGGCCTCTGCCGGACGTTTTCGGTTGCCTCTTTGCGCAAGCAACGGGGATTGTATACCCTGCCAAAGGGTTAGCCCGAGCAGCGCGATCGTTATAAATGATTTATTTTTCACCGGACAGCACAAGATCTTCTATACTAAGGGGTGGATTGGACTTCAAATTTAAGTAAAATTCACTCACTAACGGCTAGCCAGGCTGAACGGGGACATTCCATTTTCCCCTTTCACGGAAGTAGGCAACCACGGCATAGATGCCAATAAGCAGCATGTGGAACACGGTAGCCATCCATTGGTTCCCGAATGTAAAATACGCGTTGACAAGGATCAGCAATATCGTTAGCGACAGATAGAAAAGCGCCGAGCCAATCGCGTAGGGGATGGGATAATATTTCTGACCTAACCCATATGAAGTGAGTGCCATGAGGGAATAGCAAGCCAATGTTGCCCAACTGCTTCCGAGATAACCATACCGGGGAATCAAATAGTAGTTTAACCCAACCGTGACAACCATGCCAAGTGTTGTGATGAGAGTGCCGAAAAAAGTTTGGTCCGTAAGTTTAAACCAAACGCTGAGGTTGTAGTATATACCCAGAAAGAGATAGCCGAAGAGCAAGTATGGGACAATGCCGAGCCCAACCCAATACTCCTCATCAATAATATACTTCAATACATCAAGGTTAAGAACGACACCCAGCACGATAAAACTGCATACAACGATAAAGTAGTGGTTGACGCGCGCGAACAATTCAGGAGAATCTTTTTCAGCGGCATTGGAAAAGAAAAATGGTTCAGCCGCAAATCGAAATGCCTGTACGGCCACGTTGATGATTACGGAGAACCGGAAGCACGCGCCAAATACACCCAGTGCGTATTGAGCATCCTTGCCTGGGTAGAAGTCAGCTGGAAGCCACCATCCTAGCGTAATTCGGGAAAACATTTCGTTTGTCATTGCGGCAAGCCCCATGAGCATGATGGGCCACGCATAGCGTAGCATCGTCGAGACGATATGCGGGTCCCACTGGGGGCGCCAGGCGAAAAGCATTTTTACGAAGAATAGGATATAGAAAGTATTCGCCAGCAAATTCGCGAGGATCGGATATCCGATTCCAATCTCAGGATCGTAAACCAGTAAGAGAAAATAGAGGTTAAGACCAATGACCAATGCGACATTAATAAGTTTGGCAGTAATAAATGCGCGTGCCCGCTTCTGCAGTCGCAGTCGAGCAAAGGGAATGGATACAACGGCATCCATAAACATGAGCAGGGCGAGCCAGGTTATGAAGCTGGAATGTTCAGGTACGTGGAAATACACAGCGAGCGGCTGGGCGTATACAATGATGGCTGCGGTAAGTAGTAGACTAATACCCGACACGAAAGTTTGGGCGCTGCGAAAAATATGAGATTCATCAGCTCCTGGTTTGGTAGCAAACCGGAAATAGGCTGTCTCCATGCCAAAGAGATAGACGATATTCAGGAAAGCAACCCAGGCGTAGAGGTTGATATATGTCCCATATGATTCAGGTAGGAAGATGCGGGTGTGAAGCATCACCAGAAAAAAATTCAGTACCCTTGGCACAATACTGCCCAACCCATATAGGGCGGTGTCTCCTGCCAAGTTTGCCAGTTTGCTCATCCTGATGGTCTGAAGGGTTACATTTGATTCGTCAGAAATATAAAGGATTCTGAGGATGGTGCGAGGTTCTGAGAGTTGTTACTTATTCGGTTTACCGCTATTTTCGGGTCGCATATGCAAGAAAATCGGTTTGAAGCCATTGTTTTAGTCCGTTTCGCGGGTAGGTGGTGTATTGCCGCACTAATCGTAATGAGTTCAGTCGGCATGGCCTACGGACAATGTACTTTTGGGGCGCCAAATTGCACTTCTTCCATAGCTAGCAACGTCAGCATTAACTTTAACGCCCTTATCTGGGCAGGTGGGTCTTGCCCTACCGGCAGTGCTTATACCGGAAATCTGGCACTAACCATGGGAGCCAATAGCACCCTTACTGTCACAGCGGACTACACCATAACTGGTGATTTTAATATTACCACATCGGGAGCGAGTCCTACGATCACGATTCCTTTGGGGGTAACCTTCCGTGTAACCGGAAACCTGGGTGATTGTACCAATAATAATACAACGTATGTAGTGAACGGCGCACTTATCGTAGACGGCTTCCTTTCTGGGAAAAATAACAATGGTTTTTCAGGGACAGGTAGTATTACCGCGGGTGGCCTGAACTTCGGAAACAATACCACTTGCACATCCTGCTCCATCGTTTGGGATGTGAACACGTGCACTGCTAGTCCGGTTTCGTTCTGTACGCTGCCCATTAAATTGCTTTTCTTCAAGGCAGAAGTGAATCGAAACGTTGTTCACCTTCGCTGGGCCACGGAAAGCGAAGAGAATTTTGATTTCTTTACCGTTGAAAAATCAACAGATGGAAAGAATTTTTATTCGGTAAATGACATCCCCGGCCATGGCAACAGCACCGAACGTCATGACTACGCCTTTACAGATGAACATCCCCTGAGTGGAAAATCATACTACAGGCTGCGCGAAACAGATTTTGATGGCCTTGTCGTTTTTCATCAAATTGTGTCAGTCGATTTTTCAGGTGAGCGCTCTGTGAATATTTACCCGGTGCCAGTGTCCAATGGTATATTAAATATCCGATTGAATTTTTCAGTCAAGCAGGAGTCGCGGATCACCATCAACGATACCGCGGGACTGGTTCTGCAAAGCTTTGTGAGCCCCGATGAGCAAATCGCCGTTCCCCTCAACTTGAAGCCAGGGATTTACTTCCTCACATTCACGAATGGGGATTTTCGCACGACGAAGAGATTCCTGGTCAACTAGCCTGTCCCTGCTGACGCAGGTTCATCAGAATATCACTGGTCATTTCTTCCAACCCAAACCGGTGCTGCCATCCCCAGTCTTTGCGCGCAGCTAAATCGTCAATGCTCCTGGGCCAGGAGTCCGCAATCGCCTGCCGAAAGTCTGGCTTATAGGTGATCGAGAATTCAGGTATGTGCTTCTTGATGGTGGATGCAATCTGAGCAGGGCAAAAACTCATGGACGAAACATTGTAGCTCGTGCGGACTTTCACTTTTTCTGCAGGAGCCTCCATCAAATCAATCGTGGCCTTCACAGCATCCTCCATGTACATCATGGGCAAATAAGTATCAGCCGCAAGAAAACATTCGTATTGCTTTTCTTGTAAAGCTTTGAAATAGATATCAACAGCATAGTCTGTCGTGCCGCCACCTGGAGGCGTTTTCCAGCCGATCAATCCTGGATACCGCAAGCTCCTCACATCCACACCATATCGTCGAAAGTAATATGAACACCACAATTCTCCGGCGAGTTTTGTTATTCCGTACACCGTAGTAGGATCCATGATTGTGTCTTGGGGTGTGTTCTGCTTGGGTGTAGTGGGGCCAAACGCAGCAATAGAACTTGGCCAGTACACTTTGTGGAGTTTTAGTTCGAGGGCAGCTTCAAGGACAAACAAGAGACTGTCCATGTTAAGCTTCCAGGCCCAGCGCGGATCCTTTTCTCCTGTAGCCGAAAGCAAAGCGGCCAGGTGGTAGACCTGTGTGACGTTATTCTTCTTCAGAATCTCAAACAACTTGTCACGCTGCATGACATCAAATTTTTCGTACCGGCCATCCTTGAGGATGCCGGTCGCATCCTTGATGTCAGAGGCAATCACGTTATCCTGGCCGTAGATTTGCCAAAGGCCTTGGGTAAGCTCACTTCCCAGTTGCCCGCCGGCACCGATTAACAGAATGGTCGTTTTTTTCATGGACAATGTTGGTCCGCTAGCCATCATCATAGGCAGGATGGGAGCGCAGGCCGTAAGTTATCAAAATTTCAGATTTCGGATTGCTCCCGTTAGATTTGGGGGCTCAAAGTCCGCAAACCTCAATCTCTCACCATGTATAAGACGCTGAAGCCCATCCTTGAACGCGAACTTCAAACCATCCGTGACGCAGGCCTGTACAAAAAGGAGCGAATCATCATGACCCCACAGGGTGCCGAGATCAAGACGGCCGATGGTCGCGAAGTCATCAATTTTTGCGCGAACAATTATCTGGGCCTTTCTTCCCATCCCCGCATCCTGGCGGCTGCCAAACACGCTATCGATACCCATGGATTTGGGATGTCCAGTGTGCGGTTTATCTGTGGCACGCAAGACATTCACAAAGAATTGGAGCGGAAGATATCTGAGTTTTTGGGCATGGAAGACACGATTCTCTACGCCGCTGCCTTTGATGCCAACGGCGGTGTGTTTGAACCGTTGCTCGGTGCCGAGGATGCGATTATTTCGGATGAACTGAACCACGCATCTATTATTGACGGGGTTAGATTATGCAAGGCCATGCGGTATCGGTACAAGCACAATGACATGGATGACCTTCGTAAACAGTTGGTGGATGCAAAGGCCGCCGGCGCCAAACAAATTATGGTAGTAACCGATGGTGCATTTTCCATGGATGGAACCATTGCGCGTCTGGACGCGATTTGTGATTTGGCTGATGAATACGAAGCCCTTGTGATGAGCGACGAATGTCATTCGACAGGTTTCATAGGCAAGACGGGAAGGGGAGTGCCCGAGTATCGGGGTGTAACCGGGCGGGTTGATATTGTAACAGGAACGCTGGGTAAGGCCCTTGGAGGCGCTTCCGGCGGATTTACTTCAGGCCGAAAAGAGATTATCGAATTGCTCCGCCAGCGTTCACGCCCTTACCTTTTTTCCAATACGCTGGCTCCATCAATAACGGGAGCATCCATCGAAGTCTTCACGATGCTGTCAGAGGCAACCACCCTGCGAGACAAGCTGGAGCAAAACACAAAATATTTTCGTGCCGAGATGACTAAAGCTGGATTTGACATCAAGCCTGGCGAACACCCCATCGTTCCGATCATGCTTTACGAGGCGCCGCTCGCCCAACAGTTTGCGGATCTCCTATTGGAAAAGGGAATCTACGTCATTGGATTTTTCTTCCCGGTCGTTGCCAAGGGACAGGCGCGCATTCGCGTTCAATTGTCAGCAGCGCATGAACGGCATCACCTGGATAAGGCCATCCAGGCATTTGCGGAAGTAGGGAAGAAATTAGGCGTACTAAAATAGACTATTTTATCTTCCGCCTCATCGCCTCAACCCATTTCGGCTCGTGCGCGGCAAGCCCAAAGACGGGAACATCCTTCTTTTTGGATAAAAAATAGATGCGATCCTTCTTTCCCCGCAACTTGAGTTTGTATACACTGGCATAGGGCAGTTGGCGTATCCATTTTACTTCGGACCATTCGTAATGGGTTGTCTCATTGCCTGAAATAACGGCAATCCGATTCTTTCCCAGACTAACCCGCTTCAGCCGGGGTGAGATGATTGCAAAGAGCATGATTGCAACAAGGCCTATGACAAAAAATAAAAATGCAGCAGCCAGGTTATCGTCAAGGATGAGAAGGGCTCCGCACAACCATTGCAATAGTCCAAAGGCCAGAAAAAAGTACTTAGCGAAGTAATACTTCACCAGACTGGCTTCCTTCATTTCATTCTATATTGGTTTTACTCACCGAAGGTAAAGAAAATTACCGTGGCTCACGGCTTTCTTCAACTCTTCGTCTCTGGCATCTCAAGTGGCTCGGGCTCGATTTGTACTTCATCCCACTTTTCTGGCTCTTCCTTGTGGAGGTACTCCAGCACTTTCCTTTCCACCTGACGCAGCTTCAGGGTTTTGAGGAACTTCCCGTTTCGTGCCAGGATCAGCCTTCCGGTCTCTTCGGAGATGGCGAGGACCAGGGTGTCGGTAATTTCGCTCATGCCCAGTGCGGAGCGGTGACGCAACCCAAAGTGTGTGGGCAGGTGATCGTTTTCACTTACCGGGAGTACGCAGCGAGCGGCTTTAATGCGGCCTTTGAAGATGACAATTGCGCCGTCATGCAACGGGCTGTTCTTATTGAAGATGGACAGCACCATTCGCTTCGTTACTTCGGCGTCTACGGGATCCCCGGTTTCTACGTATGACTTCAGTTCGGCATCACGTGAGAAGACAATCAACGCGCCCGTACGAGTAGCCTTCAATGTTTTCACCGCCTCCGTTACCTCATTCACATCAAAATCATCGTGGTATCGGGTGCGCCAATGGGCTAGTGACTTGAAAAAATCGCGGTTGAGTTCGGTGCTACGCCCAATAACGAGTAAAAACTTTCTGATTTCAGGTTGAAAGAGGATGATCATGGCAAGGACTCCAACGCCCATAAATTGCCCAAGGATCGTCGCCAGCAATTCCATTTGCGCAGCCCGCACGACCAGGTAAATCAGGTAGAGCGCGAGGATTCCCAGAAAGATATTGACGGCCAGACTTCCCCGTATCATTTTGTAGATCTGGTAGAGCAGGATAGCGACCAAGCCGACATCCACCAGGTCCACCCAGGTTACATCCAGAAAAAAGATTTTGAACAGCAGTGTCACCTTCCAAAGTTAGGGTTTATTTCAGCCATCCACCAGTCGTTTAATGTCAGGCCGCTAGCGTATCTCTGTATTGATTTTTACGGGCGTGATTCCCTTCAGGTGTTTATCAAACCATCCAACATATCGGTCAAACCGATCGATTTGATAGCTGGGTGTCGTGATCCCATGGAATTGTCCGGGATAAATAATCAGGCCGGTGGGTACATTCTGCGACCGCAAGGCCTGGTACATCTGTTCGCTTCCCAAGACCGGTACGTTGAAATCCTTTTCTCCTACGAGAAACAACGTAGGCGTCTTGATCTTGTCCGCCTTCAGCAATGGGTAGGACAATTTCAGATATTTATCCAGGTTCTTCCATGGCACGCCCAATTCATTTTCAAATTGATTGATGTACTGGTCGGCACCATAGAGTGAAAGTTGAAGTGCGCTTCCGGCACCGCTGGCCGCCGCCTTGAAACGCGTATCGGTAGCGATACTGTAGTTCGTGAGGATACCACCATAGCTCCAGCCTCCAATGCCCAACCGCTCGGGGTCTGCAATTCCTTCTTTGACTACATGATCAGCAGCGCCATGAATATCCATTACTTCTTTATTGCCCCAGTCTGCATAGATCGCTCTGCAGAATTCAAGCCCGCGCCCGTCACTACCGCGGTAGTTGACACCGACCACAGCATACCCTGCAGCGGCAATCATTTGCCGGGAAAGATCAAAGCCGAACTCATCTTGGCCCACAGGTCCACCGTGGATGTAGAACACCGTGGGTAGTTTCTGATTTGCCTGCGCGTCTGCCGGACGAAACAGGATGTTGGATACCAGTGTACCATCTTTGCTTCTAGAAGTGAATCCTTCGACGGAAGCAAAGGCAATGGGCGCTACAAACTCATCCTGGTGTTTGGTCAGGCGTCGCGGTGTTCCATTTTCGATGGCATACAGTTCACCAGGAAGTTGGGGCTCGCTCATCATGGAGAGATAAGTGCCTTCGCGTACCGACTCCAGCGATGCAAAGGATCGGTTCCCTCCGGCAATTTTTGTTACAGCGCCACCGGACTCCGCGATGTGTCCAATGTAACGCTGCCGATCATCAGTGACCAGAAAAGAAAGTCCGGCTGCACCCTTGTCCCATGTGATTGCGCCTACAGGTCGATCCAATGCCTTGGTCAACAACCGGGGCACGCCCCCGGCTGTAGAAATGACCGCCAAAATATTTTGGTCGTACATCATGTATTTTTCAGGCGATGTCGACTGGAGGTAAGCGACCGATTTTCCATCCGCGCTCCAGCGGGGGCTATTGTCGGAACCGGTCCATGTGGTCAGTTGCTTCGCCGTGGCGTGTTTGCGTGCTTCCGTGATCCAGATATCCGAATTTTCGTTCCGGTCCGGTTCCGCAGTGCGGTTGCTGACAAACGCAATTTGTTTGCTGTCGGGACTCCATACCGGCCCACCTTCATTGTAGTTACCATGGGTAAGCGTGTCAATTTTTTCAGTCGCAACATCAAAAAGATAAAGATGCGTCTTGCGGTTCAGGAGGTAGCCTTCAACATCTTGCTTAAATTGGTACCTGTCGATGACCAGGGGCTTTGCTGTTTTCGTCTTTGATGTATCCGGAGGATCCTGAACAACCAACACCAATTTTGATCCATCAGGAGACCAAGCGTAGTCTCCGAGATCACCGGTAATTTTGGTCAACTTCCGGGCTTCCCCGCCGCGGCGGTCCATGAGCCAAACCTGGTTGCGCTTCCCCTGGCGGGATGAAGTAAAAGAAAGGTATTTCCCATCGGGGCTCCAGCGGGGTGAGGATTCTCCATCCGGACCATGTGTGAGCTGCACGGACTGAAGTCCATCCCAGCTCACCATCCAGAGGTCGCTGTTCCGTTTGTCCTTTGCTGAATCAACGGAAGAGAGCACATAGCACACCCATTTCCCATCCGGAGAAGTGCGGGGATCGTTGATCGACTTTAATCGATACACATCTGAGGGGCGGAGTTTCCGTTTTCCCGGTGCCTGGGCCTGAGCAAAGAGTGTGACGCACACGAGTAGCATGAGCACTAGATTCTTCATGATATAGGAATTGGTTGTGGTTGCATTTTTTGAAATAGTGTAACACACTCAACGGCTTCACGCACGTCGTGAACACGCAGGATGGACGCTCCACTTGTCAGGGCCAGCGCATTTAAGGCGGTCGTTCCATTCAAAGCTCCAGCCGGATCCGTCTCCAGCGTTTTCCAAATCATGGACTTGCGTGAAAGCCCTGCGAGTACAGGCAAGCCGAAGATGGAAAAGTAAGGAAGGCCTTTAAGAAGTTCGAAGTTCTGTGCTGCTGTCTTTGAGAATCCAAACCCCGGATCCAGGATGATATCGCGGGCACCCAGCTGGCGGAGGAGGAAGACTTTTTTGTGAAAATAGTCTGCAATTTCTTTTAGCAGGTTTTCGTAGTGGGTGAGTGATGACATGGTTTGAGGCGTTCCGCGCATGTGCATCAGAATGTAGGGCACACCCAGGTCAGCCACCGTTTCAAACATCTGCGGATCCTGTTCGCCGCCCGAGATATCATTGATCAGCGACGCACCTTCGTCGACAGCCTGCCGCGCAACAAACGAGCGGAAGGTGTCAATCGAAAGCGGTGTTTTTGGAAAGTGATCACGTAATAGCCTGATAGCAGGCAACACGCGATCGCATTCTTCTGATTCGGTTATCGCGGAGGCGCCGGGTCGGGAAGAGTACCCGCCCAGGTCAAGCAGATCGGCGCCTTCTTCAATCATGCGCGCGGCCTGAGTGAGAATCTCTTTTTCACCGTTGACTCTGCTTCCTTCGTAGAAACTATCGGGTGTGACGTTGAGAATGCCCATGACCTTGGGTCTGTCAAGGCAGAGCAGCTCTCCCCGGAGATTCAATGTATTGTTGCTATAAAATGCGTTATTTTGCACCCGTTGTATGATCTCAAAGACTGACACACAATATAGAGAGGTAATCACCGCCTGCAAAGAGTTGTTTCTCAAGAAGACACGGGATTACGGCACGGCTTGGCGTGTATTGCGTCTTTCCTCCATTACAGACCAGATTTTTATCAAGGCCCAACGAATCCGCAGCATCCAGGACAAGGGGATGCAGAAAGTGGGCGACCCCATACGTGATGAGTTTGTGGGGATTGTAAACTATTGTGTTATCGCGTTGATTCAAATCGCACTCGAGGGATCAGCCCAGCTGGAACTCACCAGGGAGGAAGTGATGCCTCTCTATGAAAAATCCATCAACGAAACCGTCCACTTGCTGGACAACAAGAATCACGACTACGGAGAAGCTTGGCGCGAGATGCGGGTGAGTTCGATCACGGATATTATCCTGATGAAACTTCTTCGGGTCAAACAGATTGAAAACAACGACGGGAAGACGCTCGTCAGTGAAGGGGTGAAGGCCAACTATCAGGATATGATCAACTACGCCGTATTCGCCCTTATTTTATTGGACGAACAGAAAAGCAAGAACTAACCATGCAACGATTCTTAGACCACTTGTCCCGTTTTATTGTAGGGGCACTTTTCATTTTTTCAGGTTTGATCAAGTTGAATGACCCCGTGGGGACGGCCATTAAAATGGAAGAGTACTTCGAGGTCTTCGCCGAGGATTTCGGATACTTCTTTCACTATTTCATCCCCTGGTCACTGGAAATTGCGATGGCCCTGATCGTACTTGAGTTGGTACTGGGTGTGGCCATCCTTGTTTTGTACCGAATGACCACCACCACCTGGGTGCTGCTGGCAGTGATGGTGTTCTTCACATTTCTTACATTTTACTCAGCGTATTTCAACAAGGTGACAGATTGCGGATGCTTCGGTGATGCCATCAAGCTTACCCCGTGGGAGTCGTTTTCCAAAGATGTGGTGCTGATGGCTTTCGTCCTTCACCTCTTTTGGTACCGAAAAAACTACCAGACCAACTTGCGTACACTTGAAGGACACGCGGTTATCATTGCGACAATTCTTATCAGTTTATTCGTTGGGGTGTATGCCGTACAGCATTTGCCGTTCATTGATTTTCGCGCTTACCGGATTGGCAACAATATACCGGATCAATTAAAGCCAGGAGAACAACCCATCATTGAATATGTATTTGAAAAGGAAGGTAAGGAAGTGGCTTCGCTGAAATATCTCCCAGCCGAACAAGGCTATGTGTATAAATCTTCCCGCGTAACCAATGAGGACAAAATCAAACCGAAGATCACCGATTATCTGGTGACCACGCCCGAAGGTGAGGACCTGACACAAGCAACATTTCAGGGTGCCAAACTGCTGGTCGTAATCATGGACGTTCGGAAAGCGTCATCGGAAAACATTGTGGCGATACGGACGCTGATGGAAGAACTTGATGGCAAGGTTGATTGCCTCATCCTCACGTCGTCATCCGCTGAGCAAATGGATGCATTCAGGCATGAGAACCAGCTGGCTATCCCCTACGCGTTTGCTGATGCTACTGTTTTGAAGACGATCCTGCGATCGAACCCCGGCATTGCGTTGTGGAATAATGGTACCGTTCTGGGGAATTGGCATCACAACGACACGCCGGCCAGCCAGGATGTGTTGAACCTGATCGGTCAGCGTTGATATGAAAATCTTTCTTCTTGGCCTTCCGGGCTCGGGGAAAACCACCCTGGGAAAATCGCTCTCAAATTCATTGGAAATGCCGTTCATTGACCTGGATGAGGCTATTGAAAAAACTGAAAGGAAAAGCATCCGTGAAATCTTCAAACTTCATAAAGAGGAATATTTTCGGAAGATGGAGTCGCGACACTTACGCAACTTCTGTTCATCGGAGGATGATTTTGTGATGGCCACCGGCGGCGGGACGCCCTGTTTTTCAGACAACATCACAGTCATCAATCAGGCGGGTATAAGTATTTTTCTGGATGTGGCTGCCCGGATTATAGCTGAGCGTATCCGGAAATCAGATCTTCAGACAAGACCCCTCTTCGCTCAGGTGCGGCCTGACAACCTGAAAGACTCCATTGAGTTCATGCGTTCACAGCGAATGTCTTACTACCGGCAGGCAAGCCTGAGCGTAGGGCCTGAGACAAGCACAGAAGAAATTATTACGCTGCTTAAAATGGGAAACCTAGGGTAATCAAGATCGTTGTCGCTTTGCGCGATTGCGTCACCAGCGGATCAAGCGGATAGTTGAGTTGATAGGGTCGGTAAGAGGTGTCACCAGTATTCAGCACCACGGCAAGGTCCAGATAGAATTTCGTGGTACGATATCCCCCGCCCACGGAATATCCTGAAATGGCCCGGTTCACATTATTCTCTGGAATCTGGAAGGGATCGGACATGAGGCTGTAGCCGGCACGGAAGCGGCAGTTTTTCAATCGATACTCTCCTCCAATCCGTATGTTGAACGTGGATTTGTACAAGTTCTTGATTTGCTCGTTGTCTGCGGAATAGTCGTCCTCGCCTTCATATTTGGTCTTGCTGTAGTTCAGCCATTCGGCATCGGCACTAAGAAATCCCTTTTTCTCAAAGAAGTAGGTGAGCCCCAGACTCAGGCGCCATGGAGTAACCAGGGAATACGTTGATGTCAGGTTATCAGTGGAAGCTTCTTCGTTGTCGAGGATATTTCCCGGTTCATATTCAAAGGCGTTCCAGGCGGTTGTCATGTTCGCGTTGTAATCGTCGTCAATCTCGTAGGAGGTGGGTGTGGTAAACGAAAAGCCTAATTGAAAGGAATCCTTCGGGCGGAAGATCACGCCTGCGGTTGCGTTGATTCCTGTGCCGCTTAGTGTCAAGTTTTCCTGTAGTTGCATTTTCGACATGGGTTCCCCCGCTGCGGTAAACTCTTCGGTGTATGTCTTTTCCGATTTGTAAGATAGTGTGGTAATGCCCAGGCCGCCACCCACAAATATCTTGTCATTGAAATTTACGCCGTAAGACAAGCTCCATTGGTTTTGAGCGCCTGATGTCTTTACCACTTCAGATTGCTTGGGCGCCCCGGTTACGTCCGTAAAGTATTGGTCTGAAGGGCCGGGTGGAGCAAGGATATCCTGCGCGCCGATCAGGTAATTGAAATATCCAAGGCCTGTTGGCGTATTGTAGTTGTAACCTGAGCTGCTGAATTGCGACGTATTGTCTCCGTTCGCCTGTGAAATAAAATAGTCGATGATGGAATTGTCGGGGTTCTCCGCAGAGTAGTGGAAGGTGTCATTGAAATCATTGATCCGCGTAAAGCTGATTCCCAGCGTTCCTCCCCATAATCCTTTGCTGCCATCCTGTCCCGCGTGAAAGGCGACGCCGAGATTAGAAAACATCAGGGAGTTCCGGGTGTCGGAACTGGTATTGCCGAGGTAATCAGATGAAATCGTTGTCATCCCGTAGGCAGGTGTTATTGAAAAATCAGAACGGTTGTACATCCCGAGCCCTGCCGGATTATAATAAGCTGAACTGATGTCACCCCCCAGTGCGTTCTGCACTCCACCCATGGCCTGGATTCTTGCGCTTCCCCCTGCGCGAACGCGGCTGACGATCAGCGCTTCTTCTGCGTAGGATTGTGCCTGAACGCTACCAACCGTAGCCCATACGACTCCCGCGATCGTCCATGCGACCTTGCTGTTCATAGAATGGTGATTCAGAATTTAGTTTCTGCCGCGGGAGTGACCTCCGCTGGAAGGGGCGCTGCCTCCACCCGATGTGCCGCCCATAGATCCACGCGAGCCAGATCCGTAGGAATTGAATGAACGGGATGACCCCCCGGAGTCACCATTCCAACTGCGTCCGGCGGTTGATCCGGGAGAGTAATCGCTGCTCCGACCGGTAGTATACCCATAGGT
Source organism: Cyclobacteriaceae bacterium (assembly GCA_043750575.1). Taxonomy (GTDB): domain Bacteria; phylum Bacteroidota; class Bacteroidia; order Cytophagales; family Cyclobacteriaceae; genus ELB16-189. The sequence goes on from JAYVBH010000054.1 coordinate 27,674, forward strand.
GCGCGTAGGAAAATTGCTTGGATCACTCCTCCATGTCCTGTCATAATACTGAGTAGCTCCTCCCTGTCTTGTATCGCGCGAACGCCCGTTGGTGCCGGCAACATAAGCTGTTGAGTTGGATACCTGAGCATGATTATCAATCGAACTCGCCCTGACCGGCCGTCTGCCGTGTGTTGTTTGGTTGATGTCGGCGCCCGTTACGACCACCGTGCTATAAGCAGGCCTGTACCCATATCCATAAGGATTGTACATTCCATAATATGAACTGCCGTACATGCTTCCTATGCCGTAGCTCATTCCCATGCTCCAGGCCGAACCGTAGCTTCCAACTCCATAGCCCATGGTTGTAGAGAGTCCACCGTAAGGTGAGTATCCTCCGTACGGAGAGTAGTAGTTTCCATAGGGAGAGTAGTAGCCTCCATAGGGGTTACCGAATCCGTTAGACGCCATGCTATTGGCATTCGTATTTCCACATCCGCAATTGTAAGAGGTTGCGGTGCCTGAATACAGACTACTGTTGACGTCTTTCGATGTATAGGAAGACAAGAAATAGTCGGGGTTTTCCTGGATGAGTTCTGTGCCGTTTTTTTGTTGTGCGCTGAATTCCGGATTGACGCCCCGTCCCGTATAACTATCGGAAGGGTTTACCGGGCTTGATTGAACCATCTGCTTGTCATACTCAGCATAGCGAACGGCCATTTCAGCCTGTACGCTTTCAGCCTGGCCAACACGGTCCTTGGCATTGAAGTACATATCGTCCACCTCCTGCGCCAGGGCTGTCGTGCCAAGCGTCAGGGCCATTGCAAACAGTTTGTATTTCGTTTTCATGGTGAATCAGGATTTCAGTCCTTCTCTTATTAACGTAAAAATAGCGTGCTCGATTCCCTAATCCAACGAAATCTATGCCACGTTTCGTATTGTTTTCGACCCAAAACCGCAGTTTTGGCGCAAATACCGCGAAATAGACTATGAATAGGGACTGAATTATATTTGCCCCTCAATTTGTAAGCACAATGGCAAAACAGCTACCAACACGCGCCGAAGACTACTCGCAATGGTATGTGGACTTGGTGAAGAAGGCCGATCTGGCCGAAAATTCAGACGTACGGGGCTGCATGGTCATAAAACCTTATGGATACGCCATCTGGGAAAACATGCAGCGCTCCTTGGACAAGATGCTCAAAGACACGGGGCACGTCAACGCCTATTTTCCGCTGTTTGTGCCTAAGAGCATGTTTGAGGCTGAGGAGAAAAATGCTGAAGGTTTTGCCAAGGAATGCGCCATCGTTACACACTACCGGCTGAAAACCGACCCATCGCGGCCCGGAAAATTGATGGTCGACCCGGATGCAAAACTGGAAGAGGAACTTGTTGTTCGCCCCACCAGCGAAGCCATCATCTGGAATACCTACAAGAAGTGGATTCAGTCTTACCGGGATCTTCCAATTTTGATCAATCAGTGGGCAAACGTTGTGCGTTGGGAAATGCGCACACGGTTGTTTCTTCGCACAGCGGAATTTCTTTGGCAGGAAGGTCATACGGCGCACGCCACTCGCGTTGAAGCCGAAAAGGAAACACTCCTGATCCTCGATATATATGCGGACTTCGTTGAAAACTTTATGGCGCTCCCTGTCATCAAAGGAAAGAAGAGCGACGGCGAAAAATTTCCCGGCGCCGTAGATACCTATTGCATTGAGGCACTCATGCAAGATGGCAAGGCTCTGCAGGCCGGAACTTCACACTTCCTGGGTCAGAATTTTGCTCAGGCCTTTGGTGTTCAGTTTGCCAATAAAGAAAGCAAACTGGATTATGTGTGGGGCACCTCGTGGGGTGTGAGCACACGACTGATTGGCGGACTGATCATGGCCCATTCAGACGATGACGGACTGATTGTACCTCCGAAGCTGGCGCCGATTCACGTAGTCATCGTTCCCATTTTCAGGAGTGATGAGGAGCTATTGAAAATTTCTGCTGCTGTCGAGCCCATCATGGCGGATCTGCGCAAAGCGGGATTGTCTGTGAAGTTTGACAACCGCGATACACAGAAGCCCGGGTTCAAGTTTGCCGAGTATGAGATGAAAGGCGTTCCGGTTCGCATCGCGATCGGACCGCGCGACCTCGAAGGGGGAACGGTTGAAGTGGCGCGCCGGGATACGAAAGAGAAGCAAGTGCTGAAGATGGAGGGCATCACCGCCGCCATTCAACAGTTGCTGGAGGATATTCAGAAAAATCTGTATGCTCGCGCCCTTAAGTTCAGGGAAACAAATACAACCAAAGTTGACAGTTACGAGGAATTCAAGCATGTCCTCGATGAGAAAGGTGGTTTCGTTCTGGCCCATTGGGATGGCAGCGCGGAAACAGAAAAGAAAATCAAGGATGAGACAAAGGCAACAATACGGTGCGTTCCGTTGGAAGCTTCACGGGAAGCGGGCACATGCGTCTATTCCGGGAAGCCTTCGGAGGGAAGGGTTGTGTTTGCGAGAGCCTATTGAGATAAGAAGCGCCAAAGGACTGCTTCAGCACGGATTGTAAATAATCACCTTTGAAGTTCAACCGATGGCACAACGAATTATGTAATTTCGCCCCCTATGATGGATTGGATTACCGTATTATCCTTGATTCTGCTGGGAATTTCCATGGTTGTGATCGAGATAGTCTTTGTTCCCGGAACAACTGTTGTTGGTTTGATTGGGTTTGGTTTGTCCATCATGGGTGTGATATTGAGTTTCCGCTATTTTGGGACCACCATTGGAACCACCACCGCCACCGGGACAGCAGTAGCCTCGGCCTTTATCCTCTATTTCACCTTCAAGTCAAATGTTTGGGGTCGGTTTGCATCCAAGGCAACCATGGCCAGCCGGGTGAATGAAGAAGAGATGCGTGATCTATCCGAAGGCACCGAAGGCATAGCCGTATCCGCACTGCGGCCAATCGGAAAAGCAGAATTGAATGGCAAATTTTATGAAGTAAAAACCTTTGGCGGGTATCTGGAAACTGGAACTCGGATTAAGGTGATTAGTATACATGCACATCAGGTTATCGTTGAACAAATAAATTAACACTATGGATATCTTCTTATTGATTATGGTTTTTGGAGGTATAATCCTCTTTTTTATTCTTATGTACTATGTCCCGGTTGGCCTTTGGTTTACGGCCATTATTTCGGGAGTAAAAGTTTCGATATTCGACTTGATCCTGATGCGGATCCGGAAAGTGCCGCCGAGCATTATTATCAATTCATCGATTACGGCAACGAAGGCTGGCCTTAAAATTACCACCAGTGAGTTGGAGACCCACTACATGGCAGGCGGTAACGTCCCGAATGTTATCCGGGCATTGATTTCCGCCGAAAAGGCCAACATCAGCCTGAGCTTCAAGCAGGCGACCGCCATTAACCTGGCCGGGCGTGATGTGTTTGAAGCGGTTCAGATTTCAGTTAACCCCAAAGTGATCACCACACCCAAAGTGGCCGCTGTTGCCGCAGACGGTATTCAGTTGATTGCTATAGCGCGGGTAACGGTCCGTGCCAGCATTGCCCAACTGGTGGGTGGTGCAGGAGAAGACACTATTCTGGCGCGAGTGGGCGAAGGCATTGTCACGTCGATTGGTTCGGCGAAGTCACACAAAGAAGTGCTTTCGAACCCTGACAAGATCTCAAAACTCGTACTTTCGCGCGGATTGGATGCGGGTACAGCGTTTGAGATTCTCTCCATTGATATTGCCGACGTGGATGTTGGCGCAAATATTGGTGCCAAACTGCAGACTGATCAGGCTGCCGCTGACTTGAAAGTGGCCGAGGCCCGTGCAGAAGAGCGCCGCGCCATGGCCGTCGCACTTGAGCAGGAGATGATCGCAAAAGCACAGGAAGCCCGTGCCAACGTGATTCAGGCGGAAGCAGAAATCCCGAAAGCCATTGCAGCGGCTTTCATCAACGGGAATCTGGGCGTCATGGATTACTATAAGATGCAGAATGTCCAGGCAGACACGGAGATGCGCCAATCGATCTCCGGATCGGGCAAGGCCGGCGGCTCGCCGAATACGCCAAGCAAAACCTAGAAAGAAATGGACTCGCAAGAGTCCATTTTTGTTTATTGCCGTTCCCACCCATACGACTGGTGAACAAAGAAGGTCTGGGTATCTTTTTGATAGACGAGGTTGTCATAAGTAAGCGGGATTACACTCAGGCCTTCGCGGGTGAGCACCCCATAGCGGCCATTTTGCCCCACAATCACATGAAGATCATCGGCAAGTTCCAAGCGGTCAAAGCGAGTCTCGATCAGGATCTTGCCAGTTGAGGTGGCAAGTCCCATAAGCCTGTTAATAATAAGCAGGTAGCTTCCGTCCGGTAGCTGTTGGATGCAGTCATAGCGGAGTGCGAGCATTTCTTCTCCATTCCGACCGATGAGTCCTTCCTTTTGGCTGCGCATCACTTTGGCTACTCCCCGGTGAAAGGCAGTAATTCTGTCGAAGCTGGGTTGCACGACGATTTCATCAGATGCATCGATGTAGCCCCACTTGCCCAGAAGCTTGATTGGCGCACGACCTTCGTGGAAATCGCCGGCATCTTCATACCGGTTGGCAATCCTGAGGCGGCCACGGCTGTCTACAAATCCATACTTTCCATCGCGTTTGATAACCGTCAATCCCTCATGCTCAGTGAACATCTGTTGTTCCTGTACGGCCACCGATTTTGTCCGATTAATAATTTGCCCCTGGAAATTGATTTCCTTTTCTGTGCCATCCGGCAATCTTTCCAGCAAGTGATCGGGAAAGGAAGTGAGGGGATGCTCAGTGAAGTAGATGACTTGTCCGGAAAAATCCTTGATAAGCTTCAGGTTGCCCTGCCTTTCCATCCACAGATTTCCCGGAAGAAGGTTAATTCTGTTTTGTTGTGGAGGAACAACCCAACGATCAACTAAGGTAATGATGCCGTACTGCCCTTTGAATTTCACGACAGCATATTGTTCGTCTGATTCCATGACCGAATCGTATACGCAGGCAATTTGCTCTTTGCCTAGTCGGTTGATTCCTCCCCTATATCCTCGTTGGGTAACGGGGAAAAAGCTACCTGAAAAAGCATCGATCCTGTCGTAAGAGGTTTCTGTTTTCCTGACCCCGACGGTATCGTACAAGTCCCATTTGATTCGGCCCTGGTCGTTCCACCGTGCGCGAATCAAATGCCCCTGGAGTATCAATGAGTCAAAAGTCATCGGCAGAACAACGGTTTGGTTGGTTCGCAGCAAGCCAAACTTGCCATTCTTTTTTACCACCACTTTCTCATGATCAATTTTTCCGATGTAGTCGTAGGCCAGGGGCAAGACAGTATTAAACAAAGAGTCAACCAATCCATGCTTCCCGCTAAGGGTAACACGGTTGCGATTGTGTCCGAGCGACTCAACGGCATCTGCTTCTATGCGATAGCGTTCCTTTTGCTGGAGATCAATTACTTTCCATGAATCCGGTTTTCTTGCTTGCAAACTGTCGGGTGCTATGATCCTGACCTCACGGTAAATGGGGTCCAGCCGAACTTGCCCTGTCCGGTCGATGGCACCCTGTTGCAAATCTTTGTAGAGGATGGCAAGATTAAACTTAAAGGCAGACAAGCTGTCAATATCGAATCCGGTAGACCATTGGCCCTCTTCAGAGCAAAGGGCGGTCTTGCTTGAGAAATCCTGAACAGCATAACGCAGCGTGCCCAGCGGCGTGATGCGCTTATAGATCAACGGAAGAATAATTCGGTTGTTCAGGTCGATAAGGCCGTAGGTATACCGAGGTCCACTTTTTTGCATGACAATGGCGCGTAGATCGTGAACAGCAATGGCATCGTAGAGCAGGGGGATGACCATCTGCCCTGTCAGATCGATGCATCCAAACTTCGATGTATAGGCATTGACCTCACGACTTACCAATATCCTGCTGCCTCCGGCCGTTGTCAGGCTGAGGTAGACCGCCTTGGTGACGAATTGTTTCTTCAGATTGAGGAGGCCCCACTTGCTGCCCTGGCGGTAGCCAGTAATTTCACCGATCATTGAAAAACTGCCGTCCGACCAGCCCAGTGCATCAAACTTGGCAGGAAGAATAACCTGCCCCTGGCTGTCTTTGATTCCGACCTTACCCTGCTCCTCAAACCGTTCGTACACGATTGCGCTGGCTGCCGGACCCAGCGTGAACAGGATAAGTAGTAAGAGCAGCCCTTTCATGAGGTTCAAAGTTATGGGTTGGCGGTCGAGGATTTGGGGTTTTTTGACGAACTTTGTGATCCCAAATTGATCAGCCATGTACATCGAACAGCTTTATACGAATTGCCTCGCCGAGGCAGCCTATTATATTGAGTCTGAAGGTGAGGCGGCCATCATCGATCCGCTTCGTGAAACAGATCCCTATGTTACGCTCGCCAACAAGCGGGGCGCTAAAATCAAGTATGTTTTTGAAACGCACTTTCACGCAGACTTTGTCTCCGGTCACATTGACTTGGCCAAATTGGTCGGCGCCTCCATTGTATATGGGCCAATGGCGAATCCGGATTATGACGTGATCAAGGCAACTGACGGCCAGGAATTTTCCATCGGAAAGCTGAAGCTGCGCGTCTTGCACACACCGGGCCACACCCCGGAATCTTCCTGCTTTTTGTTGTTGGATGAAAAAGGAAAAGAGCACGCCGTGTTCACCGGCGACACGCTCTTCGTCGGCGATGTCGGCCGCCCTGATTTGTTGGATGGCTTGATGACCAAGGAGACGCTTGCGGGCATGCTGTATGATTCACTTGAATCCAAGATCAAGCCGCTTGCCGATCACGTGATCGTCTATCCTGCCCACGGACCAGGTTCTGCCTGCGGCAAGAACATTGGCAAAGAGACGTTCTCCACCATCGGCGAACAAAAGAGATTCAACTATGCCATGAAGGCACAGCCGCGGGAGGAGTTTATCAAGCAAGTGACAGACGGCATTCTGCCGCCTCCGCATTATTTCTTTGAGGACGCGCGCATCAACAAACAGGGATACGAGCCAATCGCCGAAGTCATGAAGGACAATACCACCCCGCTGTCTTTTGAGAAGTTCGCCGCTGCAATGAAGGAGGGAACGCTGATCTTGGACGCCCGGGAAGCAGCTGTATTTGAAAAAGGATTTGTACCGGGATCAATAAATATTGGTCTCAACGGGCAATATGCCGTTTGGGTAGGCACATTGATTGATATTAAGAAGCCGCTTTTGCTGGTAACCGAAGTAGGGAAGGAGCAAGAAGCGATCTTGCGTTTGGCGCGGGTAGGATATGAGAACATTGTCGGGCACCTCGAAGGCGGAATTGCTGCCTGGAAAGGAAACATTGACTCCGTGAATTCCATTAACGCAGTGGATCTGAAAGCGGGCAAAGTAAAAGCTGATAACATCCTCGATGTTCGCAAGCCTGGAGAATGGAACATCAGTCACTTGAAGAATGCCAGGTTTACCCCTTTGTCGGATATGCCGGGGAATATTCAATCGCTGGACAAGAATAAGACGTATGTGGTGTACTGTGGTGGCGGCTATCGCTCCATGACGGCCATCTCACTCATGAAGCAGGCCGGCTTCCAGAGCCTGGTTAATGTTAACGGAGGGTTTGGAGCGATGGTCACTGCTGGGGTTGACGTGGTAACCGAAGAGGAGGTAGTAATTTGAGAATTTGGGAGTCATTGTTGTCCGGGAAAATTAAGGAGAGAAACTAAGTAAATAGCTTCTCTCCACTAACTTTGTTATTACCACACAACAAAGATTAGATGAACAAAAGTACTTTTTTTACCGGACAGCCGATCTTTACTCAGTTGTTAAATTTCATTCCTCAGTCAAAGGTTTCTAAGCTAGCCTTGGAATTAAAAACAGACCGTTATTATAAGAAATTCAAGACCTATGATCACCTGGTGACCATGTTGTACACCTGTTTTCACGGGTGTAAGTCGCTTAGGGAAGTGACAACGGGGATGCAGGTATCATTTACCCAGCTCAATCACCTGAGAATGCAATGCATTCCGCGTCGCAGCACACTTTCTGATGCTAATAAAGTTCGCAACGAGGCTTTTTTCGGAAAGCTATATCATGGATTATACGCTTATTACTATGGAAATTTCCCGGACAGCCGAAAAAGAAAGTCAATAGAAGAACGCCTTTTTATCATCGATTCAACCACGATCAATTTGTTTTCTGATGTGATGAAAGCAATGGGTATGAAACCCATTAGTGGAAAACGTAAAGGCGGTGCTAAAGCTCACATGTTAATCAAGGCAGATGAAGACATCCCGCGCTTCGTAGATCTCACCGATGGAACCAAGAATGATAAAGTAATCCTTAAAAACATCCATTTGGAGCCTGGATCAATCATTGTTTTTGACAAAGCCTATAATAGCTATGCAAAAATGGCTCAGTGGAATAGGGATAAAGTCACGTGGATTACAAGAAAACGTATCAACACTTCTTACATCACCCAAGGATCAAATGCTCTGTCTGCTAACCAAGAGAGAAGAGGTGTGCTGGCCGATGAAAATATCTTGATGGGAAGACCCAGCAACAAAGGCACTTCCAAGCTGGTGGCCAGAAAAATTACCTATCGCCATGCCGCTTCTAAGCGCATATTCGAGTTTATAACGAACAACATGACCATGAGCGCTTTGACAATTGCCGCCATCTATAAGAGAAGATGGCAAATAGAGATGCTATTCAAGAGGGTCAAACAATCGTATCCCCTTAAATACTTCCTAGGAGACAATGAGAATGCCATTAAAATCCAAATCTGGTGTTCTTTTATCACGGATCTGCTAGTAAAAATTGTACAAGACAAAATCAGACGAAAAAAGTGGTCGTATGCCAATCTTACCAGCATGATCCGATTGCATTTAATGAGCTACGTCAATCTTTTCAAGTTCCTCAATGATCCAGATAAAGCACTAATTGACTACAAGATTCAATCAAATCAGCCACAACTTAATCTGTACACCTAACGAGAGGGGGGCATGCTTTTGAAAATCATTAAAAAAGCAGACTGGCAATTTAAATTTGAAGGGTTAAATTCCTTTTATAACTTTCCCCGGACAACAATGATCAGCAAATCACCGAATCAGTTCCCTACCATCCGCTCCGCGCTTTCAGCGATTTTTAGCTGTTCGATAAAATCATCGATTTCACCATTCATAATGGCGGGAAGATTGTGTTGTGTAAACCCGATGCGGTGATCGGTTACACGACTCTGAGGATAGTTGTAAGTTCTTATTTTTTCTGACCGGTCACCGCTTCGCACTTGCGAACGACGAGAGGCGCCGATTTCCGCGTTCTGTTTTTCAACCTCACGTTCATATAATTTTGTCCGCAGCATGTGGAGGGCTCTTTCGCGGTTAGCATGCTGTGACCGCTCTACCTGGCAAGTGATGACAATCCCAGTTGGTTTGTGGGTCAGCTGCACTTTGGTTTCCACCTTGTTCACATTCTGGCCGCCTGCACCGCTGCTTCGGGCAGTCTGGTACTCCAGATCCGCCGGGTTGATCACCACATCAACGTCCTCAGCTTCAGGAAGTACGACAACAGATGCTGCCGATGTATGTACCCTTCCCTGTTGTTCAGTTTCCGGAACCCGTTGCACCCGATGGACACCGGATTCGTACTTAAATATCCCAAAGGCTGCTTCACCTTCCACCAGGGTAATTACCTCTTTGTATCCACCCGCTGAGCCTTCGGTCACATCCATGACCGTCATCTTCATTCCACGACGTTCGCAAAACCGCTGGTACATCCGCCACAAATCCCCTGCAAAAATGGCGGCTTCATCTCCCCCGGTGCCGGCCCGGATTTCTAATATGCAATTACGGTCGTCGTTGGGATCCTTGGGCATCAGTTGCTCCTTGATCACCTCTTCAATTTGCTCACGCTTCGGAGCCAGTTCATCAAGTTCCATCTTCGCCAGCTCCCGGAGCTCGGCGTCCTTTTCATTTTCCAACACTTCCTTGGCATGCTCCTGCCCATCCAGAATCTGGCGATACTTTCGGTAATTGATGACCACCTTTTCCAGATCCCGGTACTCCTTGCTGAGCTGGGTGAACTTCTTCATGTCCTTGACAACCTCGGGTTGCCCCAACAATTGCCCGACTTCTTCAAAGCGATGGTTGATTTCTGTTAATTTTTCGATCATAGGACGTAAAACGCGGGCAAAGTTAGAAAATTAGCAAGGAGTATATAGTCTAGTCTTTTGCAAGTAAATTTGAGGATCAGCGAATCTGGGTGCCCAGGTGCCGTTACTGATCTAAATGGGGAATTATGAAAAAATTATTAGGACTGGCTCTTCTCATCAGTCTCGGCTGCGGTGGCAAACTCTCGCAGGATGAGCGCCAACGATTGCACGACGGAATGTCAACACAGGACATCAAGCGGGTGACAGACGCAGAACTTCAGGAGGCCGCCATGGCCTACGCAAACGCCGTGATGCGAGATGTAGAAAAGATTGACAAATTCCTTCTTCAGAGATCCCGGATTGACTCCTTAGCCACCGCCCGGGGTGTAAAGGTGTATTCACTGACTCCCGATAATGCTTCACTCAAGGAAATAGAGCAAAAACTTATTGAGGCCTATATCGCAGGAACGGATGCGGGTACTGCTGGTGACAATCTGCAAAATATCGGCGAAGACTCATTGCTGTTCACGCGACCAATGTTCGGTCTTCATCCCGACGGTTCACAACAATTCAGTCACGCGATTGGCATCCGAATGTCAAAACGGACGATCATTCTCTCTATGCCCCAACCTTGACTCGTCTCGCCGCGCAAAAAATAACCGGCTCTTCGTCAACCACGCCCTGGCAGTTGTGGATTGATACAGGTGGGACATTCACCGATTGCATCGCAACGGATCCCGACGGGAAATTGCATCGGTTGAAGATCCTTAGCAGCAGTGTGCTCCGCGGCAAAGTTGTTAGCCAACCTGATGTCCGCACCCTCGAAGTAGCCGTCCAGTGGCCCATTCAGAAAGATATCTTTCATTCTTTTGTCCTTCGGGTCGTTGGCACAGCCCAGTCCGCTACTGTTCAGCGTATCGATCTCATCAAGAATCTGATCACGCTCACGAAACCCTTGAAAGCAATACCCACCGGTACCCTCATTGAGTTAACAACAAACGAAGAAGTCCCGGTTCTTGCCGCACGTTTTCTTACCCAGACGCCAATTGGACAATCCTTTCCAGCCCTTGAAGTAAAACTGGGATCCACCCGCGGCACAAATGCGATCCTCGAGAGAAAAGGGGCCGCCACGGCATTTTTGGTAACCAGGGGATTCAAGGATTTGCTGCTCATTGGTAATCAGCAGCGACCTGATCTTTTTACCCTGCGCATTGAAAAACCAAAACCGCTGTACAAACTCGCTCTGGAAGTCAACGAACGGATTGCTTCTGATGGCTCGGTCATCCTCCCTTTGGACTCAGAAGAGGTGCAATCGCTGATCGCGAACCTCAAAAAGAAAAAGATTCAGTCGGTTGCAGTGGCACTTGTCAACGCCTACAAAAATCCAGCACATGAAAAAATGCTCGCTGATGCGCTGCGCGCAGCCGGCTTTGAGTACGTATCAACTTCACACGAGCTGTCGACCCAGATCAAAATTCTGAATCGCGCCGAAACGACGGTCGCTAACGCTTATCTCGATCCCATTATTCACTCTTACGTTTCCGGTATTCAGCATGGGTTGTCCGGCGCACGACTTTCCATCATGACGAGCAGCGGTGGCCTCGTGCGGGCTGACTCATTTTTTCCGAAGGACAGTCTGTTAAGTGGGCCAGCAGGCGGTGTCGTAGGAGCCGCTCATCAGGCTTTGCGTTCCGGGGTAGAAAAAATTCTCGCCTTTGACATGGGCGGCACCAGTACAGATGTTTCAATGTACAATGGTCGGTTTGACTATCGTTTCGAATCACGTATCGGCTCCTTCAGCATCCTTTCACCTTCCCTCGCCATTGAGACCATTGCGGCTGGCGGCGGTTCTATATGCGATTTTGATGGTCATCGCTTGACTGTCGGCCCACACAGTGCCGGTGCAAATCCGGGTCCGGCATGCTACGGGGCCAATGGTCCGCTTGCGATTACGGATGTTAACCTGTTGTTGGGGCGAATGGACCCGGATCAGTTTACTATCCCCATCCAGCGGGCAGCGTCGGAAAAGGCACTTAAAGCGCTCCTCACGAAGTTGAAGCGCCAGACAAGGCGGGATCACAATCCTGTAGAGGTGATGGAATCCTTGCTTCAGATAGCAAACGAAAAAATGGCTGAAGCCATCCGCAAAATTTCCGTTCAGCAGGGGCATGATCCGCGGGACTTTTCGCTGCTCAGTTTCGGAGGAGCGGGTGGACAGCATGCTTGTGCGCTGGCCGCTATACTTGGAATGAAGCGCATCCTCATTCCATACGATGCTGGATTGCTTAGCGCTTACGGTATTGGTCACGCTGCGATAGAGCGTCTGGAAGAAAAATTAGTGCTTGAACCCTGGAAGGATTTTGAGCCTCATCTGGAATCTAGCCTGAATGATCTCTTCGAAAAAGCCAAAAACAAATTTCATATCGAAGGGCACTCCCTTGACCTAATAGAATGGAAAAGCAGTCTGCTTTTCGCTCGATTTACCGGCCAGGATAGTTCCATTGAAATAGAATTTCATGTTGGAGACTCGCTTCCCAATCTTTTCAAGAAACGATACAAGGAAATCTACGGTCATTGGACGGATCGGGAAATTGAAGTGGAGTCCGTTAGGGTAATTGCCGCCATCAAAGAGACAAAGGCCGCAAGGAAATTAGGGCCAACTCGTCATTACAAACCGGAGGCAAAGAAAATCGGAGCAGCAATTGCTTTCGGAAAAAGAATTAAGTGTCCAATCTATCGGTGGGAGGATTTGACCCCGGGGGCAGAAATCGGTGGCCCCGCGCTGGTGAGCAGTGGTAATTCGACTACGTATGTTGAACCTTCCTGGCGATGGATACTCGATGCTACCGGCAACGGACACATGGCGCAGGACAAAGAAGTTCGCCGTGGCCACCGGCACTCCCGCGAAGGTGAGCTCGAGCTGTTTACCAATCGGTTTACCGCCGTTGCACAAGAGATGGGGGCCTTGCTTCAGCGAACTTCCTTTTCGGTAAATATTAAAGAGCGGCTTGACTTCTCCTGCGCCCTGCTCGACGCAGACGGATACCTGGTGGTCAACGCACCGCACATTCCGGTTCACCTGGGAAGCATGGGCGTCTGTGTTCGTGAGGTGTGCGAAGTGATTGCCATGAATGAAGGAGATGTCATTGTGACCAATCATCCTGCTTTTGGCGGATCCCATTTGCCTGACGTCACTTTAATTAAGCCCGTCTTCTTCAAAAAGAAACTAGTGGGCTACGTAGCGAACAGGGCCCATCACGCCGAAATTGGCGGATCGAAACCGGGCTCCATGCCGGCCAATGCGACACGACTTGGAGAAGAGGGCGTCATTATTTCACCTGCCTACCTTGTAAAGAATGGGAAGCCACAATGGGGTCGCCTAACGGAGATTCTCAGCAAAGGAAAATTTCCAACCCGTTCTTTGGATGAAAATCTTGCTGATCTTAATGGAGCGCTGGCTTCCGTGAACCTGGGAGAGAAGGGACTTCAATCCCTCTGCGAACGCTATGGGAGGTTCCAGGTTGTTTTGCAAATGAAAGCTCTCCGTCAGTATGCATCGGCATTGCTTGCGAAGAAGATCTCTCTGCTGCCCCGAAAGCCGATGAGCGCCACAGAGTATCTCGACGACGGCTCTGCCCTTCGCGTCCGGATTGCCCGTAAGGGCGCACGTCTTCAGATTGATTTCACTGGTTCTTCAGCTGTTCACAAAGGAAACCTGAATGCCACCAAGGCAATCGTGCAAAGCGTCGTCTTGTATTGCTTACGTCTTCTGGTCAATCAGTCGCTGCCAATGAATGAAGGATTGATGGAACAGGTCACTCTTATTCTTCCGAATGGCTTGTTGAATCCAGACTTCACCAAGGAGCCTTTGCCCGCCGTGGTGGGCGGAAATACAGAAGTCAGCCAGCGCCTGACCGATACCGTCTTAAAGGCGTTAGGGCTTGCCGCCTGCAGCCAGGGGACCATGAACAACTTTCTTTTTGGCAATAGTCGATTTGGCTATTACGAAACCATTTGTGGAGGAGTTGGGGCGGTGGAGGGCTTTGATGGGGCAGACGCGGTTCATCAGCACATGACAAACACGCGGATCACTGATCCGGAAGTGCTTGAATTTCGGTATCCAGTTAGGCTTGAACGTTTTGAGATTCGCAGGGGCTCCGGCGGAAAAGGGAAGTGGAATGGCGGGGATGGGGTACTACGCCAAATTCTATTTTGTGAGGAACTCGAAATCAATCTACTCACACAACATAGAAAACAGAAACCCTACGGGATGAAGGGTGGTGGTTCAGGAAAAATCGGTGAGCAAATAGTACAGCGACGAAACGCGGTTCGTGAAAGGCTTTCGGGTGTTGATCGGGCAAAAGTTGTATCAGGCGATCGGTTGCTTATTGCCACCCCCGGTGGTGGAGGATGGGGTCGACGGACGGAATAGGCACAAAAAAAAGCAACTGCTTTGCAGTTGCTTTTTTTAACAAATAATAAGACTACTTATTTTGCGCCAAATACGTAGGCAATTCTCGCGCCAACATAATTTGCACCAGAAACAATATTGAAACGGGCAGCGACATCAAAAGCGCCTGCACGATATCCAAGGCCAGGAGCAAAGCCAAACTCAGATCCTGTTCCAGTCACACTTCCAAATCCAGGGACAGAAACACTTACGGATGTCATCCATATACCCAAATCAACACCTCCGTAAAAGCCACCGTCTGCACCCGCAAAGTTATACTTGATACCACCGGTGATAGGAATCAACGATGAAGCACCAGTTGAGAACCCTGGGATAAGTTCTTTCCCGCCAAATGAAAGATAGCCGGCTGACACACCCCAGCTCATATTGTCATTAATCGCTTTGTCGTAACGAAGGCTACCACCAATTCCTATACCAGCTTGATCGCCAAATGTGCCCATTGGCAATCCAACCTCAGCGCCTACGGAAAACTGTGCAAACGCGGCGGTTGCAGAGAGGACCGTGAGTGCCAGCACAAGCAAAAGATTTTTTGATTTCATAAATGTGTTTTTAGGGTTAATTAACTATTTAAAAGTGGGCAAAAGGTTGTTAAAATGCAAGAATCTCAAATAATGATAGTACAAAAAAAGTTGATTTTTGTCTGTTTGAGGGCCTCCAAATGCAGGAAACCCCAAAAAACACACGATTCAGCCGATGGGGTCACTTCCCTACTCAAATCCATCATCTGCCTTGTCATCCTTCTTCTTATCCTTCTTTTTGGAGGCGGGGGCCGCAAGGTCATACGGGGCTTCAATGCCGTAATACACTTTCCTAAACCGGTTGATAAAGTCAAGGGTCTCTTCGTCGCTTCCGGGAATGAAGACCAGTTCACCCAATTTGGCCTTTGCAGCATTTGTCTTTTTCGAAACCAACGTATTCAATTCCTCATTGCCCGACTGCACCATCAACCGGTTATCTTCAAACCCGAGGTAGTACCAGGATTCAGGTGATGCTTTAATGAATACATGGAATACCGCAGTTCCGTCTTCGTTTTTTCGAATTTCCATAAATCCTTCAAACGCGCCATTGATATCACTCTTGAGGATATGGCTCAATCCCAAAAGGCCATCACTGTAAAAAGCTTTCTGCTTGGATGACCACTTCAGATTGACGTTTGCAAAGACCATCGGTAAATTCAGGGCTGACAAGGTGCTGAGTGAAACCGCTCCCTGCAGTGACCGTTGCTCAAAATCCTTTACGGCCCGCTCGCCTACGAGATCAGAAATTTTGTACAACAACTCAGTCTGATCACCCAGGCCTTCCGGCACATTCTCATTCTTCACAATGGCCTGCAGGTCAAGCGCCATGGCTTGATACACTTGTACCGGCAAATTCATGTTTGCCATGAGAAATGCATTGGCACGAAATTCATTTGTGGCCAGGTTACCTGAACCGATAACCGAAGCGACCAAGTTGAATTCGCTGGCGTCTCTAAAAAAACTAACAGGCCCCTCAAAGCGAACCTCTTGCTTGTCCTCGTTGTAACTGAATGTCTTGCCTGACAATTTTTCTCCGGCCGCTTTCTGCCGATCTTCAATCTTGAATTCACCGCTTTCCTTGTCAAAGAAAAGCACGCCGCTGGGTACAAAGAAATCATCGTCATCCGGTGATTTCTTGTCATAGGCAAAGGTGACGTACAAATCATTGTCAGAAGCAAAATGAAGGCCCGCATCCGGCTTTCTTCCTTCTTCTGTCTCCGCATGATCAAAGTCGATATAGACATCCTTTTCATTACCACTCTGTGTATAATGCAGCCATGTGTTATAGTTCTTGATTTTTCGCAAATCGAGTTTCGCATATCCCTCCAGTTGAAGGGCCGGCTTCGTTGCATACATGACCATGTTGCCTTTGTAGAATATCCGGGGAGCCAGGATCAATTTCATTTTGTCATCCACAGCGCCGCTCGCCACCGTATGCACCTGAAGAGCCTCCTTCCCTCGCTTAGCGCTTCCTTCCTGTGCGATGGGCTCAAGTCGGAAATTCTCCATTTTAATCGCGAACGTATCTTTTACAGAATTGATATACTGGTATGTGGCGTATCCCTTGAACTCTTTTCTGGAAATAATGTCCACGACTCCATTGATCATTCGGTGATACCCGTTAAGCGTGTCAAGAACAATGGTGGTGTTCTTGAGTTGATTGATCTTCGCATTTTCAAGAATCAGCACCTCGTTGTTTTCAGGAGTTATTTTCGCATCTGCGACTACGATATAGGGAATACCGCTCACCTTCATCTGCTGCAACTTGATATCATACTCGGCTTTCTCGGCATTGAACGACAAAGAATCCAACTCTTTCCGTGTGGTGTAGAAATAGGAATTTTCGAGTGGGACGTGAGCGTCTCGTGTCATCGTAATCTTTTGAGTAGTCAGATCCCATCTGGCTTTCTGAATGGAGGTCCTGAATTGTGCGTATGGAAACGCTATGGCCGCTACGCCTTCAATTTCAGGGCTAATTTCAGCAAAATTCTCAGCCAGGTTAAACTTCAGCCGGATGTCTTCACCTTGGAGCGCGGGCTTTTCCGGGTTGGTTGTCTTCACTTGAAATCTTGCATGACGCGCTGAAAAGTCTTTGGCAGAAAATCCCAGTTCATCGGAAATGGATTCCGATCCACGTGTAATCAGCTTTCCGGCCCCAGTCACGCCTGTTTTGGAAATCGTCATTGAACCATTCAATTGAGCCGTGGCTGCGTAAAGGTTGAATGGGCCTTTTTGATTTCTCAGCTGAAAACGATCCTGCCGGGGCTTCCACCGCAATACGAATTCCGTGAGTGTCACTTGGGGAAACCACACGCTACCCAGTTGCATTTCTTTTAACTCACCCACTTTACCCTTCGCAATCACCGAGTCCGGATAAAAAATAAAATCAGGGGATTGCACTGTGGCCGCCAGGTATTCAATTTTTCCATTTACCCGAATGCCTGCATTGTCAAGGTTTATGCCGCCATACACCTTGCCATCAGCCTTGAACAGGGAATACCCCTTCAACGGAATGGCGTGGGTAAATCCCAGAGATTTGTCAGGCATGGTGTGCAGCTTGTCTTTAAATGATGGGAACATACCGCTGGAAACAAATGTCCCATCAAAATGAATGGAGCCCGGATCAGCATCATTCAGGCTATCAAGCTTGAACGGGGGTACAACAAAGAACACAGACCGATCATACGCCCCTCCCAGAATTTCACTTCGATCAAAATAGATGACTCCCCCCGCCGTAGCATCCAGGCGTGGAAAATGTGGCACCTTCAACTTCCCTGACTTATTTCCCGGCAGGTTTATGAACAGGGTGCCGGAAGTTTTTCCAACCATGGGCATCCCAGCCTCCGCAGCGGCGGTTGAGTCTGCACCAACCATGGCATTGTTAACGCGCCGTCTGGTTGTCTGACCTTTGGCGTTGGTCTCAGTCACATAAAAACGGATCGAGTCAATCTTATTCAGGTTGATGAAAAAACTGTCGTATTTGAAAGTGAAGTCCTTTCCATTGATCTCAAAGTTTCCTGCGGTAATCCTTCCATCAAACTTGATGTCACGATTTTGAAGAATGGTGAGCGTACTACTGTCAGGCTTAAGCAGCACATTCAACGAATCACTGACATTCACTTCCTCCACTCCCCTAACCACCATTCTTCGGCGTGGAAAATTTATCGTTGCGTTGGCTGTTTTGTCGGAGATGGAATGAATTTTCAGGTTGTCATAGTCTGCCTCTCCCTTTTTTGCATCGAAGAAGTGAAATGCTTTTTCTTTCACCTGAACGTATCCCGTTCCGGAATTATAATTGATCATTCCCTTTTGAGAAAGAAAAGTCATGGCCATCCGGGCCTCTTCGTACTTGAGCTTTACGGCTTGAACTAAGTCATCAATATAGAACTCCCGCACGCCGTTCTTCTCCGCATAATTCACTACCACGGCAAGCGGGTGAAACGTAAATCCCCTTCCGCTGAGCAAGCGGAAATCATCCGGGTGATAGTAATCCGAGGATTCAATGATCATAGCGGCCTGACTGTTCCCGCCGACTGTAATCAGGTTCATGCTATCCGATCGCAAATCCCAATGAATTTGATCTGTACTAAAATCAACATTAAAGAAGGACGAAGTATAAGGAGCATCGCGCAGCTGACCGCGTTCCCGGTCCAGCGACAGTCGTTGTTTTCCATAATCATATCGCAGCTGCACAGCGGGATGAAAAATGGAATCATTATCCTGATAGAGCTGAATCATGGCGCGTTTGGCCGTTATTACAGAGTCCTTGAATTCAAATTGCCGTGATCGAGCCGTGAATTTCCGTCCTTCTTCATCCATAACTTCGAGCCGCGCATAATCTCCGTCAACAGAAGAGCTATATAGACGGCGACCGTTCAGTGCAAACCCCCCGGTATACTTCATCTTGTCATTACTCAGGCCCTCCATGACCACATTACTTTGGAATGACATGAATCGGGGATAATTGGAGCTGGCTTTGTCTTTATGACGCATGCTTTTGAATTCAAAAATGCCATCAATTTTTGTCTCCACTTTACCGATATAGCGAAGTCTTCCTTGCTCCGCTTTGACCTGTGGACGATCGATATTGAAATTATAATCCTTGAATTCGAAATACACACTGTCACCACTCAGGCCTGTCGGGTCCCAGCCAAAGGTGCCTTTGTTTCCCACAAATGTTCCGGTACGAAGCGATAAAGATCCGCTTGTATTACGGAGCGCTGTGGAGTCATACGCTGTGGAAAAATTAAACGTCACGCCCTCCATCTTCATGATGGGTCCACTTAACACGGGTTGCGGGGTCAACTGCATCCACGAAGGAATAGTTTCCTCTGTTTTTACCGTATCCTCTTCCCATACGGTGTTGTTGTCCTGGGCCGGATTAGCGGCATCCCACTGACCGAATGAGTCCTGGGCCTTGGTGGTATCGGGAGGCGCTGGAACCGCTTCTTCGATGTAGTCAAATGAATAATTATCAGCCTCGGCATGAAGCCGGTACGAACGCTCATAATGAAGCGCGTGGTACTCAAAAAAATCCCGGCAATAATGAAAGAAAGAGTTTATGCCGGCGACTTTTTCTTTCGCAATGACCTTGCCGGCCACTTTAAGATAGGAATCCAGTTTCTCGGAGTCGGCCCCTTCCCGCTCGACCGCAAACCCGATGGCTCCGTAATAATCAGCAAGCAATGGAAAAGGTTTGTACTTTCTTCTTCGCAGAATGTCTGTCTGACGAATGATAAGATCTTGCTGGTCGAGACTCAACTTATGCCAGGCGGTTGCGAAGGTGCCGCCTACCATAGACGTCTCCGTATTCTGGTTGGTCTCCATCATCACACGGACACTGTCCTGGAAGGCAAGTTTGTAGCCTCCCTGGGTCTGGGCTATCGCAGCAACCGAAGCTACTGTTATGAGAATCAAGAAGGAAAGGACCTTTTTCACGCCATTAAACCCTGAAATTCGGAAAAATAATTTGGATTGGGGGGCTTCCTTCCTTTCTAACGAGAAATGAAGGCCCATTGAGACAGTTCCCGGGGTGTTTTTTAACTTCTCTTTTCAAGTCGAAGCGTGGCCCATTGTTCACGTTCATCTTGAGCCACGGGTGAAAGGCCGTACTTCCTTGCCTCATCCACGAGGTCAGCGATATCAGAAACGTAGAACCCACTGAGCTGCAACAGGCCTCCGGGGACCAGGTTTTGCGAGTAAGATTCCATTTCCTTCAACAGAATGTTCCGATTGATATTGGCGAGAATAACATCAAAGGGTTCGTTCCAGGAAAAATCCGCAATGGTCCCCTGCCTAATCCGGATATTTGCGCATAGGTTTAGCGTCGCATTTTCCTGACCGTTGAGGATACTCCATTCGTCAATATCAAATGCCTCAACGACCCGTGCCCCGCACTTTGAAGCCATTATGGAAAGTACAGCTGTGCCGCATCCCGCATCCATGACACGTTTATTGGAATGATCGATTGTCAACTGGCTCTTAACCATAAGATGGGTTGTCTGATGATGGCCTGTTCCAAATGACATTTTTGGAGTAATGATGATTTCGTAAGGAAATATTTTTGAAATCTTGTGAAAAGATGCGCGGATAATAACCTCATCTCCGATCATGACAGGCGCCACATTCTTTTCCCATTCCTCATTCCAGTTTTGCTTTTCCAACGAAGACAATTGGAAAAACAGGGGCTCAACATTCTTGTACTTTTCGCGAACCGCGGCAACTTGCTCATGGTCAACTTCAGATTCATCAGCATCAGCCTCGAACCCGTCGTCGGTTTCCATGAACATACCAAAGCCTGCTTCCGCCAATTCAGCGATCAGAATTTCAGTATAGTCAGGCGCGCACTGAACTTGAAGACGCGTGTAGTTCATCTAATTCTCAATCTCCACAATCATTTCAATCTCAACGGGCATATTATTGGGAAGCGCATACATTCCCACAGCTGATCTGGCGTGTTTGCCCCGATCGCCGAAAACAGCAACCATCAGGTCCGAAAACCCATTGATGACTTTGGGTTGATCGCCGAAGCCTTCGATGCAATTGACCATGCCCAGCACTTTCACGATGCGCTTCACCTTATTCAAGTCACCAATCTCAGCCTTCAGGGATGCGAGCAAACTGAGTCCCGTTGCTTTTGCTTCATCATATCCTTGTTGAATCGTCAGCTCTCTACCAACTTTACCAACTCCGCTGCTGCCGTGCCCTGAAAGAAAAACCAGGTTCCCTACCCGAACTGACTTCACATAATTAGCAATGGGTTTTGCAACAGGCGGAAGCTGCAGCCCCATTTCGGACAATTTCTTTTCCGGGTCTGAAGTTTGCCCAAACGACGTAAACGCAATCAGGAGGATGGAAAGTGAAAGTAGAGTTTTCATGGTCTTCAATTTTTATGTTAAGATAGCCGGTTGCCGCGAAATTCTTAAATTCACTTTTTGACCATTATGGAAGAGAAAATCCGTTGCCCCTGGTGTTTGTCCAATGAAGTATACCACCGCTACCACGATGAAGAGTGGGGAAAGCCAGTGCATGACGATCGGATTCATTTCGAGTTTCTGATACTGGAGGGGGCGCAAGCCGGGTTAAGCTGGTCAACCGTGTTGAACAAGCGCGCCGGATACAGAAAGAACTTTGCTGACTTTGACGCAGAAAAAGTAGCACGGTTCACGCAAAAACGTATCGAAAGAATTTTGCTTGACCCTGCCATTATACGCAATCGGTTAAAAGTAATTTCCGCGGTGAATAATGCGAAGCGATTTCTGGAGGTGCAGAAAGAGTTTAAAACCTTTGACAACTACATTTGGCGATTTGTGGACGGAAATCCGATCATCAACAAGCGCAAGTCCATGAAACAAGTTCCGGCGACTACGCCTGAATCTGATGCCTTAAGCAAAGACTTGATTAAACGTGGTTTCAAGTTTGTTGGCAGTACGGTGATTTACGCGCACATGCAGGCGTGCGGGCTTGTGAATGATCACCTTGTTGATTGTTGGAAGTATCCAAGCTAGTTAGAAGAAGTACTTCCACCAGGCATAAAAACCAAGACCCAGAAGGATCAGGCCTGGGATAATTTTGATCCAACGGCTTCCCTGAACATAGGGTGCCAGGCGTTGTGCAAATACAACGAGCAAGGCAAGTAGTGCCAGGGCGCCAACCGCAGTCCCAAAGACATAGCTATGAAGTAGCCCGGGCGTACTCAGGTCGATCCATCCCTGAACTTTCAGATAAGCAGTAAATCCCATCCAATAGGGAATCGCCATAGGATTGAGAAGGCTAAGGACTATACCGCGCCGAAATCCGCTTTCGGTGAACTTCTTGGCAAAACCCGTTGGGGTACGCGTCGGCCACAGGTTTGACACGCCCAGGATCGTCATCACCAGCGCTGCGATAAGCTGGAAGTTTTCCAAAACCACCGGGGAAGTAGAAATGTAGTATTCAAACTGAACGCCTATCCATGCGTAGGGATATTCAATGATGGCTACTGCCAGCGCAAATCGCAGCGCTACCTTGATGTTTCTATCAAGCCCAAGCTGAAGTACCGTTATGTTTAATGTTCCTGGAGGAATTGATCCAATAAAACTGAAGAAGAATCCCAGGAAAAAGACCCACAGGTAATTCATGAGTCGGTTAGCACATTGAATTGTTTATAAATGTTTCTCGCCTCCCGGAAGGATAAGTAGGCTGCTCCACGCTGATGGTTCTCCACGCTCACCCGGTAAATATCACTCCAATGTTTGAATAATACACGGGAAGCCTCCAGGATTGACGAACCCGGATGATAGATGTGAGCCGGCTCAGCGCCGCATCCATTGAGTTCCATAATCATCACCCGGCCCTCCTGAAGGTCTTCCAATGATGCAACCCGCAAATCAAAACGACCAAAATAGAAGCCTTCAATCTCTTTGCTGATCGCATCAAAGGAAGCCGATAGTTGTTCCGTAATCAGATGGTTGAAATTCAAGAACTTTGTGCCCAGGCAATGGTTGCCGATCGAAACGAGCTCGATTTTGGTGCCCTTGGGAATTACTTCGCACAGCTTGACTGAATAGGTTAACCGAAGTGTATTCCATTGCAGTTTAGCGCGGTCCTTTTCCAGGATGAGCGTTTGAAGAGTCTTCGTCCCATCTCCGGTTACGGACAGCATTTCTTTTCCTACGATAGACGTAACGCGGCCAGTAGGTTCGCTAGGGTACCGAATGTAGAAAACGCCAAATTCAAGTGGAAGCGTAACAAACTCCTGAACCAGAAATGAAGACTTGATACCAGCGAGGTAGTCGTCGATGTCTTGTGGAGACTGGATTTTCTTGACGCGCCAACCGCGCTCACCCAGGTCAGGTTTAAAAATGACCGGAAAGCTAAATCCATGTTGTTCCACCTGATCCATTACGAATTGACGCGTAGTTGGCAACGGGATCAGAATCGTTTTGGGTTTGCACGTGCCAGGAACTTTGGAGAGCACATCGTACTTCGATTCTCCAAACATTCCACCCATCAGGATACCCGGGTTGGACGCAGAGAAAAAGATGAGCGACCTTGCTTTGAGTGACAACCAAAGCCAGTACGGAAACAAAGGCGCGTGAAGAACTCCAAACGGCCAATACTCCCAGCTGGCGACCTTGATGAATAAATTACTATGACGTAACCGCGACAGTGAAGTCATTTTAATCGCTCATTGGGCCGGAACGAGTGACTCCTTGTGCCGGAGGGTACTGATGGCTACTCCAAAATCAGGAGGAATGACCAGATAAGGGGCGACTTCGCGCAAACCAATCTTTATGATGGCCATATGGTGAACGGCATGCTCAATATTGTACGTGAGTTCCCGGTAGTAGTTCGTCTCAATGGACTGACTGTTTTCATTATCCTGCTCATACCCAACTTCAAGTAAGAGGGGACGATTGGCATTCCGGCGACTCACAAAATTGTGAACACGGGCGAGAACGTCCTGAGCAACATATTTATCGGTCTCTATCTGGTGATCATGGTCTCTTTGGTCATAATTGACAACACCGATATCAAATCCCTTCTCGAGGCAAATGAAGAACTCCAGTGTATGGCGGAGATGCTGACCCACCGTTGAATTGCTTAACGCCTTTGATGGGCGAGAAAAATCCTCCGAATCAATCTGTCTAACAACGTTCGACAGTTGGCCCAGTATTGTACAACAAGCATCAGAAAGCTCCATAACTAAAAATCTAGCGCAAATTTAACCTAATAATTATTCGAATCCAGTTGACCGGGAAATGCCCTATGGAACAAATTTTCTCCAATTCTTCTCCCCTTTCGCCTTCAGGGCAGCCTCATTCTTATTCCAGTCTGTGAGTGTATTGTTGCCCCAAAAATTGTAGAACAGGTACAGCCTCCCGTCCAAGACCTTAAAAGTCTCTGGATCAATTTTCACCTTCTCACCGGTTTCGCCCATGGCGTAAGCACACCAGCCCCCAAAAGCAGGCTCAAAGCTTTCCGGGGTACTTTTGAATTTTACCAGGTTGCCTGAAGTTGCAAATTGGTAGGTCACACCTTTGTAGGTATATCGCAATTCTGTTTTCCCTTCCAGCGGACTGCCACTAAAATAGCTTACGGGATCATAGCCTTCGAGCGATACCCCCTTCTTTAGGTTGTGGTGCGTTTGCCTAATCTCTTCCGATTGCGAATAAGCCGAAACGGAAGTCATTATTACGAAAAAGAGCGTGGCCTGAAGTTTCATTTCAATGTGATAAATCTGCTACAAAGGTAATTGTTGCCTTCAGTTGAAATGTCGCGCAGGCTGCATTTCCCGGCTATTCATCGTCGCCTCCCTTGATCAATCCCCAAACCAACTCAGCCTCATACCCCTTCCCAATTGCAAACTGTGCGGCTTTGTATTTCTTCTTAAGTGGATTGGGCTCCTGAAGTGCGGCCATTTTCTTAGTCAGAAGCGCCTTGAGCGTCTTCTTATAATTTGGATCGTCTATTTCCTTAAGGCCATTCTGAATACAACGCGAAGTCACTCCGTGCGCCTTGAGTGCGTTGGCAATTTTGTTCTTGCCCCATTTCTTCATTCGGAACTTTCCACCCGCAAATGCTTTTGCGAACCGCTCCTCGTTGAGAAATCCATCTGTAATGAGTTGGGTGATTGCCTGCTCAACTTCCGATGGGTAAAGTCCATAGGTGAATAATTTGTTTCGGACTTCTTTGTGGGAGCGCTCTTGATAGGCGCAGTACTTAGAGATTCGAGGATACGCCTGCTCTGGAGAATACCTCTTTTTGGGTGTTGAGTCCGATGTGGCGCGGTGGAGGGACATTCGGTGGGTTCGGCTATAAGTTACAGGCTGCAAGCAATAGGCGCCAAGGGTACCCACACGCTTGTTTTGATCGATGTCAGGGTTATATATTCTTTCTCCAATTCAGTCTCAAATTTCGGATCCTGCCATCCTCAAGCTTGGCCTTATAGCCCGCAGCTTGCAGCTTATTTAATGAGTCCTTTGTTTTTCAAAATGCTTCCTAAAAACTTCCGTTCATTGTCTGTATTAAAAATCTTATAGGGAAGGTGAATCAATTGAGCCTTGTTGACATACAGCAGGTAGAAGTCCTTACCCGTCTTTGCGCGTTTGATCTGATCCCACTTCAACGGCATGCCTTCACGGGCATTAATCTTCATCACAATCTGCTGACTCGTGATCTCGTAGGAGAATCGCTCAAAGAGCATTTTGCCCTGATCCAATTGTGTCACACCGTAAAATTGGATCAGCCAGAAAAGGACATAGAGGCCATAGGCTAAGACCCCACCGATAATCCACCACACACTGGGAATCCAAAGGTAAAAGAGACAAATACCCACCGCAATCGGGATCGTCCACCATTGCTCCCTGAGCACACTCTTCAGCGCTAGTTTAATATAGAGTGGCTTTTCCAGCCGATAGTTCCGTGTCTTTACAATCATACAATATTTCTTATAAGGGGGCCCAAAGTTAATGGCCTCGTATCAAACTGCCTATTTTCTGCTGATAACCTTCAGGCTGAGGTCTAGACTTCGTACAGTATGGGTAAGCGCACCCATGGAAATGAAATCAACGCCGCATTCGGCAACCGCTCGCAGGTTCTTTTCTGTAATCCCCCCGCTCGCTTCGGTTTTGCAGACGCCATTGATCTTCTTAACAGCCTGCTTCATCTCCGGAATTTCCATGTTGTCAAGCATAATAATATCGATACCGCCAACCGAAAGTGCTTCGTCTACTTCTTGCAGGGAGCGTGTCTCGACTTCAATGGCGAGCTTCCTCCCTTTCTTATTAAGGTATTGATGAACTCTGTCGATGGCAGGACGAATCCCACCAGCAAGATCAACATGATTGTCCTTTATCATAATTTTATCATAGAGCCCGAATCGGTGATTCATTCCTCCACCGATCGAAACAGCCCATTTTTCAAGCAAACGGAAGTTGGGAGTCGTTTTTCGCGTATCCATGAGCTTCACCTTTGTGCCCTCCAGTAGTCTACACAGATTATGCGTGTAGGTTGCTACACCGCTCATGCGTTGCATACAATTTAGAATGAGCCGCTCTGTTGAAAGTAACGCGCGCGCCGATCCTTCGGAAACAAAGACGACATCACCGGGCTTGATATTGTCACCATCCTGCATGAGAATATGGATGCGTATGGTCGGATCAACATGCTCATAGATCTGGCGGGCCAATGAGACACCGGCGAGAATTCCAGAATCCTTCACGAGGAGTTGCGCCTGGGTATTACAACCTTCCGCAACGGTGGCCACTGTGGTGTGATCCCCTTCTCCGATATCCTCGGCCAAAGCGTTCTTTATGAATGTAGAGACTGCCTCGGAAGTAAGGTACGATGGAGTGTTGTGGCGAGTCACGTAGAATGACGAATCGCTACTCCTTGACAAAACTGATTTCATGCACCAGGTAAGGTTCTCCTACCTGACGAACGCGGATGAGTACATTGTAGCTTTCATTGGCGCTCACGTAACGTCCAATGGCAAACTGAAGGCCTCCCTTTGATGAGCCTGTGTGCACAATGACAAAATCAGTGACGGGATGCTTTTTAAAGAAATCCTTCAAAATGAATTCCGACTGCGCCTTGCTGTACGTGTTGATGTTGCCTTCCAGATTAATGTCGACAGACACGGCAAACATCTTCACGAGGGCCGTCGCATCGCTCTTCTTAATTGCGTCCTTCGCCGGATTGAAGATTTCGGGCTGGGCATGCCCCAAGGCCGTCAGCCCGAGCAAAAAAGACAAAACAAGAACAAATCGCTTCATACGGGACAATTCCATTCCAAAAGTATGCCATTAAATACTCCCTGACAACAAAGGTGACTTAGGGGCAAATCCGATGGTCTGGCCCTATATTTGAAGTAAACTTATCCGAATGAACAGAAAGGTGATGTTGATGATTCTGGATGGCTGGGGAATTGCCCGGAACAAAAGCGTTTCAGCGGTTGATCAGGCCAAGACGCCCTATTTTCATTCACTTTACGAACGATATCCGCATAGCCGACTAGATGCCTCAGGGCTGGCCGTTGGCCTGCCGGAAGGTCAAATGGGGAATTCTGAAGTCGGACACATGAACATCGGTGCGGGACGGATTGTCTACCAGGACCTGGTAAAAATCAACAAGGCCGTCGACGAAAAAGAACTCGACCGGAATCCGGTTCTGCTGGAGGCATTCTCGTACGCCAAGAAAAATCAAAAAGCGGTTCACCTGATCGGCCTGCTATCGGACGGTGGGGTTCACTCACACATCAAACATTTACAGGGCCTGTGTTCCATCGCCCATCATCACGCACTTGAAAAGGTATTTATTCACGCGTTTACCGATGGACGCGATACCGACCCCAAGGGCGGGGTAAACTATATCAAGTCACTCGAGCAACACCTTAAAAAAACAACCGGCAAAATCGCGAGCATCATCGGGCGCTATTATGCGATGGATCGCGACAAACGGTGGGAACGAATTAAGCTGGCATACGATCTTCTGGTTCAGGGAAAGGGTACTCCAACGCAGAACGTTGTTCAGGCTGTGGAAGCATCCTATGCCGCCGGGGTTACCGATGAATTCATAAACCCCGTTGTGGTTGCCGGAGGAGATGGAAAGCCAATAGCCACTCTTCAGGAAGGCGACGTGGTGATCTGCTTCAATTTCAGGACCGACCGGGGAAGACAAATTACCCAAGCCCTGACACAGCAAGATTTTCCCGATCAGGGAATGAAGAAGTTAAGCCTGTACTATGTTACCATGGCGAACTATGACGATTCTTTCCAAGGAGTACACATCATATTTGACAAGGATAACCTCAACAATACGCTCGGCGAAGTTCTTGCCGCAGCCGGAAAGAAACAGATCCGAATTGCGGAAACTGAAAAGTATCCTCACGTTACCTTTTTCTTCTCCGGCGGTCGTGAAGAACCCTTTCCGGGAGAGTCAAGGATTCTATGCCCTTCACCTAAAGTGGCAACGTATGATCTCAAACCTGAAATGAGCGCTGCGGACA
Organism: Cyclobacteriaceae bacterium; assembly: GCA_043750575.1. GTDB lineage: Bacteria > Bacteroidota > Bacteroidia > Cytophagales > Cyclobacteriaceae > ELB16-189. The sequence goes on from JAYVBH010000054.1 coordinate 56,281, forward strand.
TACGCGACAAAATCATTCCTGAATTGGAAAAAAAGGAAGTGGATTTCATTTGCCTGAATTTTGCAAATCCGGATATGGTCGGACATACCGGTGATTTTCAGGCCGCGGTGAAGGCATGTGAAACCGTGGACAAATGCAATCAAGCGGTGACTGAGGTAGCCCGCAAGAACGGATACGCGGTGATTATTATCGCTGACCACGGAAATGCCGAAGTGATGCGCAACGATGACGGTACTCCAAACACCGCGCATACAACAAATCCGGTTCCCTGTATCCTCGTTGACGATATAGAAAAACATACGCTCGGCAACGGCAAGCTTGGTGATCTGGCGCCAACTATTCTCAACCTCATGGGCATACCCGTACCAGCTGAGATGACGGGGAACAATTTGCTCCTCAAATAAGTCAATCCATTACCATGCATAAGCCATTTGAGGAAATGCCCGGATTTGCCCGCCTTTGGATTTACCAGGCCGATCGCAAATTCACACCTGCCGATCGCACCATCGTCGCCCGTAGCTTGATGCATTTGTGCGAAGAATGGTCAGCCCACGGAACGCCATTGCACACTTCGTTCAGTATAGAATTCGATCAGTTCGTTGTGCTGGCTGTTGACGAACGGGCGGCCGGCGCCAGCGGTTGTTCGATTGACGGTACCGTCCGTTTGCTTAAGGACCTCCAACAGACCACCGGCCTGGATTTCTTTGATCGCCTGAAGGTGGCTTTTATTAAGGATGACGCAGTCTCGCTTTTCCCCTTATCGGAATTGAAAACACTTTTTGAAAACAATGTACTGAGCAGCGGGCAAATCACGTTTAATAATACGCTCACAACCAAAGCGGAGTGGGAACATTCCTGGAAAGTTCCAGTCAAAGACAGCTGGCTTTCCCGTTATTTACCGAAAACCGCGGGAGCGCAACAACCTCAATAGCCTCATCTTTTTTGTACCTTTCGTTGTTTATGATACGGAACACCAGGATATTCTTAGTCGGTCTTTTCTCTCTCGGTATATGGGCGATCAGTGGATGCAGCCCGGAAACCAAGATGCTCAAGAATTTTAAGTACGGAAATTTTGAAACTGTAATCGCCTATTATCAGAATGTGCTTAAATCCCAACCGAATAATGGAAAGGCCAATTACTACATCGCTGAATCATACCGACAGTCGAACAGGATAAAGCAGGCTGAACCGTATTATCAGAAAGCCGGAGGGCCCGGAATCAACAAAGACTCTGTTCTTTTCTATCTCGCCAAGTCACAACAGGCTAACGCAAAATATGCTGAAGCGGCGCAAACTCTCGAAACCATTCGTACAACAACTACGGTCGAAGCGGTGCGTGACCGGGCAAACAAAGAATTGGCCGGGCTCGCCTATCTCGATGATTTGAATACCCGAAAGAGTTATTACCGAATCAAGAACCTGGAATCACTGAATTCCAATTTTAGCGAATATTCTCCCGCCTATGTGAATGGAGAATTGTATTTCACTTCATCCCGTTCCAACGACCGCATCTACGGTACAACCGGAACGCCTTACACAGACTTGTATAAGGCAGAAACAAAAGGCGCGATTGTAGATGCGAATACCATTAAGCCATTACCCGAATCCATCAATACACCAAATGTAAACGTCGGCACAATCACGTTTTCACCCGATGGCAAGACGATGGTCTTTGCGAAAGGAAATACCGGAAAACGAAAAGGCGCTAATGATGTGGATCTGTTCCTGTCACGTTTTCGGAGTGGAGCGTGGACGGAGCCCGTACAAATCAATATCAACCAGCCTGATTCCTGGGAGTCATCGCCCGCCTTCAGTCCGGACGGTCATCACCTTTACTTCGCTTCAAATAGAAAAGGCGGCTACGGCGGGCTGGACCTGTATTCTGCTCAGATGGATTCCCGTGGACGATTCACCCGCGTGCGCAACCTGGGCCCCGAAATTAATACCTCCGGCAACGAGACGTTTCCTCACGTTGCCGAGAATGGAAAGATCTATTTTTCGTCGGATGGTCATCCCGGCTACGGCATGCTGGACATCTTTGTGGTAAATCGCTTAAATGGAAAAACCGTTATTGAAAACCTGGCTCAGCCCGTAAATTCAACCGGCGATGATTTTGGAATCTTTTTGTTCAAACCCGATCGCGGGTTTCTCACCAGCAACCGCGATGGCGGCATGGGTGACGACGACATCTATACGTTTGTGAACGATGACCCAAACCTGCGTGTGGTCAACTACTATCTGCAGGGCATTACCTACTCCATGCGCCCTGACAGCACAAAAGACATTCTGGCTGATACAAAAGTCACGCTCCTGGATTCCAAAGGTGACATCATGCAAGACTTTGTGACGGGCACTGATGGAAAATTTCTTTTCCGGGTTTATGAAAACGAGAAGTATACCCTGATAGGAGAAACTAATGGCTTCCTCGTGGAACGCGGTCAATACCAAACGGTGGGCAAGTCCATTCCGCTGGAAACCTTAAAAGAGCTGATCACCAACATCACCCTTGATACGCTGCTGGTGCTGGACCGACTTGAAAAGAACAAGGTCTTTGTTTTAAAGAACATTTACTTCGGCCTGGATAGCGCCAACATTCGTCCTGCCTCCGCAAGGGAACTCGACAAATTGGTGGAGGTGCTGAACGACAATCCTGAAATCAAGATTGAAATGTCTTCACACACAGACAGCATTGGGTCGGTGGAGTACAACATCAACCTCTCCCAGCGCCGCGCCGCAGCGTCTGTGAACTATCTCATTAAGCAGGGAATTCCCGCTGAACGTCTTGTGGCCAAGGGTTACGGCGAGTCCAAGCCCATCGCCCGCAATACAAATCCCAACGGGACCGATAATCCGGACGGAAGGCAGCGCAACCGTCGCACGGAGTTCAAGATCCTCGAGATTGGAATTCGCCAGGTTAAAGACGGCGAGGAAGATGAAGACGACAAGTACTTCAAGAACGAGAAGGACCCGGATAAGTGATGATGGTCCGTGCTAATCAAAAAGACACATTTGCAGTTTCCGATGAATCTGGAATAAGGATATATACTGCATAAAGTGCAGTATATACAAACGTTGCCAGCAATGTTTAATGACGATCCAACCTCGACCATAATGCGGTATAGTCTCCTAGTTACACTCGTAGCATTTATTTCCCTTGTTTCTTACGGACAAGAGAAGAATAAACCCATTGACGAAACAGAAATGAGACCACTACAATTGGTTGATGTAGCTGAAGTTGTCTCGCTAGTTCAGTTAATTGCAACCCCTGAAAAATATCATGGTAAAAGGATGCAGGTGATTGGGTATTTGCACTTAGAATTTGAGGGCGATGCTATTTATCTACATAAAGAAGATTACGACCACGGCATTGAGGCGAATGCTATTTGGGTGAACTTTGCAGACAAACTGGAGAAAAAAAAGAATACGAAGGACTACAGTGATAAATATGTGATTATCCTTGGAACGTTTAATATGAATGACAGGGGACATTTGGGATTATTTAGTGGCACATTTGATAACATTGTTCGACTAGACAAATGGCCAATGTATTGACCAACTACGAGGTGAATCCCCAAACACTGCTGGCAACACTGTGTATGCGCCATAGCTGGGGTGTAGTGTTAAATCAAAGTGTTATCTTCGTTTCACCGCGATGGTTGTATGCACGTTAGCTCCTGGTTAGCCCAGCTACGGACGCATACACTCACGTTGTGTGTAATACCCGCCCGACAAAGATACGGTTTCATTTCGCACAGTCAGGCACATTTGCATTGCTGCACGTCCGACACTCAACCCAAAGCAATGCAAAAGAGCCTGCCTCTCCTGCCCACGACCCAGACGACAAATAACGACTGACTGAAAAACGGGACTGGCCGACAACCCAAAAACGACAGTATAGCCTGTTGGAATTCCATCTCAGAGCATTTGCGGATGTTAAATATGTGGTCGATTTCGGTACAAAATCCCGTTTTATTGAAAAATTTGACGGTATGTTGAAGAAATGTGGATTTTTTTGAACCCTATCTATTTATATGTAGTATATAGCATTAAATTAGTGTTACAAAAATCCTAGGTTTTTCCCATGACTATTTAGGTTTTTCCCATGACTATTACTTACGACCATAATAAGTTGATAAATCCGCTAGAGGAAATTCTTATCAATTCCACTTACGGTGTAATCTCGATTTTTAAACCAATATCTAGAGTACCACTTTTCATATCATGGATAATTGGCATGATATTGCTAATTACAATTGGACTCTTATACACAATAGTATTTTATCTTCCGCTTTTGTATTCTCGCAAGAAAACAAAAAAGGAAATCGGTATCCTTGTAGAAACCATTGGAGAATTAAACGATGCAGAAGCTGTAGAAACACACTTGGCAATTGAGGATTTAAGGAAACTACTTGAAAAAATTGTTGAGAACGGAGGATCATTCTTCGTGTTTGTGCCTATTATCCATGAGATTAAGAAAACGCTTTCTTATGTGAAGAATGCTGAAACAATTTTATTCCAAAAAGCATATCCAGAGTATGACGCTCCGTTGACTAAGGAGCAAGAGAAAGAATTATCTAACATTTTTACAGGTTGGAGAGAAGATGAAAAGGAGAACATGGAAAAGTATTAATTTTTTATATCTCCTTTTATGCCCTTATTTTTTAAATTCAGGCCAGGGCAAGTAGTCTATTGCAAATTCCCCCGAGAAGACGATCCAAGTATACTTGACGACAGACCTGGTCTGATATTATCTACTGTTGAGAAATCGGGAGCTAAATACTATCGGGTGGCAAAAATGACTAAGACAAATAACAGTCACCTGTTTACTGGTATCTGGATTGAAATGAGTAGTCGTGCTGGCAAATCAATGTCATTAGACTACGACACATTTATACATTTAGAGAGAGTAGAAGAAATACCAGAGTTTGGTATTAGGCGACCAAAATCAATTTGCCCTATTTTCAATGAAGTAATCCAGAAGTGCAAAGAGAAAGGTATAACTATCTAACCGCACACTTGCCCATGCCACACTTGCCGACACTCAGTCCAAAGCCTGAGCAAGAGTGCTCAAAGTTCCCAATGGCGGGTACTACACACAATCGAGTAGACGGCCCCACCAGAATTAACTGATGGGGTTCGCCTCTCACACCACTGTACGTACGGGCCTCGTATACAGCGGTTCATTAAGTTGTG
>JAYVBH010000055.1:0-60055 GCA_043750575.1 Cyclobacteriaceae bacterium
GTAACCACCCGGTCCTGGATTTCCTTTTGCGGCACCGTCAGTGTAAAGTCGGATCATTCTCCTGGGATATTTTTACGCAAAGGCGCAAAGAACGCTATAAATCCAAAAAAGCGCTTTGTACGAGTAGCGTCTTTGCGTGAGATTATTTTTTTATTCATAAGCAACAGCCTATAAGAATAGATTGCTCTTGAAAATCTTTACGGCAATGGAGAGGAGAATGACGCCGAATACTTTGCGAAGAATGACAAAGCCAGATTTTCCGATTTTTCTTTCGAGCCAACCACTGCCTCGTAGGACAATGTAGACGAAGATGGAATTGAGGACAATACCAATGAGGATGTCCATTTCACTGAAGACTGCGCGCAGAGACAGGATCGTGGTGAGTGTTCCAGCGCCGGCAATCAAGGGAAAGGCAATGGGTACAATGGATCCGCTGCCTTTTGCTTCCGGGTCGTCTTTTATTAACGTGATGCCCAGTATCATTTCCATAGCGATGATGAACATGACAATGGAGCCGGCTACCGCAAATGACCCGATATCCAGGCCAAAGAGATTCAGGATCGATTGACCCAGGTATAAGAAAGCGACCATTAATGCCGCGGCTATCAGCGTGGCACGTTCTGCGTAAATACGACCTTCCCGCTGACGGATAAGGATGACAAACGGAATCGAGCCCAGGATATCAATGACCGAAAACAGGATGAGGCTGACAGAAAATATCTCTTTTATATTCATAGGTGTAGGTCCCGGGCAAAGGTAACGTAAAAGCGGTGTTTTAACTTTCCCTTAAACAATGCCCGCGACTTTTCCGTTATATTGCGATGTTCATGAAAGGGACTTCACAAGCCATACTTTTTATAATCGTCCTAGCCCTTTTGGCGAGAACGGCTGTTAATGCGTTAAACCCAGGGTTTGACGCGTTTGGAGTTGTAGCATGTTCCTCTCCTTCTGATTGGGCCGAAGAATCCGCCGAAGAAGACGAGTCGGGTGAAGAGGATAGAGTAATCAATGGAATCCCTTCCTGCGATGAGCAAAGCCTAAAATCTGTATCCCCGAAGACCCTGCACGTCTTTGCCCTTCTGGAACACATCCCGGAAATCGTCGTTCCTCCACCCCAGTGCTGATCTTCTTTTCCTTGTGTTGATCATTGAATTATTTTCATTGACAGCCCATTTTTTCAGAAGAGATTTTCAATAAATCAGAGATTGTATTATGCAAGAAGAAATTTCATTTAAACCCCTTGACAATTTATCCAGGGATATTCCAGCCGCATTGGTTGTCTTCCTTGTGGCTTTGCCGTTGTGCCTCGGCATCGCGCTGGCATCAGGCGCTCCGTTGTTCTCAGGCCTCATCGCTGGTGTGATTGGCGGTGTCGTAGCCGGATTCCTTAGCAAGTCGTCGCTCAGTGTGAGTGGCCCCGCAGCCGGCCTCGCCACGATTGTTTTCAGTTCAATTCAGGAGCTAGGGTCTTTTCCTCTCTTTCTGCTTGCTGTTGTATTAGCCGGAATCCTTCAGGTGATCCTCGGCTTCCTCCGTGCGGGAACGATAGGGCACTTCTTTCCAGTGTCAGTCATCAAGGGAATGTTGGCGGCTATAGGCCTTATCCTCATTTTGAAACAGGTGCCTCATGCGCTTGGATATGATGCCGATTTTGAAGGAGATGAAAGTTTCTTTCAGGCGGATAACCAGAATACATTCACTGAAATACTTAGAGCCTTCGACTACATTACGCCAGGCGCTATCGTGGTTTCGGTGGCCTCACTACTTATCCTTATATTCTGGACGACGCCATCCATACAGCGGTTTGGGTGGACAAAGTTTATTCCCGCTCCATTGATTGTCGTGGCAATGGGTATTGGTTTCAATCTGATCTTTAAGAATTTCCTACCTGATTTTGCGATTCAAGAAAGCCACCTGGTCAACCTCGGCGGTTTTGACGGATTGGGGAGCCTTAGCGGAGTGCTTGCTTTTCCTGACTTAGGTGGCCTGTCAGACCCGCGCGTTTACCAAATTGCGGTGGCCATCGCTTTGGTGGCCAGTATTGAATCTCTTTTGAGTATCGAGGCAACGGATAAGTTGGATCCTTACCGTCGGATTACACCGCTCAACGCCGAGTTGAAAGCCCAGGGGGCAGCAAACATCTTGAGCGGAATGATTGGAGGACTCCCGGTGACGGCGGTAATCGTCAGAAGTTCAGCAAACATCATGGCAGGAGGCCGGACGAAAAGTTCTGCGATCCTTCATGGGTTCTTTCTGCTGGCAATTGTTCTGGCCATTCCTTTTGTCCTTCAGCAAATCCCCCTGGCTTGCCTTGCCGGTATCTTGCTGGTGGTTGGCTATAAACTGAACACACCTGACTTGTATCGCGAGACATACCGGAAGGGAATTGACCAGTTTCTTCCGTTCCTTGTCACGATCGTGGCCATTCTGCTGTCAGATTTGTTGACGGGTATTGCCATTGGTGTTCTTGTGGCTATTTTCTTTGTGCTGAAGACAAATTTTCAAACGGCAATGATCGTGGTGAATACCGACTCACAGTTTCTTATCAAGTTCACCAAAGATGTCTCATTCATGCACAAAGCGACGCTGAGAAAGGTATTCGAAAAGATCCCGGAGAACTCCATGGTGATCATCGATGGTGGTAAGAGTCAGTTTCTGGATACAGACATCATCGAAACAATTGAAGATTTTATTAAGAGCGCACCGACTAAGTCAATCGAAGTTGAGATTAAAAAGACCAGTGGGGCAAGCGCTCCACTCTTTAGAAAAACTGAATAATATGAAAACCTACGAAACACTATTGCTCGAAAACAAAGCCTGGGCTGCAGAACAGATCGGCAAAGACCCTGAATACTTTTCACGATTGTCTCACCTTCAGACACCGGAGTTTCTGTGGATCGGATGTTCGGACAGTCGGGTGCCAGCGAACGAAATCACCAACACAGCACCTGGCGAAATATTTGTTCATCGCAACATCGCTAATCTGGTGGTTCATACTGATCTGAACATGCTCAGTGTATTGCAGTATGCGGTACAAGTATTAAAAGTAGAACACATCATTGTCTGTGGCCACTATGGGTGCGGCGGGGTACGCGCAGCGCTGAGTCATCAGAACCTGGGACTCATTAACAAGTGGCTTCGAAACATCAAGGATGTCTACTACTACCACAAAGAGGAGTTGGAAGCCCTGCCTGAAGGTGATGCGCGTGTGGATCGACTGACCGAGCTCAGTGTAGAGGAACAGGTGATGAACCTGGCGAAGACATCCATCGTTCAATCGGCCTGGAAAGAGCATAACCGCCCAACACTTCATGGCTGGGTGTATCGACTAACCGATGGAATTCTGCACAACATCAGTCGTATGGATCCGAACACACCGTTGGATCCAATATACGAGTATGATCCTACCGCGAAATAACCGCTCAATGGATAATGCAGGAGCCCCCACCACAGGCGGCTTCGGCTTGTAGATCGGTTACATCATCTGGCTCGTATACACCCGAGAGGTCGATGGCTTTGAGAGACTTTTCAAGCTCCTCATAGCGCTGGCGTGAGATGTCTTCAAATGGTGGCTGCTTGTAGTTTCCGCTGTCAAACGGAAGGACGCTGAGTCCGTTGTAGGAGGCTTTGTTTTCCCACATCCATGCGCCGACCTGTGCCCATTCATCTTCGCGAATGGATACGGTTGCGGATACGTTGTTGGCATTTGAACCCAGTCGGTATCCGCGGCGAACCCAATCGAGATTAAATGTCTTTATCCGTTCTAAAAGATCCATGACCGGTTCGGTTCGGAGTATGCTTCCTTCCGGTGCTTTTTGTGGAATACACACGATTGCTTGCCGTGAATTCAATAGGTCGTCCTCCAGGAGTTCAGGATGGTTGGCGAGGAGGTAGCCATAGAGCGCTTCGTTTTTTCCGATCCGCATGCGCCGTAAGTAGTAGTCGTTATGCCAGGCGTGAATACCCGAAGAGGTACCTAACACGAGGGAACTTGTGCCGGATGGCTTGATCGTGGTGCATCGCGCGGCGAATTCAATTCCAATCTTGGCAGAGACAACGGAATTGATGTGTCTCACTTCGTCAGCCGTTTCCTTCAGATCCAGATTGGCTACACGGCCGCTGGCAATGCCGGTCATTCCCACGCCGATGAGGGCATCTTGTTCGGTTGTCTTTTTCCAAACTTCGCGCAGGTAGTGGAAGTCCGTGAACCCTGCCTGAAGTGTCCCCAGCAGCGCAGCGGCCCGGCCTCGGGCATTGAGTTCTTCCTGGGTTTCTACATCAGAGACATTTACTTCACAGAGGTTGCAGAATTGAAAAGGTCGGAGTGCAATTTCGCAGCAAGGATTAGTTCCCCAGTCCGGATGATTGGTGAAATAGAATCCAGGTTCTCCGGCACCTGACAATTCAATTTTTTTCCATAGCGCATCAAATTCTTCTTTCGAGGTATGTTCACGGGAAAGCACAGCTGAATTGTTGGCTCTTCCGCGCTGCTCATTTAACTCCCACCACGGGCCGAATTTGCACGTGAGCATTTCCTCATCGTTGGGAGAAAAGAGGGAGATCATCGCCGACCTGCGGATGCCTCCGGCGAGGACTGCATTGGCGATGTGGCACATGATGTCGTGACATTCCAACGGCGACAACTGCTCACCGTCTTGCTTGCGGTCCAATACCGCCATCACGTGAGCGTGGCAAACTTTCAAGGGCTCAGGCCCCGGGGCTTTGCCACCTGCTGTCACCAGCCGTGCTCCCTTAGGTCGAATATCTGAATAGTCGAATTCCGGCAATGCCTCGTTCTGACCGAAATATGCTTTCATGATCATCTTGATAGAATCCGCCCAGCCCTCCAGACTGTCGCCAACCAGAAACCTCCGGCGTTTCTGTGCCTTGTGGATAGGGGGGAGTTCAGCTACATGGTGCTGCTGAACAGAGAAGCCAACGCCGGTGCCGCCCAGCAAGAGAAACATGCTCTCTGAGAATGCCCGAATGTCATCGACCGGCAGGTAGGCGCAGTTGTAAATACGACTGTTGTTTTTTGTGATGGGGGTTCCCGCAAACTGCATGGCACGCATGGAGGGCAGAATCTTCTTGTCATGCACAAACTTCATGCAGTCCTTGATTTCCTCTTTCATGGCTGGATATTTATCCAGCATCAGGTTTTCGTATCGGTTGCATATTTCCGGCCAGAGCTCACGGCGATGGTGGTCGGGAAGATACCGGGCGTATTTCATGTAAACGACAATGTCGCTGAGAATTTGCTGGTTGAGTTCCATCGGTATGTGAGTTGGCGTTAGTTGACGTATAAGGGTTTGTTTTGCTGGCGTGCCTGTAGGGTTAGTGCTTTGGGGAAGAGGATGTTATTCTCTAGGTGAATGTGCACGTGCAGGTCGCTCTCAAATTCTTGAAGACGCTGATAAAGCAGGGTGAATGCGTTGCACGCATCCGCGGGTAGAGAATAATTCTGACTCGCGGATCGCATTCGGGAGAGGCAATGCCCGGCAAGTTCGTGCTCGGCCTCCAGGGTAGTTACTTCCGGAAGCAGAGACCTCTTCGTTTGTCGCTCCGAATCACCAAAGGGCATCAGGTTTGTGCTTTCTTTTACTAAAGCCTGTACGGCTGGGAACATAACAAACTCCTCGTCATGCATGTGGGATTCCAGTTCTTTGGCCAGCGTCTTGAACTGCTGTTGGATCTCCAAGAGTTCGGAATGGTTAGCACCGTGCTTGGCGCAGACCTTTTCCAACACGTTTCGAATTTCAGGTATCGCGCGCTTCACGTATTGATGGTGATTTTGGACAATGAAATTGGCCAGCAGGTCAAGCGACCAGTCTTGGGCGCGGATGGCTGATGAAGTGTAACGCGAAGGGACGGAGCCGAGTGAGGCAATTACTTCAGCTTCGTCTACGTTGGCCCGTTTGCAGGCTTCGGGGAACGGGAGTTTGGCATTGCAGCAATAGTCCACATGAAGTTTTTCCAGGACCTGAATGGCTCCCGGATGTTGGTCCACAATCTCTGAGATCGTGGAGGTACGAATGGTTTCGGTATTCACAGATAGTGTGTTTAAAAAATTGCCGGACGGGTGGGCAGGCCACTCAACCGGGTCAAATGGTTTGGTGCTTTGGTAAAGTTAAAGAAAGCTTAATAAAAGACTAAAAAGTCTTGTATAAATATTGAATATCCTGATATATGTCATTCTGGATGGGGTGGTTTCAGGATAGGTTTGCAGGCTGTGTCCGGATCTTCAGGAATAAGGACGCTCAAACAACGACCGATATGGCGAAACAACGTACCCTTACAGAGCCGTTCAAAATCAAGATGGTTGAGCCTTTGCGGATCACCACCGAGGAATTCCGGATCAAGAGGCTTAGGGAAGTCGGATATAACCCGTTCCAACTGCATTCCGACGATGTCTTTATCGACTTCCTGACCGACAGCGGCACGGGGGCCATGAGCGATCGTCAATGGGCAGGGATGATGATGGCGGATGAAAGTTATGCTGGCGCGCGAAGCTGGCTGCGGCTGGAAGAAGTAGTAAAAGAGCTCAGCGGTATGCCGCACATTTTGCCAACGCATCAAGGCCGGGCGGCCGAGCGGATTCTCTACAGTCTTCTGGGAGGCAAGGGCAAAATATTCATCAGCAACACGCATTTTGACACAACCCGCGCTAACATTGAATTTTCTGGTGCTGAGGCTTTTGATTTCCTGCCAGATGAAGCGCATGAGCTGGAGCGTGAACTCCCGTTTAAGGGGAACATGGATATTGGCAAGGCCAGGAAATTCATTATAAAGCGCGGACCAAAAAACGTTGGGGCAGTGATTATGACTATTACCAACAATTCATCGGGCGGTCAACCGGTAAGTTTGGCCAACGTCCGTGAAGCCCGTGCGCTGTGCGACGAGTTTGGTCTGCTTCTGGTAATTGACGGTTGTCGTGTGGCCGAGAACAGTTATTTTGTCAAGCACCGTGAACCCGGAAACGAACATAAGACTTACGAGGAGATTGCTAAAGAGACACTCCGGTTAGGTGATGCTTTTATCATGAGCGCAAAAAAGGACGGCCTTGTCAACATCGGCGGCTTGCTCGCCTTAAAAGATGATGAACTAAGCCGGAAATGCACCAACCTGCTTATCATTTCTGAAGGCTTTACGACCTATGGAGGGTTGTCCGGTCGGGATTTGGAAGCTATGGCCATCGGCCTTAAAGAAGTATTTGATCCGGACTACCTGCACTATAGAATCAAGAGCACCGAATATTTGGGAACGCACTTGCGATCGAAAGGCATACCGGTGGTATGGCCCATTGGTGGTCACGCAGTGTATGTGGACGCCGGAAAATTATATTCAAAGATTCCCACAGATCAATATCCCGGACAGATGTTGGTCTGTGATCTATATACCAAAGGAGGAATTCGCAGCGTTGAAGTCGGCAGTGTCATGTTTGGGATATATGATGGCCAAAAGAAACTTGTACCAGCCAAACATGAGTTGATTCGACTTGCGATACCCCGGCGTGTATACACCCAGAGCCACATCGACTATGTGGTTGATGTGTTTGATGATATTCTTGATCGGAAAGGTCAGCGAAAGGGACTTCGCATTGTGTATGAGCCTCCCTTTTTACGGCATTTCACGGCACTGTTTGAGCCGGTTCCAGAATGACCTAGAACTTCCCGTTCTTCAAAAAGGTTTTTCCAAGTCCGAGTTCTTTTGAAAGTTGTTGGACGGTTTTTTCGGCCATGGCATCACGCAGTTTGTCTTTATATGCCCGCACTTCTGAATGGATGGGGCAGGGAAACCTGTCTGAGCATTCCTTGAGACCCAGGGCACATTCATGAAGTGTATCCTTGCCGTCGATGGCCTTCACGATTGCAGAGAGGGGAATCGGTTTCGATTTTGGCTTAAGATAAAATCCGCCATTCGGCCCTTTTGCCGAAGCGATAATTCCTTCCCGGGAAAGTGTCTGAAGAATCTTGGCGGTGAACGGGATGGGAGAATCTATTTCTTTGGCAATCTCCTTGAGGCCAAGCCGTGCTCCTTCGGTACTTTTGATAGCGATGTAAAGGACGGCACGGATGGCGTATTCGCAGGCTTTGGAAAACATGGGCTAGACTTGGTTGACAAAATTAGCCAATTCGCATCGGCGAACAACCAGAAGGGGATAGCCTTGTCCATGGTTTTCGTGAGACGGTCTTCTGAAAATCACAACTATGCGTGGACTTATACCGCCTGGACTTTATCTTTTGTAATGACCTCCAGAAAATCTTCTGCAAATTTTTCCGTGTACAGGATTTCGGCCGTATCCAGCAAGTCGCGTTTTTTGTAAAAAAGGAGCCTGTTCTTGTGACATTCAATATGGATGTCTTCCCTGTTTTCCAGGAATTCGAGTATCGGCTCGGAGAAGAATCCGCGGATCTTTTCTTCATGATCGCCCTTCAGAAAATATTTCTTAGAAAAAATCGGATGATTGGTGAAGTCAATGTCGCGTGCGCCGGCTAGTTCTGAAAACTTGGTGAATAGTCCTTCCGGCTCTAGCGCAAAATCTGGAATGGCCACTTCGACCTCCGCAATTTGGACCAGGGTGATCTGCATGTCGTTTGTAGCTGAAAGCGCCCCTTCGGTCAGGGTAACATCTGACACACTGATGCGTCCGTGCTCGATGAATTTTTCAAGAATATTTTCTTCGTAAGAAATCTTTACCCCTCGCTGAATAGGGAAATTTTTATACTTCATCGCATTGCGCACGCGCTGTGGATAAAACGCATACTCGTTGTCTGTCGCAAATTCGCGAAGATCCAACTGGCGGGGACTGAGTTTGATTTCAAATCTGGTCCGGGCATCCGGATCAAATTTGCGTGTGGCAAAGGGATGGTTGGAGAAGGCTTTGAAATTGTCAAAACCCTGGATGGCTACCGTGCCACCGGCATGCTGGTACTCTTCCTCAAAATGATGCATCGCCTCCATGAAGGAGTGGTCAACAATTTTAGCATCGGCAAAATTGATGGACACCTTCATTCCGGGCTTCAACTTGGAAAATAGTTTCTTATAGCCGATGAGGTTGGAGAAAATGGCTGAATCTTTTACTTTGATTTGATAGCTTCCATTGTCGTCAAAATATTCGTACCGGGCTTTCAGTAAACTGCGAATTGGCGCCCCGTTGATGATGTGGAAAAGGAGCTTCATCAAAATGCCTGCTCCGACACCGATCAGTAAATCTGTAGAGACTGTTACGATAATGGTGGTTACAAAAATGACTAGCTGCTCTGAACCGATTTTATACGTTTTGAAAAACTCATTGGGTGAAGCTAGCCGGTAGCCAACTGAAATAAGCAGGGCCGCCAATGCTGTGTTCGGGATCATTTCAATGATGGGGATAAAGGCGATCATGGCCACAAGGAGGAAGAAGCCATGGAAGAAGTTTGCCCACCGTGTGCGCCCCCCAAAGGAGATGTTGGCAGAGCTGCGAGCTACTTCGGAAATCATTGGTAAGCCGCCGAGTGCGCCAGACACGGCATTCCCCATCCCCACCGCAATCAAATCCTTGTTTGCATTCGATATTCGTTTCCACGGATCCAGCCCGTCGATGGCTTTCACCGTGAGGAGGGATTCAAGACTGTTGACAAACAGAAACATGACTACATATTTCCAAAAGACCCAGGACCCTATGGCAGAGAAGTCAGCGCTGAAACTAATAGCACCCCAGAAATCGCCAATCGTCACCAGGTCAAACGCAGGTTCGGTGTGCCGGAAGTCCATCATCAGCGCCATGGGGATCGTCACAAGTAATACGACCATTGGAGGGGGCAATTTTTTAGCCAGCTTAAATTTCAACAAGGGCATACCAAAAATGATGATCAAGCTTACTGCGCCAACCAGGGTGACGCGCGGATCCTCATTCATAATCGAATGAGGAATCATTTCGTACAATTCTATAGTTTCCAGCCCTTTTAGCGTGGCCGGATCGATACCCAAAAGAACGTGTATCTGTTTGGAGAAAATGATAAGACCGATGGCGGCTAGCATTCCGTGTACAGCGGAGTGCGGAAAGAAGTCACTGAGTGAACCGAGTTTCATAAACCCAAATCCAATTTGCAGAATTGAAGCAACCACGATCACGCCCAATGCCATTTGCCACCCCTGTGTTCCTCCGCCTAATTCGGTAACGGCGCCTGCGCATATGGTGATCAGTCCTGCGGCCGGACCCTTGATGGTGAGGCGGGATCCGGCAAAGAAGGTTACAAACAGACCACCGATCATCGCCGTCAGCACGCCCATGGCAGAAGGGAATTCACTCGCTTTTGCAATACCCAGACTTAAGGGCAATGCGAGCAAGAAGACCAGGAAACCAGACATCGCATCGGAGCGCCAGTTTTGCTTCAGGCCTTCAAAGCCTTCTTTGGGAATTTCTGTAGTCATAGGTATTGATGCTAAGGTTAAGCTTTTCTTTTTCTGATCAATTCAAGTACGCCATTGACAAACGTCAGTGGGTGGGGAGGATTGCCGGGCACATACAGATCGATGGGATACTTATCGAGGAAACTGCGATCTAATGCCTTGCTTCCTGCAAATATTCCTCCACTGATAGCATCGGAGCCTACCAGAATAATCATCTTAGGAGAGGGTACGGCGTCGTAACAAATCTGAGTTGCTTCAGCCATATTCTCACTAATGGGTCCGGTAATGACAATCCCATCGCAGTGACGGGGCGAAGCAAGAAATTCAATCCCAAACCTGCCCATATCAAAATTTGGATTACCACAGGCGTTCAGTTCAGCTTCGTCCGCATTGGACCCTGCGGCCGAAATTTGCCTGAGCTTGAGGGATCGTCCAAAAAGAGAGCGTATTTCAGTGCGTACTTTGGATTCATCCAACATGATCGGGGAGACGTCCCCTTCCTTGACGATCAGCCGCTCACGAACGTTGGTAGCGATTTTATAATCGGCGGTGAACTTGATCTTGTTAGGAAACGCAAAGGCGCACTCGCCGCACATCACGCATTTACCCATGTCGATGCTGACGGGTGCTTTCCCAATCGCGCCTGTAGGACAAAGGGACGCAAGCGCCTCCTCGTCGACACGCTCAAGTGAGATCTCCGGCCGTCCTTTAAAGGGGCCTGGCACATTGGGCTTGGTGATATCCGGGATATATTGTTTACCGAGCCGGTTCAAGATTTGTACTTCAGGAAGTATCGTCATCGTTTTCTTTTGTTGTCGGTTAAAGGTCAAAGCCGCAATAGCTCAGGTTATAACTCTTGTTGTTGATCGGGAAATCTGAGATTTCCAGGTCCCTCAAACTCAAGGCCAGTGCAAGCCAGTTGTGGAATGAAGGGTCCTTGATTTTATAGTGGGCCACCGTTCCGTTATGGTCGGTTACAGCGCAATGACAGATCTCTCCGCGCCACCCCTCCACGAGCGATACACACAGCGCATTCGGCGTCAACCGCAATTCTTTCTCCGGAGAAGGAGGTGTCGATGTAGCCGAGGTTTCCGACCGCTTTGACAGTTCGCGAACGAAGCGAACAGAGTCGCGAACCTCATTGTTGCGGATCATCATTCTTGCCCACACGTCACCTTGTTCCAGGGTCTGCGAGTCAATGTTGTATTTTTTATATGCTGAGAAGGGATGTGATTGTCGAATGTCTGAGCGAACGCCTGTCACACGCGCTGCCATTCCAACAGCTCCAATAAGTCTCATTTGTTTTTCAGTAACCTTGCCGATGCCTTCTGCTCGCATGAGGAAACTGGGCAGGGAAAACAAACGGTCGGCCATCGGTTCTAGCGTGACATCAATCTTATTGAGTAAGTCACCAAGCTTATCTCCGAGTTCAGCAGTAAACGGATAGTGTGTGCCGCCAACGCGGTTCAGTCCTTTGCCGAAGCGGTTTCCGCACCACGTCTGCATATAATTAATAACAGGGGTTCGAAGAGTCCCAAACACCGAAGAGGCCAGTTGATAGGCCATGCCGATATTTACATTTCCCAGGTCTCCAATGTGCATGGCAATGCGTTCTAATTCGAGCGCCATGGTCCGCTCCAATTCCAGTTGGTCCGAAACCGTAACGTTGCCAAGTGACTCCATCAAGCTTACGAAGGCCAGAGAGTGACCAAGAGCGGTATCGCCCGCAATTGATTCAGATAGGATGGTGCGTTGAAGCAGCTTTGATTTTTCCAAGAAGAGTGATTCTATTCCCCGATGCTGCCATCCCAGCTGAATTTCCAGGTGAAGTACATTTTCTCCGTTGCACAGAAAGCGAAAGTGACCAGGCTCAATGATGCCTGCATGGATAGGTCCGACGCCGACTTCATGAAGTTCTCCGCCGTCGATACGGTAAAAGGGATAGTTATTGATGATGTTTGAGCGGTCAGCACGGTTCCAGGCATACCGCACAGGTTTTGGCCATGGATGATACATGAACTCAATCCCGAAGTTCTCCGAGATTTCTCGCTCATAGATATGCATGACATAATGTGTTTTTGACAATGCAGCAAGGCGTGGCGGCGGTGTGCCTTCCAGAAGACTCGAAAAGACTTTAATGGTGTGATTCAAGTCATCAGCGATGCAGCAGATGAGCCTGAACTGGGCGCCGGTCCGATAGGCATAGTTGTTCACGCAATGGTGCCCCTCTTGCTTGAGAAGGTTGTCGGCCACCATGAAGTATTCATGGTAGGGCATGGTCGGCAGATCCTGGAGGGGAAGAGTTCCCTGGTTCTTCAGGGTAGCAAAGTTTTCTAGTATGTTCATAGCGGTAGCGCCTTTATGGCTAGTTCAATATTTCTTACTATGAAGTCAGGCCGAAATAACCCGATGTAAAACACAGCGAGAATCAAACCTAGCTGAAGAATTGATTCATAAGGGGCTGCGCCGCTGGTATTAATCTTGGCAAGCGGTTTCTTCAGGAAAATGATACCAAGAAGGCGGACTGCCAATCCATAAATTATGACCAGTACTAAAATCAGAATGAGGATGGCGAGCCACCAGAAATTCTTTGCTACGAGGGCCTGAAACATCATCAATTCGGTAATTAGCATTCCTGAAGGAGGCATCGCGATAATGGAGAGAAAGCCCAGCAGCAAGACAAGACCGCCCAGTGGATTGACCCTCAGGTAACTACCAATTCCATCATCCATTTTGCTCCCGTAGATCCGGTGCATTTGAGACACCTGGAAAAAAAGACTTGACTTTGCCAGGGAATGCATGATGAGATGAAGCACGGCGGCGAAGTAGCCAACCCCGCCGCACGAAAAAGCGATCATCACGAGCGATGCGTGCTCCATACTGGAATACGCAAACAAGCGCTTGATATTCTTGACTTTTAGTAAGTAAGCGGCCGCAAAGAATAGCGAGACCATACCGGTAATCATCAGAAGTTTGTTCATCCAAGGCAGGATTGCTGTTCCGGAGAAGGCATCATAAAAGCGGTAAATGGCGACGAATCCGGCATTCATCAAGACACTAGAAAGGCTTGCGCCGACTTGAGAAGGCGATGCGTCCTTTGCGTCGATGTCAACGTTGAACAAGGGAACCAGCCCCATCTTCACGCTGAAGCCAGTGAGCACGAGAAGGAAACATGCCTGAAGCCAAATGGGGTTGAGTCGGGATGCCTCTAATTTGATTGCGGCGAATGAGAAATCGATATGCCCTACCTTATGTGCGGCCAAACCAAGGAAGAGTATTCCCGCAAAGGCAATCGCGATTCCAATTGAGCAAACGAAAAGGTATTTCCAGGTTGCTTCGAGCGAATCCTGGTTGCGGTTGTGATAGATGAGAACCGAAGCGCCTAGTGTGGTTGCTTCCATGAATGCCCAGAGTGTACCAAAGTGTGAGGTGAAAAGCACGCCTACGATGGCACCGGTAAAAAAGATCGTCCCGGCATTGTGCAGCGCAACGGTGCTGGCCACCACCTCCCGGTCTTTTACAAACTTGATGTAGTGAATTGCTGATAGGAGACTAACGATGATGAGTACGACAAAAAATATCATGCCGAGCCGGTCGGCGAAGAAGAACTCACCGTAGGATTCTCCGATGTGCCCCGAGAGAGAGATTCCGAGTATCACCAGCACGCCAACGTACAAGAAAACTAACCCGTGACTAATGGGTATGATCCGTACAAAGTAGGCAGTTATGGTGAGCGCAACCGTGATTGACAAGAAAATTTGAAAATCCATCCGATCAGTCTTTTAGTCGTGACAATTGAGAAATGTCTGTATTCTGAAAATAATCTTTCAGCTTGTTGAAGAAGATGCCCATGATCAGTACGCTGGTGAAGATGTCGAGGAGGATAGCCGCGTTAACAAACATGGGCATCTCGGAACCCAATGCAAGGGAGAGGAGGAATATCCCGTTTTCAATTACCAGGTAAGCGATCAGGTGCGTCACCAGGTCGCGGTTATTAATGGCGATGAACAAGCCGATGAGGATCGATGAAGTGGCTGCCGTAAAATATTTCACATCCAGAAATTCATCGTGCATTTCGTGAGAGGTGATGAAGCTTAGCACGATGATTACGAGGGCAATGAAAACAGAATAGTATCCCTTTACCGGACTGTTTTGGTGACGGTGGGTTTTACCTCGCGTAATACGGAGCAAAAAGAGTGGAACAAAAATGGCCTTGAAAATCAGGGTTTCCATCAGGATGAAAATCAGCTGGACGACGTCAACCTCGTGGAGCTCAAGCAACGCCAATCCGAACAACAAAACACCCTGCAAGCCCATGAGTGGATAATAGCTTTTCACCATTTCCACCTTGGCCAGGTAGATCAGGGTGATGATGAAAAGAATGATGACAAAATTGATCATGCTGCTAGATTTTATTGTTGAGAATAATGATCACGAAAATGAGAATCATAGAGATGGCGGAGATGGAAAGAATGTACTGGGCATTCATCGCCATCTTGTTGCGTGCACGAAATGATTCGAGGTATCCGATCCCAACGGCAAAACCCACCTGGAGAAGAAGATACACAAGGATCTGAAGTCCCAAGTCCCAGGTTTGAGGGATAAAGCAATTGGCGCTAAGCGTACTAAAGAGAACAAACTTGATGTTGTTGGCGATCTTGATAAGCGCGAGATCAAAACCGCTGTGATCAAGCACCATCACTTCGTGAACCATGGTGAGTTCGAGGTGCGTCAACGGGTCATCGATCGGGAGGCGGCTGGTTTCAACAAGCGTGATGTTGCCCAAAACAAACCCCGCGATAATGGCGATGATAATGGAAAAATAGTCCTGATAATGAAGATTGATGAATATTTCGTTGAACGATGTATAGCCTGTATACATCGCGAGAGACCCCATGAGAATGAAGAACGCCGGTTCAGCAAGAAGTGAGTAGAACGCTTCACGATTGGCGCCCATGCCTTCAAACCCGCTGGACACATCGAGCGCGCTGACGATGATGAAGAACCTCCCCAGTCCCAGAATGTAAGCGAACATGACAAAGTCACCGGGGAAAGAAATCAGAGCGGGGTGCTGATCGAATGGAATGAAGAAAGCGGCCACAAGGACAGAGGCGAGGTAAATGGTAGCGCCAATTTGAAATACATAGCTTGAGGACGTGCTATAAACGCTTCCCTTTTTCAGCAGACGAATAATATCAAGCCAGGGCTGAAGAATGCCGGGACCCTTCCGTCCGCTGAACAGGGCTTTTGTTCTTACAATGACCCCGGGAAAGAAGATACTGGCAAGAAGTATGATACTAATGGCGAGCATATCAGATATAGTTTAAATAGGTTAAGAGCACGATAAGAATCATAAAGATGACCGGGTACATGAGGTAGTGATGGATCATTCCCGTTTGCGCCCGCCCGGCCATGGGCAGATACTTTACAAGCATTCCGATGATGGTGGTCACCGTAGATTGCTCAACGCGATCGGCTGCGTGGGTATGAAAACTGCGCTTGCCAGGGAATATTTCTTGTTCTCCAATTGTTTCGAATTCTTTTTGGAAGTTGATGGCTGGCCTCGCAATCTCGATAAGGCTATCGGCATATGATGTAGGAGTATATTGATGACGGAAGTCTCCGGCGGAATACCCGCATCCCCAGGTGGGGCCAGTCACCTTGAGGGCTCTTGCCTGCTGCCAGGCACGCAGGGCATAGATACCACCAATTGCGCCCACGAGAACAAGATTGGTTAGCCCGATCGCACTTAGTGTCGGCCCACTGAGTGTCAAAGCAGATGAGGTCGGGTCCAAGTTGTTAAATATGGAGAGTGCGCCGGCCAGGGGAGTGAGTATCAGCGTTGGAAAAAAGCCGATTGCAGAAATTGCCAAACCTAGCAGTACCAACGGGAGAATCATCATGGCATTCACCGGGTGTAGTGGGGCCGGATGAAAAGATCGGCGAGAGCCAAGGAAAGAAAGCCCAAACGCTTTGGTGAAGCAGTAGAGGCAAAGGCCACCGATAAGGACAAGGCTTACCAATGCAGCCAGACCAGCTAGGGACATTTCGAAGCTTGCTGTTGTAAAATTCATCGCAATGCCTTGGTACATGAGGAACTCGGAGATGAATCCATTGAAGGGTGGAATCCCACTGATGGCAATTGCCCCTACGAGGAACGCGATGGAAGTTACCCGTAACTTGTTTACGATTCCCCCCAACTCATCCATGTTGACCGTACCGGTAGCGTAATAGATATTTCCTGTAGTGAAGAACAAGAGTGACTTGAATAGCGCGTGATTGATGCAGTGCAGCAGCGCGCCGGCCATTCCAAGTACAGCGAGCGACTGATCATGGCTGGCCATTCCAATGATCGACAAGCCAATCCCAATTCCGATGATGCCGATGTTCTCCACGCTATGGTATGCCAAAAGTTTCTTGAGATCATGTTGCATGATCGCCAGGATCACACCTACGAGCCCGGAAACAATCCCGACAATAAGGACAATGCTTCCAATTACTTTTTGGTCGGCGCTCAGGAAGGAGGTGACCCGAAGGATTCCATATATGCCCATCTTGATCATGACCCCGCTCATCACGCCGGATACATGGGATGGAGCGGCGGGGTGTGCCTTGGGCAACCAGGTGTGAAGTGGAATAAATCCTGCCTTGATACCAAACCCGGCAAAGAATATCAGGAATACAATGGTGTTTGAGTGGCTCGCAAAGTAGGGACCCAGGGCGTTGAACGACATCTCCCCAGTGGCATCTTTGACCATGAGGAATCCAAACATGATCAGGGCAAACCCAAAATGCATTTGGAGGAGGTAGTTGATGCCTGTCCGCAGCGTGGATTCCTTTTGTCCTTCGAAAATTACAAGCAGGAATGACGAGAGGGACATGAGTTCCCACGCCAGAAGGAAACTTAGGCCGTCTTCCATGGCCGTGACGAGTACCATCGAGGCATTCAGCCAAAGGAAGCTGAAAAGATGGAGCGAAATAATCACCGATCGTTTTTTCTGGATGTATGGTTTGAGGTATCCCCCCGCATACAACATGCCGGCCAGGCAAACAAAGTCCACAATAAGGATGAAGAAGGCGCTGAGTTTGTCGATGGTCATCGTGATCTCGCCACTCCAGGTAGAAATACCCAAGGGTACAATCACAGGTCCTTCCGTCAGGAATGCTTCCAGCGCCCACGAGGCAGTCGATACGATCAGGAGTACTTGAAGAAACAACGTGGCTCCATACTTCATTCGCTTCGGCACCTGGAATAGTGCGAAGGAAAGCAATAGCGCCGATTGGAAGAGAGTGATCATGATGTCAGGTGATTCATATAATTCCAAATCGCGTGAGTAGAACAATGATCAACAGGAAGCATAGCGGATAAATCAAATAATGACCGATTTTCCCAGTTTGGGCCCATCCGATTCCGGCCATGCGTTGAAGGATGCTTTGAACTGGCTTCATTACCACCTCTTCTTCAACAAGGTCTTTCGTTTCTGTAGAGAAGTTTCTTGGTGTTGGAAATATCTCGTTCTCTTTGATTGGTGTATAGATTTTACTCGTCGCAACTGCCGGGCCCGATAGTTCGTGAATGTAGTGTGAGTATGAGGTAGCCGTGTATTGATGTCGGGCGTCTCCGGCTGAGTATCCGCAACCCCATGTGGGGCCATAAGCTGGCTTGTGTTGTTGAGCGAGTTTTCTCACCAGAAAGATAGCAACCGTGACACCGATCAGGATGGCGTTGATAGCGCTGATATTGCCGAAGTTGGGAAGCATTGGGGAAATCAAGGTCGGCTGTAGGTTAATGTGGCTGAATAGTGCGCCTACTTCAGCCGCTCGGGAAACTGTCCAGGGTGAAAAAAGCGCAAGCAGCAAAATGCCAAGGACGCTGATCATGCCTGGGATATGCATCAGCAGCGGGACCTCGTGCGCATGCAGTTTACTCCGTGAGCTCCCAAGAAATGTAATTCCGAAGGCTTTGGTAAACGAGTAGATCGACAGGCCACCAACAACGACCAGGGTGAGGATCACGGCAAGGAAAATCATTGACATCGTAAAATCAGAGGTTCCCAGTCCCTGGAGGACACCGGAATACATCAGGAATTCAGAAATGAAACCGTTAAAGGGAGGGATCGCACTGATCGACATGGCGCCAATGAGAAAGAGGCCTCCGGACACGGGCATGGCATTGAGGAGCCCGCCGAGTTTGTTCATGTCTCGTGTGTGCGTGGAATAGTAGACATTACCCGCCGTGAAGAAGAGCATTGACTTATACAAGGAATGATTGAGAATGTGCAGCAATGCCCCCGCCAAGGCCAACACAGTAAGCATGGAATTTCCGAAATAGTGCCCCAGGATTGCAATACCAATGCCGATACCGATGATTCCAATATTTTCAATACTGGAATAGGCAAGTAGTTTCTTCAGGTCTCGCTGCATGGAGGCATATAAAATCCCGCCAATACTTGTCACCAGCGAGAAGCCCAGAACAATGAGGCCGATGATGAGGAAATCGGACTGCACATCCAGGAGTACCCGTAAAATCCCATAGACCCCCATCTTGATCATCACGCCAGACATCACACCAGATACCGACGAGGGTGCGGCGGGATGCGCGTGGGGCAGCCAGGTATGCAAGGGCATGAATCCTGCTTTGATTCCAAACCCAGCAAATAACACGAGGAAAATAATCCAATTGGTATTGTGTGCGAAATACGGGGCAAGTCCATTAAAACCAAATTGACCTGTCATTTGCGAAACCCAAAGAAACCCAAGCAGAAGAAATGTAAACCCAGCGTGCATTTGGATCAGGTACTTGATGCCGGTGGTCAGGTTTCCTTCATCCTCACCATCAAAAATGACGAGAAGAAATGAACTCATGGACATGACCTCCCAAGCCATCAGGAAGGCAAATCCTTCCCGCATCATGACAACATGGAGCATGGAGGCATGCAACGCAAGGAATGCCCAGGCATGGAGGGAAAGAGCTACTGTGCTCTTTGACTTTTGGTAGGGTTTGATGTAGCCCGCATCATACACCGCCCCGGTGACTGTGACTACATTAATAATGAGTATGAAGAATGCACTAAGGCGGTCAATGACGAGGAATGGGGTTCCGCCCCAAAAAGGAACCCCGAGATCAAGAGTTATAGGCACGCTCGCTTGCCAGGCACTGAGCGCCCAGGATGTTGTAATCGCTGCCAAGGCGAGGTGCAAAGCGATGCCACCAAACGATTTCAACCGTACCGGTAGGAAGAACAGGAGTGGGGATAAGAGAATGACAGCCTTGAAAATGAAAATTGAATCCATAAAGAAAACCGGTATAGAAAAATTGACAAGCGAACCTATTAATCAACAGGTCACACTGAGCAATCCCCCGAATTCAAATAAGAATAGAGCAGTAGATAGTGTAGATCGGGAGCGATCGTAGAGAAGGAGCACTTTCGCGGCTATCCGGAATCTTACCAATGGCTACATGTGGAAAGTGGTGCGGATGCATGAGTTCACGTTCCAGGGGAAGGGAGAAATCGTCCTTTCCGTCGCGCTCTTCATTCTCCTCGGCCAACAGGCTAAACAAGGTGTTGGTATTTTGCTCGACAAGCTTGTGAAGATGAGAAGCAATAGCCGAATTGTCAGAGAATGTCGATGCCAAAGCCACATGTTCTGAGGAGAACAGGAGCAGCAAGGCTGCGGTAAGGACCCGACGGATTAGGATCGACATGGTTTGCATTCGTGCCTTAAAGATTCAAAAAAAGACGTTTGATTTCCTAATCGAGGCTTAGTGGCTCGTTTGGCATCATTTGGAGAGTCTATGCATGAAGCACATCAACTGATTGATTTCTTTTTGCTTATGGCGGGAAAGTTTGCAATTCGCACGGTTGACAGTTTCAGCCAGCCGCACCCCGCTCCGAGAATAAACCATTCCTTCTTTGCCTTTCGCTTTATCATTTCAATGAATGACGGTTTGCCTCACAACGTGATCACGGTTTGTGACGAACCAGGGTAAAAACTGATCATCGCCTCATGTTGTCCTGTTCATCAGGTAGACAAGCGCCAATACATAGCCCTGCAACCCAAACCCGGCGATGAGCCCTGCACAATTGGAAGTGATCAGGCTGCGGTGGCGAAATTCCTCGCGCGCATAGATGTTGGAGATGTGAACTTCTACAACCGGTGCAGTGATGGCGCCGATGGCATCGTGTATGGCCACCGAGGTGTGGGTATACGCGCCGGCATTTAGAATAATGCCGTCATATGAAAAGCCAACATCCTGAATTTGATTGATGATTTCCCCTTCGAGGTTGGATTGAAAATAGTAAAGTTCCGCCTGGGGGAAGCTCTGCATCAGTGTCTTGAAGAAGGCTTCGAACGATTGTGTTCCATACACTTCCGGTTCTCGTTTGCCCAGCAAGTTTAGGTTGGGGCCGTTGATGATTTGAATCTTCATGACTTGGCTTTTTTGTAATTGATGTGCAAGTAGAAGAAGAAGGATGTATCGGTGGGAGAGATCCACGCGTATGATTTATAGGCTTTGAGGTCTACACCTTTCGAAGTGAAGGAAGGGGCATTAACGGCGCCACACAAGGCCAGGGAAGCGGCTGATATGAAGAGAAATACTATTGGTTTGATGGACATGATATTGCTCAGGTTAACGATCTTTACAAATGTCGCTAATTATTCGCGGTGACGAAGCGTAATGACAAAGAAATCGTGGGACATGGACGTGCGGGACTTTGGCAACTACCTGAAACTGGAGAGGTCGTTGTCGCCCAATTCCGTTGAAGCCTACATCCGTGATATGCAGAAGTTATCACAGTTTGTGGAGTTGACACATACGGGGGTGCGTCCTGAAGAGATTACTTACAAGCAACTGCAAGGCTTTCTCAAATACCTCAATGAGCTTGGTATGGGCGCACACAGTCAGGCGCGTATACTTTCAGGCGTGAAGGGGTTCTTCAAGTATATGCTTTTTGAAGAGCGGATTGACAAAGATCCGACGGCTCTCCTCGAGGGTCCGCGTCTGGGACGCAAGCTTCCCGATACGCTCGATTACCTTGAGATCGTCAAAATGTTGGAGGCGATCGACTTGTCGAAACCGGAAGGGGGTCGCAACCGGGCTATGCTGGAAATCTTATACAGTTCCGGTCTGCGGGTTTCCGAGCTTGTAGAGCTGAAGCGTGCCAATGTCTACTTTGACCTTGGCTTCCTTCGGGTAGTCGGCAAGGGCAACAAAGAGCGACTCGTGCCGATTGGGCGTGACGCAATGAAGTTCCTAAAAATCTACCTGGAAGAGATTCGGGTACACGTCCCGGTCCAAAAGGGGTTTGAAGGTTACGTCTTTCTGAACCGAGCGGGCAGAAGAATTTCCAGGGTGTCCATTTTTCTGATCGTCAAAAGTCTGGGAGTGAAAATTGGGTTAAAGAAAAGCATCAGCCCCCACACCTTTAGACATTCGTTTGCGACACACCTTATAGAGGGTGGCGCTGACCTCCGCGCTGTACAAGAGATGCTGGGGCACGAGTCAATAACAACGACAGAAATCTATACCCACCTGGACAGGGATTACCTCAAGCAGGTGATCCGGGATTTTCATCCACGGCACTAGCCATAAGTCTGGAGTTTTTTTGTCTCCCATATGAGCAAAGCAGGTTCCGTTTTATACCTTTGGCCTATGCGCTTATTGATTGCCTTTTTACTCTGTTTAGCTGTTAGCACTGTCATTGCCCAGGACATCAATGTCGAATACGACAAGAACCGGGATCTTTCCCGGTACAAGACATTTACGATTGGGGATGGTGAAGTCATTACCCCCAAAGATCGCCGTACGGGTCGCGAACCATCGCTGCACAAGTGGGTAAAAGAGGCCCTTGTCAATGAACTGAAGGGCAAAGGACTTCAGCAGGTGGATTCGGCTGGTGATCTTCTGGCAACCTATGTCATTGGAACGCAAGAGCGGACTGACTATAGTCAGTTGGGACCTTTAGGAACATCTCCCGGCAACAGCAGCCAAACCTGGTCTCGGGATTATCAGATGGGAAATATGGTGATTGACCTGAACGACAGGAGCAGGAATCTCATCTGGCGAATTAATGCGACCACAAGCGCGGCTGCAATGGACATTGAGCAATTGATTGATCAGGTCGTGTCGGCAGGATTCAAAAAGTTCTCGCTGAAACCGAAAAAAGTCAAGAATAAGAAATAGATTATAGTGAGTTGGTGATTTAGTGATTTGGCGATGCGAATCAGTCTTAATTAAACGCTAAATCATCATATCATCATATCACCAAATAGCTAGATGTACAAATTGCTCATTCGGCCGTTGTTGTTTCTGCTCAACCCGGAGCGCGCCCATCATTTCACTTTTGGTTTACTTCGATTCGTCTCCGGAATTCCCGGAGTGAAATCCATTCTTCGTGCCGTCTATGAAGTTCAGGACCCGCGGCTGGAACGGAAAATTCTGGGACTTACTTTCCGGAACCCCATAGGGCTTGCCGCCGGCTTCGACAAGGATGCCCGACTCATCGATGAACTCGCTTGCTTTGGTTTTGGGTTTATTGAGATTGGTACACTCACACCGCTGCCTCAACCGGGGAATGAGAAGCCTCGGCTTTTTCGTTTGCCTGCCGATCAGGCACTCATCAACCGAATGGGATTTAACAACGGAGGAGCAACGGCTGCAGTTGAGCGGTTGCGCAAGAGAACATCGAATATAATTGTCGGAGGAAATATTGGCAAAAACAAAGCAACTCCGAATGATCACGCTGAGGAGGACTATGCGAAGTGCGTGGAGATCTTGTATCCCTTCGTGGATTATTTTGTGGTAAACGTGAGTTCACCCAATACAGCCGGGCTGCGCGAACTGCAAGAGAAGGAGCCCCTTAAGAAATTGTTGCTGCGGGTAAAGTCCATTAGCCATGGAAAAGACAAGCCGAAACCCATATTACTTAAGATTGCTCCCGACTTAACGAAAGAGCAGCTGGATGATATAATTGCTATTCTCCTGGAGACGGGCACCGACGGGGTCATTGCCACTAACACGACCATTTCTCGTGAGGGACTAGTCACTCCGGGTAATGAGGTGGCCGCCATGGGTTCAGGCGGCGTGAGCGGTAGGCCCGTGCGACAGCGATCGACGGAAGTCATTCGTTATCTTCGACAGAAGCTCGGAAAGGAATTTCCGATCATCGGCGTGGGCGGAATCATGACGCCGGAAGATGCAATTGAAAAGCTTGAGGCAGGTGCTGATCTAATACAACTCTACACAGGGTTTGTTTATGAGGGGCCGGGTTTTGTGCGTCGGCTGAACCGACGTGTCCTACACCTTAAGGTGTAGGACACCTTTGTCCGGAAAACCGTCAGCCAGTTCGCCTCATGATATCCTTTCCAGCGGATACCTTGCGATATGCATTTGACTGAGGGAGGAATCTACCATGTATTCAACAGGGGAAATAATCGGGCGGTAATCTTTCCCCGACGACAGAATTACCTGTATTTTTTAGAAGGCGTTCAAAAGTACATCAAACAGCATTGCGACATCCTCGCCTGGTGCCTAATGCCCAATCATTTTCATTTCCTTGTGCATGCAAACGAATTCTCGACACCAATAATCAAAGATGGAAGCTTTGAGCGCCAGCGGTTCTCCCAGGGCATCAAACAACTATTGAGTTCCTACGCCAAAGCGATCAACAAGCAAGAAGGCCGAACGGGCAGTCTATTTCAACAGAAGACAAAGGCTGTCCATGTCAACAATCCGGATCAGGAATATTCACTGACTGCCTTCCACTATGTACATCAGAATCCGCTACAAGCCGGACTGGTGAACCGGATGGAGGACTGGGAATTCAGTTCCTTCAGGGAATATATGGGTGAAGGAACTGTCAATCTTTGCAACCAGGACCTGGCTATGCAACTGTTGGATCTGTATATGAACCGGTTTTACGAGGATGCCTACAGGGTGCAGGAGGTGTCCTACACTTGTGAAGTGTAGGACACCTCTCGGGCTGAGGGTTAAGTCTCCTACCGCTGGCAGGTTTTTGCTATTTTTTCTTTGCTACGAATCACTATCTTGAATCCAACGAATTTATTGTGCATGCCTAAAGCTCAGGCTTTCTTTCTTCATGGCTTTGCCTTGGTCTTCCTTCTGCTCCTCTGTGTAAACAGCGATGCGCAGACCGTTACCAACATGCCCAATGTAAAGGAGCGGCCTACTGCGGCGGCAACCAGCCTTACCTTGGATCCTGTAATTGATGGAAATGTGATTGGTGATCCTGCTTGGGAGAAACTCACGCCGATTGACCAGCTGATCCAAACAAAACCCAACGCCGGACTTCCTGCAACCGAAAAGACAGAGATACGAATTGGTTATTCAGCAACTACCCTTTATCTGTCTGTGGTGTGTTACGATGCTGAGCCCTCCAAGCTGGTCGTGTCCGATGCTCGCCGTGACGCAACGCTGGATAATACCGACAGTTTCCTTTTTATCCTGGATACTTATCACGACGGCCAAAATGGTTTTATTTTTGGCACCAACCCGATTGGCATCGAGTATGACGGCCAGGTGGACAATGAAGGCCAGGGCAACTTCTCGCAGAACCGCCAGCAGCAGGGCACCATCGGGGGATTCAACCTGAACTGGGATGCGGCCTTCACCGTGAAATCGGTGGTGGGGGATTTTGGCTGGAGCGCAGAGTTCGCAATCCCGCTCCGCACCCTGCGCTTCGCCTCAGGAAAAGATCAAGTGTGGGGAGTAAATTTTCAACGCAACATTCGCAAGACAAATGAAATTGCATATTGGGCAGCACTCCCCATTCAGTTTGACCTCAAGCGCTTGTCGCTCGAGGGGACACTGTCAGGTCTTAATCTTCAAAGCCCTGGCAATCTGAAGTTCATTCCCTATGTCCTTGGCAAGGCATCGAAGGATTTCCAGGCAGCACCACCGACGGAAACCAAGTATAAACCCGCCTTTGGCGCCGACATTAAATATAGTGTCACCTCGGCTGTGACCCTTGATCTGACTTACAACACAGACTTCGCGCAGGTGGAAGTGGATCAGCAGCAGATCAACCTGGATCGATTCAATCTCTTCTTTCCGGAAAAACGACCTTTCTTCCTAGAGAATGCGGGCCAGTTTTCTGTTGGAAGCCCGGGTGAAGTGGACCTCTTCTTCAGTCGCCGGATTGGCATTGGCCCCAACGGTGAGATTGTTCCCATCCTTGGCGGAGCGAGGCTTTCTGGAAAAGTGAATAACACCAACCTGGGCTTTCTCAGCATGTATACCGATGGTGTGGAATCACTTGGAATCAAGCGAAATAATTTCAGTGTGGCGCGAATCAACCAGCAACTGGCGCAGCGATCCTCTATCGGTGGAATTTTTGTCAGTCGCCTGGGCATGGAAACTCCGGACGATTATAATCGGACCTACGGCGTAGATGGTAAGTGGGGCATTGGAAAAAAGGCAACCATTTCGGGATACTATGCGAAGACTGAATCTCCGCGAGACAGCCTCAATACACAATCGTATAAACTGTCCGGAAATTACGAGTGGAATGGTTTACGTGCCTCAGTGGCCTACACGGAGGTGGGTGAAGGGTTCAATCCAGAAGTTGGCTATTTGTTTCGGTCAGGGTATCGCAAGCCGGAGGCGCTGATCTTTCAACAGGTGAGAATGAAAGGGAAGTACGGGTTGCTGGAATTGCGCCCTCATATCAGCTATCGAAGTTATTGGAACTATTCCAATTTTTTGGAAACCAGCTTTCTTCATGTTGATAATCACTGGGTGTGGATAAATGGCGTAGAGTTCCATACAGGGATCAATTTCACCACAGAAGGTGTAGTTGAACCTTTCAAGATCTCAGGCATAGTGGTGAATCCCGGGACCTATGATCATACCGAAGCGCAAATTGTGCTCATGACCAACGCGAGCAAAATGTTTTACGTCAACACCCGATCCATTCTAGGCGGCTCGTTTGGAGGAACGCGGTATCTGAATTCCGCGACGATGGGATTTCGCCTTGGCGATAAGTTTAATTCTGAATACAGCCTGGCGGTGAATGATCTTCGGTTGCCGGAAGGGAGTGGGGTGTCCAAGTTGTTTGGCGCCCGGGTGAGCTATTCGTTTACGCCGAGGCATAACTTTCAGGCTTTCGCTCAATACAATAGTGACTCGAAATTATGGTCCTTCAATCTGCGATTCAGTATTCTGGAAGCTGCAAATACCGGGCTCTTTATAGTATACAATGACATCTATACTGATGGCCTGCCCAACAACCGGAGCTTCACGGTCAAATACACACACATGTTTGATTTGTTGGGCAAGCGGAAATAACAGCGGATTTGCCCCCGGTTGTAATTGTTTCGCGGGCTGCGGTACTTATTCTCATGTAGGGTGTGCAAGGGTAATAATTTACCGTCTTGAAACCTTCTTCATTCAGAACAGTTAGAATACCTTTAGCCTTCTTATTCAAACATCGAAAACAAACCATCTACCTATGAAAATCAAGCAGTTTCTTCTCGTCTTCGCGGTTTTTTGCTCGCTGGCAACCCAGGCGCAAACGGCCGATGACATTATTAACAAGTATTTTGAGAATACCGGTGGCCGGGCTAAGTGGGAGGCACTGCAGGGAATGAAGATTTCAGCCAAGCTGAATCAAGGCGGAATGGAAATTCCTATGACCATACTTCAATTGAAAGATGGTCGACAGTTGTCCAGTTTCAGCCTTCAGGGAAAGGAAATTAAGCAAGGCGTCTATGACGGTACGACACTTTGGTCGACTAATTTTCAAACTATGAAAGCAGAAAAGAGCGATGCTGAGGCCACTGCCAATTTCAAGCTTGACCTGGGCGAGTTTCCCGATGCGTTCCTGGACTACAAGAAGCGAGGCCTGACCGTTGAACTACTCGGCAAAGAAACAGTTGATGGTACTGAAACTTATAAAATCAAGTTAACCAAGAAGCCCATTTCTGTAGACGGAAAGCCGGCAGACAACGTGCTCTTCTATTTCTTTGATGCAGAGAGTTATGTGCCGATCCTGATGGAGTCTGAAATGAAATCAGGCCCCGGTAAAGGTATGATCATGCAAATGAAGTGGAGTGATTACCAGGATGTGCAGGGGATCATGATGCCTTTCGCCATGGCGCAGGGCGCGAAAGGTCAGGGCAGCCAGCCCTTCACCATAACAACCATTGAGCTCAATCCGAAAGTGGACGAAGCTGCCTTCAAATACACCGAAGGGAATTAATATCAACAAAATTAATATCAAGGGCCGACATTCGTCAGCCCTTGTTTTTTTGGCTCCATTCAAAACGTAAACATTAACCCACATTATGAAAAAAGTACTATTACTTTTCCTTTTAGTTGCTTTGTGGTTGCCGGCCCATACCCAACCTGCCGATGCCATCACCAAGGGCAAAGAGCTTTTTGGTGACATGCGCGCTCGCCATATCGGTCCTGCCCTGATGAGCGGACGTATTACCGATCTCGAACTTCATCCCACCAATGACCGCGTCATTTATGCGGGTACCGCGGGGGGTGGCGTATGGAAGAGCAACAACGGGGGAGCAACCTTCAACCCCATCTTCGATGAATATTGCCAATCCATAGGTGCGGTAGAAATTGATCCGTCCAGCCCAGACAATGTAGTGTGGGTGGGCACAGGCGAAACCTGGACACGGAATAGTGTTTCAGTAGGAGATGGGCTATACAAGACCATCGACGGAGGCACCAATTGGGTGAAGATGGGTTTCGAAAAGTCCGAGCACATTGCCGGCATTCAGGTGAACCCCAAAAACCCAAATGAAATCTATGTGGCATCGATGGGACCACTCTGGAGCGATAGCGAAGAGCGCGGTTTGTATAAGACCATTGATGGCGGCAAAACCTGGAATAAGATCCTTTACGTGGACAAGACCACAGGCTGCAGCGACCTGACCCTTGATCCCAAAGACCCCAATATTATCTATGCGGCTTTTTGGGAATTCAGGAGACAGCCATGGTCCTTCAGCTCAGGTGGTGCCAACAGTGCACTATATAAATCAACCGATGCCGGAAAGACCTGGAACAAAATTCATAAAGGGTTTCCTGCTGGAAAACTGGGAAGGATGGCTGTTGCCGTTGCGCCTTCAAGTTCAAACATTTTGTATACCGTGATTGAATCCGAACAGGATAAAGACAAAGGCTTGTACCGCAGCGATGACGCCGGGGCGAATTGGAAGCAGTTGAATAATGATTTCGGGATCGTTGTGCGCCCCTTCTATTTCTCCCGTATTGAAGTGGATCCAAGAAATCCGGATGTAGTTGTGAAAGCTGGTTTGCTGGGTTCCATTTCCCGCGATGGTGGGAAAACCTTTAAAAACCTCGGCCCCAACCACTCGGATGTTCACGACATTGTTTTTGATATCACCAACTCTGACCGCATGTATGCAGCCACCGATGGCGGAATCTACAGGTCATGGGATGGAGGAACTACATTGGAAATTGTCGAAAACATTCCAGTCTCTCAATTCTATCATGTGAGCGTCGACAACGAAGAGCCCTATAATGTGTACGGCGGTCTTCAGGATAACGGCTGCTGGTTTGGGCCTTCCAAATCTCCCGGCGGAATTGAGGCCAAGGATTGGGTCCGTGCCGGAGTAGGCGATGGTTATCGCGTGTACCGTCACCCGACTAAAAAATTGGTGTATTCAGAAATGCAGGGTGCGGAAAACGTCTGGCGTTTTGATCCGGCCAAGGATCAGGCTCAGACCATTCAGCCGCTGGCCATGAAAGGCGATCCTAAACTTCGCTTCAACTGGAACGCCGCCCTGACCACCAGCCCGAACAAAGCAGATCGTGTTTATATGGGAAGTCAGTTTGTACACCGTTCAGAGGATATGGGAGAGACTTGGGTAAAAATTTCTCCTGACCTTACCACCAACAATCCTGCCAAGCAGAATCAGGAAAACTCGGGTGGACTTTCGCGTGATAACTCGGGTGCAGAGAACCATTGTACCATATTCACCATCGCCGAATCACCGTTGGATGAGAATGTGATTTGGGTCGGTACCGATGACGGCAACCTTCAGGTCACCAAAGACGGAGGCAAAGTCTGGACAAATGTGGTTGCCAATGTTCAGGGACTTCCCAAGAATACGCTAACCTATCACATTGAAGCCAGTGTTTTCAATAAGGCCAATGCCTATGCTGTTTTCACCGGATATCAGACCGGCGACATGAACACTTATGTGTACAAGACCACCGACTATGGCACAACCTGGAAATCCATTGTGACTCCCGATATCTACGGCTTTGCGCGGAATATCCAGGAAGATTATGAAAATGAGAACCTCTTGTTTTTGGGAACAGAGTTTGGGCTTTTCATCACGCTGAATGGCGGGACAAGCTGGTACAAGTTCACCAACAACATGCCGGCAGCCAACGTCCATTACATTGAATTGCACAAGAAGACGAATGACCTGGTTATCGCCACACACGGCCGTGGGGTGGTTATCATTGATGACATTAGTCCCTTGCGGCAGCTTACAGAGGAAAATATGAACAAGGACTTGCACTTCTTCAAGACACGGCCTGCTGTTATTCCTGAGGATAATGGCTTTGGTGGAGCAAGCACAGAGACACAATTCGTCGGGGAGAATCCAACCTCATCGGCGAAAATTATTTACTACCTGAAGAAGCGTCACCTCCTTGGGAAAATGACGCTGGAAATTCATGATGCGAATGGAAACAAAGTGACTGATATCGGCCCTGGAAAATCCAAAGGCATTAACGTTGTAACCTGGGGCTTCACCTCGAAGCCACCGAAAGTGGCCGCTGGAAAGACATTTACATTTGGTGGATTTACTTCGCCCCGCGTACCAGCCGGAACGTATAAAGTAGTTATCCAGAAAGGCAAGGACACGTACACCAACGATCTCGTTGTGGAATATGACAGCCATTCCGGAATTTCCCTTGCCGACCGCAAGCTGCAGGAGCAGGCTGCCAAGAAGATGTTTGATATGACCCAGGAGCTTGCCTACACGGTATACACACTCGACGAGTATGTGAAGATCGCGGAAAGCGTGAAAGCAAGAGGTCCCCAGGGAGCTAAAGTTGCTGCGCCATTGATTGCCGAGCTCACCAAGTTGAAGGAGTCACTGGTGGTCATGAAGGGAGACAACTACGTGGGAGCAGCCGAGCCGCAGCTGCGTGAAAAGATGACTGATCTGTATGCGAAAGTGACATCCAGCTACTACAAGCCGAACCAGGCCGAATTGGATAACATGGTCGCAATCGAATCACGATTCAATACGGCCAAAGTGGACTATAAGAAGATCAAGGATAAGAATCTTCCCAAAGTCAATGCTGTGATCAGCAAGGATAAGCTTCAGCCGATTGTGATGAAGACCTACGAAGAGTTTTTGCAGATACCTTAAAGTATACTGAGTTAAAAATCAAAGAGGCTGTCCGGGAGGATGGCCTCTTTTTTGTTGCTGAAAATGATTTGAGTTCTGCCACTTGGTTGTTGGGTCCAGGTAGAGATTGTCTACTTTTTCATTTTACATTTAGTGTTTTACATTTTGCGGTTTCTGTCAAGAATGTAAAATGCAAAATAGCCAATGCAGAATGTAGAAGTTTTTTGAACGAACAACTACTAACCAACAACTAATAATACTTCTCAGAAGGTTTTCAT
Organism: Cyclobacteriaceae bacterium; assembly: GCA_043750575.1. Classification (GTDB taxonomy): domain Bacteria; phylum Bacteroidota; class Bacteroidia; order Cytophagales; family Cyclobacteriaceae; genus ELB16-189. The sequence continues at coordinate 31,041 of JAYVBH010000055.1, forward strand.
CGCCCGATCATGAAACGGCAGTAGATCCATGGCAATTCCCAACGTGATTTCATGGCTGGTGAAGTTCAGACTGGAAGAACCGCCTGGGAGCTCAAGCACGTAGCCGAGCTTGAATTTGTTGTACATCACCTGGGTAAGGAGTCCAAAGGATTTGAAATTCCGTGTAAAGATTCCTCCGGTATACATTTCTTTAAATGTGAAGCTGGCATTGACATCAAATGAAGGCGGACTTCCTTGCGTCGCACGCATTAGCACAGAAGGCTTGAATCGAACCTGTTCGGAGAGAAACATGACGTACGATCCGAAAAGATAATAGGTTTGGCTGTAGAGTTCGATGGTCTGCCCGCCCTGGCTGACCGTGGCAGGCAAGAGCCGAGGAATAGAGAGGCCGACGATAAAACGGTCGCCTTTCATCATCACGCCTACCCCGGTATTGAATTTCGTTTCGGTCATGGCCGTAAATGCCGGGTCTCCCGGATCGCGGATGGTCAGGGCAGAGGGGTCGTTTTCGTAGCGGATAAATCCTGTCTGCATACCGAATGACAACCATGAATCTTTGACTTGAATTTTGTAGGCAAAGGTTGCCTGGAACTCAGTATTTTTTGTATCGCCGATCTTGTCCTGAATAACCATCATCCCAACGCCTGCCTTGTTGCGGTACACAGACATGTGACTGCTGAAGTTTATCGTATTCGGATTTGCCTCTATGCCTGCCCACTGGGTGCGGTATTGGAGAGAGGCATTGAACATATTGTTGCTTCCTGCATAGGCCGGGTTAATGGTCAGCGGGTTGTTGATGTAGGTGGCGTAAATGGGGTCTTGCTGGGCGAGAGAGGTAAGAACTAGAAGTGAAAAGTGAAAAGTGAAAATGACCCTCCACGCGTGGGAGATGTTCCGGCTTTTTGTTTTTAGTTGTTCGCTTTTCATTGCCAACTGAAGTTTAGGGTTTTGGTATGCTACTGCAAAATTTGTGAGTCCTCTGATTGGCCTAAAATCCATGATTTTCTATCTTCTCAGTGATAAGTAGCCTGTAATGGACGATTGCCCTCCGGTAAAGTCAATTCGATAGTAATAGACACCGGTGGGCAATTCACCCCCGTTGTTGTTCAATCCATGGAAGGACCGGGATTGGTTATCATAGTTATCGATGCTGAATACAACATCTCCCCACCGATTGAAGATGGTGACTTTGTTGCTCTTGGTGCTGGGAAGGATATCGATGTATTGGATGGTCAACTCTTCGTTCTTCCCATCACCGTTTGGGGATATTGCGTTATAGACGGAAATGTCTCCGGCTACCTCAATGGTAATTTCCTGTTGAGCGCAGTTTGACGTCTGGTCACATGCTTCTATGGTTAGCCGATCGGTTCCCGCAAAGGGGATGCCCGCATAGTCAACTTCAAGTACACCGTTAGTGACGCTTGCCATTGCACCGCTAATCGGTTGTTGCACAACCGTGATCGAATTGATGTCGATGGGACTGATTACGGTGGATACAAGAGTGGCAATATCCAGACTTGTTTGCCCCCCTGCCGGTGACTGCAGTGCGGTAGCTGCGATAACCGGCGTACAAGATTTGATTTCGGCGAGTACCGATATTCTTGGACTTTCACATGTGCCATTGTTGATACTTACAAAGTAGGCCCTTGACGCTGATAGTGGTGGAGTGCTGTAAGTGCTGCCCGTTTCTCCGGCGATTGGACTTCCGCCGGTTGATACCGTGTACCATCGATATTGACCGTCGATGCCACCGGATGAATTCAGCGATACAGTCGCTGTTGGCGAACACCCAATTCCTCCCGTGACAGTGGGCGATGATGGTAACAGAATGACTGTCGCCGTTACAGAACTTCGTGCGCTCTCGCAAGTGCCGTTGTTGATGGCAACGTAGTAAACAGTGGTAGCTGAAAGGAGGGGTGAGAGATAAGAATCGTTGACGGCACCACCAATGGAAGTGCCTCCGGCAGAAAGCGTGTACCAGCGATACTGTCCATTGATTCCGCCAGACGCTGACATTGCGATACTTGTGGAAGCGCAGCCTGAACTACCAGATGTTCCTGGTGGGGATGGCAAAGTATTTACAAAGAGCCCCTCATCATTTGTGATTACTTCCGCGGCAAGATCTCCATTGATTCGGCACCGGTAACGACCCACACCGAAGGCTCCCGTTGTATTGATCGACAGCGAATTTGTTGTAGCGCCTGAGTAGTTCGGTCCATTCGCTATATCAACGAACGCAGGTGGTCCATTGGGGCTGAACTGCCATTGATAGGTAATGTTGGATGTGCCCACACTGTTGGTGGTGAAGGAAGCCGTTACTCCTTCGCAGGCAATGAAATCGGAAGGCTGAAGGGTGATGTTGATGACGGGAATAATGATAAAGCTTCCTGCGCTGGTGGCTGAGTTGCAACCAACCGTCACCATAACCGTGCCGCTGGATGTCCCAGCAGGAACAGTTGTCGTGATACTTGTGGGTGTCGACCCCGTAATGACTGCGGTAACGCCATTAAATTTTACGATAGTGTTTAGCGATGTTGTGTTGAAATTGGTTCCATTGATGGTAACCGGCGTACCTATTGTGCCTGCGGTTGGTGAAAATCCCGTGATCGTGGGTGGCGGGAGGGAAGCGACAAGGTTGAGGAGAACAGAGATGGAAGAACTGAATGCATTGGCCACGGCGAGATCAGCTTTACCATCCCCATCGAGATCACCGATAGCAACGGCCTGCGGAGTGTCTCCGGTGAGGAATTCCTGATTCGTTGCAAAGCCGACGTTGCCGGCTCCGGTACTGGTGTTTTGAAATACAGCTACCTTATCACCAAAATCCGGGACGGCGAGGTCAGGTTTACCGTCGCCGGTTAGGTCGCTCATGGCCACCCCGAAAGCCCCCACTCCGGCGGGGAGGTCAGCCTGTACGGCAAAGGCAATGCTCCCCACGCCACTGCTGGTATTCCTAAATAGTGATACATTGTTGCTGGCCGCATTGGCGACCGCAATGTCTGCCTTTCCATCTCCATCAAGGTCTCCTATAGAAACGGAATTTGGTGTATCGCCCGTGGGGAAGTCCACCTTCGCAGCGAAAGTGATGGATCCTGCAGTGGAAGTATTTTGAAATACCGAAATGGTATTGCTTGTATAGTTGGTCACCACAAGATCGAAGAGGCCGTCGCCGTCAAGGTCGCCGTTGGAAACGTCTTGGGCGGCCTGTCCGGTGGGGAAATCGATTCTTAAGCCGAAATTGATAACACCCGGGCCACTGCTGGTGTTGCGAAAAACAGAAACAACATCATCGGTATCGCTTGTAACTGCCAAGTCCACCTTACCGTCGAGGTTAAAGTCGGTGGACGTTACTCCATGAGGGAAAAGGCCTGTGGCGAAATCAATTTTCCCGGCAAAGTTTATATTTCCCGGACCAGTGCTGGTATTCCGAAAGACCGAAACTGTATTGGTTGTTTCATTTGCTACTGCCACGTCTTGCTTGCCATCGCCATCGAAGTCACCTATGGATAGCGAATAGGGGCGCCCAGTGCCGGTGGAGAAATCTATTTTGGACGCATAACTCACGTTGCCAGGTCCGCTGCTGGTATTGGGGAAAATGGAAATGGTATTGTCGGAATAATTGGCCGTCGCCATATCGATTTTTCCGTTCTGGTCAAAGTCGCCCAAGGCGATGGCATACGGCTCAAGGCCAGTGGTTACATCTACTTTGGGAGCAAATGCGGAAGCGTCAATAATCTGAGAACACCCAAAGTTCACAATGAATGGCTGTCGGGTGTAAGTGACCAGACCATTGACCAACACCGAAATAGGCTGAAACGTGGCGCCAACTGGAACAGTCACTTCTATTTGCGTCGATGTTGCTGCAGTCACGGTTCCCCGTGTTGCGCCAAAATAAACGATGTTATTGGCCGGCGTTGTGCTGAAGTTTGTTCCGTTAATGGCTACTGTTGTGCCTACTGGGCCAGAGGTTGGCGTAAAGGAAGTGATCGTGGGGGAGGGAGTGGAGACCGTAAAGATGCTTGCACTCGTAGCTGTATTACCAGCAACAGTGACGGAGATAGTTCCCGTGGTTGCACCCGTGGGAACGGTGGTGGTGATAGAAGTAGCTGTGCTTGCCGTGACGACTGCGGTAGTTCCATTGAACCTGACCGTGTTGTTGGCTGGTGTGGTGCTAAAGTTTGAGCCTGTAATGGTTACGATTGTGCCGATAGGACCGGAAGTTGGCGTGAAACTTGTTATGTTTGGCAGTGCGCTTGCATTCGCAAACCAATTCAATTCACTATCGATGTCAGAGAGCACTACCAAATCCATTTTGCCGTCTCCGTTTATATCACCCGACTTGATTAATATCGGCCCATCAGAAACTGCTGGCAAAAGTTGGGCGACACCGAAATTTGCACTCGCTTCATTAAGTTGATTTCTATACCAAACAATCTTGTCATCTGTTCTGCTTATCGCGGCAACGTCAAGGTCTCCATCGCCATCCAGATCGGTAGCTACGACCCATCTTGGATCCGCGGCAAGGGCTCCTATTGTTTTTTTTACCCCGAAATTCTGACTTGCCGTTGTAATGTTATTATCATACCAGACAATGGCTGCACTGGGTTGTACACCCAGTATATCCAGATCTCCATCTCCATCGAGATCAGCTAATTCGGTATAAAGATGACCAGCACCTGTCACAGCATTGTTGCTATAGTTCAGATAACCATCATTGAGAAGAAATGATGAACCCGAAGTGCTTGACCTGAAAAGATCGATATCACCGTCATTGTCCAGGTCAGCCGCAGTCATTGCCGATGCTGTACCGGTCAGTGTAGGCAGAGTTGCGATTGAATACGTATTACAGTTTCTATCCTGCCAGCGAATACCGGCCATCGCATCTGTATCACCATCACGGTTTACATCTGCTAATTCAAAGATTGTCCCTTGAAGACTGCCCTGCGATTCTGAAAAATTCTCATTGCCATCATTAAGATAAAGGCGGGGAAGGCTGCTGGTCTGCATGATTACGTCCATATCTCCATCATTATCATGATCCGTGGCAAAAATTCTTCTTGGGGATGCACTTGTTGTTATAGGTATCGAAGAAAAATTTCCGTTACCATTGTTTTGATGCCAGAAAAACTGCGAAGCCGTGCATGATATTGCGTCTAGGTCACCATCGCCATCCACATCAGCAACATCCATCCACAATGCTGCTGTAGCATGAGTCATGATCGATGACGCAGTAAACGAAGGTGAGCCGGCTACTGGTGTCCTAACTTTAAAGTCAAAGCCATATGTAATTTCTAAACGATGGCCTGACAGGCTGACTATTTTTTCATTGATCGAGACTTCTATCTTTTCACCCGGTAAAAAATCATTTGTAGGGTTAAATGTTATGGTATTTGTTCCACCGCCACTAAATGTTCCGTTTATCAAACCGCGCAAGTTACTAATCACTCTGAAGCTATTGGCTGTAATACTTCCATTAGCAATGGGCTGGTCAAAGGTGACAGTAATGTTAGAATTGGCAGTAACACTAAAAGCGGCATTTGAAGGCGTGTTAGTAGTCACGTTCATAAATTGAACATTTTCCTGCCACCTGAATCCGTTATCAAGATATCCGAGCGTAAGCACATCCATATCGCCATCACTATCGAGGTCGGCATAGTTTGTGCCAAAGGAATAAACACTACCTCCGGATGAGAACACTAAACCCGGGGTAACAATTCTTTGTGTAAAAATTTCTACACCATCATTCTCAAACCAATATCCTCCCGCAACCAGATCCATATCCGAGTCACCATCTACATCAGTCCCTTTTACATTATTTAACAAGTTGGGAGAGGTAACAGGAACTGAATGGAGTGTAAAAGTTTCGTTACCATCATTTTCATACCAGGAGAGGGCAACTACAGAAGTACTCGAGGCTGAAAGTATATCGAGATCGCCGTCACCATCCACATCTGCAGTAGAGAGTCGCAGATTTGCAGGGTCGCTGATAATTATTCTTTCGGTGAATACCTGCGCCCCGTTGTTTTCATACCAGGCTATATTATTTGTATTGTCGCGATAGACCAGAATATCCAGGGCACCATCTGTGTTGATATCAGCCAGATATAAATTGGTTTGTGTTTCGACTCCCGAAGTGATAGTAGCAGTGATACTATTCAATGTGAAAACACCTGCGCCATTGTTGGCAAACCATTTCAGGCTGCTTGTACCGTTACCGTTTAACGTCATCGCTACAGCATCAATGTCGCCATCGCTGTCAAGATCACCTCCTGTTGCTGCCCACATTACATTTGTTCCCGCAAGAAATACCGTAGTAAAAGGTCCACCATTACCTTCATTTCTATACCAATTTAAATTGACCTGATTACCTCCTGGCCCAAAGGAATCAAAATCACCGTCTCCGTCAATATCATGGACTTCAGCAATTTTGTAATTCCCAATGATACTATTACAAAATCTTTGGCCGCCATCATTTACCCATAACTCAGTAACACTTTGTGGAGACTCAACACCAACAATAAGGTCAAGGTCACCATCCTTGTCAAAATCTAATGCGGAAATATCACGGCTTAGGGATGAACCAGAAGTAAAATTAATTCGTCTTTGCGCGAAGGTAACGGGAGTTGAGGGCGGTGGTCCGCTTATAGCAGTGAAGGAATAGGTATGACTTCGTGTAAGAGCAAAACCTGTTTGGCTGAGCAAGGAGGTGGTTATGGTAATAGAAATAACCTCGCCTAACTTAAAGTTATTAGTCGGATTGAAGGTAATCGTGGTGCTGCCCCCACCCGTAAGCACGCCCGTCATTACGCCGGTTTCATTGCCCCTTACAATTATAGTAGCTGCGTTAAGTGTGGTTGGGTCAATGGTCAAATCAAAGCTCATGTTAATGTTGGCACTAGAAGCAACATTATTTGAATTTGCCTGAGGGCTGATACTTACAATATTTAACTGTGCCCAAATGTTTATGCTCACCAAACTAAAAACTATAAAGGAAATGGTTTGTTTCATTGTTGGATGCGATTACTATTTCGCATGCCAAATCTCCCTCGATTTGACGTGGAGAAAATCACATGATCATGTGATGGGGCTAAATGAGTACCGTCTAGGCTATGGATTGGACGGTATCAGAATTTCGAATAAACGACTGCCTTTTCCAGTAGGTTAAACTGCGCCATGCCCACTCGAAAGGGCCATAATTAAAGTACTTCAGCCAAACTGTGCAAAAGAGAAGCTGAAACAGGCAGACCGCTACCAGGACGAGGTATACTTCATATCGTTGTAGCTGACCAAACAATCCGAAGCCAATACCATTGAAAATAATCCCGCAGATTAATGACTGCATCAAGTAATTGGTAAAAGCCATCTGTCCCGCCGGTCTCATCATGGCGAATAGGCTGCTCATCCAACCTGATTTGTACAGCAGCATGACAAGTCCGAAGAAACCAATGGCACGGGCGGTACGACTTATTTCAAAAAATGAAAAAGGTACATTCTTGTAAAATTCGAACCAGCTGAAATGATTGTCAATCCTGAATTGCAAATAGAGCCACGATAAGGGCAGGCCTATGGCTAGTCCGACGATGCACATCCAGGCATACACCTTGTTTGGTGCTTTGGCGGTAATGATATCTAGTTTGAAAAATGCCATCCCGAGAAACATAAACACAAGCACATCCCAAAGTGATAGATAGGTGTAGGTGATCAGATTATTGAGGTATTTGTCCGTTCTGAATCTATAGACCGAAGCATAGTCTCCAATTGCTTGTTCGATTTCACTATTCATTTTCTTAATCTTTGCGGATTGTTCGAACCTGCTCTTGAAGGCAAGCATTTCCTCGAGATCCCTGGTTTGTTGTGTGTTAAGTTTTGTTTTTGTGGTATCGATCATGGCCGCCGTTTCGCCAGCCTGAATCATTTTTTTGTCCTGGAAGGTGTCTCTGTTCTCGCGGGCCATCATGAGTAGGGAGCAGACACCGGCAGCCAGAATCAACTTTTTTGGCGACCAATCCCGGAATACAAAGAGCAGCATGCCACATAAGGCATAGTCAAGCAGGATGTCTCCATTCCAGAGTAAAAGGTAGATGTCAATAAGCGAGAAGAGGATTAGCCACAATTGCCTTCTGAAGAAATAGTCGGCAGGCTGGAGGCCATCTGACTTCTTTTGCTGCCGTCCGATGAACAGTATGATTCCTGCACCGAAGAGCATGGAGAAAAGAGCACGCTGTGTGCCATCGAAAATCCAGTTGACGGCGTACCAGAGAGAATAGTTGATGGTGCCAAATTCATTGAGTGTTGAAGGATCGTGGCCGACGATGCCGGGAAAGGCAAAACTTTGTATGTTGAGCAGCAGGATGCCGAAAATGGCGATGCCCCGAAGTATATCGAGTACAACAATGCGTTCGGATTGGGCGGTAGGTGCAATTGAATTTGTCATGAGGGCTATTCAACAATAACTGGTCGTGCGACTGGTTTCCATTTTCTATTTTGATTTACCCGCACATTGGAAAATCTCATTGCACCAACTTTTCGTTGATAGCCTTCGACACCGCTTCCGTCTGCGAATGCACCTGCAGTTTTTCGTAGATCTTCTTGATGTGCGTGCGTACCGTATCCAGACTGATTTCAGCTTGCGAAGCAATCATCTTGTAGCTGTTGCCCTGGCTGAGCAACGTGAGTATTTCGTTTTCACGGGGGGTAAGCTGATAGGCGTTCTCAGAAGGTTTTTGCATGGAAGCAATGACCATCCGGGCAATGGTGGGTGACATGGGCGCCCCACCTTCCAGTACTTCCTCAATGGCCGAAAACAATTTTGTGGAGATATGTTTCTTCAATAAATATCCCGAGGCCCCGGCTTTGATGGCCTGCAGCACATTGCCATTGTCGTCAAAAACGGTGAGCATGATGATCGGCAGTGTATTCCCTGCCGCACGCAGTTGCCTGACTGCTTCAATGCCATTCGTGCCCGGCATATCAATATCCATGAGCACGACATCGGGCGTATGCGCTGCTACATTTATGGTGGCGGACTTCGCATTTGGATAATCGGCTGCCAATTCAAACTCTTTGTTAGCGCGTACCAGGGAGCAGAGGCTTTCCCGGAGTTGGTCATTGTCTTCAAAAATGAGTACGCGCACCATGGGTTAAAATCAATTTGTAAAGTTTACGATCTGTCTGTCAAAAGCCAATACCATATTCATGTGATGGGAACCTTGACGACTATCTCTGTGCCTGTTTGCGGCTTGCTTTTGCGGGTAAGGCTTCCCTGCAGCGCTGCTGCTCTGGCCTCCATATTCTTGAGTCCATTGCCACTTTTCGTAACGGAGGACTCAAACCCTTTTCCATTGTCGCGAACGGTAAGGTGCAAGCTTCCATTCTCACGGTTGAGCAGAATATCTACCTTGCTGCCTTCGCTGTACTTGGCTGTATTGTTGATGGCCTCTTTGAAGATCAGGAATAGGTTCTTTCGTTTTTCTGCCGTCAAGGTCATTGTGCTCGTACCGGCTTCGACATCAAAACGGTAGTCTATATTTTTGGGCTCCAATATCTCACCGGCAAACTCTTTCATCTTGTGAATCATTTGCTCGACTGAATCATTGCCCGGATTGATGGACCAAACGATATCGCTCATCGTCTCCATCATGTGAGCGGACTGGGAAACTATTTTTTTTAGTTGAAGGTCTGCTTCCCCACTTTCGTTCAGCGCCAGTTGACTCATGATGTTGATGCTGGATAATGTGGAGCCGATATCGTCATGCAGGTCGCGGGCAATTCCTTGCCGCATTCGCTCCAGTTCCAATTGCCGCTTCGTCCGGTTCATGATACGGTAGCGGTTTATCAGCAATAGACCGATTACCATAGCAGAGAGAAGGGCTACACCAAAAATTGTTTGATTGGCCCGCTGCTGTTTTAGTTCTGCATCGTTCAGGGCTTGTTCCCTTTTGAGCAAGGCTATCTCTTTTTCTTTTTTTTCGCCTTTGTATTGTTCTTCCAGTTGCTTCATTTGAAGGAGTACCGAGCTCCCCTCGATGCTGTCTTTCAGTTGCTCATGTTTTTTCAGATAGTACAGGGCTTTGTCAAATTGCTTTCTGGTAGCATAATATTCACTTAGTCTCAAGTACTCCAGGGCTTCACCCGCCCGGTCACCGGAGTTGATGAATGTATTTAGGTTGGAATTGAAAGTTGTCTCGGTTTCCCTCTCTTTGTTTTCCATTAGGCGAAGCGCATTGAGTTCGGATCTTATCTTGGCGGTCATGGTGCTGTCGCCTGCTTTTTTGGCCAGTAGAAGACTTTGGGCAATCGTTTCACGGGCCTTAGCAGCATTCCCGGTGCGCACAAAAAGTAGTCCTAGCTGAAACTGACATCGTGCTTCTTCTTTGACCAAACTCATTTCACGGGAAAGCGCAAGGGCCTGATTGTAGTATCGTTCACTGATTTCGAATTTTTGCAACTCCTTGTAGGCATCGCCAAGTCCTGTATAGGCGGTAACGGTGCCACGCTTGTCTTGCAGTTCTTTCTTCAGGTTGAGTGATTGCTCAAAGTATTTCTTCGCCTGTTCGAATTGCTTCAGGTTGAGAAAGTCGTTTCCCAGACTCTGCAGGCAAAAGGATTGCCCCCGTTTACTATTCAACTTATCGAACAACCCCAATGACTGCAAATGATAGGTTATTGCATTCTTGTACTCACCAAGTTCGTAATAGGTGTTACCAATGTTGAGCAATTGACCTGCCTTGCTTTCGTTTTCGGTTGTGAGAAGGTGGAGATTGTCCAGCATGAAGGGGAGCGCCTTTCGATATTCGCCCTGGTTCTTGTAAAAGAGACCGGCCATTTGCCCATAGGCAATCCTGATTTTAGTAGCTGATGGATTCGCTTTGGCCAGTGCGCCCAATTCGTTGAGATAATAGATGGCACTATCCATTCTCCCGGAGTTTTGATGCAGCGTAACCATATATCCGTATGCGCCTGCCAGCTTTCGGTTGTTTTGTTTGGAGCGAGCAAGGGTCATTGCCTGGTATGCGTAGGATTTGCCCGTTTCTGCATCTTTGCGAAGGAACTCAAATGTCAGGTCCAGCAGCGCGTTCATTTCAACGGTATCACGCCGGTGTTGTGCCACGATGCGTTGAAGGCTGTCAATCACATTGCTCTGCGCAACAAGAAGATGTGCTGCAAATACGAGCGAAATGGAAAGGGATGCTTTCACAAAGATGTCTGGCTTCTTAATTTCTACTGGGAAATATAACGTGTTTTGGGAGGTCTTCCTTGAGCAGAGGCAACTTAAATAATTTGCCGCAGGTGCAGAGAAGAATGCATTTCTCTGCGCCTCCGCGTCCCTGCGGTTCAATTTAAAGACGTAACAACTACTTCCGCAACGAAAGGAATCCGGTTTTCGATGGAGCCCCATTCACAAAATCAATGCGATAGAAATAAGTACCGGTAGGCAACTCACTGCCGCTGTTGCTCAGACAGCGGAATACCCGTGACTGATTATCATAATCATCCACATTGAAAACAACATCTCCCCACCGATTAAAGATGGTCACCTTATTCTTTTGTGTATCCGGGAGCAGGTCGATGTATTGGATAATGAAAACTTCATTCTTTCCATCGCCATTGGGTGACAATGCATTATATATGGTGATGTCACCCACCACCTCAATGGTAACTTCTGATTGGGCGCAATGAGAGGCCATATCACATGCCTCGATCGTCAACCGATCCGTTCCGGCAAAAGATACCCCCGTGTAGTCAACAGTAAGCACGCCACTCGTCACGGTGGCCAGGGCACCGCTGATTGGCTGTTGTGTCACCTTGATTGAACTGATATCGATCGCACTGTTGATCGTTGTTACGAGTGGGGTAATGTCAAGGGGGGAGGTTTGGCCACCCACCTGGGTCTGAAGCGAAGTTGCCGCAATTGCCGGCGTACAGGATTTCATTTCAGCGAGCACAGAAGTTCTCAAACTCTCACAGGTACCGTTGTTGATGCCCAGGAAATTGCAAACATGAAGCTTGGCTTTCTTGGCATGAAAGTTTTTTCGCACCAGCGGCACCTAAAGCACCCAACCCACGAACCCCTGCCACCACCATGAGTCAAGAAAAAAAGCATACACAACTTGACAGGAGACGAAAATGAATAGGCAGACCTGGTTGGCTTTTAGTGAAAGACCCTTTTGGTAATTACTGACGAGAAGCACTACGAGCACCATATCGACAAGGAAGAATGAAGCGTATTCGAATGGATAGGTTGGAAAACGGTACCAATCAGCAATTTGATATAGTGCCCGGTCGAGGATGGGCCCGACAATGCTGAGCGCTGTGCCGACCATGTATGTTGCATGAACCTGTGGATTCTTTCTGAAGACTATTGCCAGTGGATAAAAAATCAAGAGAGCAAAAAAGGAAATGGGCCCCAGGCCGATGTTTATTCTTGCCTGAAACATGGCTTCGTCGGCTGTCATCGTGCCGGACTCCTGGAGTTCAGCTAAAATGCGGTAATAGCCAAAACGAATCATGAGGTAAGAAGAAATCAGAATGAGGGGCACCAGCAGGTAACTGACCCTGCCCAATGCCCGGTGTTTAGCGAAATCTTTCTTGCCTATGAATCTGGGCTGGAGAAACAACATCGACATCCAAATAATCATCAGCACAAAGTGCACGTGCATGTACCAAGGCAAAGGTGACGTGATCACGCTCAGGTAGCGCGGGTAGAATGCCACCAGCGTAAACATTGCAAGGACGACGACGGCCTTACTCAAGTGCAGGTAGGAGGTGTTGAATAGTCGCATGTTTTTCGAACTTCAAGGCAAAGTACTGCGATCATTTGAGATACGATCGGTCCGATGACCTTTGTCGATCAACACAGTCTCCATGTTTGGAATGGTACGCCGGTTTTCAAAGGGTACCCATGATACGATATTCCGTGTTTTTCAGTATTTTTGACTACTTTTTTAATCTAATGGCCGAAAACACCTACAAGTCCAACACCTTTAAGAAACCCGAGAAAGAAAAGAAGAGCAAAGCCAGCAAAGGCGGCTCACGGTTCAATCTTGATTTCTTCAGAGACCCCCGGTTTCACCTGGCCGTCGGGTTCTTTCTGCTTATTACTTCGTTTTTTCTATTTATCGCCTTTGTCTCCTATCTCTTTACCGGGAAGGCAGATCAAAGCGTTGTTGAAGCGTTGGGCAATACCACCCTGGTTGAGTCAGGAAAGGAGGCCGACAATTGGCTTGGATTGTATGGCGCCGTCACCTCGCATTACTTTATTTTCCGCTGGTTTGGCATCTCCGGATTTTTCATCCCGCCACTGTTGTTCCTCATCGGATTCCGAATGGTATTCAAACGTGAACTGCTTTCATTTCTTTCTGCCTTTACATTCTCAGTTTTTGCAGGCCTTTGGCTTTGTTTGCTGTTGGGATACCTCACCCACAGTATCTCGGGTACATCGGAAATCAATTTTCTGAGCGGAGGACTCGGCTACGAACTGGCTGCCCTGGCAGACAGCATGCTGGGATGGGGAACGTTTCTCTTCCTGGTTCTTACTTTATTCATCTTCATTATCTATTTCTTTAATGTCACCGCCATCAATGCATTTCAGGTGCGTGATCCGAAGCCCATGGGGAATGATGCGCTCTTGCCTCAGGATCCAGCCACCGCCTATTCAGATGAACGTGACAACTGGCCTGATCTCACGCAACCGGAGCCCGAACCAGTTCCTGAGCTTGTAAGCAAGGTGGTTGAGCCTTCCGAGCCCGAGCCCATTATGGCACCTGAGGTCATTATACCTAAGCCTGAAAAGGTGAAGCTCACCGAAGAGCCAGAGTTCATCATTGAAGAACCGAAAAGTGATACTGATATTCTGGCCGAACAGTTGGTGGAAGCTCAGGGATTTTATGATCCTGCCCTCGACCTGGCCGGGTATAAATTTCCTCCCCTGGAGTTGCTCAACGAGTACGACACCGGCAAAGTGCAGGTGACACAAGAAGAACTCAACCAGAACAAAGACAAGATCATTGCTACACTGGTCAACTTCAAAATTGGCATACAAAGTATCAAGGCGACTATTGGCCCTACGGTGACGTTGTACGAGATCGTTCCGGACGCTGGCATTAAGATTTCCAGAATCAAAAACCTGGAAGATGACATCGCTTTGAGTCTGGCGGCTTTGGGAATTCGAATCATCGCTCCAATTCCCGGTAAGGGAACTATTGGTATTGAAGTCCCTAACAAGAACCGGGAAATGGTCAGTATCCGTTCTGTCTTGTCCAGTCCCGCCTTTCAGAAATCAGATAAGGAACTTCCTGTGGCCCTCGGGAAAACCATCTCCAACGAAGTGCTCGTCATTGACCTGGCCAAGATGCCTCACCTTCTGGTGGCAGGAGCAACGGGGCAGGGTAAGTCGGTAGGCTTGAATGTGATCCTCGCCTCTCTATTATATAAGAAACATCCGAGCCAACTGAAGTTTGTGCTGGTTGACCCGAAAAAGGTGGAGATGTCGCTCTTCAGCAAGATTGAGCGCCATTACCTGGCGAAACTCCCCAACAGTGAAGAGGCCATTATTACCGACACCCGCAAAGTGGTTTACACACTGAACTCGCTGTGCATTGAGATGGAGAACCGGTATGAAATGCTTAAAGATGCCGGAGCCAAGAACCTGAAAGAATACAACGCCAAGTTTGTTGCGCGTAAACTCAATCCGAAAGAAGGCCATCGCTTTCTGCCGTATGTGATTCTGGTGATCGATGAGTTGGCTGACCTGATGATGACGGCAGGGAAAGAAGTTGAAACACCCATTGCGCGGTTGGCCCAGTTGGCGCGCGCCATCGGCATTCACCTCGTGCTGGCGACGCAGCGTCCTTCCGTAAACGTAATCACGGGTGTCATCAAGGCAAACTTCCCTGCCCGCCTGTCATTCCGTGTAATGTCCAAGATTGACTCACGAACAATTCTGGATACGGGAGGTGCGGATCAGTTGGTGGGCATGGGCGACATGCTCTTGTCTGCAGGTTCAGATATTATCCGTTTGCAGAGTCCCTTCGTAGACACGCCGGAGATAGAGAAGATTTGTGATTATATCGGCTCGCAGCGCGGCTATGAGTCGGCGTATTTGCTGCCCGAGTTTGTCGGCGAGGATGAAGCCGGAAAATCTGATGTTGATTTGTCAGAGCGGGATGCCTTGTTTGAGGATGCGGCGCGGTTGATTGTCATGCATCAGCAGGGCAGCACTTCGTTGATTCAGCGTAAACTGAAATTGGGATATAACCGAGCTGGCCGGCTTATCGATCAGCTGGAGGCAGCCGGCATCGTAGGGCCATTCGAGGGGTCCAAAGCCCGGGAAGTCCTGGTCAAGGATGAAATGAGTTTGGAACAATTATTGAGTACGCTTAAGGAAAAGCACGACCAATAATTAAATTTGCGGCCGATTCGACGAAATTCCCTGCCCTATTCCATGAAAAAAGCCATTCTAGCAGTATTCCTGCTTCTCGCATCCACCTCGCTCTGGGCCCAGTACGACCCAAAGGCTCTCGAAATATTGGAGGCGATGGGTAAGAAGTATAAGGCTACTCCCGCTTTTGAGGCGTCATTTTCCTATACGCTGACCAATGAAACGGAGAAAATCAACGAAGAATTCAAGGGGAAAATGATGGTCAAAGGCGACAAGTACCGCTTGGTGTTGCCCGAACAAGAAGTGATCAACAACGGCACGACCGTATGGACTTACCTTCCGGATGCCAAAGAGGTGAACATCGACAATTTTGATCCAGCCTCTGATGACCTGAATCCCTCAAAATTTTACGACATCTACAAGAAAGGGTACAAGTACCTGTATATGGAAGACAAGGCCGACGGCGGCGTGATGTGCGAAGTTGTGGACCTGGTCCCTGAAAAGAAAGATGCGCAATACTTCAAAGTGCGTATGTACATTGTAAAGAAGGACCGGAGCATTCACAGCTGGACGATGTTCGACAAGGCCGGAAACCTGTATAAGTATTCAATCACCAAGTTCAACGGGGCAGCGAAATTGGAGGATGCTTTCTTCACCTTCGATCCAAAGAAATACCCCGGGGTGGAAGTTATCGACTTGCGCTGATTATGCCTGAGGACGGATTCAAACGCAACATCCCCCGCGCCTGATGAACCGCCTTCAACTCATTTCCGAAATAAGAAAAAAGAAGTCCTACCTCTGTGTAGGACTTGACACGGACCTGGAAAAAATTCCGACTCACCTACTGGGTCTTCCGGATCCTGTATTTGAATTCAACAAACAAATCATTGACGCAACACACGAACATTGTGTTGCCTACAAGCCGAACATCGCTTTCTATGAGGCCTTGGGCCCGAAGGGATGGGAGAGTCTGCAAAAAACAGTCGAGTACATCCCCAAGGATATTTTCACCATAGCCGATGCCAAGCGTGGCGATATCGGCAATACCTCAACGATGTATGCCAAAGCCTTCTTTGAGCAGATGAATTTTGATGCAATCACCGTTGCTCCCTACATGGGTGCGGATTCGGTTAAGCCCTTCCTGGAATTCAAGGACAAAGTGGTGATTCTCCTCGTTCATACATCCAATCCAGGTAGCGCTGATTTTCAGCTGATGAAATCCATCGATGGCAAGACGCTCTATGAAGAGGTGATCCTAAAATCCCAGCAATGGGGAACGCCGGATAACCTGATGTATGTGGTGGGGGCTACCCGTGCAGACAAGATCGCAGCGATACGAATGCTCGCACCGAATCATTTCTTTCTTGTCCCTGGCGTCGGTGCCCAAGGCGGAGATCTTGAAGCGGTTTCACGTCAAGGCATGAACCGTGATTGCGGACTGCTGGTCAACAGTGCCCGGGCCATCATCTACGCTTCTTCCGGTACCGATTTCGCCAGAGCGGCTGGCCTTGAGGCGGCACGCACCCAACAGGAGATGAGTCGCTATCTCGACGAACAGGCAGGTTAATCAGATCATCCGGATTTCCTTTTGACATCACCGCTGTCTTCATTCTTATGGATGCTAACTCGCATCCATGCAGGAGAGTTTGCTTCACCACCTCTGGAGTTTGCAGTATTTTGACAAGCAGGATCTACGGACAACTGCCGGAGAGCCGGTTGAAGTATTTTATCCCGGTATCCTCAATACCGATGCGGGCCCTGATTTCTCCACCGCCCGGCTACGGATTGACGGAATCAACTGGGTGGGTAATGTTGAAATTCATGCGATGTCTTCGGGCTGGCTGGATCATCACCATGATCAGGACCCTGCCTACGACAGTGTTATTCTCCATGTCGTATGGCATGATGACAAGAAGATTGTGCGCAGAGACAATTCCGCGCTTCCAACGATTGAGTTACGGGGCAGAGTCCACGACAGCCTGATCCGGAATTACCGGCAACTGATCGGCAGTTCGTTTTCAATTCCTTGTCAGCGCTCATTCCCTGCCACTGAGCAAGTAACCCGCCTTTCCATGGTGAGCAAGACACTGGTGCATAGACTGGATCGAAAGGCCGAAGAGGTCCACACCTTGCTAGCGCTGAATGGGAATAACTGGGAGGAGACAGCTTATCAACTGCTGGCTCGTGCATTTGGCTTCAAGATAAATGCCGAACCATTCTTTCAACTCGCAAAATCAGTTCCGCTCAAGCTCATCCAAAAGCAACATCAGTTACTACATACCGAAGCGCTACTTTTTGGCCAGGCTGGATTTCTTGAATCACCAAAAGGGGATGCCTACTACCTTAAGCTTAGAGAGGAATATCTGCTATTGGCCCATAAATATTCTACGGGCAATGAGAGAATGTCCAAATCCCAATGGCGTTTCTTGAGACTGCGGCCGCCAAATTTTCCATCACTCCGGCTTGCCCAGCTAAGCGCCGTGCTTCACCAACGGAAGGCCTTATTCTCCGGATTGATGGATGCGCTTACAGTGAATGACCTTCTCACGTTTTTCATGGTGCCACCTTCTGAATATTGGGCTGACCACTATCAGTTCTCTAAGACCTCCAACAACCGCATTCACGATCTGGGTCGTGGGAGCGTGGAGGTTATTATTCTGAATTCAGTAGTTCCGTTGCTCGCAGCCTATTCCGGCCGAATGGATGACTCAAATGCCATGGACCGCGCAATTGCCCTGCTGGAAGAATTGCCCGCGGAGGAAAATTCCATCACGCGCCGGTGGTCGGATCTTGGCATGCCACCACGAAATTCGTTTGAGGCACAAGGGCTCATTGAATTATTTAATACCTTTTGCCTGCGGAAGAATTGCCTTCAGTGTACCATAGGCGCTTCAATCATCCGCCCGCCTGATGATGAACCTGGTCGTACTGTTTCTTGATATCATTTTCTTAGTCTGGATCACCGTTAGGCTGTACCGCGCGCAGCCTATGGAGGCTAAATCCTACTTTTGGCCTGCTCTCAGCCTAAAAATTATTGCAGGGGTGGCGGTCGGCGCACTGTACTTCTTTCATTACCGTACTGGGGATACCATCTCATACTGGCAGGACAGCGTAAAAATTTCCGCGTTCCTACAATCATCACCGGCTGAGGCACTGAGTTTCTTTTGGGATGAATCCACAACTCCTGATTTTGTATTTAGCCTCCAACAACAGGCACCCCGATCCTTGTTCTTTTCCAAGATATGTGGCCTTTTCGCTTTTGCGACAGGAGGAAATTATTGGATGATGTCAGCTTTGGCGTCAGTGATTTCCTTCCTTGGCGCCTGGTTCTTGTTTAGGCGAGCCTCGGAATTGTTTCCTTCACACCAGCGAGCCGCAGCAATCGCTTTCCTGTTGTTTCCGTCCGTGGTTTTCTGGTCTTCAGGGCTGATCAAGGAAAGCGTTGGACTGGCTGCGCTTTATTTTCTCATCGCCATTTGCCTGGCTATGGTTAATGGCCGAATGCCTTCGGCCGCCGCGTGGGTGCTTACTTTTCTTTCTCTTTGGATTGGTTGGAACCTGAAATATTATTGGATGGGGATTTTCCTGCCTGTCGCGATACCCACTGTGCTCACGGCAATCGTCAAGCGCACTCGACCCTCGCTCGTGCGGTATGACTTGATCATGTGGTTAGGCCTCTTTCTTGTATTTCTGCTTGCCGGCACAAATATTCATCCTAATTTCTATCCATCAAGATTCCTTGAAGTCATATACCAGAGCAACCTGGAGTTTGCCCGGCTATCGGATCCTCCACGGATTGTTCAGTACTTCAACCTTGAACCCTCGTTGGCCAGTCTTCTGTTGAACGCTCCTGCCGCCTTGATCGCCGGGCTCTTCCGGCCATTTGTATGGGAGTCATTTAATCTGTTGTCAATAATCGCCGGCATTGAAAACCTGATCCTCCTGGTGCTGTTCGTGATGGCGCTGCCTGGGCTTGCGAGATTTCGATCTTCCCCGCACCGGCTATCCCTGCTTGCCGGTCTGGTCTACGTGATTTTGTTGACCAGTTTTCTGGCCTTGTCCACGCCAAACTTTGGCACATTGTCGCGGTACAAGATCGGGGCTATTCCGGTCCTGGTCTTTCTATGCTTGAGCAGCAACCCGACCATCGGCCGTTGGCTCGGCGAGAAGAAGTCGTTTGAATAGAGAATGATTTCAGTCTACCTTTGCGCATCGCCAAACTATGGAAAATCCGGTAATCATTTTTGGAGCCAACCCGCTCGGCCGTACTGCTAAAGAAATTTTTGACAGCAACGAGATTGTCGTCTATGGATTTCTCGACGACAACAAAAAATTGCATTCCACGGAAATAGACGAGGTTGTCGTGTTGGGAAGTACTGACGACGACGGATTTCTTAAGCTCATTGGAAAAAAATGCGAAGCTTTTGTCGCGTTTGATGATAACCGTCTGCGCAGAAATACGGTGAAGATGCTGCGCGAGGTTCGGCATATACTCCCGGTCAATGCCACGCACAGGCTCGCCACGATTTCTCCCCGCGGAAGCATTGGCTACGGTAATTTCTTTGATGCCGGCTTCATTTCTGGCCCAGGGTCGACAATCGGAAGTCATTGTATTTTTGGGGCGAAGAGCTATGTCGGAGCCGAAAGCGTCATTGGAGATTTTGTGCAGCTCGGCGTAGGAGCCGTGATCAATTCTGGCGTGACAGTGGAAGAGGATGTATTCATCGGATCGGGATCCATCATTGTTGCCGGCGTGACATTGGAGAAAGGCGCGAGGATCGGCGCTGGATCGATAGTCATCTCCACCGTAAAGGCGGGAACTACAGTCTTCGGAAACCCAGCACATCCAATAAAATCATAGTTGGTCATGGCACGCATCAGCGACACTGATCTGATCCTGAACGCGAATGGAAGTGTTTTTCATCTTGGCCTTCTGCCTGAACAGCTGGCGGACACCATCCTTGCCGTCGGCGACCCGGGTCGGGTTGAACAAGTAAGTCGAAACTTTGATTCAATCGAATTCAAAAATCAGAAACGGGAATTTATCACACATACGGGAACGTTTCGCGGAAAGCGAATTAGTGTTATCAGTACGGGAATCGGCCCCGACAACGTAGAGATTTTCTTCCACGAAGTCGATGCATTGGTCAATATTGATCTTCAGCGGAAAGAAGCGAATGCGGTGCATCGTAGCCTGAATATCATTCGTGTGGGCACCTCTGGCGCGATGCAAAAGGAAATTGAGGTCGGCTCGCTCGTGGTCAGCGACCAGGCCGTTGGACTTGATAACCTGATGCAATTCTATACACTTCCGCAAAGCGAAGCGCAACGGACAGTGGCCCTTTCCCTTCAAAGGCATACCGGCATTTCGTTTCTGCCTTATGTCGCGCAGGGTTCGGATTTATTGCGGGAAAAAATTGGCAAGGGGACAATCAAGGGTAACACGGCGACTTGCCCGGGATTCTATGCGCCACAAGGACGACAGGTACGCGTTCCCATCCGTTACCCAAATTTGCTAAGAGACCTGGGCACTTTTCGCTCAGCGGACTTTCTTCTGTCTAATTTTGAAATGGAGACGTCAACATATTTTTCACTAGGACGATTGATGGGCCATGAAACGGCCAGCGCCAACGCCATCATCGCCAACCGTGTAACTGGGGAGTTTTCCAAGAATGCGCACAATGTAGTTGATTCCTTAATTCAACACGTGCTGGAGCACATCTAGCCTACAATGAAAAAGCCCGGATAATCCCATGGGACTCCAGGCCTTGCCAGTAGGGTGGACGCCTGCTATGCCGTTGTCATGCTGTCCATGCGGACGATATGCTTGCCTGCCTTGTAGGGTTCGTTGTTGTAGAAGCCAGAAAGAATGCGGTGTGCGATTTGCTCAATCACCAGCTCCTCTTCCGTTTTGCCTTCCTTTCCTTGCCAGAAGACGCGCATTGGGTGGCGCTTCATGTCCTCGACATAGGATTTGGCGTGATGGTATTGATCATCTGTGAATGTGATGGTAAAGCAAGTGCGGACTTTTTGTGTTTCCATAGCGATATAAGGTTTGCAAGCGGTATGCCACGATTTAACCCCTATTTAAGAAAAACAGACTATTACTTCCAAGCCCCTCGACCGCCAGCGGGCAATCCTGTTCGGGATTGAGACAATTGCCGATGACTATTTAACTTTGCGCCCCTCCATGAGAGAACACACCATATATACGCTGAAGAACGGGATCCGAGTAGTCCACAACCGGGTGACAACAACGAAGATTGTCCATTGCGGGATCATGCTTGATATCGGCAGCCGGGATGAGACCCCCGCTAACCAGGGGATAGCACACTTCTGGGAGCACATGGCATTCAAGGGAACCCGCAAGCGAAAGGCGTTTCATATTATCAACCGGCTAGAGGCACTGGGGGGTGAACTGAATGCGTTCACGGACAAGGAAAAAATTCTCTTCTTCGCCTCGCTTCGTGATGACTATTTTGAACGGGCCGTTGAATTGCTCAGCGACATTACTTTTCATTCCATTTTTCCAACCCCACAGATTAACCGGGAACGCAACGTTATCCTCGAGGAGATGTCCATGTATCACGACGACCCGGAAGGCTCGCTTCAGGATGAATTTGACAGGATTATCTTCAACCAGCATCCGCTAGGGATGAATATCCTCGGAACTGAAAAAACTGTCCGCAACTTCCAGCGTGCCGACTTTGTAAATTTCCTGAAGGAACACATGGATACCAGAAAGATGGTCTTCTCTGTAGTTGGAAACGTGTCGATGGAAGAAGTCATACGCCTGGCAGAGAAGTATATGGGTTCAGTCCCCCGCATCAGCAGTCGAAGGAAGCGGAAGCCGTTCGGTATCTATGCGCCGAGGGAAGTGACCTTGAAGCGTGAGGTGAAGCAGGCACGGTGTGCGATGGGAAGAACAACCTATTCTCTCAATGACCCCAAGCGGGGGACATTTTTTTTGCTTACCAACATCCTGGGAGGCGGAGGCCTAAATTCACGACTTAACCTGTCGCTTCGTGAAAAATATGGATTCGTGTATTCCATTGGCTCGCATTTTGTCCCCTTCACCGATACCGGATTATTTGTGATTTCTTTTGGAACAGAACCTTCGCAGTTGTCAAGGAGTATCCGTTTGGTGCAAGAGGAACTGCGGAAGCTCCGTGACGGCAAGTTGGGCGTGCGACAATTAACGTCAGCAAAAGAACAGATCATGGGGCAGGTTGCGATGGCAGAAGAGAGCAACATCAGTTTTATGATGATGATGGGGCGGAGTATTCTTGACCTTGGCAAGATTCCGACACTGGACGAAATATTCTCCCGTATCCGGTCAACAACTGCTGATGAGCTTCGAGACATGGCCATCGAAGTATTTGATGAAGAGAAGATGAGTTGCCTGCGAATGGAACCCAAATGAGTATTCTGCATGAGCTTTGAAAACCGCGCCATCAACCGGTACGCCGAACAGTTTACATCTCCGGAATCTCCACTGCTGAAGCGAATCAACCGCGAGACCTGCGCGGAGGTTCACATGCATCGAATGTTGTCCGGCCATTTGCAAGGAAGGTTCCTCGCCATGATCAGCAAAATGATTCGACCAAAAACCATTCTCGAAATCGGAACCTACACAGGCTATTCCGCGCTTTGCCTCGCGGAAGGACTTGATCGGCATGGAACACTGATCACCATAGATTACAATGATGAATTGGAGGCCCGGGTGCGTGCCTATTTTTCCGATTCCGACATGAATGCGCAGATCGACTACCGGATTGGAGATGCCTTACAACTGGTTCCTAAGTTGCCAGGCCCGTTTGGCCTGGTGCTCATTGATGCCGATAAGGAGAACTACTCCTTGTACTTTGACCTTGTTATCGACAAGGTTCCTTCCGGAGGCTATATTCTTGCAGATAATGTGCTCTGGAGTGGAAAGGTACTCGACGCCAAGCCAGACAAGGACACGAAGGCTGTTATCGCCTTTAACGAAAAGGTGCGTAGCGACCCCCGAGTGCAGACGATGTTGCTTCCCCTGCGCGACGGCATTCTGATGATGTTAAAGAATTAGCAAAAACCCTTATCTTTAGAGTCGAAATGAAACTTTTTGCTCCAGCGCTAATTTTTTGCGGAGCCTTCGCCAGCTTTGGCCAGTCTCCTCAAGTACCCCACAAAATGCATTTTGCGGGCATGACGCTTACCATTCGCGATGATGCGCGTCGTGAGATTCAAAGCGATGTCGACGCGCTGACGCGCAGCCCAAAGTACTTCAACATCAAGGCAGAGCGGGCCAAGACGTATTTCCCAATCATTGAACAGGCATTTGCAGCGGAAAGGTTGCCCCTTGATTTTAAGTACCTGGCACTTCAGGAAAGTGCTTTGGTTTCCGATGCGGTTTCTTCTTCCAACGCGGTAGGGTTCTGGCAGTTCAAAGACTTCACGGCTACAGAAATGGGTATGCGTGTAGATAACGAAATAGATGAACGCATGAACATTGCGAGCGCCAGCCAGGGTGCTGCCAGGTATCTGAAGCAGTGCAATCATTATTTCAATAATTGGATTTATGCGTTGCAGGCTTACCAAATGGGCGCGGGGGGCGTGATGCGCGCAGTGGGTGATAAAGACCTGGGCTCACGCCACATGGAGATTACCTCCGATACATATTGGTATGTTAAGAAATTTTTGGCTCACAAAGTTGCCTTTGAAAATGGGACAGCCGGTCCGCCCGCCATCGAGATGATTGCCCTTCGCAATGCAGGAGGCAAGACGTGGCTGGAAATTGCACAGGAGTCATCCGTAGATGAACAGCGACTGAAGGAGTTTAACAAGTGGCTCAAGACCGACAGGGTCCCTGACGACAAAGTATACATGGTGCTGGTCCCCAAAGGCGAAATCACTGCGGGGTTCAGTGTGTTAAATGTAGCTGCGGCAGGAAGTGTGCCGGGCCAGACAGGAAAACCGGATTTGAATGTGCGCGCCGAGTCTAATGAGATCAATGGGATTCCTACAATTCGTGCAAAAGAGGGTGAAACACTTGCGGCCCTCACGGCACGTGCAGATGTGAGCATCAGTCGTTTCCTTAGCTACAACGAGATGGAAATCGACATGCCAATAAATGCAGGGCAGTGGTATTTCCTTGACAAAAAGAAAAAGCATGGACCTCAGGAACTTTACACCGGAGAGCCCGGAGAGAATGTTTGGGAGGTAAGTCAACGATTTGGTGTAAAACAGAAAACACTGATGAAATACAACAGGCTTGAGCAAGGTGATATGAATCTTGGGGGTGTCACCGTATTCCTCACACACAACCGGCCCGAGGACGGGATGATTGTAGCGGACAGCGTCGTAGCGAGACTCGACGAAGAAGGCTCCTTCGATTGGGACTTGACTTTGTCGCCGATGGAAGGATCCGTTGCGTCTGCGGCGCCTGTCAAGGTTGAGCCGGTAATAGATGAATCAGTAGCTCCTTCGAACCTGGTATCCACTCAAGCAAAAGCAGAAGGCTTGCACGAAGTGAAGCCAGCGGATACCCTGTACAGCGTCGCCCGGCAGTATGGAGTCACCATACGTGAGATTATGGAGTGGAACGAAAAGAAGGACTTTAGTCTTGCTGTAGGCGAAAAACTCCGCGTAGCCTCACGCTAATCTCCTTTTTCAGCATTTTGCCCCCTTTCCTTACCTCGCTTTTCTGAATATTTATTTATCCGCCTTTCTTTCTGACTAAAAAAGATAATTTTGTTGAGACGAACCGAAATGTCTCGAAAATTCTCTCATGAAAAAGCCGATTGATCTTGTGATGCTGGTGGATGATAACGACACCGACAATTTCATCAGCAAACGTATCATTGAGATCACCGAGTTTGCGAGTCGGGTAGAGGTAAAGAATTCCGGAAAAAGCGCCCTCGACTACCTGACGGAGAATGAGGACATCCCGGAGAATCTCCCCAACATCATCTTCCTGGATATCAACATGCCGGTCGTTGACGGGTTTGTTTTTCTCTATGAATTTGAAAAGTTCCGGGAGCTTGTCAGAACCAAATGCAAAGTGATTATCCTTTCCAGCTCGGACAACAAGCGGGATATTGATAAAATTGTTAATAATAACTACGTCATCAAGTTCATTACCAAACCATTAACTGAACATTCCCTGGAAGATATCAGGGGAAAACACATCTGATTCCTTCGGGTTTTGTATTTTTGCCGCCTAAACAAAACCCTTATGAACCCTCGATTTTTCAAGCGCATAATCCCCGTACTTCTCTTGCTGATGATGGCTCTGGCCGCTGAGGCACAGTTTGTTGTTGTAGATTCCACGACGAACTGGAGAAAATCTTTTAGGGCCGGACTTAACCTTAATCAGGCCAATTTTTCCAGTAACTGGAAAGGTGGGGGTGTCAATTCCTTCGGCTTTAATACGCTGGTAAATTTCAAAGCCAACTATAAGAAAGGCAAAGTATCCTGGGATAATGAAATCGATTTATTGTACGGCATGGTAAATAACGAAGGCCAGGGTGTCCGCAAGACGAATGACCGGATCTACATAGATACCAAGTATGGTTTTGCGATCGCAGAAAAATGGGATGCTTTTGTGGCTATGAACGTACTGACGCAGTTTGCCAAGGGTTTCAAGTACACGAAAGATGCCAACGGAGTCGAGCAGGAGCAGTTGATTTCAGATTCATTTTCTCCGGTATTTATCACCGCAACACTTGGTGCGGAATGGAAACCTGCCAGTTATTTCAAAATGCGTTTTTCGCCTATCGCACCGCGCGTAACCATTTTGCGCAACAACGATGGGCGCTACAGCGCTGTTGATCCAACAGCACCTTATGGAGTGAATGTGGGAGAATCAAACCGGTTTGAGTGGTATGCCTTCCAGATGACCGCAGATTTTGACAAAGAAATTGCGACGAACATGAACCTGAAAGCTCGTTACATGATGTTCGCCAACTACAAGACGCTCGAAGCCAACCTGGTAGACCATCGGGTTGACCTTAACCTGACGGCAAAGGTCAATAAATTCATCAATGTAAGCCTCGGTGGAATCTTCCTCTACGACTTCGACCAGGATCACAGTCCGCAGTTCAGCCAGGCGCTTTCCCTGGGCGTACTCTACACCTTCCAGAATTTTGAAGATAAGAAGTAAGGTAATTGGAGGAAACCGGTAGTGGGTGGTCGGCCTGCCTTTCTGTTCTACCGTAGCCAGTCCTGCCTGCCTTGTTCTACCTTGACCAGGCCTGCCTGCCTTGTTCTACCTTGGCCAGGCCTGCCTGCCGTAGCTGTCCCAGCGTAGGCAGGTTCGCCGGGTTTTTTTTATTTTTGAACTATGCTGAGCATTCGTTTAACTACTCCTCAAGACATCCCTGCCCTTCAGCGCATCGCTATCGATACGCAGGTGGATACATTTGGGGCCTACAACACTGAGGCAAACTTGAAGGCATATCTCGACAAGGCTTATGGGCTTGACACCTTACGGCAGGAGTTGACGGAGCCCGGATCCAGAAACTACCTCGCATTTTTCGGGAATGAGCTCGCCGGGTTTATGAGGCTGAGAGAAAGTAAGGAGGTGGAACATCTCTTGGGAATCAACACCATTGAACTTCAGCGCCTTTATGTTTCTCAAAAATTTCATGGACAAAAAATCGGCGCAGCCCTTATGGGTGAAGGGATGGACTATGCGAAGCAAGCAGGCTACGCGTGGATATGGTTGGGCGTGTGGGAACAGAATTTCAAGGCGCAGGAATTTTATGCCCGGTGGGGATTTGAAAGATTCTCCGAGCATGTGTTTCAGATGGGGGAGGATGCGCAGACGGATTGGTTGTTGAAGAGGAAGGTTTAGGGAAAGTTTAAAGTTTAAAGTTTAAAGTCTAAAGTTTAAAGTCTAAAGTTGAAGGTCTAAGGTTTAAAGTTGAGCGTACTTCTGCGCCGGTACAGAACCGATAGCAGGCTACCTTGCCGATCAGTATTTCCGGGATAAGATCTTTTATTTCTTTTATTCCTGGGGCAACTATTTTTCTGTGCGGGGCGTATTATTACATTGTAGTCAAGGTTTTCAGTGCGTTCTCCTGGGGCTGGTGAATGGGGTGTACGAATAGGATGGCCGAATAAGGTCTTCGAATATGGTCCCCGAGTAAATCGGGGAGGGCACTAAAATCACCGGCGCAGCATGAAGGAAATCCTAATAATTGAGCTGTTTGCACACTTCTTTAGGAGCCTTACACGCTTTTTAGCCTGAAAACGTCGAAAATAACACCGGAGCACGGTCAGGGCACGGTGACCCCACGGTGACCTCACGGTGACCTGCCGGTGATCCGCCGGTGATCCCATATCAATCATGCTCAATTCTCCTTGTGCCCTTTTACAATTTCCATTGAAAGTACTGGGAAGCCTGCTTGACGCCAATCCGCAGGAGCTTCAAAGTTTATAGTTCAAGGTTTAAAGGTGACCCCCACCGCATTTGTTGGAGGAAGGCGCTGATCTTCATTAAATTCAATTTCTGATAAGGTGGACTTGAATACAAAAAGTAAAATGCTGGACTGCTTCGCATGACATTTTCAACAATTCAAGTCAATTTCGACACAGCCGACAACGCGGACCGAAGAGAAAAAAAGCGGCTGCGGATTCGCGGACAAACGTAACACACAGACTAATGCTCAGTCCGTTCGACTCGCGGGACTTCAAATCCAACAATATCCGTCAATAAATTACTAAATCAACCCAACCAATCTAAATTCCTATGAAATCGCAAGCACTTATCCTTCTGTTCATCACAGTTTCTGTGTCTTATAATTTAATGGCTCAGGAGACAAGAATCGTTATAATGAATAAGTATTGGGCCAAAGAAGGGAAAATTGAAGAAGTGTATCAACACCGGCTTTATGCAAGTGAAGTTAGAAAAAAGCTTGGTTTAGAAGTTGGAAGAGTTTTATTAAATACAGAACCTAATGGTGAATCCCCTGATGTCATTTGGGAATGTGAATATCCAACAAAAGAAGCAAGAGATAGGGATACTCAACTTCTCAATGAGTCAGGTCAGTTTGATGAGGTACAGAAAAAAATGGGGACTTTAACAACTAGATTTGAACGGACGGTTTATAAAATATCAACTGGAAATAAGTGACTCTGCATAACGCATGGTATCGCGCTAAAGGACTTTAATGCAGAATATCCAAAATTCACGACTCTACCCAGCCGACATATGACCGAATTCAAATTAGTGTTGGGCTTAAGTTGAGTCTGTTCGCGTCAATACAATCACGGTGGACTTGAGACAAGTCCAAAACATTAATGGTGGACGCGCACAGGCGGCAACCAAATGTTTCTGAAATGGTGCGGTGAGGTATAGCTCAAAGGTTTTATCTTCGTTCCACGTTTGGTTTCGTGGGACAGGACGCAGCTTCGAGAAGGCACCACTGCAGAAACACAAAGGTTGGCAACCATTGGTCGGACGGAAAATTATTACTGATATGAGACTATATATCCTAATTGTAACACTACTGACTTGTATTAACTGTTTCGGACAAGGTGACAATCTAACAATGGAGCAACAACGACTTTCATTTATAAAAGGTAGTTGGACAATTGACGGGAGCGAAACAACTTACATTGAAATATGCGATTGGATACAGGGGAACCATCT
>JAYVBH010000056.1:0-59741 GCA_043750575.1 Cyclobacteriaceae bacterium
TATGCCACTTACACTTACTGCTATTGTAGGCTCACCGATCGTCACTGTATTTGTTGCCGTACAGCTCTGGCCTGCATTGCCGCCAGGGGCTGTCGCTGTCAAGGTATAAGTACCTGCTGGCAATCCTGTATTGCCCACCACTGCATTTGCTGAGTTGGTGATCACTACTGTCGAGCCTGCACTGTTGGTTACGGCTATTGATCCGTCAGATAATCCGTAGCATGATGCGTTGGTGGCTACACCACTTACACTCACTGCAACGGGAGGCTGCCCGATCGTCACCGTCGTCGTACCAAAACAACCACCCGCGATGGTGGCTTTTACTGTATAGGTTCCAGCTGGCAATCCTGTACTGCCAACCACTGTCCCCCCGGAATTCTTGATCTCAATCGTAGCATTTGCTGGATTCGTTGTTGCGGTAATTGTACCGTCGGAAGAACCAAAACAACTTGCGTTGGTTGCCGTGGCCGTAACGCTGATGCTGCCTACCGTGAGGACAACATCGTCGATTACCGTACCGCAATTCGCACTCACCGTGGTAAGTCTCAAAGTCGCACTGGCGCTGCTGACTGTCACACCAGTGGTAAGGCTGCCTGGAGCGGCGATGTTTGCCGATCCGCTGACAACTGTCCATGTGGAGGTGCCCCCTGAGGCTGAACCTGCCATGGTAAAGGTGGTATTCGCTCCACCTGAGCACTGACTTATGTCCGGACCTGCATTGGCCGTCGGATAGGGATCGACGGAGACAGGGATTGAACATGTGTTGGTCAATTCACCGGATGTCACCGTGATCTGAAGTTGGAATGTGCCTACCCCAGATCCGGAATTCACAGTGATCGATTGGCCGGTAGTCGAACCAGCGATGGAAGCATTTGAACCTCCACTATTAATGACTGACCAAGAGTAAGTCCATACATAACCACTGCCAGATGGAGGAACCGGGCCAGAATAATTTCCAACTTCATTAACACACGTGAACTTGTCACCTGTGATAAGACAATCAGGCGGAGCAACAGCCGCTGCGGCCAATGACCGGTCCTGGTTACCACCAGATCCGTCAAGGCTAATTAATCTCGTGTGATACGGTGAACCTGAAATACCACCGGCGGAATTGCCTGCACCCCAATCGAGGGCCCTGGCAATGTGTCCACCCCAGGCAAAGACAACCGTAGCGTTGCTTGTTGTGAATTCAATCCTCAACCTTGTCGAGGAGATACTCTGAGAAAGGTCTCCAAAGTTGATGTATGCTATTGAAGTTATCGATGTACCATTATACATGGTCATTAATTTCTCAGAAGAAGGAAGCGAATTGAACCTGGTTATGGGCTGAGATAGTCCACCAACCGTTCCAACAGTTGTACTAATAGCGGGTGCTGGAATAGCCCATGTGAATACCGAAGGACTAACTAAACCAGTGCCATCCAAAGGTTGAATCAATTCGGCCGGGTGTCCATATTGGGTGATGTGAGGATTCAGGCGGTTGTAGGTGGTAATGAAATCAATCGCGTTGGCCCCACTGTGCTTGATATCCCATTCTATGTCTATGTAATGCGAGCCTGAGGTCAGGTTCGTCAACACCATTCTATAAGGAATGGAGTACCCCTCAACTAAATGTGCTTGCGTAGCATTTGCATTACCATTTACCCAGTTAATCGGGCTGATAGGCGCTGTAGCTCCACCATTGCGCATCTGATCAAGGTTGGCTGCCTGGTTGCCATCGGTGAAGAAAGTTTGTGCAACAAGCGCCGAGCTCTGGCCCGTTGCTGTTAGTTCAAAATACTGACCAACATCGTGGATCTCAATCAGGTATTGATTGTTGAGGATATTGCCGCTCCCATCGGCCACTGCATACAAGATCTGATCGCCATGTATAGTGGGTGATTCCACAAACTTCAACTCAACCGATTCCCCTGATTGCCATCCGGAACCAGTAACAACAACATACTCGCCCGGCGAATAGTCGGATTTGTTTGTCATGACTTCGGCGGTCTGCGCCTTCAGCCCAGTTGCTGTTAGCAACACGACAGCCATCACGGCAATGAGCCATCGCCATGAAGCCGAACTGTTACTCAGATCTTTTGATGGGGAATCAAAAGACAGCGCCCTCCTTGAGGCTTGTCTTGTGTAGAAAGATTTCATAGGGGTAGATTAAAGAGCCGAGAATAGTATAGACACCAGAATTATAGCCGTGGGAAGAAGGGGAACAAAAGGGCGCTATCCCGCAGAATGCGTGGCAATAATCAACAGATTGATAGCGCGTTGTGATCATAAAGCCAATGGAAACTTGCAATTCGGAGACAGACCTTACATCAAATTTCCTAAACAAGATTACAATTAGTAGACTGGAATATCTATGGCAATTCTCATTATTATGAGTAACGATAAGGTTTCCCTCGTCTATTAATCAAAAATGGTACATATGTACCCAAGCACCGATTGTGGGAAATTAGGCTGGGATTGATGGTGAGGCCGATGGCGCTGCTAGCTACGAAAGGATTCTAAATAGTGGCGGGCTTGTCAGCTTTCGGTGATAGCGGGGAAATCTCCTGCTTGACCGCTGGAAGCTTTTCACCGATCGTTGCCTTCTGAATCCCAAAAAGCCGGTAGCCTAGCAACTTCCCAGCAATACCCATCTCCT
The DNA here is from genome assembly GCA_043750575.1 of Cyclobacteriaceae bacterium. Taxonomy (GTDB): domain Bacteria; phylum Bacteroidota; class Bacteroidia; order Cytophagales; family Cyclobacteriaceae; genus ELB16-189. The sequence continues at coordinate 2,639 of JAYVBH010000056.1, forward strand.
CTGCCTCTATGCGAAGGGTGCCTGTCTGAAGAACGTGCACTTCGGTTTCGACACGGTATCCAATGTCTATGGCCTCACCTTTTTTCGTAAATGTCAAAGAGACTAGTGGAGCTTTGGCGTCATTTGAAAAATCTATGCGGCAGTTTTTAAGGTCGTCCAGTATATCTGCTACTTCATCTCCTTCACCCTTGACTTTTAGACGGAAGGACATTGTCAAATCAGAGAAGGGAGCCAATTGAGGATACAACGCATACATTTGCTGAGCATACCGCGTTGCGTCACTCCCACCACTTGCATGCGCAAGCCCTTCATACGCCCGGGCTATCAACAAAGTCTGATATGGATCATCCCTTTCAGGATCACGAAGCACCTGGTTGAAATAGCTGATGGCTTTGTCATCCTTGCCTTCCGCCAGGTAAAGCTTGCCCAGGAAGTATCGAAAGTATTTCTTGAGCCGTGGACGCTTGTCTGTTGTGAGCAATTTCTCATAAACATCAATAAAATATTCATTTCCAAAACCGTCTATGACCGACCACACTTCATCAAACGTGATCAGGTTTTCGGGTGAGAATACAGTGTATATCACTTGCTCACGTTCCGGGTTCTCAGCCACCAGCGAGGCCAGCAACATCTTATGATGACGGATTTCAAGCGTATACTTCACCCACCGATACCAATTCACAGGATTTAACCAGAAGTACCACTCCTGATGTTCAAACCAATATTCCTTTTTGAACTGAACCTGATTGACATAGTTCATGGAGGCAACGGCCAGGTTATACTGCTCCTGCCCCCAGGTGGTGCCAATGTGTAGCTCTTGAAAGCGTGCTGCTTTGTTTGTGCGCTCCTGACTTTCGGCGGTTAGCCCTTCGTAATGCTGTGCTCGCGCCAGGCCGATACAGTGCCAGCCGTAGCCTGGCGTGCTCCCTTGTTTGGCAAGAACATCCTTTAACAGCGAATCGGCCCGGTCTGGCTGTCCACGATAGGTGGCCAACGTCCCCCGCATGTAGTAATATTCTTTTGTTGTCTTTTCCGGGCTCTGCTCCCGCTCTTCAGCTTCCAGGAAGAATAATTCTGCCTCCTGAAACTCCCCCATCGCCAGCTTGAATTCTGCGTAGTTGTTGCTGGAGTAAGCACCGTTTTGAATCAGCAAGTCGTAGTAGAGACTCGCTGAGTCGATATCCAACAAGTAGTCGTGGATCATCGCTTTGTAATGGAATGTTCCTAAATATTGTCGATTTAGAAAATTGGGATCATAGAGGCCATTGTTGACCGAAACATCTTTCTTGATCTTACGGAGCGCGGAGTCCAGGCACCGGTTGGCGGCCGCAACATTTTCTTGTACGGTATTCTTTAAAAACGGAAACCGCTTCGATGTGTACATCCTGTTCCGGTGATAGATCCAGGCCATCGTGTTGTATGAATCCAGGCTTGTCTCTACCTGAAAATTTCGATCCCGAACATGCCTTACTACTTCCATGGCTTTGTCTTGCTGTTCGACATTCTGATAGCACCGGCTAAGAAAATAGGCAATCAGTCCATAGTCAAAGTGATAGCGGTAGTTGGTATTGTACACCGCAAAATTGTTGGTACGCACCCGCAGCATGGGATCATAGTCATGTTCGATTCGCTTAAGTGCTTTGGTCAAGGGTGCGATGGCCTTATTGAATCCCAATTCATCGTTGGCCCTAAAGAACAAATAGGCGCCCTCCAGCAAGTATCCCACATAATAGGTGCTGTCGCGCCGGATAAAACTTCGGGCCTTCTGAAAGTTCTTGTCATCAAGGAAGGAGCCGCCTTCTCGCTCGCTGTCTATCTGCTTGCGTATGGCAGACTTTTGCCCGAATGCAGAAGCCGCGCAAAGCAGAACCAGAATGAAGGTCAGTCGCAGTTGCATCGATCAGGGCTTTGAAGCGATTCCCATTTTTGCGAGTTGGTTGACTTCCCCATCTACGAGTTGCTGCAGCGCCGTGCGGGAGGCTTCGCGGTTGCGGAAGATCATGCGGTGGTGCATGACAGGCTGCGCCAACGCCTTGATGTCGTCTTCAATGACAAAGTCGCGCTGGTTGACAAGTGCCCAAGCCTTGAGACACTTGATGAACGTAATACCACCTCGTGTTGAGCAGCCTAAGGCGATCTCCGGATGATGGCGGGTTGACTGCACCAGTCGCACAATCCCGCGAATCAACTCCGGGTGGATGTAGACCTGCTCGGCCTCCTGCTGCAGGTGGATGATATCCTGATAGGCCAGCACTTGCTTAACTGTGTTTTTTGAATCTCCGATCTCCAGGTAGTTCGAATAGATATCAAACTCGACATCTTCAGACACATAGCCGAAGGTGATCTTCATATAGAACCGGTCCAGTTGAGCGGCAGGCAATGGATAAGTGCCTTCCATTTCAATTGGGTTCTGCGTGGCGATAGTAAAAAAGAACTGATCCAGTTGAAATGTGGTATCGCCTGAAGAGATTTGATTTTCGGCCATGCACTCAAGAAGTGCACTCTGCACTTTAGGTGATGCCCGGTTGATTTCATCTGCCAGGAGCACGTGGGTGAACAGCGGACCTTTCTTGAATATAAAGTCCTTCTTGGATTCGTCGAAAATGTATGATCCAATCAAATCCATAGGCAAAAGGTCCGGCGTAAACTGAATGCGCTTGAACGCCACTCCCCCGCCGGTATGGAAATCTGAGGCAGCTTCTGAGATAGATTGTGCTAGTGTCTTGGCCAGCACCGTCTTCCCCGCGCCAGGATTATCTTCCAGTAAAATATGCCCACGCGCAATCAGGGCGGTGATCACATATTTTATCTCTTGCGGCTTACCGCGGATGATCCGCTCCATGCTGGCGGCCAGCGCCTGAAGCTTTGTCGTTGAGGTTGTCATAAGGCTGAGTTTTCGTGATCTGAGGATTGTGGAAGTTGAAAATAGCGTGAGGCCAGGGCCAGATTGAAATAGTTTAAAACGGTACGTATGATTCCATTCTTTTTCCGGATGGCAGGGCCTACCGCTTTTGCGAACCGATTGATCTGCACCTGGTCTTCCGGCCGGAGGTTTTCTCGTGAATATTTCAGACGAAGGTATAGCAGCATATATTCTTCAAACCCGGCTTGGGTAGCTGGATCTACTTTTCTGCGTGCATAGTCCAAAGGAGTCTCAGTTTCTCGCTCCAGTCCAGCCATGTGAAAACGGTAAAGCGCCGCCTGATACACGTTGTCTGCACGGGCAGCACTACTACTTGAAAGCAGGATGCGCGCCATCCGGTAGATCAGGTATAGAATAGGCAGCAGCATGATTAAAATAAGTATCCCCGTCGCGCTCTTCGCGGCAATCCATGCGATCTCCTGCCAGGTAATCTTCTTCTCTTCTTCCTCTATCAGGCCACCTCCCGTCTCGTCTTTTTTCTTCTCCTTGGCTTTGGGTTGGATATGAATCTCATCGGCAATAATGGGCAAGGGAAACTGACTTACCTGAACATCGATTGGAATACCCTTTCTAAATGCAGGTATCTTTCGGCTTTCATCTTTATAGGATACGATAATGATGGAATCTCCTGGCTGAATAGCCTGTAAGGTGGTATCCTTTTTATCATACAACACCCGGGTCATCGAAGCATCGACAGGTCGCGACATCGGTGTTTTTAATGCATAAGTCTTGTCCAGGTAGATGAGCATTTGGAAGGAGGCCGTCAATTGTTTTGTGGCCATGTCAAGCGTCTCCGCTTTCGCATTGAGTACAAGCCAGGGCTCCGGTGGTGGCAATGGCGGCGTGCCATCAGGCTTCGGCGCCGACTGCTGATCTTCGTTTCCGATCGTCATGTCAAAATCCAGCCAACCGTAACCAGGGAAGTACACTTGTGTCCACGCATGTGCCTGGCTTGCATAGAACCAGTACCAACCCTTGTTCTTATCGCTTCGGTTAATGGTAGCGAAGCCAGTTGTAAATCGCGCAGGTATTCCCATAGCGCGCAGCATGAACAATGAAGCCCCTGCGTAGTAGGTACAATAGCCAGCATGCGTCTTGAAAAGAAAGTCGTAAAGCATCCTGGAGCTGGGGATGTTTGGATCATCCATCGCGCCGGGCTTTAGTGTATAACGGAAAATGCGTTTCCCGTTTTCGTTTCGCTTGAGGAAGAAGTCGCGAACAGCAAGCACTTTATCTACTGGTTTGCTTTGTTTTGGAAGCAGACTGGTAGCCAGTTTGGTAATGGAATCATAAATGCCTCCTGTCGGTTGCCGCGTATAGTATGCATAGAAGGCTGAATCCACATTGCGGTAATCTGGTACGGTTCGTAGTTCATCATGGCGCGACTCCTGGAATCCCTCCAGAGATGGACTCGCGGAGACATTGTAGACGAAGTAGGCATTGTTCAACTCTGAAGTAAAAGATCGGACCTTGTACGCAGACATAAAGGTCTTCTGAAAATCCCTTTCCACAGGAATCGTTTGTATGGAGAATACATTGGCCGGGCCCAGCACGGCATGTTTCCACGAATCTGCGGAAAGGTAAACCTGCGCTTCTACGATTTTCCGGAGCTTGAACCCCATGGATTTCCGAATGATGGAGGTGTCCATGTAGGAATAGTACATGGGCAGTTCTGCCGGGTCGACATCAAATTCATCGAACGATGGAACATTTACATCGCGCACGAAACTTTCCTTTGCCTGGTCGTACTTCGTGAGGTAGTGGTAGACGAAGTACAAGGGCATCGGCTCTCCATCCGGAAAGTAATTGTCAAGTTTGCTGCAGAACATTAACTTTTCCGACTGGCTCATCTTCGTGTTCACCTTCATGGTGTCTTTGAGGCGGAAGCCGTCGTCGTCCTTGTCCATGAGCCCATAGCGGTCGTCGTAGTTACCTTCCTTCTTTGACCCTTCTTTGTTTTCTTTCGCACCCCTGGCGCCAAGTTCCTTTTCCACGGCCTTCATTGAACCCCGGAGCAACTGGTCAGTCAGCACAAACGCTAGCAAAATCAAGATGAGAAATCCGATAAACCGGAGCGCGAGCCTCCCCGACTTCTTCAAGTTTAGTTCAATCCGATCTGTCAGCAATGGCGAAAGAAAATACATGTACAATCCATACGCCACTACTGGAAAAAGGTGTACAAGCAGATAGGAAAGGCTGAGATCGATTGTATCTGAAGTGATCACAAGCGTCGCGACGGTCAATACACCGAAGATGAGGATATACGACCAGCGGATGCGCGCCAACAGGAACCCAAATATCCAGCCGATGATGAACAAGGTAGAATAAAGTTGAAAGCGCGCCGTGGTATAGAAAACGTCAAACTCGCCAGGGAGACGGCTGATGATTCGTTCTGTCGCCCAATACAAAAGCCAAAGCCCGAGGAAAGTGATCACCCAACGTGCGCCGTAGTAGTATAGCGTATAGGCCGCAAGCAAACCTGCAGCAAAATAGATCGCTTGACTGCCAATTCCGGTTGAGAGTGCCGTGTACGAGAAATTCAGGAAGCGCAGGGTGACATAACCGATGAGGATTGTCGGCAAGACCACCAGCACCCAGCGGATCAGCAATTGCTCGAATCGGTCACGGCTATTCGTCATGTGGGTCATTCAAACTCAATGGTATTTGTCAGCCAGCTGTTTTCCCGCAGCCTCAGCACAGCAGTGATTTCCTTTTCATTCTTCACCAATTCTCTCCGCAAGGACGAAATAAGCCACGGTTGACGCAATCCGTCCGCTGGTTTCGTCGCCGGCCTAAAGAGAATGTCTTTAAATGAAAAATGAAAGGGTGATGGAATGGCATCGGACATTTTTACCACCACCAACGGTACGGAAGGTGCTAGGTTGCGAATAATGTTTTCCACTTCACTCACCGGCGACAGGGATGAGAGGCACACGAATGCAGCTTTCGCCGGATTTACAAACGCAGTGGGCGCGTTTGATTTTTGCCAGGACGCAGCGGTAATCTGGAACAACTCGTTCCGCTTTTCGCTCAATCCCGCCAACTTGGGCACTTCCTGATCCTGCGGGATGCGGACATCATAACCGTTGCGTTGAAGGGCTTCAAAAAAATTGCGGATATGATCCTTGTATACATTGAGCAGCTCAGTCTCGAATGCACCTTGCTTCAGGTTGAAACCATGGAAATAACTAACATAGAAGTAGAGGTGAGAAGCATAAGGATCTTTGATCTCCGGAATGCGCACGACAAGCTGACCGCTCTTCGCGTATATTTTCCAGACAATGCGTTGGATATTATCGCCAGACTCAAACTCTTTGTAGTTGACATGCTCCCCCTCCACCCGCTTGGGTATATCGATCCGGTGCTTCTGCTCCTCCGTTGAGTTGGGTTGTGCTGCAATGCGTTGTGCCTGCTGTGGTAATGGTAAGGTATAGACCTGCTGTACCAGGTTGATCTTTGCCGGAAGGGAAACCAGTGACAACATATCTCCAAAAGAAATTAGTACATGTTCAACATCATAAATTCCGCGGTCGTGCAGCAGTGTTCGCCCATTGCCTTTTAGGGCGTACCGCCACCACTGCCGGGCCCGTCGCACATTAGTATCAAGGATAACGGGCAGTGACATGCGTTTGTCCGAAAAGACCATCCTTGCCTGGATTGTTCCGAATAATGGCCTGAACACCTTGCCGGTCAGGAGAATTGAAATCGGCACCCATCCTGCTTCCGCCTTTTGCCCGTCACCGAATTTTACTTGAATCGTGACCAATTTGTTTCTTTCGGTACTTATAAAATACGACCAAGTAATCAGGGCTGACAGTGTGCTGATCACCAGAAGCCCGACCAGGGTCCACTGCACCAGTTGCATGAAATGACGCATGACGAGCCACAAGGTGGAATCATCTTGACCGTATTCTCCACGGATCCATACGGTGAGCAGCCAAAAGCCGATAATGGAGAGCAGTAACGGCCACTTTACCCCGGTCTGTTTTGACCAGTAGGCTGAATTGCGGATAAAGCCTGATAGTGAGACGGGATTCATAGTTAGCCGACCTACAAGAAACTAAAATAATTCTAATAACGCGCCCTCAGACGGACAGTTTGAAAAATTTAGAAAATAGCTGGAACCCCTGCGTTCAGCAGGTCATTTTTCCATGATCTTGAGGTAGGTATCCGTCTCAAGGTCAAAGATGGACATCTGGTCTACCCAAATGTAATCCGGGTAACTGTGATCGGTATTGATAATGACAGCGGTAATCAGGATGATGTAGCGGTAGTGTGCATCTTCCCGGGGTAAAGTGCTCATGACTTTTGCCACTTCCTCATGAACCAATTTTGTCAATGAAACCAGTGGAACTTTAGATTCCAGGATTTCAGATTTGTGACGAAGCGCAAGTTGCTCAATCACTTGCTCCTGATAATCGGGTTCGCTGGGAGCCTTGCGAACTATTTCTCCAGGCTTTTGCAGCTTGTTGAGCGCCCCAACGAGCGCCCCACAGCAAGTACTGGTCTCCGCTTGCCCTTCACGGTGAAGCCATCCCCAGCCATTCTTCTCAGAATAGCCAATGTGTGGGCCGACTAGGAGGAGTGCCGCACCACTGTCCGGGACATGGTGTGAATAGGCATTCATGCCAGATATTCCTGTAAATGGCAGGCCACCCAGTCCTCCAAAATTGAATGGCCCTTTTATCAGTTGCTCGTCGAACGGGCTTTTGGTGTTAAGCACATCATCCACGCAAGTTGATTGGCCGAGAAGAATTTTCTGTGGCTGAATTTTGTGCACGGCATACAGAAAAAATAGAAGCGAGTCGGCATATCGATCAAACGTCACAGCGCCAGGAAACAGTTTTACGATCTCGGATCGAAGCGCCTTTTCCTTTGAAACCTCTGTGACAGGTGCCGCAGGCTTATCAGTGGTAGGCGCGCAGGAACCGGTAAGGAGGGCCAGTAAAAGCAATACGCTGAATCGTATTCTATTCGAATGAATCATTTTCATAGGACTTCTCTTATTCAGATTCAACTGTGAAGCTATTATTGCAGCAAGGGTGCGGGTATGACTTTGGTCAGTCATAAGGAGGATAGTTGACAGGGAAATACAAGTCCATTGGACCACCCGGAAGCCACAAAGACTGAAACAAATTTTCTTTGCCTATTCCTTGGTGATCTTTCTGCCGCTCTAGTTTAGCCTCAAAGAATCGATCATGCTATTGACAAGAACCCTCATGATGTGCTACCTTAACATCCTTCAGTTTCACCGTACATGAGAATGGATACCAGCATAAAAGACGTTGACACGTACATTGAAACCTTCCCCGTAGCAACCAGGGCACTGCTCATTCAACTTAGAAATGCGATCCGGGCCAGTGCGCCGGAGGCTGATGAAGTCATCAGCTACGGAATGCCAGGCTACAAGTGGAACGGTATGCTAGTCTATTTTGCGGGCTACAAAACCCACATTGGGTTTTACCCTGGAGCATCCGGAATTGCCAACTTCAAAAAATACCTGAGCGCATACAAACTAGCCAAAGGAACGATCCAGTTTCCCCTGGATAAACCCTTGCCCGTCCAATTGCTAAAGAAGATAATCAAGTTTCGCCTGACTGAGAATTTGATGAAAACGGAGGCGCGTAAAAAAAAGTAATGTTAAATCCTGATTGTGTGGTGCGGCGACACCCAAATTCCCTAATTTCAACAGTACCAAAATCATAAAAGCACGGATATGAACGACTTGACGCAACAGTCTGATAATGGAAGTTCAAAAGTTGAGCTTAACCACGAATCGATGAAGTACCTTAATGAGACTAGAAAATGGGCTCAGTTTCTTTCAATCCTTGGGTTTGTCTTCATTGCAATCATTGTGGTGGTAGCGTTCTTTCTAGGGACATTATTTTCACGATTGGGACAAGACAGCAATCTGCCCTTTTCGAGTTCTGTGATAAGCGCTATTTACCTGCTGTTTGGTCTGCTCTATTTCTTCCCCATATTCTATCTGTACAAATTTGCCTCGCACGCTAAAGATGGATTGTTGGCTAGGGATAGTGTACAAATGAGTCAGGCCTTTATGAACCTCAAGTCGCACTACAAGTTCATGGGAATATTCATGATTTTGGTGCTGGGCCTGTATGCATGTATTGCTCTTGCCACGGTTGCACTCATCTGACCAATCCTAAATCCTGCTCTTCCGAATCAAGATCCAGGCTAGTCATCTTTCTCCTTGCCATTGATATACTTGCTCATTTTGGCTGCGTGAACGCTTAAGACGTTGGCCATCCCTTCATATTGTCCAAAGACGCCCTTCCCCTCCTTGAAGATGACAGGAGAACTGTAGTAGGTCCTTGTGCCGCAATAGAATTGCCCAAGGTTTTTTGCTTCAGGGTCAGAGCCCGCGTCCCGGCCCGGATTTGGACCCAGCATCATGGTCACTACAGCGTTGACACCATAGTCATCTTTGGTCTGCTTTGGCTTGCGCGTACAGATATAAACTACAACCACAGCATCCACGCCCAGGCCCTTAGCTAGCTCATTGCCTAGACTTGAAGTTAACTTACGGTTGGAAGAGAAAATACCGCTTTGAAAATTGCTGAGTTGGGATTCATCATCGCCCTCGTTAGCGACGAAAAACTGACGGTACCCCTTTCCATAGGGAGACACTTTCAGGGTTGAAACTGTGGCGGTAGCAATCTCGGAGATAAAGCCTCCTGTGGCATTCCGTTTGGTAATAGAAGTCTTTTCTTTCTTGGCCGACTCCTGGCTAAAATTAAAATAGTAGTCAATCTTCTCATCCGTGTCGAGGAACTCAGCCGGAGTAAGCAAGTCAATGCCGTTGTCCTTGAATGATTTTTTCAAGGCATCTATGCTCTTGTTGTAGAATCCATCAACTTGAACCTGGCCCATTGCGTCAGAAGTTCTCCAAACGGAAGCTGTCACCATTGCGCTCTGTGCTCCGCCTGTTGTCTTTCCCTTTCCGGGATCGTACAAGTAGTAACTGATCAATGCCACTCGTTTGGGCTTTGGATTTAGTAACTCAACGTTGGCACTGTAACCTGAACCATTGGAACTTCTTCCTTCGCGAGGGAAGTCAAATCGAACTTTAATTTTCTCCGGATCGGCAGTTTCTTTGGCAAACTCGGTGGGATCGTTGTTCATGCCCGTTGCCTTCATGTCTGCACCATTGGCGACCAAAGCGTTGATAATCTCCTCATTTGGAGTAGGCTGTCGTACGGCCCACATCAACGGCGTCCACTTGTTGTTGTCGAGCCCCTCCATATCTGCCCCCCTATCTTTAAGCATTCTGACAATGTCATTGGCGTTTCCCATACTGGAAATGTTCATTTTCTTGTACCAATCCGGGATGGCCATGCCGGCTTGCTCGTAGTAAGGAATATTGGTCTGAATCGCCGCTGCCCGCTGCTCGATAGGAACCCAGGTGAAGGCAATTTCATGCACAATGTTGCCGCCGGAAATTGAACTCTTGAAATCGGTTTTAGCACCGGCATTGAGAAGTAGTTCAACACACTCCTTGCAATTGGTGTTCCCTACCGCATTCTGTAGCGCAGAATAAGTAATGGTTGTTGCATTCCCCATTGACTTCAGTTGGTTCTCATAGGCCTTGACCAGGTACTTATTGCCTTTCTTTCCTTTGGCTTTCTCATCTTCGAGTGCTTTCTTCACGCCGGCAGCAAGATCAACTTTGATCACGGCGATCTTGTTGGGATCAGCTCCCGCTTTTATCAACATCTTGATGACGTCGACTGAATAGTAACGGGCAGCAGCAACAAGCGCCGGGTAGTCACCACCATTAGCGTCGGCGCCCTTACTCAACAAGAACTCAGTAATCTCAGGTGAAAAGTAGGCCAGAGAAAGTGGGGTCTGCCCGGCCGCATTCTTGTAGTTTACATTGGCACCAGCTTCAACCAATTGTTTTGTTGTTGCAAGGTCTCCGCCGTAAGCTGATTTGATCAACGCATCGTCGTTCTGGGAATAAAGGCTACATGAAAATAGTAGCAAAAGGGCTGTTACCAAAATCTTCATAGAATGTGGGGTTGAGGTGGGTATACAATGTCAAGGTATCCCCTTTTGTTATAGAAACCGATTGTTCCATGCATTAATTGTTAACTGTTAATTATAAGCTGGTTAGACCAGTCTAATTAAATATACACTTCATAACTAGTTGAGAGTTCGGCCCCCTATTAAATAGCAAGCCCGTGACCAATCTATTTTCGCTGGCAATTCGCCGCTAGCCTTTTGCATTTAACAATTGCCACAAACTCCGTACATTGACTATTCCACAAACATATCTGAATCATGATGAAGAAAGGTGCCCTACTCGCTTGCTTGTCGATGTTCATAATTGGGCCGGCGCTAAGTCAAAATCCCATGACAGCAGAATTGCTCTGGCAGCTAGGCAAAGTCTCAGCATTGGGCATCTCCAAAGACGGTAAGCAAGTAATCTATTCGGTTAGCACACCAAACGCCGATGAAAACAAGTCAAGCCGAAAGACATATAGCGTTCCTCTTTTAGGTGGACAGCCCAACGAGATAGCAGTGACAGGCAACCTACTGTCCGACAAAAACATCTCTCCTGATGGAAAGTACTCCATCAGCCACAAGGAGGTGAAGGTCCAGAAGGTTTTTGGCAGCGATTTCTACCCAGAGCTTTCCAAATCCAATGTCCAGATCTACGATGGACTGAATTACCGTCACTGGGATACCTGGGAGGACGGCGCCTATGACCATGTCTTTGTTCACCCTGTGGTGAATGGCATAGCCGGTGAAGGAAAAGACATCATGCCCAGCGAACCGTATGACGCTCCGCAGAAACCTTTCGGCGGTGATGAAGATTATATCTGGAGCCCTGATAGCAAGAAGATTATCTATGTGGCGAAGAAGAAATCCGGTACCGCTTACGCCCTCAGCACCAACTTGGATCTTTACAGCTATGATATGACCACCGGCACCACGGTCAATCTCACAGAAGGCATGATGGGCATTGATACAAAGCCGTCCTTCTCCCCCACAGGGTCACTCGCCTGGCTGAGTATGAAACGGGACGGCTACGAAGCCGACAAAAACGACATCATTGTCCGTACCGGAAGTGTGACCACCAACCTAACCCAAAGCTGGGATGAATCAGTAGCATCCTATGTGTGGAGCGCCGACGGTAAGAAGCTATACTTCACGGCGGCCATTGACGGAACACTTCAATTATTCGAAGTAGATGATCCAGGCATCACCAAGAAGGTACCCCAGGTAAAGCAGATTACGAAAGGAGAGTTTGATATCTCCTCCATTGGTGGTCAGTCTGGCAGCACCCTTCTTGTCTCCCGAACCGACATGAATCATGCGGCCGAACTGTATACAGTGCAACTCACGCATGTCAACGATGCGGCCTATGCGAAAGTGGCCAAAAGCAAAGTGGAGAAACGCATGGTGCCCACTACAGACGGAAAGCAGATGCTGGTATGGGTTGTCTATCCTCCAGACTTCGATGCTACAAAGAAATACCCAACGCTTCTTTACTGCCAGGGAGGTCCCCAGTCTGCGCTAACCCAGTTTTACTCCTTCCGTTGGAATCTTCAGTTGATGGCGGCCAATGGCTACATCATCGTTGCTCCGAACCGACGCGGCATGCCGGGTCACGGCGTAGCGTGGAATGAAAAAATCAGCAAGGATCATGGTGGTCAGGTGATGGATGATTACCTCTCCGCGATAGACGCGATGGCCAAAGAGCCTTTTGTTGACAAGGCCAGGCTTGGTGCTGTGGGCGCAAGCTATGGCGGGTACTCTGTATTCTATCTGGCAGGCATTCACAACAATCGCTTTAAGACATTTATCTCGCACGATGGGATTTTCAATTTCAAAAGCATGTATGGCAGCACGGAAGAACTCTTCTTCGTCAACTGGGACTATGGCGGTCCTTATTGGGACCAGGGAAATACTGCTGCACAGAAGTCCTACAACACGTTCGATCCCAGCAACCTGGTTGAGAAGTGGAATACCCCTATCCTCATTATCCAGGGCGGACGTGATTACCGTGTTCCAGACACGCAGGGATTTGAAGCGTTTCAAGCTGCGCAACTCAGAGGCATCAAAAGCAAGCTTGTTTACCTTCCAACCGAAAACCACTGGGTGCTAACCGCACAAAATTCTCTGGTATGGCAACGTGAGTTTTTTAAGTGGCTTGCCGAGACGCTGAAATAGTTAAAACCAAAAGTGAAAAATGAAAAAACCGAAATCCACTTCTTACTTTTCACTGCTCACTTTTATCTCGTCACTTCCATGAAAAGCATTTCTGTTCCAGGTGCCATACCCCCTGTCGGGCATTACTCAACAGCTATTAAAAGTAAAGGGATGTGCTACGTGTCGGGGATACTGCCCATTGACCCGTTTACCGGGGAGAAATTCACTACATCATCGTTTGAGGAACAAGCCACAGTAGTACTGAATAACCTCGATACCATACTGCAAGCGGCTGGCAGCTCGCTTCAAAAAATAGTAAAAGTCACCGTGTTTGTCAGTGACATTAGTCATTGGGATGCGTTTAATAAGCTCTACGCAAAAAAACTCGGCGATCACAAGCCAGTGCGAACGGTTGTACCTACTAACACCCTACACTCAGGTTTCCTGGTCGAATTGGATGCCATTGCTGAATCGTGATTTGCAAAAAGCGGCGAGGGTCATGTCCAGAACGAGTGCATTCCGGTTTGGAGGTGATTTTGTAAATTTCAGTTTCTTAAAATATTATTTCAATGTTGAGTAAACAGCTAGCATCTATTCCTGAAAGCCTTATGAAGATGTTGGTCATCGCCCTTCTATTGCCCGCATGTACTCAACATGCCAGGAAAGTGGAGGCGCCTACCCAACCCAACGTCCTCTTCATCTCTGTCGACGACCTCAACGACTGGATCGAACCTCTGCGTGGGAATCCTCAAGCCAAAACACCACATCTACTGGCCTTCAGCAAAGAGGCCGTCAATTTTAGCAATGCCTATTGTGCAAGTCCAGGCTGCAATCCATCGCGCGGCGCCATCCTTACGGGATTGCATACCTATACCACGGGGCTTTACTCCAACTACCAGGACTGGAGGAAAATCCCCCGCATGACGCAGTCGCCCACACTTAATCAGTATTTTAGAAACAACGGCTACTACACGGCCGGAGCAGGGAAGATCTATCATTACGAACAAGTCGACACCGCCGGGTGGGTGGACTATTTTCCATCGAAGACTAAACCCATGCCCGAGGACAGTTTCCCCCCGAAACGGCCTGCCAACATGGTTCCATTCAAATACATTTACAATATGTTTGACTGGTCTCCGCTTGCCATCACCGACGAAGAAACAGGTGACTTTCAGAGCGTCAATTACATAACAGACCAACTGAAAAAGAAGCACGACAGTCCCTTCTTCCTCGCCTGTGGCATCTACCGGCCACACCATCCCTGGTACGTCCCGCAAAAGTACTTTGATATGTTTACGCTGGACAGCATTCAATTGCCCAAGCTGCAGAAGAATGACACCACAGACCTGGGGATTTTCGCACGCAAAGAAATTATTGAAAGAGGAGGAAACTACCACAAGCACGTAGTTCAGGCTGGTCAGTGGAAGAAAGCCATACAAGGATACCTCGCCTCGATTGCCTTTGCCGATGCCATGGTTGGAAAACTGCTGGATGAGTTGAAGAAGAGCCCGTACGCTGACAATACAATTGTCGTTCTCTGGTCCGACCACGGTTGGCAGTTGGGAGAAAAGAATCATTGGCGAAAATTTGCACTCTGGGAGAATGTAACTCGGAGTGTGCTCATGATCCAGGTACCCAAAGGAACGGTTGCCCTGCCCGATGGATCCCAGTCCGGCAGATCAACGAGTCTGGTTTCACTGCTGGATATCTATCCAACCCTACTCGAACTTTGTGGCCTTCCCCAGCGCACTGATCTTGATGGAAAGAGCCTGGTTCCATTCTTGGGTAATCCCAACCTCGAAATAGACCGTCCGATTATAACAACCTATGATTACGGGAGCTATTCTGTCAGGTATCAGAACTGGCACTACATTCGGTACATCGACGACAGCAAGGAGTTGTATGACCTTCAAGCAGATCCTGAAGAGTGGACGAACCGTGCAGGGCAACCAAATCTGGATGATATAATAGTCATGATGGATGGATTTATCCCGGCAAGGCCTGTGGACTTTCCAGTTGAATCGCTCACAGAACTCATGGAGCACCACATTGCTCCTATTCAATCCCGTGCGCACTATGAAAGTAAAGAGCGAAAGGAATGGATGAAGCGGTTTGAGCGTATTCCCTAACCAACAATTCAAACAACCATGCAACTACTTGTCGATATACTTGGCTGGACCGGCTCCGTGATGGTGATCGCAGCCTACGGCCTCAATAGCTATCAGCGCCTTGCCTCTAACTCCCTCTCCTTTCTCCTGCTGAACCTATTTGGTGGCATATTTCTGATCATCTATTCCGGATATTATGCTGCGTTCGCCAACACATTCATCAACGTTGTTTGGGTAATCATTGCCATACCAGCTTTGATAAAGTATTTTTCCAGGAAGAACACGGTCAGGGCCTAGGTGCTACCTCACTTTCATAACTTACAACAACCATCCTTGGATTCCCATGACCATACTTGAAACCGAGAGGTTGTACCTGAGGGAGTTTGTTCTGACAGACACTCCGTTCATTATTGAATTGCTTAATAGTCAGGGGTGGCTAAAGTTCATCGGAGACAGAAACGTCCGGACAGAGGAAGAAGCACAACGCTACCTGCAGCAAGGACCCTTAACAAGCTATCAGGAGAACGGCTTCGGCCTTTGGATGGTAGAGAAAAAGAGTGATGCCCATCCTATCGGCATGTGTGGTCTCCTCAAGCGAAAGGGGCTTGAACATCCGGATATCGGATTTGCTTTCTTGCCTGCGTTTCATGGAAGCGGATTTGCCTTCGAAGCCGCAAGCGCAACGCTGAAGTTTGCTCAGCAATCCTTAAAGCTGCCGGTAATCTCCGCAATAACGCTGGCAGACAACTTGAAATCGATTCGGCTCCTCGAAAAAAACGGCTTTAGATTCATCAAACCATTTTGCCTGCCAGAAAGCGACGAAGTGCTACAACTGTATCTCAAAGGCTAATCCTCACTTAACAGTGTCTACTTCATCTTGCTCCACTTGCTGACAATCTCATCCTTCCGTTGAATCAATCTGCTAACAGCGTCCTTTGCTTGTGTGGTTGGCGCAGCATCGGCACTTTGGAGCAGATTGATCATGAACAGCATCTTGTGTTGCAGGCTCACGACAGTTTCCTTTTCCAACGCGGATTCAGAAATACTCCCGTAAATAAAATTGCCTCCTTCCGGATCGCCTGATCCACGCAATCCGGAAATTCCCTCCTTTTCACCAGGTTTCCACTTTTTCTTCACGTTAGCCATTGTCACATCCATCTCTTCTCGCATTACTTGCAACGCATGGTATGCATCATAGGCCCGCATCGATACGTCGGTCTGCTGCCGGAGATCTGCATCAGTTACCATGACACGAGGATCTAAACGTACTGACATTGATTTTTCGGAAACCTTCCCCTCAACAGTCAACCTTATCTTGTATGTGCCGGGATGTACATAGGGTCCTTGGGGGCCACTGGGCGTATTCTTGTAAACGGCTGCAATGTCAAATCCTCGCTCCGCATTCCTGGGCTCCGCAAAACGCAAGTCCCAATGAATCCGATGATGACCTGGCGTAACGCCCACCTTCTGAGCGGGACGAAACCAATAGGTAGGATGCCCAATTTGGGTGGTATCTATCTTCTCACCTGCGTCTTTGCTGGAATAGGATCGAATTAGTTTATTCTGGCCATCCAGGATATCAATTTTCACTTCGCCAACTGCGCGAGGCAGCAGGTAGTCTATCGCTACGCCATCTGCGGGATTTTCGCCTGTCGGTTCTTCGGGAGGCAGCGGAGTGTCGAGGAACATATTGTATCGAACACGTGTGGCGAGGGAAGAGTTGAAGAGATATGCCTCATCAGATCTTCCGATGGCCGCCATTTCCCGGAGTGGACTAAAGTCATCAAGTATCCAAATCGATCTACCATGTGTGCCGATCACAAGATCATTATCGTGAATCACCAGATCCCGAATGGATGTAGCCGGCATATTCTGACGCAAGCTTTGCCAGTGGTCGCCATCGTTTGTTGAGAAATATACTTCACGCTCTGTTCCCGCAAACAAAAGGCCCTTCTGTTTGACATCCTCACGCACCACATTCACAGGTCCAAATGAATACATGCCAGTTACAATTTCAGTCCATGTCGCTCCGCTATCGTGCGTACGGTAAATATGCGGGCGTTGGTCGTCCTTACGTATTGCGTTGATTGAAACGTAGGCTGTGGCTGCTTCAAAATGCCCGGCATCAATCTGAGAGATCTTATCCCATGACTTCAATGCAGGAGGTGTTACATCTTTCCATGTCTTGCCCCCATCGGATGTAAGGTGTACCAGGCCATCGTCCGTGCCAGCCCAAATCACATTCTTATCCAGTGGTGATGGCGCCAGCGAATAAATCACAGCCCGCTGCGGCATCGTGTTCATGGCTTCCGTCTTGAAGTCTCCAACGCTGGCTGGTACTTCTGGCTGCTTGCGAGTTAGGTCAGGGCTAATAACTTCCCATGATTGACCTCCATTGAGTGTGCTCCACAACACATTGGTGGCAAACAGAAGTTGTTCGGGATTGGCTGGGTTAAATACAAGGGGTAAAGTCCTAAGCCCCCGATACTTTCCGGAGCGCAATGCTTCTGGCCCCACGTTCAACGACTGACCTGTCTTTTTGTTGAAACGAATTACGCGCCCTCCGTAGATCATATCCGGGTTCTTGGGGTCGGCCACCACGTAGGCGTATTCGTCAGCGCCAACACCCATCCAATCACGGAAGGAAATTTGTCCGCCGTTGCCGCGGCTCTGCACGCCGATCGCTCCGCTTTCCTGTTGGCCTCCGTATACCATGTAAGGAAACTGGTTGTCGGTTGATACGTGATACAATTGAGAGGTGGGCTGGTTGTACCACGAGCTCCACGTCTTCCCACCGTTTACGGTAATCGTAGCACCTTGATCGGCAGCAAATATCATTATGTCCGGATGCCGGGGATTAATCCAGATCCGATGGTAGTCATCGCCTCCAGGAGCGCCCTTGATAGAAGTCCATGTTTTTCCGCCGTCAGTAGATTTGTATGAAGCTACGTTGGCGACGAACAGCACATTGGGATTGTTGGGATGCACTTTGATTTCCGCAAAGTCACTACCGCGGCCCCACAGGCGCCCATCTCCCGTTACCTTTGTCCAGTTTTCACCTGCATCGTCGCTCCGGTAGATTCCACCATTTTCGCGTGAATCAACCGTTGCATAAACATGCTTTGAACTGCTTGGCGAGATGGCAATGCCGATGCGACCAAGACCCTGTGCTGATCCGGGTAACCCTTTTTCAAGTTTCTTCCAGGTAGTTCCACCATCAATAGATTTATACAAACCACTGTTTGTTCCTGAGAATCCAGCATTCTCCCACGGTCCCTCCTGGTGCTCCCACATGTCCGCGAAAAGGACAACCGGGTTTGAGGGGTCGAACTCTACCTGGATACAGCCAGTGTGGTTGTTGATATAAAGAACTTTCTCCCAGTTTCGACCACCGTCGATGGAGCGAAACACACCCCGCATTTCGTTGGCACCGTATGGGTGGCCCAGACCCGCAGCAAAAACAATCTCCGGCTTGGTGGGGTGCACAATCACCCGGCCAATTTGTTGTACGTCTTCAAGTCCAATGTTTACCCACGACTTTCCACCATCACTTGACTTGAACATCCCATCGCCTACCGACAAGTCTGGGCGGTGAAGCCCTTCACCGGTCCCGACATAGATGATATTGGGATCTGTTGGCGAGACCGCGATATCCCCAATAGAGCCAGTAGAATTCTTATCGAAGATCGGCTTCCAGGTGCGCCCATAATCGTCCGTCTTCCACACACCTCCATTGTTCACGCCCATAAAAAAAACATTGGGTTGGGATGGAATACCTACCGCCCCTACAGTACGGCCGGCACGAAAGGGTCCGATCATGCGGTAGCGAAGGTCTCGGATTGATTCCTGTGAAACAGGCTGTGCAGCGGATAGGCTTGCACATGCCAATAGGGCAATCAGAGTAAGTAGTCGAATTGTCATAGCAAATTCTTGATGGTAGTCCAAAATAGGACAAATTCCCTTACGCATCAACCATTAATGATTCACGTGGCCTATTTAGCGTATTGGTTTTAGGAAGAGATAAACATCTACCTATTCAATTCCCCAATGGCTTTAAATCGTAGATGCTACGGACGGTCCCGAAGATGGCCTCCATATCAAGTTTCAGGTCGATGAGTTCTCCGTTTCGAACATTAAATACCCAGCCATGAATTTGGGGGAAACCTGTCTTGTACCACATTCGCTGAACATGGTCAATCTTAATTATGTTGATACATTGTTCCCTGACGTTTAGCTCAACAAGCCGGTCAAAGCGGCTATGTTCGTCAACAATAGCATCCAATTCAATCCGATGATATCGATACACGTCGCGGAGCGTTTGTAGCCAACTGTTTAATTGCCCCATATCACTTGGATTCAAGGCTGCCTTCACCCCACCACATTCATAATGACCGCAGACAATGATGTGCTTCACCTTGAGATGCTCGACGGCATATTGAACGACGGCATTCAGGTTGTTGTCCGTACTCACGACCAGGTTAGCGACGTTGCGATGGATAAATACCTCGCCAGGCTGCACACCCATCAGGTCCTCGGCGGTCACTCGACTATCGCTACAACCGATGTAGAGATACTCCGGATGCTGCCCTGTTGCAAGGTTCTTGAAATAGTCCGGATCCAGGGCTAGTTTTTCTTCTATCCATTTCCGGTTGTTGTTGAATATTTTTTCAAACATAAAGCTTAAATAAGAATGCTGTTTTCAGGTTTCAGCGCGGGCGGAACATCTGTCATGTGAAACATCTCCCGCAGGTCGATCTCAATGCTGCGACTGATGGCCGTAATGGGTACATCATTCGCGCTGCCTTCAAAAGGGTTCTCCGTCGACTCTCCTATTTTTTCCATTGTGGTGAAGACCCACGATGAAAGTGTGCTGAATGGAATTGATAACCAAATCAAATCACCGAGTTTACTGAACTCCTGTAGCATGCCGAGGGGAACCAGGACGACAAAGATTTTTGTGAAGTACAGATTTACAGTAGCAAATTGACGCGGGTAAGGGAAATTCTTGATTCGCTCGGAAACACCCTGTTGGTTGTAGAATTCAAGCAACATTTTTTCCAGTTCCATGTGCCGGAAGTCCTCAATAAGCCCTTTGTCCAATAGGACCTTAAGGTTAGCGGATTGCATGGCGATCAGCTGGGCTGCTCGGTTTGAGGTTGCAAGGACTTCCTCAAGTTCAATTGGCGTGAGATATTTCTGCAATTCAGTTCTTAAATCGCCGCGCTGCTCAGGAACTGTAAACCATTTTTCCCTGTACTCCTCATTATGCTTTTTATATATCGCTTCCCATGCCCTTGCTTCCCGTAGTTGGAACCTAAGCGCTGTCAACCATGCAAAGTGACGAAGAATGAATTGCTCTTTCAGGCTTTCCAAATCATGTTCTGACAACGGGTTGGTGGCGTGTTTGTTTGTGATATAATCTTTGATCATGATGCCCCACCCCCGGCTTCCATTTACGATAGCTCCCCAAGCCTTGCGGGCTTCCCACATACGATCATAGGAGGCGTTGTTCTTGAATCCCACCACAAAAGCGACAGCAGTACCCAGCAGGGCAATCGGCAGCCAAGGTATGGCAAGCCAATGCCATCCGAGAACAGCGTAGCAAAATGTTGGAACCGTTCCAATCAAAGTCAACACGTAGAGGTCGCGGCGCGTCCAGAGGATTACTTCTTTGAAACTAAAATTCTTACCAGCATGCATAGCATTATGTCAATTAGAGTCTAAAAAATAGGCAATGATTCCTTCTGCTCCAACTGGACCAATGCGAAAGGATGCATAGCCCGTATCGGCTGGGTTCTGGATGTTGAAATATAGAATCTTGGCAATAACCCATGAAATAGTATTTATCTTGTACAAATGAAGAAGCAGTATATCCTCCTTTCAGTTTTGGTAATCTCGGTGGCTACGCTTGCAGGGTTTTGGGGATACCGTGACATTCCCATCGAAACGCTACGTGGAAAGTATGCCAACAAAGACTCCCGATTCATCCAGATACAGGGCATGCCAGTACATGTCCGGGTAGAAGGAAATTCAGCTGACGCTATTCCTTTGCTTCTTCTGCATGGAACCGGCGCAAGTCTTCATACTTGGGATGGATGGGTAAGTGAGATGAAGTCTTCAAAGCGGATCATACGGCTAGACTTGCCTGCCTTTGGCTTGACAGGGCCTTCGCCTGACGGGAAATATTCAATGGATAAATTCCGGAGTGTGCTATTGGAAGTGTTGGATAGTCTTGGCGTAGGTCAAGTGGACATTGCTGGAAATTCACTGGGTGGATACATCGCATGGTACATCGCTCTCCAAAACCCCGAACGGGTCCGCAAGCTAATCCTCATCGATGCAGTTGGCTATCCCTTGGCCCAAAGTGCTAAGCCCATCGCATTCCGGTTGGCCGGTGTTCCCTTTTTGAACAAGATCTTTACCTATATAACGCCGCGCTTCATCGTTCGAAACAGTATTCGAGATTTGTATGCGGATAAAGGAAAAGTATCTGAAAACCTGGTGGATCGGTACTTCGAGCTATCACTTCGCCCGGGCAACCGACAAGCGTTTGTGGACCGGTCAACTTCCTTTTCAATAGACTCGTCCTACACCCGCATTCATTCTATCCTTCAGCCGACGCTAATTCTTTGGGGAAAAGAGGATCACTTTGTTCCTGAATCTATGGCGCTGCTGTTTCATAACGATC
This sequence comes from Cyclobacteriaceae bacterium, assembly GCA_043750575.1. Taxonomy (GTDB): domain Bacteria; phylum Bacteroidota; class Bacteroidia; order Cytophagales; family Cyclobacteriaceae; genus ELB16-189. Next base: position 24,534 of record JAYVBH010000056.1, read on the forward strand.
TGGCCAACGATACGCTGATTGTCCTTCCAGACAACGGCCATATGCCGATGGAAGAATCTCCACAGATTACCGCTGCGATTGCTTTGGAGTTTCTTTCCAAAAGATAGGTTTCGCTATTGAAGCTACTTCATACTCATGATCAACGCAGCACTATTTATAAACCACCGGCTGCGTCCAGGCCAACTCAAAATCACCCTCCTGGAATGGGTTGGGTTTCGGCTTGCTGGATGTAATGCGTGCGCGTACAAACAGGTAATTTTTAGTCACCTTGAACTTTGCTGTCAGGCCCGTGGTTTTCTGAATCGTTTTTCCCTGGGTCTGCCCCTTTTTCGCTCCAATGAATTCGATGACATATTGCACGCCGGGTTCAGGACGCACTGCTATTTCGATTGCATTGTTGCTGTAATCCATGCGCTCGAGGGTGACTCCAGTAGAAGCATAGAAATCTCCAGCTTCAAGGGCCTTGATCAGTGATGCGGGCTCCAGGGATTCGGAGTTCACCATCACCCATCCCCTTCCAGCATTGCTATAGGCAGCACCAAACTGGTGATAGTTGTGACTGTCGTCGGTGGCGAGGCCAAACATCAGTGGCTGATCGCGGTGGCGGTATGCGATGTTTATGCGGTCCCACATCACTTCCATTCCAGGGCGTAATGAATCACCGTAGTTGTTCACCATCGGATGACCGTTGTATACTTCAAAGAACTGCTCCCCCCGCAGATCAATCATGTCTTGAACAGAAATACTGTAGAAGAAATTTGGGTGGTTAATGTGTGCGATCATCGGAACGCCCGTTTCCTTGCGTTGCGCTAACACGGCATCCACTGCATGCTGCATAATTTCGGCTATTGTGGTTCCCGACTGCGCGCCAATAGCCCGCTGGATATTTGTGGCATTCACGTGTATATGTTTCTCTCCCAGCCGTGACGTGATCTCTTCGGATTTCAAGATGAGGAACGAAGGACTTTCAAACATCGGCCTGTATTCGTCAAGGGTCTTAAGTCTTGCCGTAATGCGACCGCTGTCATATTTGTAGTTTACCCACGCTCCATACTTTGCGAGGTATGCCGAAAAGCCGTCTTCGTAGAGCTTACTATGCGTAATTTTCTTCCACTTCTCCCCGGCCGCGAGCACATTGTGATCTGAAAGGCCCACAAACTGATACCCATGACTCTTGTACCAGTCCATAATCATTTCTGGAAACTCATCCCCGTCGCTCCAGTACGAGTGTGTGTGGAGGTTGCCTTTAAACCAGGTTTTTGATTTCTCCTGAGCCAGCACTGAGCCGGTGATGAACATACTGAATAGAAAGAAAACCAAATATTTAGTCATGGCTGTGCGAAATTACTCATGTTAATACATTCATTTCTTCCAAGATAGAACTTTCCTGCTTTGTTGAAGACACAGTGAACCTTAACCATAATTTCAGGTTTGATAGCTTAGTGCACATTACTGTACAAATGGGACAATCCGCCCATCGGCCATTTCAATAATACGGTGCGTTTTGTTTGCGAAACCCATATCGTGTGTGACGATAAGCAGCGTCTGGCTAAATTCCGTGGTCAGTTTTTCAAAAATATCAAACACGATTGCGGAGTTCTTTGCGTCCAGATTTCCAGTGGGCTCATCCCCCATGATAATCAACGGATCATTGATCAAGGCTCGGGCAATCGCCACCCGCTGCTTCTCTCCTCCTGACAACCTGTTTGCCTGCTGAAGGGCAAGTTTTTCAATTCCCAGGATCTTCAGCCGCTCCATGGCACGGTGCTCTACTTCCTCCTCCGAGTATCGTTGAAGCTTCAACCCGGGCAGCATTACGTTACGCAGGGCGGTAAACTCATTCAGCAAGTAGTGAAACTGGAAAACGAATCCAATCTTCTCGTTCCGGATGCGCGCCAAGTCTTTTTCCTTCCGTTTCACCATTGACTCCTGATCAATCCATACTTCCCCTTCATAGTCGGTATCCATAGTCGACAAGATGTAAAGAAGGGTCGACTTGCCGCAGCCCGACTTACCGATGACAGAAACGAATTCACCCTTTGTAATCTGGAATGACAGGTCGTGAAGAATCTGTACCCGTACCGGATCGACAAAATACTTGGTGACATTACGAGCCTCAAGAATGATGTTGTTCATATCATTTTCCGCGAATGATAATAACAGGGTCAATACGGCTTGCTTTGCTTGCGGGAAAGTAGCCGGCCATATAAGTGGTTACCAGCGAAAATGAAATCCCAATCAAGTAGAACTTAGGATCATAATTGACCGGGTAAGTCTTGACTGTAGGCAACGCTGCGGTAACAAATGGAATTTGGTCAATGAGGGCAGAAAGTCCCAGTCCGAAGAGCAGGCCAAGTGTACCGCCAAAGACGCCGATACCTAAAGCAATTACGATGAAGATCTGGTGAACATCCCGACCTGAAAAGCCGGTAGCTTTCAGAATAGCAATCGAATCCATCTTCTCATAAATCATCATGTTGAGGATATTGTAGATTCCAAAACCAGCTACAATAAGCAACGTAATGCCAACCGCATAAGAGATGAGCAATCGGACAAAGGTTCCGGTTTCAAATTGCGCATTTGCTGATTGAATATCTTCGGCCTCAATGGCAAAGAGCTGCTGGTATTCCCTTGCGACAATGGGCGCTTGCGTAATGTCTTTAAGCTTGACATGAATATCAGTGAGGTAAGAGGAAGCCTTGCCCAAGATCTTCTGAGTTGTACTAATTGACGCGAAGCTTTGAGACTTGTCGTACTCCTGCAGGCCTGATTGGTATATCCCCACTACCCGAAGTTGAAAGCGCTCACCATTCGGGGTTGTAATCTGGATGACATTCCCGGGTGAAGTCTGCAATTTTTCTGCCAGCGCCTTCCCCAGAATAATGCTGTTGGGGATATTCTGGATGTCAACCGACAATCCTTCCATAACATAGTCACCAAAATGAAAAAGGGAGGCTTCCGCCAATGGATCAATTCCATTTACGACGCCGGTAATGTCGGTCGATCCTTCGTTGAAGAATACCTGCGCCGTTATTCTGGACGATAGCCCCAAGACGCGATCGTCTGCCTCGATGGCGCGAATGATCGCCACACTATTGGCAATCTCCGAGCGGCCATTTCCGGCCTTGATGGAGTGAATGAAATTATATCCTCCCCAAAATGCTGGATGATCATCGATAGGTTGCCGATCCGAGGGTTTCACATCATTGAAAAGCCGGACATGCGCGGTCCGGTTAATGATCAACCCGTCGAGTAAGTCGTTGAGCCCTGTCATAAATCCCAGCAACGCAATGAACATGGTAATACTAAACGTCACGCCAATCGCAGCCACCAGCGTTTGCTTCCATCGCGCAAGCAAGAGCGATTTGGCAATGGAAAAGATAAGGGGTGAAATCATGGCAACGGCCGTTGGATCTTGTCTGCAGTAGTAAGACCACTGACAATCTCAGCTTTATTAAAATCTTTTAATCCAATGACCACGTGGCGCTTTTCGCCATTTTCTCCAATGACGGTAGAGTCATTAACAAGGTATAGACGCGGAATCGTAAGCGCACTTTTCTTTGATTGCAAAATGATGTTCGCCTCGGCGCTGAGATTTGGATACAACGTCTCTGGCCTTGTCGTAAATTCGGCCTCAATCGTGAATGATTTGGAACGCTCATTCATCAGTGGATTCACATGCGCAATCGCTGCATTGAAGACTTTCCCCGGGTAGCTGTCCATTCTAACGATAATCGCCTGGCCCTTCCGGATGCGTGCAATATCATATTCATCTACCTGAAGCTCAAGAATGAAGGCGTCTGCTTCCCCAATCACCGCCACCGGACTTTGTGTTGTCACAAGCTCGCCTTTCTTTTTGAAGATCGTGTAAACCCTCCCATCGATTTCACTAATCACTGTATAGTCACCGGAAACCGTATTGCTGATCTGTAGATTCTTCTTCGACTGGCGGTCGGCAAAGCTAAGTTGCCGTTTAACGTCCGCATACCTGAGCTCGGCAGAACGAAGCGCTGTAGCCGAATTGCGGTAGGCCAGCTCGCGCTGCTCAACCTCAACAAGGGATCCAATACTTTGCTTCCACAAGTTTTGTTGCCGTATCATCATCAGCGAATCATTGATTGCCTTATTGCGTGCCAGGTCAATGTTAACATTGAGTTCCTTCAACTTGTCTGCATTCTTGGTTAAGTCTGCATATTCAGCGGCCAGCTGAGCATTTTCAGCATTCAGCAGAGGAGCGACATTTACCAAACGAAGGATGGGCTGTCCTTTTCTCACTAAGGATCCTTCTGGCACCAGTATTTCGGACAAGCGACCATTGACGGTTGTATATACATTATACTGGTTGCGACCCTTGATAACCCCGTATGCATAAACGGACTCTGAAATGCTTTCCTGCATAGGGTGTACCGTCTCTCTGCTCTTTTTACATGAAAGAATAGCCAAACTTGCCAGTATGACCAAAGCTGCCCGGGGTGTCCAATTTGAATATCGATGACTTGCCATTGCTCGTACAATTATAGCGTGAATATTTTCGCCCCAACGTGATTTAAGTCAGCAGCAATCACAATTTATGACGCCCGTGCTTGCACATTATACAGGTACCCGAAACTTGAATGTGGAGCCTCTCCCATACTCAGAAACCACTTCGATATTGCCTTTCAACCGCTGCAAAGACTCGTTTACAATATACAGACCCAGGCCTGTACCTTTTGAATTGTCGTGAGCCTTGTAGAACATTTCGAAAATGCGAGTGTGATGTTCCGGCTTAATTCCTATTCCGTTGTCTTCAACTTCCACGCTCCAGAATTCGTTGTTTACGGCTGCCCGGACCAGAACATATGATTTTTTTCCGTGATCACGGTAGTTTACCGCATTGGCCAGAAGATTAGACAGTATCACTTTGATCCGGTCATGATCGGTAAGGATTTCCAAATCATTCTCAATCTCGGTCCTGATATCCAGTGCCTGGATGCCTTCCATGTGCGCCAGCCCGCTTAGCACTTCCTGCACTAAATCGGCTATAAGAACAGGCTGCAAATTGAGGTCCAATCTGGCATTGCGCGAATAATCAAGTACTTCACGAATGAAGTTGTCCAGTACGTGCGCGCGGTCGCTTACCATGCGGATGATATCATCGCGTTCTCCTTGGTCCCGTGCCATCGCGTAAATATTGGTAAGCCCAAGAATCGAACTTAGCGGAGCGCGCAAGTCATGGGAAACGCTGTACACAAAATGATCTAGTTCTTTGTTCGCTTTGGCTAGCAAGTCATTCTGGGAAAGTATCTTCTCTTCAGCCATTTTTCGCTCATGAATTTCAATGATGGAGCCGATCACCACCTGTGGATTTCCGGCATCATCCATCTTGCCAATTCCCGTATCTTGGAACCACTTAAACGACCCGTCCTTCCGCCGCATGCGAACTTCGTTCTGGTAGGGTGTTTGTGCGCTCATGTGCCGTTGAACAGCTTCCGATATGCGTGCAATATCATCCGGATGTACCATCTCCAGGAATGTTTCAAGGGTCACCCGGGTCATCTCAGACGGGCCATAACCGAGAAGTGTTTTCCAATAATCGCTCACCTCGACACGATTCTCCTTCACATTCCATTCATAAATTCCTGCACGTGTGCCTTTCAGTGCCATCGAATATCGCTCTTCACTTTTCATCAGATTTTCTGACGTCTTTGAAATGGCTTGCTGGCTTTCAATCAGACTCCGCTCCGACTCCTTGTTTCGACTAATGAGAAATTGCACGATAAGAATGGTTGTGAGTAGACCGGTGCTGAAGTTAGCAAGGAAATTAACCCGCATCATGGCGGGATCGTTCAATGGAGGAATCATCAGATTAAAATCCTCGAGGAGTGCGAGATATCCAAGACCGATGGGCAAGAGACCAAAAAATATCTGCAAAGGCTTTCCGTAAGTGCTGAACAGAATCAGCCCCATCACTGACGTATTTGCGAAGAAGAAGTAAACACCCCCCTGAGGATGATCTACGTCAGCAAAAAGGTAAATAATCGCATTCACTGTAACGACAAGGAAGAGGTTAGTCAAAATGTAGTAACCCTTGCGGTTCAGAATAATGGCGGATACCCCAATGGCAATCATGAGGAGGTACCAGGGCATAAATGAAAAAACGTCATTGCTCCAGTCGACGCAGATGTAGAATACCGTTATAAAGAGAAGGAGCAGCGCAAATTGACCCCGCAAGAGGGCAAACTTGTACGCTATCCGTGAGGGTATCCGTTTTGATCCCAGTAGAACGTTTCGAATAAGTTTTTTCATGCCCTCACTCAGTTAACCTTAGCCTAAAAAATAGTCCGCAGCGAGGCTATGAAGGTGTCGATGTCACCTTGTGAAACAAATACATGGCATGAAATGCGGATCGCATTATGCTGCGTAAGAACTTTAACAATAATGTCCTTTTCTTTCAATCGGGCATATACCTCGCTGTTTTTCTTGTTCAGAAGTTGAAAGCTTACAATCCCAGTCGCAAGGGTTTGATTCTCTGGACTGATGACTCGCAAGCCACCGATTTTTTTCAATTCTCCCTGGCAATAATTACGGAGTTCCAGACAGTACGCCTCGCTTTTCGCCACGCCTAATGCGGTGTGCCAATCAATCGCAGCCCCCAGGCCAATGTGGGTGGCCACGTTGCGTGTTCCGGATGATTGCGTGTAGCTATCAAATCCAGACAAGGTAAAGACGGGTGGAACACTTCCGGGAAACCCTTTACGCACATATAAGAAGCCCGTTTCCTTTGGCCCCAATAGCCACTTGTGACCGCTGCTTGAATATGCATCAACGCCAAGCGCCCTCACATCTACAGGCGTCAAGCCCGGGGCCTGGGCGCCGTCGACCAGGAGGAAGATTCCGCGCGCAGCAGTAATTTTTGAAATCTCGGCCAATGGCATCAAAAGTCCAGTCACGGTATTCACATGACTAAGCATCATGAGACGGGTACGGGGTGTGATGGCTTTTTCGATAGCACGCACAATGTCTTCTATACTTTCTGGAGGCAGTGGAAGTTCTACTTTTCGGATTATGGCTCCTTTTGTGCGCGCGAGATACTCCAGGCCTATCTCCCCGCCGCCATGCTCGAGGGTTGTAGTAACTATCTCATCATCCTTTTGAAGCGGGAACACCTGGGATAGCAGACTAAGTCCTTCAGTAGTGTTTCGCGTTAGCAAGACTTCAGGTACCTCGGCGTGGATGAAGTCCGCAACCTTCTTCCGCACAGCCTCCATCTGCTGGCCCAAGCGGCCCCAATTTTCGGACACGGGGTCTTTTTCCAACGTCCACATGGCATCTACCACGGCGTCTAAAACAAACCGTGGACTAGGGCCAAGACTTCCGGTATTCAGGTATACGCGACCCTCAGGAACCAGTAACTGCCGTCGAATATCTTTCGCGGACGAAGGAACAGGAATAGCGCCAGCATTGGCCAGTTGGTGCAAGAGGGTTACTCCTGCCAACGCACCGGATTGCCGGATAAACGATCTCCGCGATGTCATCAGTGAAGGATTATTAGTCTGCCTCGAATCCTCATGCGCAACTAAAACTCCACGCGTTCAATAGCCCTCAACGGAACGGAATGTCCGCCAAACAATTCAACAAAGTCATTTTCAAATTCTAAAAACTTGGACTTAACCAGGATCCGCCTTCCATCAGCCAGCCGAACGATTAGCGCAACCTCGTCATGGTCATCATAGGTCTTCATTGTTGCTGAGCGTAATGCAACCTCCCGGTAGACACGGTCAAATTCTTCCTTTAGAACATCCTCCTTCGGGAAATGCTCTTTCGAAATGGCCTCAGGAGACATTGGTGTGGATTTCATTTCCCGCTCCTTCCATCCGGCAAGTTCTCTCAGGAACCATTCCTGCGCATCGGGCCGCCAAGCCATATTCCGGAGTACGTAATCCACAGTATCCTCTTCTACTTTGGTATAGATCCCCCCGTCGATAACGTTTTCAAAAAGTTCCAACGCATCATCCAACGAAATTTTGTTGTCCGAATTCTTGCCGATAGCCGCCTCCGCCATGGTGAACAAGGACCCATCCACCGTTATTCCATCAACTACCCTATGGTTGCTCATAATGTCAACTGATTACCTATAATCGATCTCCTAGTTTTACTCCTTTCAATTCCTCCTGAAGCACGAACGGCTGATTGTGAAGCCTCTTTCCAGTGGCTTTGAATAGGGCATTGGCCACCGCAGCGCCTGTCGGTGGAAGTGCGGGCTCGCCCAGCCCGGTGGGATCAACCCCATTGTCAACAAAATGAACATCGACATCCGGGACTTCTTTTAACCGAATAAGCCGGAACGTGTTGAAGTTACGCTGCTCAGCGGCACCGTCCTTAAAGGTAAGGTTGCTGAACATTGCATGACCCATGCCATCGACAACGCCGCCTCTCACCTGCTGCATAGCACCGCTCATGTTCACCACAATGCCGCAGTCAACAGCTGCATGGATTTTTTGGATCACCGGCTTGCCTTTTATCATTTCGACGTCTGCCACCTGGGCCACATACGTGCTGTGTGAAAAATAGACACTGAAGCCCTGAGCAATCCCTTTCTTCTTCCCCCAGTCGGATTTCGTCGCCGCCAGTTGAATGACGCCTTTCATGCGGTCAATGTCGTATTTGATCGCTCCTACGGGAGTGGCTTTAGCCCTTTCGAGTAGCCCGAGCCGAAATTGTATTGGATCCTGCTTGGCAGCAAGGGCCACTTCATCGAGGAAGCTTTGTTCCGCAAAAGCAAGGAAGTTGGTAATCGGGGCACGCCATGCTCCAGTAGTAATCGGCGACTTGTGTTCGACCGATTCGATAAGCAGATTGTCAACCGCACCGGAAGGGAAGTTATCCTGGCGTGTGCTATTGGGTGCATTGATGCCCACGCCACGCAGGCGGTAGCCTGTCATATTGCCTTGCGCATCCAACGATGCTTCAAAGCGATATCGGACTGCGGGGCGATAACTTCCGCCACCCATGTCGTCTTCGCGAGTCCAGATAACTTTGACCGGAGCTTTGATAATACTCGAAAGTTCAGCAGCCTCCAGCACATAGTCCGCTTTGAGCCGTCTACCGAAGCCACCTCCCAAGCGCGTTAATTCCAATGTTATCTTGTCTGGAGAAATACCCAATAACTTTGCCGTTTCATTGCGTGCAAGGTCCGGGGTTTGCGTGGGGCCTACCAATTCCACCCCGTCTTCCCTTACATGGGCAAAGAAATTCATCGGCTCCATTGGGTTGTGTGGGAGGAACGGACATTGGTATTCACTTCGAACCATTTTCGCGGCCGATTTAAATGCCGCTTCTATATCACCATCCTTCCGGCGCTCGGTTGCCTCTGGCTTGTCAAGCAGCTCCTTGAGTAACCGATCATGATCGGCCGTACTCTCCAAGGTTCCATCCGGTTCATATTCGATTTTCAGGAGTTTTCGTGCTTTGTTCACTTGCCAAGTCGACTTCCCAACCACAGCGACATTATTCTTGAAGGATACAACATCAATAACTTCAGGCATCGCTTTAGCTGCAGCGCCATCCACTGATTTAAGCTTCATTCCAAATGAAACGGGCCGCTGAATCATAGCAAACAACATCCCTTCTCGATAAAAATCCATCCCAAAGAGCGGCTTTCCGGTGATGATATCCAGGTTATCAACGTTTCTTACTGCAGTACCGATCAACGTGAAGTCCTTCTTGTCCTTCAGCTTTATTTCAGCTGGGATGGCAATGGTTGAAGCTTCGGTGGCGAGTTCACCATAACTGAATGAACGACCACTCTCTTTGTGTATCACTCTTCCTTTTTCGGTTGACAACGAACTGGCTGGAACACTCCATCGCTTGGCAGCCGCTTCGACAAGCAGGTAACGAGCCGTGGCACCTGCCTTGCGAAGACGCTCCCAGGAATGGGGAATCGCTCCACTGCCGCCAGTTAACTGGCGCTCGAATCGCTTAGTATCCAAAGGCGCCTGGACCACTTTCACGGTACTCCAGTCGGCATCCAGTTCCTCAGCTACGATCATTGGAAATGAAGTCTTGATGTTCTGTCCCACTTCCGGATTCGGGGACAAGATCGTGATTACCCCTTCCGGGGAAATCGATAGAAAACTGTTGAAAGAAATGTCCCCAGCGAGGGCTTCTTCCGGAGAAAGTAGTTTTAGACCCGAGGCCTCCGAATCCGACCAATTGAATCCCAAGTAGAGCCCACCCGAAATAGTGGCGCTCATTTTCAAGAAGTTACGTCTATTGGTAGCAGTTGAAATTGACATGGCTATTCCGTTTTGTTGGAGGCAAGAAGTACCGCTTCACGAATACGGTGGTAGGTGCCGCAACGGCACAGGTTGGGATGCATCGTATCGTCTATTTGCGTTGCTGTAGGCTTTGGGGTCTTAGCCAGCAGCGCTGCAGCAGTCATGATCTGCCCCGCCTGGCAATAGCCGCATTGGGGCACGTCAACTTCCTGCCATGCCTGCTGTACAGGGTGATCTCCAGCCTCTGAAAGGCCTTCGATGGTCGTCAGTTTGGCGCTCCCCACAGCTGAAACCGGGAGGTTGCATGATCGAATGGCTACGCCGTTAAGATGGATCGTACAGGCACCACACTGTCCTATTCCGCAGCCAAACTTGGTGCCCAGCAGCCGGAGGTGATCCCGCAGCACCCAAAGTATGGGCGTATCGGAATCTACGTCCGCCTCATAACTCTTTCCATTTACTTGCAGTTTGTATGTTGCCATAAATTCAGGTGACGATGTTTTATAAGGAAAGGTAATAAAAAAAGTCCTCGCTTTTTCCACCCTTTTCCCATCGGCAGCGGGCCATTTCAACAGGCAAAAAAGCGGTCAGATTGATCCCACTTACCTTGTGTTTGAATAACTTTCCACTCTAAAACAAGATCATGAAAGCATCTTTCCGCCAAGCCCTTGTGACCGTGGCCGTTGTACTCGCATGCTCAAGCGCGTGCGAGCAGAAACAAGCGAACCTGCTTTTGATTAATGGACGTATTTGGACGGCCGAGGGTGAAGACACCTTTGTTGAGGCTGTGGCCATAGAAGGCAACAAGATCATAGAGCTTGGAACTACGAAGGATATCCAAGCGCTGGCAGGCCCTGCGACCCGCATAATTGACCTGGAAGGGAAGTTGGTCATCCCCGGATTTAATGATGCGCACATCCATTTTCTCGAAGGATCCAATGAGCTTGCTGAAATAGACCTGACAAAGGCAAAAACAGGTGCCAACATTGTTGCGGATGTAAATGCCTTTGCCCAGGAACACCCGGACGTCAAGTGGATACTGGGAAGAGGCTGGCAGTATATCCAGTTCCCTTCCGGCTTGCCGACGGTGGAAGATATGCCGGGCATGCCAACGGATCGCCCTGTCTTTCTCCGTGCTTATGACGGTCACAGTGGATGGGCAAATGCCACGGCGCTTAAACTCGCTGGCGTCACAGGTAAAACCAAGTCAAAGGGATTCGGGCAGGTTATCCTGGATACCAACGGCATTCCCACCGGGGCCTTACTTGAAGATGCGCAATCGCTGGTGACTGCCCTTGTTCCAGGCCCTTCGCGGGAGGACCAACTGAATGCGTTGCGCAGTGGATTGAAGATGGCTGCCAGCCTCGGTATTACCAGCTTGCAGAATGCAGATGGATCTCTAGCTGAATTGCCGTTGTATCTCGATCTCCAAAAAAGTGGTGACCTCACCATTCGATACGCAGCTGCGCTGTCTGTAGAAGAGCATACTTCATTGGATCAAATCAATTCTTTCCGGGTTATGAGAAGAGAACTTTCCGCTAACCCCCTCTTAAGGGCAGATGCTATCAAGTTCATGCTCGACGGTGTTATTGAATCGCATACTGCGGCCATGTTGGAACCCTATGACGACGTGGCAAATGAGAAGGGCAATTTTGCCATACCATTGGAAAAGTATCGGCAGTTGGTGAATACCCTTGACCAAGATAGCTTTCGTCTGTACACACATGCGATTGGCGATCTGGCCGTACGAGAAGCACTGAATGCTTATGAAAATGCGCAGCAAGTCAACGGTAGTCGGCAGCGAAGAAATCGGATCGAGCACATCGAAACAATTTCACCGGAAGACATTCCGCGTTTTGCGAAACTTGGCGTGATGGCATCAATGGAACCCATCCATGCGGACCCGGGAACGATGGGCGTGTGGCAAAAAGCAATTGGAAAAGATCGGCTGCCTTATTCATTTGCCTGGAATTCCTTCCTCAAGGAAAATGCGTACCTGGTATTCAGCAGTGACTGGCCGGCATGCATAGATGTGAATCCAATGCGCGGAATTCATGTTGCCGTAAATCGGCGTACTCCCGATGGGTACCCTGAGGGAGGCTGGATTCCAGAGCAAAGAATCTCAATTGCCAAAGCGCTGCTTGCCTATACCCGGGCTGGAGCTTATGCCTCATTCGAAGAGGCTGTCAAAGGACAAATCAAGGTGGGTATGCTCGCCGACATGGCAATCTTGTCCAAGGATCTTTTCATAATCGATCCAATGCAAATTGCATCAACTGAGGTCGTCATGACCATCTTTGATGGAAAAGTTATCTACGAAAAGAGAAATTAGAAGGGTGATTAGCCCAAGTAAGACTTCAATGTCTTGCTTCTCGAATTCTGACGAAGGCGGCGTGTCGCCTTCTCTTTAATCTGCCGTACGCGCTCACGGGTAAGGTCAAACTTATCTCCGATCTCTTCGAGCGTGAGGGCCTGCTGACCATTCAAACCGAAATAGAGCGCCATGACATCAGACTCGCGCTGTGGCAGGGTCGATAATGCGCGGCTCACCTCTCGACGCAGCGAATCCGCCATGAGCATCGAATCGGGTGTTTCGGAATTATCGTTCTCCAAAACATCCAGAAGGCTGTTTTCTTCGCCTTGTACAAATGGAGCATCAACAGACACATGGCGTCCGGAGATTCGCATATTGTTGGCAATTTCTTCCGTCGTAATCTGAAGCACTTCGGCCAATTCTTCAGCTGAAGGCTCCCGCTGGAATTTTTGCTCTAACTCAGAAAACGTCTTATTAATCTTATTCAGTGAACCTACCCTGTTGAGCGGCAGACGAACGATACGTGACTGCTCGGCCAGGGCCTGCATGATAGACTGACGAATCCACCATACGGCATAGGAAATAAACTTAAATCCGCGCGTCTCATCGAAGCGTGACGCAGCTTTAATAAGTCCCACATTTCCTTCGTTGATCAAATCGCCTAACGACATACCGTTGTTCTGGTATTGCTTAGCTACCGATACCACAAAGCGAAGGTTGGCCAGGGCGAGTTTTTCCAGGGCCACCGAGTCACCAGCGCGGATCCGTTTGGCAAGCTCCACCTCTTGTTCAGAAGTAATCAAATCAACTTTCCCGATTTCCGTCAGGTACTTGTCGAGTGACTCGCTTTCGCGGTTGGTAATCTGCTTAACGATCTTTAATTGCCTCATTCGCTGTTGTGCTGAATTTTGTAATGGATTGACTAACCTGTCTCCTTAAGCAGTTCCCATCTTACGAAGGAACAACACATGGGAGAAAAATGCCCTAACCATAGTCGGGTATTCATTGTAGATGATATTGTATTCCCGGCAGGTTTCACGGACAAGCTTGCTGATCTGGGGATAATGAATGTGACTAACCTTGGGAAAAAGGTGATGTTCGATCTGGAAGTTCAGCCCACCGAGGAGCCAGAAGAGCAACTTGCTCCGCGTGGCAAAATTGGAAGTCACTTGGACTTGATGAACAGCCCACTCCTCTTGAACCTTGTCTGATGTTTTGTCTGGCATGGTGAATTCCGTTCCCTCAACGGTGTGGGCAAGTTGGAAAACGATGCTGATAAAGAGTCCAGTTACGACAGTCACGATCAGAAATCCGACAATGGCTTTTAGCCAACCCACCATAAGAATGGGAATGACCAGGTACACACCAACATAGAATACTTTGGTCAACCAGAAGATAGTGTGCTCCTTGACGCTGAGGTTTTTCTTCGGCATGTTGGGCGACACGCGACCCGTAAAATACTTAATGAAGTCATCATGGAATACCCAGGCGATGTAAGATACACCGTACAGTACTACCCAGTAGATATGTTGAAACCGATGAATGGCATGACGGGGCTGCTCCTCGTGCAAACGCATGAAGGGCTTAACGTCGATGTCAGAATCCACACCTTCAATGTTGGTATAGGTGTGGTGATTAATGTTGTGTTTGATTTTCCAGTAGTAGGTATTTCCACCCAATACATTCAGAAAATAGGCAGAAAGGCTATTGAGCCAGGAATATTTTGAGAAGCTCTGGTGGCCGCCCTCGTGCATGATATTGAAGCCAATGGTGGCGAGATTAAAGCCGAGGAGTGCACAAGCTCCAATGGCGATCCAGGTGGGGAGGTTAAAAAAAACAAGTAAACAGTAAAGGGACAACGCAGATACTACCAGGATGCTGCTCTTCACGTACAACTTCCGGCTCCCCGTGGGATCCAGATTTTGCTCGGAAAAGTAGCGGTCAACTTTCTCTTTTACAGAATTAAAAAAAGAAGCGCCTTTCGCATCAAACGTTATTTTCCTCATCTGTTTACTTGCGGTCAGTTGGGGTGGATTATTGAATTACTTCAACACGAACGGCATTCATGCCCTTCTTTCCACGCTCAACGTCGAATTTTACACGGTCGTTTTCACGGATCTCATCAATAAGGCCCGACTTGTGTACAAACAGGTCTTCGGAAGAGTCCGACGGCTTGATGAATCCAAATCCTTTTTCATTGTTGAAAAATTTCACTGTTCCTTCTTTCATGGTACTGATTATTTATTGTTTAATTTACTAACTGATCCCAAAGGGAAATTTTTGGGGGGTTCCGTGGTGAAATTGCCGTACTCATCTACGTAGACAATCATATTTTCCAGGTCTCCTCCTTTTGAATTCTTTTTTCGTTCTTCTTTCTTTTCTTCTTTCTCTAACCGTTTCTTCTTCCGTACTGCCTCTTTCTGCTTCTTTATAAACGCGTTATTCGATTTTGCCATTGGTTATATTTTACGTCACCCACAGATAACAAAAACGAGTTCTTTTAGTTCATCCGGTATGTGGAAACCGGGTGAAGGCGGTCAAAAGCATGCCAGAACAGCGACAGCCCAAGGCCTTGTTTAAGTCAAAATAATTGGGAAAGTGAGGAAAATGATCTGCTCGGGGAGAAAATGCTTCACTACTTCGGAACGATTCTGTCAAAAACTCCACAAATATAGCCAAACCTAGGTGCATAACCTAATCAGTACTGTCTCTATTGCAATAACGGCACATTCCAAAGCCTAGTATGCCTATTCAAATATTAACCAGATAACTCATCGGCCTATTTCCCAATGCTAGTTAATGGGCTCGCCTTTTTCGAGTTTCTTGATCATCCCTTCAATCGCCGTTTTCACATTGGGGTTTGTTTCCACCTTCAAGGCCTCCTGAGCGTATTTTAATGCTTTCTTGGGGTCCCCCAACGCGGAATAGCCGCGGGCCATGCCAGTCAAAGCCCCAGGTGCAGCCGGATACCTCTTGTAGGCCAACTCAAAGACAGGCATGGCCTCCTTCTCCCGTTTTGTGGTAATGAGGGATCGGCCATATCCCACGATCTGACCTGCTGTCGCATCGGGAAGATTAATGGCCTCCTTCATTGTTGCGTCTGCATCTGCCTGTTTGTTCATGGCTACCAGCACTGCTCCTTTTGCATTGTAAATCGGGAAGTATTTAACATTACGATCGATATAGGTCTGCATCCAGCCTAGCGCTTCGTCCAGGTTCATTTTTTTGGAAGCACAAAAATTCGATGCGGAAACGGCGTTCAGCCAGTTGAAGCTTTTAGGACCCGACATCTCCTCCCGAACCTTCTTCACATACAACTCATCGCCATTGGGTACAGCAATCTTGAATTGTACTTGCAGTTTCTCCCACTTCAGCCGCGCCGTGCTACTGTTCTGCATACGGTCTATAAAATCATAAGTGAGAAATTCATTGAACTCATCACATACCTTGGATTTGACAGAAACACGAAGAGCGTCGTCGCTCGGCACATAAGTAAAGCTTCCCCAGGAGGATGCGCTATTAGAAAAAATGACCACCCACTCTTCCGGTCCCGGAATCATATGAAACCCATACGTTCCAGCCTTGAGCGCTTTGCCTTCAATTTCAACATCATGCGAAAAAGTGATGATTGTATTCTCATTAGCACCCGCTCTCCATGGTGAAGGATTCTGCTCGGTGCTCTTGCCTGTCCCCAGATTGGCCAGCCCGAAGGGCACCAACTTGCCCCATATCTCCCTACCGGCCACATCGGGGCTGCTATAAACGATGGTTACTTTGACTAAACCCATGAATTGGGAAACTTCACTTCGTTGGTTGCCCCCACCCGGAGGCAAAGTTATTTGTGACCAAGAGATGTAGCTGGTTAGTATTCCTGCCAGCAGCAAGGCCATGCGGAGTTTGTTCTTCATAACGGCAATTAATTGGTTGAACGAAAGTAAACGAAAATTTTAGCGCAGGGTTGAGTTTGTGAACAACGGCAACCACTGAGCGTTCAGTGGCATTAATAGGTTTCGCATGCTATCCGGATAGACATCCGTACGCAAAATGACGGTGCCTATATTGTTGGCCTCCTCAATTACGACTTGGCGACGCGTATCGTAGCGGGTATTGGACATACTAAAGGTGAAGGCCAAAAGAAGGCCAAGAACGCCGAGGAGCATTCCGTTGATGGTCGTGATATCCGTTTTCCCAAGCTCTGGATTCTTCCTAACCTAATACGCGCGAACCCGGTACCCAAACAAATAAGTGAGTATGAGCAGGACCATCAGCATGATGGCTACGACTACTACGGGTGTGGTTTGAAGCAAGCTTAGACTAATCATAGCACGAGCAACTAATAAGCTTGCAAGTAAATACAAAAAGAGATTCAGACAATGGCTATCCCCACACCTCTTTCAACAACCGAACCGAATTTGCCCCGATGATCTTTTCTACCCGTGCTTCCGAATGACCTTTCCTTAATAGCCGCTCGGCAATGAGTTCAAGCCGGTTCGGCGCGTTTAGCTCCGGAACAAACATGTATACTTTAGGGTCTTCTCCCGGTGCGGCGATCCCCTGTCTCTGGCGGCCAGCAACAAATTCTTCATGTGACTTCTTATATGCATCATTGACCTGATGGGGTGTTATGGACAGGTCGCTGCCGATCCCAACATGATCTTCGCCACAGACATTGACAGCGTGCTCTATGTGTTTGATCACATCCTGATCGGAGGTCTGCATGCCCATCGTCAAAAAAGGCATCATGTAAATACCGATGACCCCTCCTTTGTCTGCCATCAACTTCAATTCCTCATCACGTTTGTTTCGCGGTCTTTGTGCAACCGACGCACAACCCGAATGTGTAATGGCTACAGGTAATTTTGATTCCCTAATCCCGTCAGCCGTTGTTTGCTGACCGCAGTGCGATAAGTCGATGAGTACGCGCCTGGCATTTAACTCCTGCACAAGCTGGCGGCCGAGCTGGCTAAGTCCACCATTTGAAGACTCCAGACAGCCATCTCCAATCAGGTTTCGGACATTGTAGGTCAATTGAATAATTCTCACACCGAAACTACTGAAGAGCTCCACGCGCGAAAGATCTGTCCCCAACACAGAGGCATCCTGGAAACCATAAATGAGACCGAGTTTCTTTTGTGCTTTGGCAATGCGCAAGTCGCTCACATTCCTGATTTGCATCAGTGACTCGGGATGGGCCGCAATCTCCCGTTCCCACATAGCGATGCGCGCAAAATTTTCTTCTACTGTTCCACCCCCACCCACCGTGAGGTTGACGCCGGTTATGCCTGACGCCACAGCGTTACTCACCATTTCAGGTGACAGCGTAGTGAACTTTTCGGAGGTATTGAAAGGCCCTGGACTGGCCAGGAAGTCAATCACTATGGCTCTTTCATAGCCCGGCCATCGTGCGGCTTCAAGATTGTTCTGCATCTTTCCCAGCGCTGACGGGACCGGAATGAAGGGTGCCAAAGTCAAAGCTGTAGCCAGCCGATTGAAATCTCTGCGGGAAATTGAAGTCATCTGTAAGAATCTGAAATGAAAGTAATCACCGGTAATTCTTGAGGTGAGGAAGGGGCTTTTCAACCTGTTTGCCCTTGAGCTTGTTGATATCCGTAG
This sequence comes from Cyclobacteriaceae bacterium, assembly GCA_043750575.1. Lineage (GTDB taxonomy): Bacteria > Bacteroidota > Bacteroidia > Cytophagales > Cyclobacteriaceae > ELB16-189. The sequence continues at coordinate 42,717 of JAYVBH010000056.1, forward strand.
GTGTCTTGCAAAGCACTGCCGATTGCCCAAAGATTACGATCGGGTATTTGACGAGGTTCCCATTTTGTGCCAGAACATTGAGCCATCCGTCCATCGTAAAGTCGTTATCTCCCGGGCTCTTATAGTCAGGGTTAGATTCATCCAGCAGGTCTTTAGGGTGCAACCCCAACATCGTTACCACTTCACGCCAGTATGTCGGAGAAAACTTCTCGTGGACAATGTCAACCTCGTTGATGTGGCTGCATACGTCCAGCGCCATCGCTTTCGTTTGCCGGCCCACATTCGATTTTGGGTCATAAATCAGGAAAAGTTCATTCGGGTGGAACTGCATAGGGTTGGGTTTCGTCAAGTGAATATAATGAAAATTCAGGGAGCGGTCTGGCTGTAACTGTGTGCGATCAAAGCAAAGTCCTATTTTTGACAAAAAATTTGGGAATGCAGGCACTGTCCTACTATCTGATCTATCCGCTTATTTACCTGATCGCGTCGCTGCCGTTTCCCCTATTTTATTTAGTAAGCGATGCCTTGTGTTTCCTTATCCGGCTAGTGGGATACCGCCAGGAGGTCATTCAAAAGAACTTGCGAAATTCCTTCCCTGAGAAGTCAGATAAAGAAATTCGTCAACTGACCAGGAAATTCTATGGTTACTTATGCGACCTGACCCTGGAGACTTTCAAGACCTTGAGGATGACTGAATCCGAAAGCCGGCAGAGGGTAATTCTTGAAAACCCAGAAGTATTTTTGCGACTGTTTGAAGAAAAGAAAAGTATCAGCCTGGTGCTTGGACATTTCGGCAATTGGGAGTGGATGGGGCCTTGCATTACGCTGAACACACCCTATCAACTTGTTGTGATTTACCGACCCCTTACTAATCCGTATTTCGAGCGCATGCTATGCCGTATGCGTACAAGATTTGGAACACAAATTACACCCGTCCCTTACACATTGCGTACCATGGTGGCTAACCGGGATAAGATCACAGCCACCGCTTTTATAGCTGATCAGGCGGCTCCCAGCAACGCTTATTGGACTACCTTTCTCCATCAGGATACATCGGTGTTTACGGGCCCGGAAAAGCTGTCAACCAAGTTTAAGTACCCAATAGTCTACTTGCACGCAGAGCGTCCAAAAAGGGGTTACTATACCATTCGTGCTGAAATTCTTTTTGAACATCCTGAGAATACGCAGGAGAATGAAATTTCAGAGGCATTTACCCGCAGGCTGGAAAAGGATATCATCCAGGACCCCGCAATCTGGCTATGGTCACACAAGCGGTGGAAACACACCAGGCCAATTGCCTAAATAACTTTTTGACTATCTTTGTGGGCTAAATTCACCGAAACTTGCGTACCGAGAAAGAACTCCTTCTGGCCAGTAAACAGTTCATTGGCGACAATAAAATTAGAAGCTGGTATGAAATCCTGATTACCCTTGCCCTGATTGCAGGCTTGCTTACCCTTTGTTTCTTTACTCAAATCCCCTTCCTTGTCCGGCTGGCCGGCAGCGTGATTTGCGGCTTGTTGTATGTCCGATTGTTTGTCATTTATCACGATTACCGGCACCGGGCCATCCTTTCTACCTCGGCCCCTGCCAGCCTGCTCATGAAAGTAGTGGGCCTGTTTGTGCTGGCACCGGAAACTATCTGGATGCGGTCACACGAACATCACCATAACAACAACTCCAAGCTGTCGATCTCTGGCATCGGATCGTATCCAACCATAACAAAGACACGTTTTCTTACTTTAACAAAAGCCCAACGTACGCTCTACCTGGTCAACCGTCACCCCTTAACGATCATCTTTGGGTACTTCACGCTGTTCATTTATTGGCTTAACCTGAAGTCGTTTATTCAGAGCCCCAAGAAGCATTTGGACTCTTTTCTGGCCATCGCCCTTCATGTGGGTATTGCCGCTGTAATTTGGTATTTCTTTGGTTTTGGCGTGTATGTCCTCAGCTGGTTTCTCCCCATTTTTATTATGTCTGGCTTGGGCTCTTATCTGTTCTATTGTCAGCATAATTTCCCAGGAGCCAAGTTCAAAGAGAATCCTGATTGGACTTATGGCAACGCTGCCCTTTCATCCACCAGCCACATGGTGATGAACCCTGTCATGCAGTGGTTCACCGCCAATATCGGCCTTCACCATGTCCATCATATTAACTCGCGTATCCCCTTCTACAGACTTCAAGAGGCCATGGACAGCATGCCGGAGTTGAAGAGCGTTCAAACTACTTCCTGGAATCCCATTGAAATTTACCGTTGCTTCCGACTGAAACTTTGGGATGAGCAAGCGGAAAAGATGATTACACTCCGGGACCTCCAGGTTCAGTAATTCAGTATTCGCTTCCCAACTGCACTACAGATTTTCGTTGGTTGCTTTCGCGTGCTGCATCCAGGACACGCATTACTTGGGTCGCTTCATAAGGAGATACAGGGACCGCGGCATTTTCTCTGATGCCAGCATACATCTGGTCATAAAAGTCGCCGTAATTTCCAGGCAAACTCTGCACCTTCTCTCTTACTATCTTCCCATCAATTTCCGTATGGAGGATCCCAAATAATGATTCGGGTTCAATTCCATAAGATGCTTCATCTGGCTTCATCCCTTGCTTCAACTGCGTCTCCTGAACATCGCTCCTGGCTTTGAGAAAAGATCCTTTTGAGCCGTGCAGGACAAAGCCCGGGCCTTGTTCAAGTACGAGGTAGCTGCTTTTCAACCGCACCCTAAGCTTGGGATAGTACAAGAGAATATCAAAATAGTCATCCACCCTCGACCCTGGCCGACAAGTGCGAACATCGGCAAAGACAGCATCTGGAATCCCAAAAAGGACGAGGGCCTGATCAATACAATGGGGGCCAAGATCCATCAGGTTACCTGCGCCTGGACCGGGTGTCTCACGGTGCAATTTGGGACTCAGCACAGGATTAAAGCGTTCGTAGGCGATAAGGACCTCGGTAACCTCACCGATTCGTTGGTCAGCCAGAATCTTTTTAACGGTTCTGAAATCACTGTCATAGCGACGATTATGGAACACCGACAATTTGAGCCCACGATTGGCCGCGAGTTTGGTTAACTGAATCGCTTCTATCGTATTGGTAGTAAATGCTTTTTCAACTACCACATGCTTTCCAGCCTGAAGGGCCTTTGTGGCAAATTCGGCATGCGTTGACGTTGGGGTGTTGACCACTACGAGATCAACCTGAGGGTCAGTCAAAACATCTTCAAGAGATTTATACGTGCGCGCTCCCGGGTAGTCGCTCGAGATTGCGTGCTTTGTGCGCTCCCAGGCGCCCTTCAGCTGAAAGCCCTTGTGCACAGCTAGAAACGGAGCATGGAACAGTTTTCCAGACATACCATACGAAAGCAATACTGTTCTAACTACGGCCATCATCGTTGTATGGGAATCCGTTGATCCAACTAACTGATTTCTCTTTCCAAAGGCCGCGTCAGACAAGTTGGCCCGCCTCCTCCTTTTACGCTGATTTCAGCACCTTCAAATTCAGTAACCTTGCAGCCTGCGCGTTCCAATCCTTGCTTCGTCAACGAATTACCTTTTACCATAACAACTTCACGCGGACCAACCGCAAGAACATTGCAGCCCATGGAATCAAATTCCGCATCTGGGACTTCAATCAATTCATACCCCCTGTCAAGCAAATCATTCCGGAAAGGGATTGGCATCAAAGGGGAATAGACGACTGCAAGATTTTTATCTACAGGGCTCAGAATAGACATGAGGTGAAACACGTCAGAAGGGCCCTTATAATGCGGCAATGGCACCGTGATGACTTTTACCCCTAAGGGCTTCAGAAGGGCAGCGAGCTGCTCAATTCCTGAGGCATTTGTCCGGTACGTATGGCCTACAGCAAGGGTCTGGGGATCAATCCACGCGACATCACCGCCCTCCACTGTTCCGGGAGCATTAATCATCCCCAAGACTGGCATACCCAGGGCTGCGAAGGCTTTACGTTGCGCTTCCGGCTCCGTTGTCCGTGCCGCTTTGCCCATGCTACACAGGATCATTCCCTTGTCGGTAGCGATTGACGCATCCCGGCAATAAATCGAATCTATGGTCACCGCACTGTCGCTCGGAAAGTGACGCACCTGGGCCCCGGAATCTACAAGTATCTTTTCAAATCCGATGTACTCCCGTTCAGCTCCCTGCAGTTGAGGCCGCGATAAATAGTTAAGCCTCTTCCAATCTCTCTCGAGTATAGCGTCGTCGACAAACGCGTCAACGGATCTTTTGATAAACACAGTCTTGAGTTTCGCGTATTCCGAATGGCAGCTATTCATGCAGATCAAGTTTAATCATCACTCCGCTTCCTGCGCATCCAAACATAAAACGGTACGCCGCAGAGCAGGGCGACAAAGCCCCAGTAAACTGTTTCTTGACCAGACCCAACAACGGCCCAGATAGAAAAGATAAAGGCCATGGAGGCGATCACAATCTTACTGATCGATTCCTTTTTCCAAAAACGGTTTTGAAGAACAATGACTCCGTAAGAAGCCGCCGAGAACAGGTAGGGTACCAAAACCATGATAGTGGTCAACAGGATCAGGAAGGTAAACGTCTCCGTTAGTCCTTTAGAAAGATTCATCAGCATCAGTCCGGTAATCAGGATGCTGGAAATAATGAGTCCCATCATGGGTGCTTTCTTCTTATTTTCGCGGCCGAAAATCTCCGGGAACATTTTGTCTTTTGCCGCAGCGAAAGGGATTTGCCCCTGAAGCAAAATCCACCCGTTCAGGGCGCCAAACGTTGAAATGATGGCCCCGATCGCCACCCAGTATCGAGCACTGTCTCCCCAAATAATCGCCGCCGCATCCGAGAAAGGCGCATTTGACTTTTGGAGTTCTACAGCAGGGATCATCCCCATCACAGCTACGGTGGCCAGGATGTACACAGCTATTGTAAAGATGGTCCCGATCATGGTTGCCCTGGCAATTGTCTTTTCGGGTGCATGAATATCCCCTGAGGGTATGGTTGCACTTTCTAAACCCAGGTAAGCGAATAAAGTCAGCGTGGCGGTAGCAGCTACGGCACCAAAATCGGATTCTGTACTTACGTTGAAGGGACTGAAATTTCCGATTTTTATGTAGAATAATCCAACGATGGAAATGAGCAAAAGAGGCGTTAGTTTAAGGATGGTCGTGATGAGTTGCACCCTCCCTGCTTCTTTAACTCCTTGCAAATTTACCCAGGTCAGTAGCCAGACGGCAGAAATGCCTGTGAGCACAGATAGAATTTGATTCGTAGCCAGGATCGGAAAGAAGACGGTGAGGTAACTGACAAAAGTTACAGCGATCGCCGCGTTTGTACACCAGATAGAAAACCAGTATCCCCAGGCAACGAGGTAAGCCGCAAAGTCCCCAAGTCCAACACGCGTAAATGCGTAAGGGCCACCCACTGAATTGGGAACCACTTTGCTGAGGTGACTGAAAAGCAAAGCAAGAAAAATGGCACCTACTGATGAACCTATCCACCCCAATAAACTGATCCCTCCGTAGGCCGCGAGGGTAGCCGGAAGAAGGAAGACCCCTGAGCCAACCATGTTTCCAACCACCAGTGCCGTTGCGGTCCAAACGCCTATCTTAGAAATGCTTTTCGGTTCTGTCATGCGGTGCGATTGTGCGACGGTAAGATACAGAGTCAGTTCGGATTAGCCATATTGGTTTTTATTCGTCCTCCGACTCGTCTCTAAAACTATTTGCCCACGCCCGGCATCCCACGTATCTTACAACTATCCTTTTTTCATCAGAAGAATCAATTAACCCCATCCAACTCATGAAGAAAATTGCATTAGCCCTATGCCTCACCTTGTCGGCCAGTATGGCCTTATGTCAAGATTCTATGGAGAAGATTATGGAGTCCCGTGCAAGGGAAATGTACCGCGTGATCTCCCTCGATGCACCAGAATCCTGGAAAAAATTCATTAAAGAAAACTACACTAAGGCACTGATTGACAAGCCTATGCGCTCCCAAGTTGAAGGTGGTGATTCAGGATCAAGTACCGCGACTTCCCAAACCCATGAAGGGAATATAGAAGGGAAGGCTGCCATGTACCGTATGTTGCACAATGACCTTGGCGGAGGGAAAATATCAACACTCAAGATTACTGGGGAGAAAGTTGACATGGTGGTCAATAGCAGTGGCACGGTAGGCACGATTTCCCTTAAGTTCTCCAAAGAAAAGCCATATCTGATCGACGGCCTGGGCGTTGAGTTGGGCAACTAATCTTCAAGTTGGCAACTGCTTATTGAATGTCCTATGGGCTGACTACCTTCGGTGAGCCTTTCAGGCCTTACGAATGGGTAAACTGTTTCTGATATGCTTTGCCCTATTGTCCCTCTCCCGGAGCCAGGCCACTTCTATTTTTATCCCGATGGACGAGGCCCAACGAAATCACCTAAAGGCTTATGGCTGGGCGTACTCCATTCTTCAGCGCAACGATCCGGTTGACTGGCTGTTGAATTATCGTGGTGGAAGTTTCATGACAGCGTATTCAAAGGAAATTGAAAGTGAATGCATCATCCGCGGCATCACTTATGAAATTCTCGCCAGTGATAAAGTAAATGCATTGTTGATTGAAGTTGCGCGGCCTTCATCCAACACCAACCTTGTACGGCTGGAGCGTGCAGCACGGGTAGCCGTTTATTCCCCAAAGAATGAGCTTGTTGGTGACGAAACCGACGCCGTTATCGGCGTGCTGGACTACGCAGAGATCCCCTACCGGATCATTTACGACGAAGAAGTGCTGCGTGATAGTTTGCGGCAGTTCGAATGGCTTCACCTGCACCACGAAGATTTCACCGGCCAACATGGGCGGTTCATGCGACGGGAATCCGCAGTGATGGAAGCAAAACTGCAAGAGATCACAGCTCATCAGTTCGGTTATGCCAAGGTCTCAGAAATGAAACTGGAGGTGGCCAAACGAATCAAGTCCTATACTGCCAATGGCGGCTACCTTTTCGCCATGTGCTCCGGCGCAGAGACCCTGGACATTGCCCTGGCCGCTAACGGTGTAGATATCAGCGGCAGTACCTATGATGGGGATGACATGGATCCTGAAGCACAGGAGAAGCTTGATTTTACACAGTCGTTGGCGTTTGAGAATTTTACACTTGAATATGTCGGGCGGAAATTCTCTGATATCAACTCAGGGAGTGGCAGACCCAATTTCTGGGAATCCTCAAATACCTATTTCCGGCTATTCGGATACTCTGCTAAATGGGATATTATCCCCTCGATGCTGACGCAAAACCACGAGCAAGTTATTCATGAGTTCTATGGACAAACCACTTGCTTCAACAAATTTCTGATCAAGCCGGACGTGAATATCCTGGGGGAAAACACTGTGGAAAATAAGGTACGCTATATCTATAATGAATTGGGGAAAGGACACTGGACCTTCTACAGCGGCCACGATCCGGAAGGAAGTCCCGGCGGCGGCATGAACCGCAAGACGGATCTTAATCTACATCCCAATTCACCGGGCTACAGGCTGATACTGAACAATGTCTTATTCCCATCCGCCAGAAAGAAGAAGCAGAAGACGTGACAGGTCGGAAAAATAGAGAATACAGGATACAGGATATAGAATACGGAAACTTGCCTTTAGCGCAAAGCATCAAATTCACGAGTCAAATCATTAATAATTTCTTTCATCGGCCTCACGCTCTTCACGTATTCGATCGCAGGTCCCGCACACCAGACTGTTTTATAGGTTGCGCTCATAGCGGCTTTCTCAACGGCTTTCATGCCACGGAGAGCGAGGATCATCTTGGCGTACTTCTTTAGGGTCTTATTGTTGTTGAGGATCCATTCCAGGAAGTTCGCTTTCGTGCCCAGCTGCTGCACATACGGAGTATTGATTACGGTCAATGCAGATCCTGATAGCTTGTTCGTACGAACGATATCCTTTTCACCATAGTCGACCATAGCTTGCTTGTATTCAGGAGAAATGTCGGCTTCTTCGCAGGCAATAAAGATGGTGCCTATAGATGCTCCCGCTGCCCCCCAGCCGAGCACTTCCTTCAGGTGAGCGCCGGTGGCAATCCCACCAGCTGAAATGATAGGCAAGTTGCAGTTGTTCTTCAGCTCGGTAATAAGTTCCCTGGGAGAAATGTTTCCAGCATGTCCGCCTGCTCGGTTGTTGACTGCAATAACTGCATCGGCCCCGAGGCTCTCCACCTTCTTGGCATAGGCAAGGTCCACAACATCACAGAATACTTTTATGCCTAGCGGCTTGCACGCATCGATCACATCTTTGGGACTTCCCAGCGATGTTATGATGTAGTCCACCTTCATATCCAACAGGGTCTTCAACTGTGGCCTGTACTTGGGATTAGACTTATTTACAATAAGATTAACGCCAAACGGTTTGGACGATGCGGCTTTGATATCAGCGATCGCTGCCCTGAGTTCGGCATCGGTGCGGTAATTCAACGCGGGAAATGCTGCCGACACGCCATTGGCCAACGAGGCCTTGATCATCTTGGTATTGGAGATCAGGAACATCGGAGCCACAATGATGGGGTAGTCGATACCCAAAATTTGATCAAGTCGTTGTGTCATTTTTGTAAGTTAGTCTTTTCTGCATTCTACCAGCCAGTCCCACGGAAACGGCGCTTTCATCCATTTTGGAGGGGATGGAAATTCAGTGTTCCAATCGTATTCGATTCGCTCGATGGCTGTCACCGTAAGTTTAGCCTCTGCAAAGAGTACGCGAAGTTCAGGCTCTGAATAGTGTTTGGTGGGCACCCCGTCAATATGGATGATCCCCTCGATGATTCGCCTTTTGCTGGCGGAGAAATATGCCAATTCATCATCAGGAACCTTCTTCGGCTCGACTCCTTCCTTGCGATACCACTGCAACAGGCGCCATGAGGAAAACAAAACTGATTCCAGGGAAGGGACAACAATCAAGGCATGTCCGTCTTTGCTCAGCACTTTATTGACGTTGCGAAACATGGCCACGTTCTGTTCCAATTTGGGGAGCATAATCACGTTGCAGCAAAAGAGGAAATCGACAGGGTCAATCCGCAACTTCTTTCGCGTCAGATCGGCTTGCTGAAAACGGATGTTCTTGAAGGGTCTGGCTTTCGCAAGGCGCAGCATCTCTTTTGAAATATCTACCGCGAGTACTTCGGCGAACAAGGGAGAAAGTAAGGGTAACGCTTTGCCGCTGCCACATCCAAAGTCAATGGCCCGGTGTGAGGGGTCACTGTACTTCTTGAAATACCGGGGAAGTACTTTGTTCTTGTCACTGAGAAAGACATCAAAGATCTCATCATCATAACCCTCTCCAATGCGGTCCCAGTGCGCTTCTTCGTTCATGCGATCAGAATTTACTTTTCACCCGGATGATAGGTTCGTTCAGCATTCCGCAAGTAGTCTTCTTTATAGAAAAGCACGTCTTTGAACTGCCCCTGAGCATACATCGCGGACTGGTCGTTGAAATGCTTTGATTTTGGATCACCGCTGGATCCACCAGTCATTATAGACTTGGCCCTCACCTTTCTGCCGAACTCAACGGCAGCAACGAAACTGTTTCCACTTGTGCCATAAAGGCGCTTGGTATTCGGGTACCTGCGTGCACCGTATGAAGCCAATGAGCCCCAAAATGCTGAGGTGAAAGGCACAGCAATACTTGCGCCTCCATCGTCAAAGGAAGGCTCAATATTGGCGTTGAGTCGCTGGAACCGGTTGATCGATCCCCAGGCCTGCTTCCATGCGCCGAAGTCACGTTTTAATTCTGCTATGGCGCCTGCCAACGCTTTAACCTTTTCCTCACCGCTGGTATTGGCTGCCAGGTATCGGATAGCATCAAGCTGCGGACTAGGGACCCTGCTCGAAACATTCTGCCGGAGCCGTTGCGTCCAATAGATAGCAAGGGTGGTGGGAACTGAAGTCGCGGACCACCGATAATCCCAATTACGGAGAAGCTGGACGGCATCTGCATAATTCGTGCGAAGTGTATCATTGGTCGCTGCAGCAGCATCGTAAGCTTTCAGGTAGGTGGGCAACAGGATTTCAAAGGCAGGAAGATAGGAATCATAGGCAGCTCCTATCAACTTCTCCAGTGTGAAGTTCGCTTCATCTTTCAACACCCTTACCGCATGCAGCCCGCGGGGATTCTCCGGATCGGGTGCCATGTAGGTTGGATACTTGGATGGATCGGGGCTACTCTTTCCAGAAACTGAGAACGGGGTGTTATTGCAATTCTGTATCCACCCCTCTGCCGGGTTGTAAACGTGTACAATTTCTTCCACAGGATGCAAGCCGTTCCATTCTGTTGCCGGGTCACTGCCATCGACAGGTATCGACCAGTCAAACTTCGGGTCGCGGCGCGGGATGAAGTCACCATGCCAGTAAGCAATGTTTCCTTTGTCATCGGCAAACACCGTGTTGTTAGATGAGTTGGTCTGCAAGTCCATGACCTTCTTGAAATCTTCCAGTCCACCGGCCTTCGTGCGCAAGAATGACTGCTGCAATGCCTTGAGGGGTTCGATCATAAGCCGTGTGGCAATCCATTTGCCTCCCTCCTCGCCAACGATCGGCCCATGATGTGTGTGATAGGTTGTGAACTCCTGCTTCGAATAACCCTTGGCTGTCTTGTATCGGATGGATACCTTTTTCGCTGTTACAGAACGTTGTTCGTTGCCGTACTTGTACACGTACTTGGATCCTTTCTTGGTGACGGCCTCCTTGTATTCATCAATTACATCCGCCGCGCTGGAAGTGTGCATCCAGCCGCAGTGTTCGTTGAAGCCCTGGTAGATGAAAAACTGACCCCACGTCACTGCGCCGTATGCATTCAAGCCTTCTTCGCTGACCATCTGAAGTTCGGAACGGAAATAAAACGAAGTATGTGGGTTGATCAAAAAGATCGCGTTGCCGTTGGCGCTTCGCGATGGGGCGATGGCCATTCCATTGGAACCACGGGGCTCCGGGTCGTTTGAATCCAGGCCGTCGTCGCTTACATCCTGCTTGATATTCGCGGGACCCTTGCCATAGAATTGTTTGAGTTTGTTCAGCGACACCGATTCAATATCACCGCCGATGCTTCCCTCGCTAAAGAGGAACGGCATCCATGGCTGGAAGCGCTTGATCAATTTGGGCTTTGTTTGCGGATGAGTGTGTAGATAATAATTCGCTCCGTTGGCAAACGCCTGGCAGAGCTTCTTCATCCAGTCCGGACTGGAGGCATACACTGAAATCGCCTGTGTGGTGTCCATGAACAGCCGCATCCGGAGATCGTGATAGATGAACGCCTCGCCTTCCGCCTCTGCCATGCGTGCGGTGGCAATGAGGTAGTTGCGCTCTACGCGCGGGAAGTCGTCTTCACATTGAGTGTAGAGCATTCCAAATACTGCATCGGCATCAGTCTTTCCTGATATGTGGGGCACTCCCCAAGCGTCGCGGGTGATGGTAATCTGGCTGGCTTGAGCCTGCCAACTACTGATTTCCTGCGGTGGAAATGATTGCGCCATCAAGGTGGCGGAAGTCAGGATGAGCAATAATGTCTTTATCATACGGAAAGCGTTGACCCAGTTAGTCCACTAAATGTGCGAAAAAAAGTTGGGTCTCACCCTACCGGTGGCGGGATTTGTAGTTCCTTTCTTTCTTTGGGACTTAGCGCGAAGAAAATACAATTCTCACGCAAAGACGCAAGGAGCGCTAAGGGATTTTACTTACTTCTTAGCAAAAGCAAACTTGAAGTAAATCAACAGGAGGCTCAGAAAACAGATGATGCTGTTCGCCAATATTACCGGCCACAAATCCAGTGCGATGCCGTACACCAGCCAGATCAATGTGCTGGTGAAGACAATAAACATCATCGTGAGGCTTAAGTCATTCACGCTCTTCGTCTGCCAGACCTTATAGACCTGGGGAATAAAGGTGACGCTGCTTAAAAATGCGCCGGTGTGACCGACTATTTCAATCCAATTCATAGTTTATTCTTTATTGCCACAGATTACACAGACTATCACAGATGAGTAAATAAATCAACGAATTACCGAATCACCGAATCACCGAATCAATTCTTTGCCACAGATTACTTAAACTTCTTTAACCACCGGTTTGCCTCGTGGTTAAGCTTTAGTTTCCCTTCTTTGATGTAACTGGCCAACCTCGGATTCACCGTCCCCTTAGAGGTCAGGTGATACTGTCCGCAGTCATCGCAAAGATACACTGCCACGGGCCCGCCGCTCCCTTCGCCGTGCCGTGTTGCCGCATCAATCAAGGCATCTTCGGCGAGGGTTTCCGATGAATAGACTCTTTTGCCAGTAATACAGGTTGTTGCCACAGATTACACGGATTATCACAGATGAATAAGTACAGATACCACTGCGACATGCTTGTAGCGCGTCCAGGTTATAGTGTTCCTCGAAGGTACGAATTGCATCGCTTAAAATCGACAGCTAGTTAATCCACTCTCTATCTCGCGTCTTCCATCGCAAGGCCCTCTGGCGCGCGCCGCGCCAGAATCCGGGGGTTCCTTTGCTCTTCGGAAAACCTGATCAATTTTTATCCCAATGGGAAAAGGCAGAGTTCCAGATCCAAGGCTCGTGGTCTCACTGTTTCAAAGAACGTTGTCACTGGCACGCGGCTCAGCCGTCGCGCCATAGCTGGATGCAAGCGCGCGCTATAAGGGGCAAATATCAGCAGATGACCTTTTGGCGAACATCTTCTCGAAGTTTTGTATCGGGAAGTAGTTGAGCCCGTCAATGTCGTTCCTGGAACTCCTTTCTTGCCATAAACTCCCTGAAGGAAACATTACTACCAACCAGGGCCTCGCAAGATTATAATGGGGATCAGTGAAAGTGAAAATATCCCAGGACTTGGATTCTTTTGTCATCAACATGACACAACAAGACCATAGAGAGTGAACTCCATCGATACTTTCGCCACTCTCGCCGTAAGATTTTTTGCAGATCCTTTTCACGGTATTCGACGAAGTATTCTGCTCTAAAGGACATGTACACTTCCCGCCCGCGGTAATTGAATTTGCACAAGGGAATAGTATTGTACGAAGTCATCGGGCCATGCTTACCTGCCAAAGAAAGATCAAAGGAAAGTCGATCCTGCAAAGGGGGCCGTTTCGTAGTGTCCTGAAGCCATATTTGCGTACTTGTAGTCACTTCGAGTCTTCCAATCTCAGCAGAGATTATAAACTTTTCCGACTGATGCCCATGACTTGCGACAGAATCAAGAAAGATATCAATTGCTTTGAGCAGAGTCGAATCTCGAACCACCATTTCGGGAACCTGCGCACAAGCTATGAGGGCATGAAATAGAAACAAGAACGTAATGAGTGACCTTTTCTTCATCTTCATGTCCGTGCATCCCAAGTGGTTGAGCATCTTCATATTCCCGAAATCGACGGGTTGACCGCTTATGGCGCGCGCTTGTAGCGCGTGCCCGTTGAAAACGTAGTTCGAAAGTACGAATTGCATTATATAAAATTGATACTCAAAAAAACCCGCCCTTTGGTGAAATAGTCCTTTGCCGAGCTGTACAAATAGTTTTCCGGTTCTCCAACAATCTCGGCAGCAACAGGGTTGTCACCGAATTACCCCTCAGGTGCGCGTGTGCAATCCAATAACTCTGGCGCGACGTCTGTGACGCGTGCCCAACGGGGTCAGGTGATACTGCCCGCAGTCATCGCAAAGATACACTGCCACGGGTCCGCCGCTCCCTTCGCCGTGCCGTGTTGCAGCGTCAATCAACGCATCTTCGGCGAGGGTTTCCGATGAATAGACTCTTTTGCCAGTAATACAGGTTGTTGCCACAGATTACACGGATTATCATAGATGAATAAGTACAGACCCCACTGTGGCGTGCTAATAGCGCGAGACAGGTGCGGGTGTTCTTCGAAGGTACGAATTGCATCGTTTAACCAATCAAGGGTACGAAGAGTATCAGATAAAATCGATAGCCAGGTACACTTTAAGCTTGGTACAGTAGTCCATCGCAGAACTCTACAGGTAGTTTTGGGGCTCACCTACCATGTCGGCCACCACCGGATTGTTATGAATGTGATCCGTCTTGTGCCTCGTGAACTTTGCCTTGGCTGGCAACTCGGGATGGACCTCCCGATAGCCATTAAAGATGTCGCGCCATACCTTAGCCGCTAGACGTGCGCCATATCAAGGCGGTTGAACTGTGACATAAACGTGCAGAAGGGTCGGCCGTGCGGTGGCTTTACACTTTTAATTTTTCCGGATCGTAACGTGTATCAAAAATTATTGCGATGTGTACCGTTTGACTTTCAGATTGATAGCTGTAGATGACTTTGTAATTGCCTTCTACAAGATAGCGGTACTCGTTGTCGCTCGACCTTGTTGTTGGCTGCCTTGTGCCTGACTCAGGGAAGGATTCCAATTGCCTGGACCTGCTTAGTATGCTTTCAACTAGTCGCTGGGCCGCTGGTTGAGAGTTCTCCGCAATGAAATCGTAGATGGTTTCCAGGTCGATTAGCGCTTCATCCGACCAGATCACTTGCGCTTTCTTCACGACTTGAACCTGGCCTTAAAATAACTCTCTACTTCTTCCTGTGAGTGTACCTTTCCCTCTTTGATATCTTTTTCAGATTGACTTAACTTAGTCTCAAGTTCTTCCTTTGTCTTAGGCATCCGTTGCTCATACAACTCCTTTATCGAGCCTTTTTTCAAAGTCTCAATCCGCTGAATAAGCTTCTCGTCTTGCAACCTAACCAGCCATTCAATCAATTCCACTTTCTTTACCGCAATGTCCATGTTCATAGATTTGTATTCAAAGTTAACGATTTCATAGTTGTTTTGATTCATGATTTTTACACTAACGGATGATAATCTCACCCGTATGGCGCGCATCTCCTGCCGTGTTGCCTACCACTCTGGCGCGGCGTCTCCCGACAGGTGCCTAACGAGCTAGTCATACGATTGGGCCCAAAGGATGAGACAATTTGAGTATGAAAATACTCATTACAAGGCATTTGCAGGTGCTTCTGTCCAAGTGCGTGGATACGGTGCTTCGAAGAACTATCCAGCGGGCACGCGTCGGAGACGTCGCGCCATACCTAAGCCGCTAAATGTGCGCTATACGGGGTTTAGTGCCTCGCGCTGGAGCGTCTCCGGAACAGCATCCGGGTTCTTCATCTGCTCGGCGAGCTGAAGAGCTTCATTGTTCTGAAGTAGCTGCTCTCCTTGCTGGAGCTGTTGCGTCGCTGCGTTGACATCAGCAAGCCCGCCTACGGCACCCTCTACTGCGACTCCAGGGTCTTGTTTAATCGCTTTGAGTTCTGCAGCCTTCCCCGAAATCTCTTTCAGGGGATCTGGCATGGAGGGGAGGCTCTTGTTCAGACCGTTCAACTGATCCGTTGAAGGTATGGCCAAATCACCACCCACCGCTGTAAGCTCGCTTGACATTCCCAGTGCTGCAAAGTCCGAGGTATTGAGTCCAGGGCTTGCCGGAAGTTCGGCTCCGGGAAGCGCAGGAACATTGGCATCTGGCTTTACAGATATCCCAGGAATAGTTTTGGGTACTCCTTGGAGGGGATCGGCGATGGTGGGAAGGTTCGCTCCGGGGATTTTCGAGACTGCAACCCCAGTCGAATCAAGATTGAATTTTCCCCTCACAGATTGGGCCCATCGATCGTAGCGGCTTGAAACTCGTTTCTGAAGGTCGGCCTGTTTATTGTTGACTTCGGCAACAAGCGTTTCCTTTCGCCTGACCAGACTATCGGAAAAATACGATAGACGTTGGGGTGGCGTGCTTAATGATTGCAGGCTATCAATAGAACGGGATATGCCCTTGGCTGAGAACTTCGCATTGATTCTGCCTTTGAGGCTGTCGGACCAGCTCTGAATTTTGAGGGAGTCCTTGAAGCGGGTAAGATTTGCGAGGGAATTAAGGCTGTCGAGTGGGGATTGATAGGTATTCAATCTTTCATTTGCCTTTTGCTCCAGGGAGTCTGCTGCATGTTTGGGCTTGGACAGATTAACTGAATCCAGTTTCTGGCTGAAGGCCAGCCCAGCGGGAAGGAGCATCAGGATGAGGCAAAGGCTGTTACGCATCGTAATAGTCTAAGATACAGAACTGGACGAACAATGCCATTTTCCCACCAAGCAAAGACACTCACACCTGACCAAGCATTTCTTTCACTTGCCCCTGCGCCCAAGGGTCTAAGTACGGCTTGGACGAATGTCCTCCTTCGCATTACTAGTACTCCTTCGATGGGTCGGGAGGAAACTCCCAATCAAATGGGGTCTGATAACTGAAAAAGTCTACAGCTAGTCTTTCCTGAACTGATAATCGCCTGTGACCTCATTCAAATAGTAGTGGCCATGGATCATCTCTTCCTTATCCTTGATAAAGAAACCGTCCACTATTCTATACATCCGTATGACACGCAGAACCGGAATACTATCGGTTTTCCCAGCGGCATGCTCAGAAGGCAGTTCAGACTTGGTTGTTATCTGAAAGCTAGTGTCGATATCACAACTTAGTTCAAGGGCACCAATTGTTCCCGCAATAGCTAATGTATCCAAAAGATTTCCACTACTCGAGTATGAATTCAGCAAAAACCTATATAAATAATCTGAAGAAACATCGTTCTGAGTTATCAGCAGTAAATAGTCATCGTTTACCCTCTTCTTAAAAAGTGTTCTGTATAAGTACTTCTTCTCGGTGGGGTACTTTGCCTTGAGATATAAATAATCGCTTTTATCGATTTTTTTGAACCGACGATTTGACGATCCAGTCGTATCTCCAGCTTTCTCTGTAAAGCTGTAAACACTATCGCTACCAATGTTGAGTCGGAATGGTAATGTCAACTCTTTTGCCCTTTCAAAAAAGTCATTAAAGGCAATTGAGTCACCTGTTCCTTTTGGATTGGACCGTTCATTGCTACAACCTAGTAGCGAAATTGCACTCCCCAAACGTAAGCGTCCGGTGAAGTACAGGTGCTTAATGTCGTGAAAATATCTTATTTAGACGCTGGTCGGAGTCCAGTTGTTGGGAAGAAGTTGATCCAGT
>JAYVBH010000057.1:0-139834 GCA_043750575.1 Cyclobacteriaceae bacterium
GGAAGAAAACAATCAGATATTCAAGGAGGCTACGCAGTATGCGAAGATTCAAATGAAGAATCCTGAAGCGAAGGCCGCGTATGCAAAAGGAATTACCCCAGTCGCCAACAACTTCTTAACAAATTTCTCCGTGTGCCGTTTATACCTATGAATATCCGATCACAGCTATTTTCCATTTACCTGTTGCGTCTCTCTTTAATGTAACTACGCCAGAAATCAAAGAGTCTTTTACCACTTCACCATTTTCTATCTTTTTTACCACTTCATGAAAATGGTACAATACGTATGCAAGGTCGCCAGACGCGTCAACACGGTCAATTGTTATACCGTCATAACTGGCCTTGAGCGTATTGAAAGCACCTCGGTACATATCAAATGGAAAAGGGTTTGGAGCTTGTCCTTTAGATGCTATAAATAAGATGTCGTCTGTAAAGAATGACGGCCATTTATTGTAGGTAAGACTGTCCGAAAGGTCACTCCTATTCATAAAGTCATAAACCGAAATTAACACCTGCTTCGCCTCGTCCTTGTCGGCTTGCGTTGTGTCAATCGTGGGGCTGTCGGCAGATTTATTTTGCTGACAACCAATTAAAAGTCCGATGGCTAGAAATAAGAATCTGATTTTGGTATTCATACTATTGGGTTAAATAGTTTCAATCTTTTGTTTTTGTTTGTCGGATGTTCTGTCCCGTTGTCACGAAGCCGAATCTTTTTTACCGCCTTTTGCACAACGTGAGTGTTTATGACGGCTTGGGCCTAGGAGCGTTTGTTAAATGACGAAGGAATGACAAACGCGACCAGGCCAAAGTGTCCACCGTTACAAAACTAAATAAAGAAACGAAACTTTGTAGCTACACGAAACCCCAAGCTGGCATAAACACGCTGGTGTAGGTAGGGCGGTTTCGTCAGACCGTTTTATTAACAGAGTCTGTGTCGATTGTTAGAAGTTCAATTTGTCCCACGAAACGAAGTCCACAGTTTAATTTTAGGTCAAGACCGAACCGTCCTACGATTCAGCCATTTTTACCATTATTTGATTTGTCATTTTTTCTATTTTTTAGTTAGCGACAATTTTTAATAATGACCAATTGAATGCTTTGCCCACCTTTTCCCATCCGTTCCAACGTTATGTATGCTCAGCATATAACCGTCACCCTTAAGAAAGTGGCTGGAATGGAAGTGCTGTTAGCTGTGATACTTTTGTTTTGACTGTTAAACAAAACTTCTAATTGGTGCTGCAACTCCGAAGCCTTACCATTCTTTTCAGCCGCTTCAAAAGCATTCATAGTGGGGCCGTAGTAGTTCTTGAAATTGCTCACGAGTTCGGTTGGTGAATATGGAGCACTAAAGGTAAAAGTATCTTTAGTGAATGATATATTTTCTTTTGGTAAACCAGCTTTTTCAAAACGTTCTATAACATGGCTCTCTACACCCCACAACATTGGGCTAATAAAACCCTCTGGTGGCGGTGGTGCATATGCGGAACTGATCTTTAGTATTTGTGCTACAAGTGTAGGGTCTCCAGGTATCCAATTTCCCATCACTATTCTTCCCCCTTTACGGGTAACACGAACCATTTCCTTAGCTACATCAAAAGGCTTTGGAGCGAACATAGCGCCAAAGATGCTCACCACCAGATCAAAGCTCTCATTCTTCAGTCCATTTAAATCCGTTGCATCACCTTCCTGAAAGATACAATTAGGAAGGCCTTCAGCTTTTGCTCTGATGCTTCCTGCTTTCACGAGATTGCTTGCTATATCAACACCTAAAACTTTGGCACCAAGTTTTGCTTCGGGTATTGCCGTGGTGCCATCACCGCAACCCAGATCGAGAACGTTAAGACCTTTAGTAATACCCAGCTTGGCAACCAAAGTTGCTCCACTTTCACGCATACTTTCTGCGATTCGGGTGAAATCACCTTTTTCCCATAATGCTTTGTTAGGATTCATAATGTTTTAAATCTTAGGGTTAAACTTAAAAATAATAATTGAAAAATGAATAGTATAAGAAAACATTGCACTTATTCGGGTTGCCCATAACTAAAGGCAATGCGAAACTCCCATCAACTCACCGAAAGCAAATACAAATCCTCAACCTTTTTCCTTGCCCACGGCGTTTTTCGCAGAAAGGCAAGGCTGGATTTGATGCTGGGATCCTGGATGAAACAGTTGATGCGAATGCGGTTGCCAAGCTCCTCCCAGCCATATCGATCTACAAGGTGGGTCAGAATTCGCTCAAGCGTTAGGCCGTGCAAGGGATTGTTGGGTTGGGTTGTCACTGGTTATTGGCGAAGATCGGGAAAAAATATTGAATATTGAATTTATTTCGAACCGCAGAGTCGCAGAGACGCAAAGAAAATGCAGAGGAAATCTTCAGATGCGCAGCTTGTCGGCAGACGCAGATGAAAATAAAACTCCGTGCCTCAGAATCTCTGCGGTAAATATTCAAGATTTAATATCCAATATTTTCGTCTCTTCCGTGTAGTCATACTGCAAATCCTCTGGGAGCGCTTTTAACACGGCTGCTATTTTCTTCAACTGCTGAACATAAAGGTTCTTAATCACCGGACTCTTCTCAAAGGCAACCCCGGACTGTTTTAAGCATTTGCAAAACTGGATCCGAAGCTCAAGTTCGGTCTGGGGAATACCCGAGTATCGCGCCTGCTTGTTGACCATGCGCAGGATCTTTCGAAGGCTCTTCTTGAAGTAATACAGGTTGGTGTTGGGAATCGCCTGAAAAGCCTCTTCTATCTCCCGCTTCCCTCCCTGCACAAAGGCCTGCTCATCCCCTGCCTCAAACAGCATGTAGGTCATCAACTCCTTGTTCTCGACTTTGTACTTGCCGAGGCGAATGCATATCTCGACGAGGCGCTCTTCGCCAACGGTGGTGAGTTCGCGTTTTATTTCTGCGAGGGTGGCGGGTTTCATGTTGGGGCAAAGATAGGGTAAACGAAGATTTGTGCTCCATGGGGGAATGAGTCTATTAACCGCGAAGACGCGAAGGCGCGAAGGATTTTCTTTGCGCCTTAGCGCCTTGCGGTGAATTACCCGATCGTTCAATTTCCCAGGCTAATTGCTCCGCCAATTCCAACAACCGCCTACTTTGCATCTTAAGGCGCAAACGTTTCTTCGCGCCTTAGCGCCTTAGCGGTGAATTACCCGATCGTTCTACTTACCCGACCTAGGCCAATTGCTCCGCCAACTCCATCCACCGCCCACTCTTCTCTTCAATCTGATCCGTCAGTACTTTAATGGCCTTCGACCATTCCGTCAACTGCTCATGACTTGTTGACCCCTGATTAAACTTGTCAACGATAAGAGACTTCTCTGATTCCAGACGAGCGATCTCCTGTTCCAGGTCGTCATACTCGCGCTTCACTTTTGGAGAGACTTTCTTCTTATCCATATCGGGTGTCACAATCTTGGGCGCTGCAACTTCTTTCACCGCTGACTCCATTTCTGCATCGGCCAGTGAATCACGGTAGTCCGTATAGTTACCATTGAAAAGTCGAATCTCGCCATTGCCTTCAAAAACAAACAACTGGTCAACCAAATGGTCCATGAAGTAACGGTCGTGTGAGACGAGCAACAAACAGCCTGTGAACTTCTCGAGGAAGTCTTCCAGGACGTTGAGCGCGTCAATATCAAAATCATTTGTCGGCTCATCCAGTACCAGAAAATTGGGACTGGTTACAAGCAACTTGAGCAGTTGAAGTCGCTTCTTCTCTCCTCCACTCAGCTTCTCCACGTACGTATATTGCTTCTCTGGCGGAAACAGGAAGTTATCGAGAAACTTGGATGCGGATACCTGACTTCCATCCGAGAGTGTGATGAACTCAGCAATCTCTTTTACTTCTTCAATAATACGATGGTTGGGATTCAGGGTCTCGGAGTCCTGAGTGAAGTAGCCAAATTTAGTTGTTACACCGGGAATGACCTCACCGGTATCTGGCTTGGCCTTGCGGGTAAGAATGTCCAGGAAAGTAGACTTGCCAATCCCATTCTTTCCCACAACTCCAATCCGGTCAAACTTCTTGAACACATGGGAGAAGTTCTTGATAAGAACCTGGTCGCCGTACTTCTTGGATATCTTTTCGACCTCAAGGATTTTCCCTCCCTGCCGAGATTCACGAATGTCCAGTTCCAAACGATCTTTACGCAGCTCCTGCGAGGCCTTCTCTTTCAATTCATAGAATGCATCAATCCGGTACTTCGCTTTGGTACCTCGTGCTCTGGGTTGGCGACGCATCCAGTCCAGTTCTTTCTTCAGCAGGTTCCGTGCCTTGGAAATCTCGGTCTTCAACATCTCTTCCCGGTCTGATTTCTTTTCCAGAAAGTAAGCATAGTTACCCTTATAACGGAACAACTGCCCGCGGTCAAGCTCGATGATCTCGTTGGCGACATTATCGAGGAAATAGCGGTCGTGCGTGACCATGATCAAGGTGATGTTCGGACCCGCCAGGTAGTTTTCCAGCCACTCGATCGCGGTAAGATCGAGGTGGTTGGTCGGTTCATCCATGATGATGAGATCCGGGTTGGCCAGCAGTAATTGTGCGAGGAAGATGCGTTTCCTTTGTCCGCCGGAAAGCTGGTTGAATGTCTTGTCGAGGTCAGGTACGTCCAGCTTGGTAGTTACCTCGTGTACCTTGGCATCATAGTCCCATGCGTTGAATTCCTCCATCCGCTCCAGCGCCGCCTGCATGCGTTCGGCGGGTACTTCCGGGTGATGGAGGCAATCTTCATACTCTTTTACCGCTGCAGCCACTTTGTTGGAGCTATCGAAGAGAATGTCTTTGACGGGTGTCTTGCCGTCCACTTCGCGCTGCTGTGTAAGTATACCTACCCGGATGCCATCGCGAACGACAACCTTGCCCGTGTCGGAGTTCATCTCACCTGTCAGGATCTTCAGAAGTGTCGACTTCCCTACCCCATTATTGCCGACGAGGGCGAACTTCTCCCCTTGAGAAATGCCCAGGGATATGTCCTTAAAGAGCCATTTGTCATTAAAAGCTTTGGAAACGAGCTCGGCGGACAGGTAATTCATAGGGATTCATCAAAAAATGCCCGCAAAGATAGGCCATGATTCGCAGGATTAATAGGATTCCCTGATTGAAAGAGTCTATTGGCTTTCAAGACGCTTCTGAAAGATTTGGGATAGCGGTCATGCCGTTGAGGAAGATGCTGAGCTGCATAATAAAGACGATGACCTCCGGGATGCGTTGATCGGCTTGTACTCAGATGGCAATCAACTGGGGCGCAACATGGCGCTGTCTCTTTGCCAATAAATGGAAGGTTACCAGAGTGATCCACGTTGATTTACCAATTGTGGAAATTGATTTTACGGCCGATAACTTTTCCATTACCTTACCCGCTTCAAACCTGAAACCATGAAATCTATCTTCGCCCTTTGTTCACTTTTTCTTCTGCTATCTACCCCCTCATTCGCTCAAAAGAAGAAGGCAGTGCCTACGCCACTTCCAGCCGTTGCACCCGACACAGCATTCTTCAAGTCCCTGAATTACCGAAACATAGGCCCTACCCAGGGGGGACGGGTAACGGCGGTCGCTGGTATCATATCCCAGCCATCAACCTATTATATGGGAGCCACAGGCGGTGGGGTGTGGAAGACCGAAGACTACGGCATTACTTGGAAAAATGTGTCTGATGGATATTTCGCTTCACCATCAATAGGTGACATCAATGTATTCCAGCCTAATCCCAAAATCGTTTATGTAGGAACAGGGTCGGATGGAATCCGGTCTAATGTTATTGTCGGGAAAGGTGTTTATAAATCAATAGATGCCGGAAAGACCTGGAAAAGTATCGGTCTGGAAAAGGCAGGGCAAATAGGCGCTGTCGAAATTCACCCGACACATTCGGATACGGTATTCGTTGCCGCCATCGGGCAACCTTTTCAACCCAATAAAGAACGCGGCGTTTACCGCACACACAATGGTGGCAAGAGCTGGGAACAGGTGCTATACCTTTCCGATACCATCGGTGCAGCTGATCTTGAATTTGCTCCTGGAAATCCAAGCATTGTTTACGCAACGATGTGGCGTGCGGAACGTAAACCCTGGACAATCATTAGCGGCGGAAAACAAGCAGGTGGTATCTACAAGTCTGTCAACGGAGGAACAACCTGGAAGAAATTATCAATAGGACTTCCGCAGGGACTAATAGGCAAAATTGATCTCGCCGTTTCTGAAGCTGATCCGAAGCGCCTCTACGCGCTGATCGAAGCGCCCAAAGGTGAGCGAGGCATTTATCGGTCCGACGACCAGGGAGAGAATTTCAAGCAAGTTGTCGACAAGAAAGAACTTAGCGATCGCCCCTTCTACTATTGCAACCTCGAAGCTAACCCATTAAATGCTGATGTCTTGTTTGTCATGTCGACCAGTTTTTGGAAATCCAATGACGGTGGAAAGACGTGGAAGACAAGGTCAATCCCGCATGGTGACAACCACGATCTCTGGATTAACCCCCGTGACACGTCAATGATGATTCAGTCCAATGATGGCGGCGCCAACGTGACCACCAACGGAGGCAAGACTTGGTCTTCCCGATTCAACCAACCTACTTCAGAACTTTATCAGGTAGACCTGGACGATCAGTATCCTTACTGGATCTATGCAGGGCAGCAGGACAACGGCACCACGATTGCGGTCCCCAGCCTTCCCCCCTATGACCCTGCCGGTGGACCCGCAAGTTTTCTGATGTCAACGGGAGGTTGTGAAACCGGGCCGGCCGTTCCAAAGCCTGGTGACCCGAACATTGTGTATTCCAACTGCAAAGGGCGATTCAGCATTTACGATAAGAGCACCGGTCAGGAGAGAATCTATGTTGTCGGAGCAGCAAACATGTACGGCCATGATCCCGATCAACTTACCTACCGGTTTCAGCGGGTCTCCCCTATAATCGTTTCTCCGCATGACTCCAAAGTAATTTACCACACTTCGCAGTTCGTGCACAAGACAACCGACGAAGGAATGACATGGGAGAAGATTTCACCAGACCTCACGGCCAACGAACCCAGCAAGCAGGTGATCTCCGGCAGCCCCATTACGCGCGACATCACGGGAGAAGAGTTCTATAGCACGATCTATGACATCAAGGAATCGTCACTCAAGGCCGGACTTATTTGGGTCGGTGCCAACGATGGTCCGGTGCACGTCACACAGGACGGTGGAAAAACATGGAGTAACGTAACGCCCAAGGACCTTCCTGCCGGTGGCCGCATTGATTGCGTGGAACCCTCATCACATAAGGAAGGAAAAGCATATTTCGCATCGCTCCGCTATCAGTTGGGAGACTGGAAGCCCTATATCTACAAGACGCTAGATTATGGAAAGACCTGGAAGCTGATCACTTCGGGCATCCCCTCTGATCAGCCTGTGCGCGTGGTCCGCGAAGA
This sequence comes from Cyclobacteriaceae bacterium, assembly GCA_043750575.1. Taxonomy (GTDB): domain Bacteria; phylum Bacteroidota; class Bacteroidia; order Cytophagales; family Cyclobacteriaceae; genus ELB16-189. Next base: position 7,414 of record JAYVBH010000057.1, read on the forward strand.
TCCCAAAGCTGAAGGTATCCTGTATGCCGGAACCGAATATGGAATGTTCATATCCATGGACGACGGTGCAACGTGGCAATCCTTCAAGCAAAACATGCCCGTCACGCCGATCACCGATATCAAAGTATATCGCAATGACCTCGTAGTTTCAACCATGGGCCGGTCATTCTGGATACTCGACAACGTCACCTCGGTGCATGCACTGGCTCAGGCCAAGCAACAAACAGCCTACTTATACAGGCCGGTTGACACGTACAGCTACCGGTATCAGGGGACAGCCCTTACGGAAGTCCCTAATTTCCCAGCGCCAGGTGTCATCATCGATTACTATTTGAAATCAAAGCCCACAGGTGACATCCGTTTGGAAATTCTCTCCGGTGATAAAGTAATACGCTCCTTCTCCAGCGCAGTTCCCGCGCGCGACACGACGCGCAGTGAAGGGAGGAACATGGCCACGAATTTTACTGCACGTAATGCTCCAGCCGATCTTTCCAAGAACGCCGGAGTACAGCGTTTTCGCTGGAACATGCAACATGAAGGACCCTGGGACAGCGACGCCAGCCGCAGCAAACGGTACGGACATCGGGTAAGCCCGGGTGAGTACACCGTGCGATTGACGGTAGCCGAGCAGGTGTTGACACAGAAATTCTTGATCCTCGCCGACCCACGCATAAAGGGAAAAGTAAGCCAGGAGGATATGGTTGCGCAAGAGCAACTGTCCAACAAAGTGACCGTTGTGCTCGACAGCACAAAGCGGCTTGCCGATCGCATCAAGAAGCAGCGCAAGGAAATTGGAGCCCTGATAAAAGCAAACAAGGCGACAGACAAACAGCTTGCCATGGACCGCGAACTGGAACAGTTGGAGAAAGAGTTGAATACGAAAGAAGGCACTTATGAAACGCCAATGCTTATTGATCAACTAAACTACCTGTTGCAACAACTTGACCAGGCGGATCAACGGCCGGGAAGAGACGTGTACGAACGGTTTGATGAGCTGAAGAAAAAAGCGGATGGTGTATTGGCTAAGTCTATCCAAAGGATAGGATAGCGGTATAACTTCTTATTCTTTCTTTCGCAGGCCCGCTTGAATAGCGCCATGGAGTTGCTGCGGAGTGTGACTGCCTATGCGCAGTATGCGGTCCGTATCTGTAAATTGAATCTCAACGGAGTACGCACCGCTCACATTGAAGAGCCATCCGTCGGGTATGAGTCGGACACCCCATCCATAGTACCAGGGGCTCTTTACAATGGTTGATGCTTTTATCCGGTTGAGCGGAATAGATCTGCGAATAAGGCCGACACCGAAGTATACCCGAATATTTTCCTCGCTGACTTCCGTGACCTTGGCATAAGATAAAGCCAGCATGACAATCATTATGCCGTTGACCAACAGGAGTCCAACCAGGTCAAGGGGCCGGCTGCCCAATTGTAAGAAATAGAGGATTGAAGTTGAAATTGCCATGAGCGCAGCGGCCAGTATGACAAACCAGAAAGTCTGAAATTCACGGTAGGGAGTCATGGAATTGATTCGAGAGGCAAATTAGCCTGTTTGTGGATACTTACTTGAGAGCTTTAGTTACAAGATACACGTTACAGGTGGGTAATGTTGCAAGCGCTTCCAACAACGAAAAACAAACAAAAATTATCCTCTTCAACTCACTTAATTGTAATCAACGTCCCCGGCTGCGGCATGACAAAGCTGTCCTTTGTCAATGGCATCTTCGCATCTTCCATACGCTTGGCAATTTTTCTGAAATTGGTCAAGCGCACTAGACGGTAGTTTCCAAACGTGGCCTGTTCAAAGAAATCCTCCCAATGAATGAATACTGTTTTTTGAGGTTTCAAGGCACGAAGCATATCCACCGGATAAGGTTTGACGGTATTCGAAGAGGCAAGACATAATACAGCAACATCCACGGGGCGCTGGTCGAGCAAAGCTGGCAGGGGCAGCCCAACGGGAAAATGACTTGCCGATGTCTGAATGAAAATCCGGTACTCGATGGTGTCGCGTCGGACGAAATCGACCAGAAAGGAATATACGGATCCCTCTGCCCAGGCATTTTGCTTTGTTTCGTCAGACGCCTTTGTCAATGTCTTTTCAAAGTATCCGGATTTCAGTTTGCCTTTCATCAGGTGAATAGACACTGGCCCGAGTTTCAAATGCGGAGCATGCGCGGAGCGAATGGGAAGAACGCGAATGCTTGACGTCGAGTCAATCCACCTTACCGAGGGGTTCCCATTGGTTTGGTCCTCAAGTGAATGATATTGGTTAGGCGAAAGGAAGTTGGTCAGGATCTCCGCTCCATAAGTATTACCGTAAATGCCAACGTCTGCCGGCAGCGTCCCATTTTCAAGCAGCATGGGCAGATCCATCATGTGATCATAGTGTGTATGCGCCAGCCAAACGCTCTTTGCATTCTTCATGTCAAGCCCGCTGGCGGTGACAAGGGATTTGTATCGCAAAAACGCTGCTGGATCAGAACTGATCTTCCCACCTGGAGAAAAGGATTGGATCGAGAAAAATGGATCTGTTACAACTGTCTCCCCGGCATATTCAATAATCAGATGACCGCAACCGACGTAAAGAATTTGGATAGGGCTTCGCGCGCCAGGCAGGTCTATGGTATAAACAGGGCTTTCAGGAATGATCTTGAGCGCGGGAAACGTATGTGAAGTTACTTTGTGCGAGCATCCTGCGAACAGAAATGAAACAACAATCAATGCCCCTAGCCGGAAATACATTGACAAATGTACCACTACGGGTGGATAAATCGGAACCTCGCTCCTTCTGCATTTTGCTTTGGCTATTCTACACCTGCCTGCCGGCAGGCAGGTTTTGCGGTTTTGATCACACCTCGTCCATCGTCTTCTATGGTAATCGCAAAAAGAGCAATACAAGAATGTAAAATGAAAAATGCAGAAGGGTCGAGGTGTGCGACTGGCTTGCGTGGAATCAATATTCCTTCGGTTCCTGCTTCACATGACGGATGCGAAGTATGATAATCTCTTTCTCTGCGATTTTGTAAGCAACCCGCAAGGAGTATTTTTCAAAGGCACGATAGTTTCCCTTGTTGCTCTTCTTGCAGTTGTCTGGTGGATGCTTCTCAGGATGGTCAGGCAAACCATCGACGATCTTTAAAATTCCTTCCCGAACCTTCTCCGCATTTGACAGGGAATCTTCTTTGATGTAATTATAAGCTTGCTGTAATGAGGCGTAAGCTGGCTTATCCCACACTACAACAGATTTGGTCTTCCTTACCATTCCTTGGTCATCTTCTTTACTTTCTCGTGAGTAAAAAATTCTCCACGTGCCACCCTGGCTTCTGCTTCGTCTAACTCACGATTGTATTGCTCAATACTAATGCGTCCATCATTTTTTAACCCGTAATGAAGCATGTGTTTCAGCGCCCTTAAAAGAGAGATGTCTTCAACCTGTTTCAACTCTTTAATAATCAGCGATCTTTCTGCATTAATGTCCATAAATTCTAAGAATTGGCTCTCCAAAGTTAACGATTTGATAAAGACTAATTTCAGTTGATCCAGAAAAGATATTCAATATCCCGTCAGCAACCAATTTCCAATCCGGCCCAATTTTGCCAGAATCTGCACCACTTCCGCTATAGACGTCGCGCCCATCCGTCAAAGGCTAAATAGTGAGGGGACACCGTGCGGCGTTTCCGAACGCAGCGAGGAATCCCCTGATAAGAAGTAATTGGTAAGTAGTAATCGGTGGAGCACCCACGAGTGGTGCCCGACCCGCTATCAGAATAAAAGCCGTAATGCCAAGCGAAGCACAAAGTCCGCAACAAACCCAGTCATTGCGAGCAAAGTAAGGAATCGCCACCTAAGTGCATTTGTTGGTACAGCACGCCTAGCCTCCGCACATCACGGGCAGGGCCGCCACGAATTTATCAACCGGAAGGCCAACGCTGGCAAAGTCGTTACACAAAGGAGAACTCAAGAATGTAAAATGCAAAATAATGAATGTAAAATTTAGAAGTGCTGATTCGGGGCGATTGAGCACCCATTAACAAACCAGCACCCCAAAATTACTTCAGCCTTTGTTCCAGGCTCGACCAGCCTCCGCCGTTGTGAACTTCTGTGTATCCATGGCTTTTCAGGAAACTCTTGGCCTGGCCGCTGCGCATGCCAGAGGCACAGCAGGTAATCACTGCCTTGTCTTTACGAATTCGGCTGTAGCCGTTGGGCAAGCTTCCCAGCGGAATATTTACCGACCCCTTTACATGGCCACTTTCATACTCCCCTTTCGTGCGCACATCTACAATGGTAGCGCCAGTTTGTACAAGTTGTTTGTAATCTACCTTGGGTCCAAACCCAAGGAAGTTCATGATTGATTGAATCATATTTGTGTTAGTTGGAAGACGAAGAAGCGGGTTCCACATTAAACCAACTGCCGCCGTTCTCACAGGCAATGCCAAGTTGGGTAAGAAAGGCGGCGGCTTGCCCACTGCGCCCGCCACTGGCGCAACACAGAATAAGCGGCTGTTGCAGCTGCTTCACCTCCTCCAGTCGTTGCTGAATTTCGTGCAATGGGATATTAACGCTTCCGCGGACATGCCCGCTCATATACTCACTGTGTGAGCGCACGTCAACGACGGTCTTGAATTCAATTTTCATTCGAATGATTATGTTTTGTATTGACATTCTCCTTTTTGAATGTGCTGAACAAGAGACCACCCATCATGGCTCCGTACAGTGTACTGTTGACAGGTTGAGAAGTGATCGCACATGTCCCCGATGTGCAGCCAATAAAATGGTAGTACAGATAACCGCCTACGGCTCCGACCAGAACACCTATGACAGCACCTTTGTTTTTTAGAAGATAATCAAGGATCATATCGTTGTTTTATAAGGGCACAAAAGTAGTCAGGTGTATAGTTATACACCGCAACTTTTGTTACACGAGGAGGAAATTATTCCGGTTTTGTTTCCTTGGGGCGCGTTGACAAGCCAAAAGGCAGGTAAAGCGGGCAGAAACTTACCAGGCTGGTTGCAATGAATACTCCTGCGAAAACGAGTAGTACAATCGCAACGGTACCTGAAATCAGGTTACCGAAATAAAGCGCTACAATAACAACAGCCGCCAGGATGCGGACGCCCTTGTCAACAGTACCCATGTTTGCTTTCATATAGTTAGATTTTAGTTTGCAACTTCATAATACAGTAAACATAGCTTAACAAGAATGCGTTCCACTGCTACTATTGTTACATAAGCATAATCTTATTTCGCCCCAGTTGCACCAGCCCGGCTACCTCCATCTGCTTTAATAACCTGGAAACGACAACACGGGCTGTTCCCAGCTCGCTGGCCAGTTGCTCATGTGTTACAACAAGCGTTCGGCTACCTGCGATATCACACTTCTTTTGGATAAAAGTCAGCAGCCGCTCGTCCATTTTCTTGAAGGCGACGGCATTGACGACGTCCAGAAGCTCTTCGAAGCGTTTGTGATAAAGGCGAAAGATGTAATTCAGCCACTCAGGGTTTTCTTTGATGAGGGCTGTTACTTTATCGATAGGAAGAAAAAGAATCTCTGTTTCCTCCTCGGCAACCGCCACAACTTTGCTCGTGTCATTATGGATACCACCCAGGAACGACATGATGCAACTTTCACCTGAGCGGATGTAATACAGAAGGATTTCTTTACCCTCATCATCACGTCGCATGACGCGCACACTCCCTTTCATTACAATCGGTATCGCCTTGATGTAGGAATTCTCATCCAGAATGACCTTACCCTCGGCAAATGTTTTCGATGTTCCAAACCGGGAAAGCGCTTCCCGCACTTCAGGCATTGTTCTGAATTCCGCCAGGGTATCTAGGGTATTCATTGGATCAAGTTAACGATTTGAAAAGAAAAAAATCCGAATCCACGCGGCACGTGGTCACATCCACCCCTTACGCCGAAACCAAAGGTAGATAGTAAGCGTCACTAAGACCATGAACAAGACGGCATAGAAGTAGCCGAATTCCCACCTGAGTTCTGGCATGACATCAAAGTTCATCCCGTAAATACCTACGATAAAAGTAAGGGGCATAAAGAAGACGGAAAAGACCGTCAACACACGCATCACTTCGCTGGTACGCTGGGTGGAAAGTGATATATAAATATTCAGCAAGTTGCTCACACTATCTACAATCTGCCTGGTGCTGGTCTGCAATCGAACGAATTCATCCTTGAGGTGATTGAAATGCTGGGTGGCGACTTTGCCTTTCATATTCTCATGAATGGATTTCGACAACTCCAGGATATGATCCATCACCGTTGCTCTTCGCTTCATGTAATACAGGTTCTTTAGCAAATCAGGTGTCTTCTTCTGAAGAAATATCCTCGGCTCATACAAATCAATTTCACGGACCAAACCTGCCAAGGGTGCATCGTAGGTGGAGACCACATGAGAAAATATCCGGAAAAGCACATGATAGGGTGTCGGGCATTTGTCCGTATCGATAAATTCAGTCTTGATTTTTCCGAGAAAATCAAATGTTGGGCGGTGAACGGTTAATATGAAATCGGGACCCAGAAACACCGCTATCTTGTCAGTCACCTCCTGGATGGTATCCGCTTCCTCGGATGCATTCATGTTAAATGCCCGAAGGATGACAAACTGATTTTCGCCTACGGCCTCAAGTTTGGGCAAATGGTCCGGTTGAAGGCAGTCCTCGACCAAGGCTGTACTTAACCCATATTTTTGAGCCACCTCATTGAGTTCACCTTTAACCGGGTTCGTCACATCGATCCACTCAAACACTCCCTCTTTTTTCTCTTTCAGAACTGCTATCATAAAAGTCTTCGGTGCATTATCGGGCGTGAATATAACGGTTTATAAGACAGACTCAGTTCAAATTCAAGCTCAATGTCGCTCCATACCATGGTGTATTCTGGTAAATCCAAATGTCCTTATCCCTGTCCGTCAAGTAATCCCAACCAACAGCCACGCCAAACGTCAGGCTTTTTATCCCAACCATGGCTGATATCCCATGGTTTAAGACAAAGCCGTTATATTCGTCCGTTGTCCGATAATTTGTGGTCCAGGGACTTATGAAGGAAGTACCGAGACCGGCAAATCCACCTATTGCAAAGGCTCGTTGCCTAACCCGGCGCAAACGGCCTGCCGGCGTCTTCTTATCCTCAATGGCATAATGGTCCAACCGATAGCCCAAAAACACATTACCGTTGAAATCGGCTGTCAGTTGACTTGGAAACCCAAAAGAGCTCGGTCGGTATTTGAATAATACTACCAATACGTCGATGTCAAAACTTGGCTTTCTAAATACTTGCCCTGGCGCAGGGCCGATCGGCTGAAGTCCGTTCCCCTCCTTGTCGAGCGGAATAATGGACACTGAATCCCTGGTACTGACGTACACCTTGGTAAACTCCTTTGACTGTGCGTCAGCAGGCCGGAAATCGTAAGCACCGGTAGTCAACTGGGACTCGGTAAGGCTGCTTACTGTTGCGCAAGATGATAGTGCCAAACAAATCAAGGAAAGGGAAAGATATTTCACAGTGCCAAGATAGTTGACATTCTGTAAACAGCAATTCATCCCTCAAAAAGTGTTGAATGGTTGAGGTTGAATTCTCCCTTTTTCTCACCTTGGTCCGCAGAAATGAACACGCAAGATCCTTCAGTAAAACCCCAAGCCAGCGGATTGTCCAGGCAGATGAGTTTACTTGGCTTAGCAGCCACAGGGATATGTTCGATGCTGGGAGCGTCCATATACGTGGTTCCATTTATGATCCAGCGAAACGTACCGGGCATCGGCCCATATGTACTACCGGCATTTTTATTTGCCGCTGTGCCTGCAATCCTCGCGGCCTTTGCATACGCTATCCTCGCGTCCGCCATGCCACGTGCCGGCGGCAGTTACATCTATGCCAGTCGGGGTCTCCATCCCTACCTGGGTTTTGTAGCAAGCTTCTCACAATGGTTCGGGCTCTCTATCGCCATCGGCGTAGTTTCTTATGTGATCGTACCCTTCATCCGCGACATTGCCCTTACCCTCGGGTATCCGGCCACAGCGCAATGGCTTGAACTTGGGTTCGTTCGCGTGGGATTATCCTTGACGATTCTTTGGTTTTTTGTTTGGGTCAACATCCGGGGCTTGACGCTATACGAACGCACAATAATCCCCTTGATGTACCTCATGTTCGGGCTAGGCGCGATTGTCATTGTTGTTGGATTTACATCAGACTCAGATGCCTTTTCCGCCGCGCTTCTACTGAAACAAAATCAAACCATCCCAGCCACCAGCAGTAGCTTCAACCTCATGACCTTTCTTTCTGCCGCTGCTGTGCTCTTCTCCAGTTTCATTGGCTTCGACAGTATCGCACAAGCCGGTGGGGAAGCAAAGAATCCGGGCCGCAGCTTACCACTGGCCATAGCCATCGCTGTAGGAACTGTCGGAACTTTCTACATGCTCTTCTCCGGAGCAGTCTACCATGCAGTGCCGTGGCAGTTCGTGGCACAGCAAGCACAAATTACCGATGTCACCGCTCCCGGGCTCATGAGCCTGCTGTTAAGTCCAGAGTGGACTGTTGCTATAGTAGCGGGGGCGGCAGTCGCGCTGACCAATGATCTGCCTGCCATGTTACTGTCAGTTTCCAGGCTCATGTTCGCCTGGGCAGAGGACGGTATTTTTCCAAAACAAGTCACACGGGTGCATACCACTTTCAAGACGCCGCATGTAGCCATTGTGCTTAGCGGCTTGGTGGCTAGCATCGGCATTCTTGGTAGTCATTTCGCCGGTGACTTCTTTCTTGGGATTGACATTATGGTCACGTCCATGCTGGTAAACTTTCTGTTCATGTGCCTCGCCTTGATCACATTGCCTTCACGGAATCCAGGCATCGCAGCTGAGATAAAGGTAGTACAGTCCCGGCCCAGGCAATTGGTTCTGGCATGGGCCGGTGTAGTTATACTTTTCGGATTCCTAACTATCCACCTGATTAAAGACCTGACGGCAGATGTCACTGCCTGGTATTTCCATTCCACCCCTGTTTGGCTTATTGTAATGGCAATTGGTACAACGATCTATCTCCGTGAACGTAACAGGCTGCGCTCCCGCGGAATTGACGAGCACAAACTATTTTCAACCCTCCCTCCTGAGTAATTTTACCGAATGGATACCGAACGAATAGAACTTGCTCCGCGTCTTACAATTTCGCGTGTCGTCACCGGGCTCTGGCAGATAGCCGATATGGAACGGGACGGTCGTGCGATTGACATAGCGGAGACTGCCAATTCGATGCAAGCTTATGCCGAGGCGGGATTGACAACATTCGACATGGCCGACCACTACGGCTCCGCAGAGCTTGTTGCCGGGACTTTCAAGAAGCAGGTCACAAAAACTCCAGTCCAACTTCTTACCAAATGGGTTCCTACTCCCGGTCCGGTTACACGTGATATCGTTAGGTCGGCTGTTGAAAAGGCGCTGACAAGGCTCCGGTCAGAACGCGTCGACTTGATGCAGTTTCACGCCTGGAATTACGCCGACCCGCGGTGGCTGGATTGTTTGTTCTTCTTATCAGAATTTAGGAAGGAAGGACTTATCGCTGAACTGGGGCTCACCAATTTTGACACCGCGCATTTGCGGATTGTGCTGAACAGCGGTATTCCAGTTGTTACCAATCAGGTATGCTTCTCGCTACTTGACCAACGAGCCTCTGGGCCAATGACCGGCCTATGTGTGGAGCACAACATCCATCTCCTCGCCTTTGGTACCCTGGCGGGAGGTTTCCTTTCGGAAAAATGGCTGAGCAAACCGGAACCGACCGGTGCTGCACTTAACACCTGGTCAGAAATGAAATACAAACGCTTCATCGATACCGCTGGAGGATGGGCTGTATTTCAAAATCTATTGTCCGTCCTGGATGGCGTAGCCAAACGGAATCAATCGACTATCGCCAATGTAGCATCACGATATATTCTGGATCAGCCTGCAGTAGGTGCTGTCATTATTGGTGCAAGACTTGGCCAAAGCCAGCACGTCAACGACAATGTTGCGCTCTTCAAACTTAAACTGAACAAGGCGGACATTGCGGCCATTAAGAACGGATTAGATCAATTGACTTCAATTCCCGGTGACTGTGGTGATGAATACCGCAAACCACCCTTCCTTACCGCCTCTGGCGATCTCAGTCATCACCTTGAAACGATGCCATCTCCATACCCGGTACGCAAAGGTGCAGATGGCCGATCCAAGGCACTTAGCGGCACGGTATGGGAAGACCTGGCTGGGTTTAGTCGAGGAGTACGCAAAGGAAACCGAATAAGTGTTTCAGGAACGACGGCAACACACGGGATGCTGGACATCGGAGGATCCGATCCGGCAGCACAGACACACTTCATCATCGACAAGCTTGAGGGCGCCATCCAATCCCTGGGCGGAAAGCTTGAGGACGTGGTCCGCACCAGGATCTTCATCAAAAACCTTTCAGATTGGGAAGTTGTTGCCCGTGCCCATGGCGAACGTTTTAAAGATATTCAACCTGCCAATACGATGGTACGCGCTGATTTGATTGGGGATAGCTACCTGGTGGAGATGGAGGCTGATGCAGAGATCAATTAAGGGCATCTCTAAAAACTCAGCTTGACCTTCTCTTTTTGGAGAAGGATAAAGGATGAGGTAGTCAAGGGCAAGGTTTTTAGAGATGCCCTTAAATCAAGTCCCACCCTTTCAAACTAGATCGGCCCCTGATCACAATACTTCCCGCCTGTACACTTTAGTGGTACAAAAATCTCCGCTCGGATTAACCAGGACCCATCCACTCTATGCCATTTGGCAAAATAAGTTCCTGAAAGTCCTATTTTGTCATCGCCCACACTCCAGCGCCCCACCCAGGTTCCCGTTTCGCTGGCCATTTTCCATTCCGGAAATACGCGGATAACATCGGGGGTCCGCACATAAATTACGTCTGCAGCGTCTGCCGCAAACCGGAGAAGCATTGCCTGGCGCCCTGATGATTCCGAATTTCTCGAAGTGACTACATGATAATCAGGCGCAAGTGTCGTCCCCAAGGAAGTTGTGTCGTGCGCAGCAATAGCGGCATTGCTGGTCTCCCGCACCAAACGAATTGCAGTCTCATCTGAGCTTGTATTACTTGAAAGATTGCACCCTGCAAGGATGGGTAAGAACCAAATCAATTTGAGAATTTGGGGATTTGGGAATTTGAGGATGTAGATCCTTGCATTCAATATCCTACCTTCAAAGTTTCGTATCTTCATTATTCAAATTTTCTCATCCACCCTATTCGCAAATTCCCAAATCAATTCAATCCCAAATTCTCAAATTGACTCCATCCACCCCACCGTGACTGCTGCCAATTTCGGCACCAGGTTCTCTTTCCCTGCCTTGAAACTATGGTCTGCCTTCTCAAAGGTGACCAGCGTCGACTGCTTGAGTTTTTTGCAAACCCCCTTTAACAGGTCAAGATCAGCAAGCGTATCTTTTGTTCCGGAAAGAAAAAGCAAGGGAACTGCAATCTTATATAAATGTTCAGCTCGTTCATCCGACGGTGCACCAGGTCGATGCAATGGAAATCCATAAAAAGCAATGCCGTTCACACCTACTGGCTTCTCAGCCGATACCCACTGCGACGTCATTCTTCCCCCAAAGGATTTTCCGCTGACAAAAAGCGGAAGCTTTGGAAAAAGGGTCTGCACCTTTTGAACAACTGCCGCTACTGTCGCTGTTGCCACTACAGGAGAATCGGGCCTGCCTTTCTTGTTCTCCATGTATGGAAAATTGTATCGGACGGTAGTTACGTTCAGCTTTTCCAATTCCAGCGCCAAGGCCTTCATGAATGGATGATCCATGCCCGCGCCAGCGCCATGGCCCAGCACGAGCACATATTTTGCCTTTTTGGCCGCATTGACTTTCCCTGAGACTTTGCCGATCGTCTTTGAAACCGTAATTAATATCTTCTTCTCAGGCATTACTTCTTCATGAATTTCTTGAGGAAGTAGTCTGCCGTGGCCGAATAGACGGTCAGCGCATTAGCATGCTTCATCCAATGGTGCGTGTCATCAACAATAACCAAAGTTTCCACCTCTACTCCCTTCTTGTCCAGGCGGCGCACCAGGTCTGTGCTCTGATTGAACCTAACGTTACGGTCATCATCGCCATGAATCATCAACACGGGAGAAGTCCACGTGCTCACATAGGCTGTCGGTGAGGACGCCCACCCTACTTGCAGCGCTTTGTCTGCGTCGGGGGCGCGTTCAAATTTGTCGGGTGCCACCATGTTGCGCGTTCTTTCTATGGTTCGGTCATGTACGCCGTGAATGTCAACGCCGGCGGCAAAAAGCTTGGAATCCTTGCCCAACGCCATCGCCACCAGGTAGCCTCCATACGATCCGCCATAGGTACCAATCTTCGACGCATCGACATTGGTTTGCTGCGCTAACCATTCTCCAGCAGCCTTGATATCGAGATACTCGGACGCTCCATTCGTACCCGCATTGGCCGGCTGATGGAAGTCAAAGCCATAGCCAATACCGAGACGGTAGTTTACCGCAAGAACGACGAACCCAAGATTTGCCAGGTACTGATTGGACGCATAAGCGTTGGAATAATAATCCGAATAGTGCCAGCCCAACAGCATCTGACGGGGCGGGCCACCATGGATGTAAATGATGGCGGGCTTCTTGGCTGCGCCGCCTACAGGTTCAAACAAGTCTGCGTGAACCAGCACACCATCGGATGACTTGAACGTAACCTTCTTCGGAGTAACCAGGCTCTTCTCGGGAAATCCGGCGGGTACCAATTCTTGACCCAGGATCTTTGCTTGCTTGGATGCAAGGTTCATCACCGTAGGAAGGGGTGGACGCTGGGCGGTAGCGCTGATATAAACCATAGTCGAACCATCGCCGGTCACGACCGGAGTCCACTCGTTTCCGGCTCCAGGCGTCAGCACTTCCATCGCTGCTTTGTCTACCGGGACGCGGACCACGTGGCGACGGTCAAGGTCAAGTTTGTCGGGGCCGGTATTCGCGCAGAAGACCAACCACTTTCCATCGGCACTGAGGCGGATGTATTCAGCCATGAAGGAACCGGGTGTCAATAGAAGCGGGCTACCTCCCTGGGATGAGATGGAATACAAATGGGGCCACCCGTCCTGATAGGACAAAAACGTGATACGTTCCCCAGCCCCCCAGTTAAGATTGGTAGTCCCTTGCGTTGTAGGATAGGATCCCTTCAATGTGGTTGGCGCTTTCCAGAGTTGTGTCGCCTTGCCGGATTTTACGTCTGCCATCCAGATAGACCAGGGACGATGACGCTGTGTGAGGACGGAGTCAGGCGCGCCACCGTTGCCCGGGGTTCGGATAAAGGTTACACGGGTTCCATCAGGTGACCAGCGGGGTGATGTATCGTGATTGAAATTCGGTGCGATCCACTGAATGGGCGTTTCGGCATTTGTGTAAACCCCCACAAAGGAATGGTCTCCCCTGTTGACGGAGAATACCAATCGCGAACCGTCGGCAGACCATTCAGCCGATTCGATTGAGCCACGCGTTGTGAATAGGTTCTTTGCGGCTGAAGAGCCATCGACCGGTACCGTCCACGCCTGATTGCTTTTGATAAAGGTCACCTCTGTTCCTTTCGGCGAGATGATCGGGAAGTCGCCCTCTGACAAGGACTTGACATCCCCGCCAGCGAAGGGCACGCTTAACACCTGAACTTTATATGGAACCGGTGTAAACCCAGGATTGACTGGCAGCCCATCCTCCCAGTTGGAGCCATGATCTCCGCCGCGGGCAAAGACGACCCATTTTCCATCGTTGGAAATACTCAGGCTTGTGATTTCCTGGCCGTCATCCAACGTGTAGTTAGTTAGCTTTCGCGGTTTGAAGTCCGGACCTTCGGCAACATAGACGTTGCGCTTGCCTTCTTCATTAAATGCCCATGCAATCCGGGAGCCCTGTGAAGCGGCGGTGAGTTCATTGGGGAATGGCGCACTCTTCACGGCACCCATGTTAAAGCCTTGCGACATGCTATTAAAAGCCAGCGTAAGAGCTGAAAGAAAAACTGCTATTCTTTTCATAGTAGATTAATATTTGGACTCTTAAAGTAGGTGAAAATTTCCTGGAATTCAGGGCAAAGTATTCCATCGGCACCAATCTGTGATAATCTGAGGAATCTGTGGCGATTCATTTCAAACCATCCATGTAAATCAATCATGCAATGGATACTCAAAACCCTAAGTTTGCTACATTACCCATCAAAACCCAACTCCATGAAACGACGTGATTTTATCCGAACCTCAGCAGTTACTGCCGGCTCTGCCACCGTATTGTCAGGACTTTCCAGTTGCGCAAACCCCGCCGCCAAGGAAGCGGAGAAATCCCCACTCGATGCGCTCAAGTCGATGACCGATGACATTAAGCAGATAACGGTAGAGGAGCGGAAAACGCGAATCGAGAAGGCGCAACGCCTGATGACCGAGAACAAGATCGACGCCATTTTTCTTGACGGTGGCACGAGTATGAAATACTTCACCGGTATTGACTGGGGCACCAGCGAACGTATGATGGCCGCCATCATTCCAGCCAAAGGAGAAGTAAAATATGTTAGTCCACACTTTGAAGAAGCGCGCGTGCTTGAACTCATGACGATCAACGGGGAGGTGCGCGTATGGGAAGAACATGAGAGTCCATACAAGGTTGTGGCTGGAATCTTCGCTGATTGGGGCATCAAAACAGGCCGCATCGGGATGGAAGAGCGAGTCCGGTTCTTTCTTTATGATGGTATTCGCAAAGAAGCCAGCACCCTGGATTACCAGAGCGCAGATCCCGTTACCATGAATTGTCGACTAATAAAGAGTCCAGCCGAACTGGCATTAATGCAGAAAGCAAACGACATCACGATCGCTTCCTATAAAGCCGCCATACCTTTCTTGAAAGAAGGCATGTCGCCGGGTGAGTTTTCTGGTATCATCGGTGATGCACACCGGAGGCTGGGCGCACGCGGGGGTGCATTTGCCTCATTTGGTGCCGCTTCAGCATTTCCCCATGGAAGCGCTGCACCCCAGACGCTCCATGGTGGTGATATTGTTCTAATGGACGGCGGCTGCAGTGTAGGTGGCTACGGTTCAGACATAACGCGAACCATTGTTTTTGGAGAGCCTACGAAACGACAGCGCGAAGTCTGGGACGTAGAAAAGGCTGCCCAATCAGCTGGGTTTGCTGCAGCTATACTTGGTGATCCGTGCGAGAATGTTGATATCGCTGCACGTAAAGTTGTTACAGATGCCGGATTTGGCCCAGGCTACAAAGTGCCGGGTCTTCCCCACCGCACCGGACACGGCATTGGCATGGATGGTCATGAGTGGGGCAACATGGTGTTCGGAAACAAGACGCCGCTGCAGGTAGGCATGTGCTTTAGCATTGAACCCAATATTTCCATCTATGGTGAATTCGGCATTCGCCTTGAAGACTGTGCCTATATGACCGAAGAAGGCGTGAAGTGGTTTAGTCAACAGAGTCCTGCCGTTGATCAACCCTTCGCGTAGTCAGTTTGGTAATTTGATGTATTTATCTGTGCTTATCAGTGTAATCTGTGGCAACCCTTCCCACTCTTTTTTAAATCCAACTATGATATGAAAAATATTCTCGCAATTGCATTTCTTTCCCTCTTTGCATTTATCCCTTCGACAGCGCAGAAGACTCGCAAACTTGCTGCCGATTCCACCATCACCACGACAGGTGAAGTGACGGTCAAGGGAAAGCGTTTCCCGTATTCCGTTGCGACTGGCACCCAGCCAGTGTGGGATGAGGACGGAAAAGCTATCGCAGCGTTGGAATTTACTTACTACGAGCGTACCGATGTCACAAACAAGGCCTCGCGCCCACTTGTAATTTCATTCAACGGTGGACCAGGCTCCGCTTCGGTATGGATGCACATTGCTTATACCGGTCCGCGCATTCTGGAAATCGACAGCGAAGGGTATCCGGTTCAGCCCTATGGAATCAAGGAGAACCCCTACTCCATTCTGGATGTTGCAGACATTGTCTATGTGAATCCAGTCAACACCGGTTACTCCAGGATACTGATCAAGGATACTCCAAAGGAGAAGTTCTTTGGCGTAAACGCCGACATAAAGTACCTGGGCGAATGGCTTACAAATTTCGTTTCTCGCAAAGGCAGATGGACTTCTGCCAAGTACCTCATTGGAGAAAGCTATGGAACGACGCGCGTATCCGGGCTGGCACTCGAGCTGCAGAACGCTCACTGGATGTACCTGAATGGCGTAATCCTGGTCTCTCCGACCGACCTGGGCATTGAACGAGGAGGCCCGGTAGATGCGGCTGTCAATCTTCCTTATTTCGCGGCTGCAGCCTGGTACCACAAGATGCTACCTCCCGATCTGCAAGCAAAAGACCTTACTGACATGCTCCCAGAAGTAGAGGAATTCACACTTAACGAACTGATCCCTGGACTTTCGCGCGGTGGCTTTATCACCGAAGCAAAGAAAAAGGAGCTCGCTTCAAAAATGGCTCGGTATTCAGGTCTCTCCGAAAAAGTAATTCTTCAGCAGAACCTGGACGTTCCCGCCCAGTTCTTCTGGAAGGAACTGCTGCGAGAAAAGGGTGGCTACACGATTGGACGGCTTGATTCCCGTTACAAAGGAATTGATGCGAAGGAAGTCGGCGTTGCTCCAGACTATTCGGCAGAACTTACTTCCTGGCTACATTCGTTCACTCCGGCAATCAATTACTACATGAGGGAAGTCCTCAAATACAAGACCGATGTGAAGTATAATATGTTTGGCCCTGTTTCTCCCTGGAACAACGAAAATGATAACACAGGCCGAAACCTTCGTCTGGCCATGGCGGAGAATCCTTATCTCAACGTGATGTTTCAGAGTGGTTATTACGATGGTGCAACGCAGTACTTCAATGCCAAGTACACGATGTGGCAGATTGATCCAAGTGGAAAGATGAAAGATCGGTTTAGCTTCAAAGGCTATCGCAGCGGCCACATGATGTACCTTCGCGCAGAAGATCTTGTGACGGCGAATGAAGATATTCGTCAGTTTATCATCAAGACCACGCCGAAGAAAGGAGAACCTGCTAAGTACTAGCGAAAGTTGCTATCATTCCATCTTGCGGCAGGAAATATTGAATATCCAATATTGAATCTTGAATATTGAAGTAGGTGAAGCTTCGATATTCAAGATTTTACGATTGTAAGGAAAACCGTCAGCCCTATTGTTGGACTTCTGAATTTTGCCGCCGTAATTCAAGTCATGGCACAACAGCAAGGTAAAAACGTAGCGTATAACCTCCAGGATCGCTTCATAGAATTTGCTCTCATTATCATTAGTGTTGTGTCCGAGTTGGATTCATCCCGAATTTCCCAGCACCTTGGAGGTCAACTGCTTCGATCCGGGACGTCCCCAGCATTGCACTACGCGGAGGCCATGGGAGCTGAGTCAAGAAAGGACTTCATTCATAAACTAAAGATCAATCTCAAAGAACTTAGGGAATCGTCTGTCAATCTTAAGATACTCACGCGGGCGTCCAAAGTCCCCCTTGATCATCAAGCCCACCAGGAATGCAGTGAACTTATCGCCATCATTTCCAAAAGTATCCAAACGGCAACAAAAAATCTTCGCCTCAAATAGCCACTTTAATATTGGATATTGGATATTGGATATTCAATATTCATTTATCCTCTCTACCTCCCCGGCATACTCTTTCAAAATCATCCACCCCTTCTTAACCGTTTCAATTGTTGCATGTGTTTGTCCCGCCACAAACCGTATCACAAACTTGTTATCAAGTCGGGTTTGAGTCAGGAGAATCTTCCCGCTGGCATTGAGCTGTTGAATTAGTTCGGCATTGAGCGCATCGAGCTTCACTTCATCATCCACACCTTCTGGATGAATCCGGAAGCAAACAAGATTCAAGGGAACCGGCGCCATCAATTCAAATCCAGGAGTTGTCTCCACCTGCTCTTTCACCCACTCTCCATACGCAATATGATCGCGCAGGCGCTGCCGCATACCTTCGATGCCATACGTGCGGATCACGAACCAAAGCTTCAGGGCACGAAATCTCCGACCTAACGGTATTCCCCAGTCACGGTAGTTATTCACCAACTTATCCTCAGGTGTCTTGAGGTACTCTGGCATGATACTGAAAGTATTCACCAGCGCTTCCTTGTCTTTTACAAAATAGGCGGAGCAGTCAAAGTTAGTGAACATCCATTTGTGCGGGTTGAAGACAAAGCTGTCGCACTTCTCCACACCTTTACTCATCCACCTGAGCTCGGGCAGCAGCAACGCGCTTCCGGCATAGGATGCGTCAATGTGATGCCAGCAGCCGTGCTTTTGAGAAATGGAACCGATTATATCAATCGGATCGATGGCCGTTGAACTGGTTGTGCCAATCGTTGACACCACACACAGGGGCATAAACCCATCCTGCTTATCCCGGATGATTGCCGCCTCAAGTGCTTCGGGAACCATGGCATAGTTGGCGTCGGTCTCAATCTTTATCAGGTTGTCAATCCCAAACCCTCCAATTCTAACACCTTTGTCCACCGATGAGTGGGCTTGTGCGGAAGTGTAAATACGGAACTTCTCTTTGCCGGTGAACCCTTTCTGGTTGATGGCAAACTTCGATTTCCACTCCCGCGCCGTGAGCATGGCCACCAGCGTCGAGGATGAACTGCTGTCTTGGATTACACCTGTAAATCCAGGCGGGAGTGCGATGGCTTCACGCAGCCAGTCCATCATACGGTCTTCCAACTCTTCCGCAGCGGGCGATGTCAGCCATATCATACATTGAGCGCCCATGGTGGTGGCTAGCATCTCACCGAGGATGGATGGCTCACTCGAGCCAGACGGAAAGTACGCATAGAACTGTGGATGTTGCCAGTGCGTCATGCCAGGAACAATTACATCTTTGAAGTCCTTAAAAATTGCCTCAAAGGATTCTCCCGAATCGGGAGCATGCATCGGCAGTTGCTTCTTAATTTCGCCAGGCTGGATGGTCGGCTTGACAGGATACGTGCCGACCGATCCCAGGTAGTCGGCCATCCAATCAACCAGTTGGTGCGCGTGACTGCGGAACTCTTCGTTGGTCATAAGGAGGGTAAGGAAATATTAAATATTAAATGTTGAATGTTGAATGTTGGAGATTCAATATTCGATATTTTCATTACTACTGTTTCGCAGCCAGCACCTTCTCCACAAGCCCATCCATGGCAGATGATTTTATCCATCGGGCTACAATCACGAGCTCGTTTTCAGGATCAACATAAATCATATTCGTGCCATTGCCCAGGTGGTAGAAAGCTGAAGCCGGCGCTGATGGCAACAACTTTTTATCTGTATTAAGATACCAGTTCATGAACCCGTAAGTAGGTTGTGCTGGTGTCGGCGTAGTTGCCAGCTTCACCCATGATTCAGAAATCAGCTGTTGGTTTTTCCATTTCCCTTTGCGCAATGTAAGGTATCCGAACCTTGCCATGTCTCGGGCATTGATAAACATACCTCCGCCCCAATGACCTCCCCCACTTACCGACTGGACAATTTGTCCATCAAGCACTACGTACGAATTTTCGTAACCATACCACCGCCATGTATTAGACGCCTGCATGGGGTCCATGATGTGCTCTTTCAACACTTGCGGCAATGGCTTTCGCCAAACCGAAAGCCCGGCAAGAGAAAGAACATTTACACGCACGTCATTGTATTCAAATGTACTGCCCGGCTCAACGCGCGACCGATTAATCCAATCAGCCGGCAGAGGTGCTGGGCGATCAGCCCATTCGGGCTTGCCCCACAGCGTCCCTTCCCAGTCACTCACCTGCCGCAGCAAATGATCCCAGGTGATCTTTCGGTTGTGAGGCGTTTCGAAGGGCGTAAGCATCTGCGGCTCACTAAAGTGTGCCGCCTTGTCGGCGATAACGATTGAGTTATATGGGAGAATTGGAGGTACATATTTCCATACAGTGTCGTTTATACTTCGAATCATTCCTTTATCGACCGCCAAACCAATTACCGTAGACAAAAAACTTTTTGTGACACTATGACTCATGTCAACGCGAAATGGTTCACCCCACTCCGCAACAATATATCCTTTGTAAAGAATGACCCCAGTCACATCCCCGCGGTCCTTGAAGGGCCCAATAGCCGTGCCAAATGGTTCGCGTCCAAAGGTCTGGTAGTGTGACTGCTCCATACTCCTTGGATTGGGCGTCTCCTGGCTGATGCAATAAGCGATAGCTTCTTTCAGCTTGTCGGCATTCATCCCGGCTTCCGCAGGAGTTTTCATTTTCCACTCCGCATCAATACCCGGATAGTAAACCTCAGGCACAACGGCACGCTGCTTCTGCCCAAATGCGACCACATCCAGCAAGACCAACAGAATAATGATACACTTAGTCATATTCATCTTGGCAATTACTTTATGCGTGTTCCGTCTTTGATCCATATCTCGTTTCCAACCGTGAGCGTTGCGTCAATGAAGAAGTTCCACCGCACATATCCGCCCTTTACGTTACCACCCAATTCGGTGTTATCACCAAGGGAGAGTCTTACAATTCCTGCACCATAACCATAATAAGGAATAAACGGATTCACTTTGGGAATGGCCAACAACGGATTGAACCCGACCGCAAGTTCCCGGAAGGAGTATCCTGCATCACCGGCTTTGTCTAGTTCAGCTTTCACCGCCTCCTTTCCCGCGATCGCGGCGATGTCTACAACTCTACCCTTTGAGAAAGTGAGCACCAGCCCCTCTACCTTCTGGTCATTCCACAAGCCGTCGGGAAAAGCAATCTTTCCCTCAACGGTTTCCTCCAGCGGTGCTACGCGGATGGCCCCTGCCGGAAGCTCGACTTCCCGGTCAATCAAATTACGTGCCCCCTGCAAGCGGGCCCATGAAGCATTGCCATCTTGCTTAGTGACCGGGCGATCGCCGATGCTGAAGGTCAGGTCTGTGCCGGCCTGCGTAGTGACACGTACCGCGCCTAAATGCCTGAGTGCACCTTCAAAGCTTTGCTGAATTGATGAAATTGAATCATAGTCTGTTTCCAGAAGAACCTGTTGATAGAGCTGATCTGTAGCTACATCGATCTCCCGTGGTTGTCCAAGGATATCGTAAGAACCACTCCAGTGAAAATGGATCGTGCGTCCGTGGCCCATGTTTAGTATTTCCTGAAGTGCGGCATAGGGTGCGTCCGCGGGGCTTGCCCCTGGCAGCATAATGCCCAAGTCTACTTCGCCAAAGTGAGCAACCAGATCGGCAACTGCTTTTCCCTTCGCACTTCTGACAAAGTCTGTCGTCCAGGATTCAGGCTGATTAAGGGAATCAATGCTGATGGCACCCAGATAAGCGGCGCCGGTTTGCATAATGGAATGCTCAAGTGCTACGACCAGAGAATCGAACCGTCCCGGTGCAGCCACAAGCAACACCTGTTGGCCTGGCTGCAGGTCACTGCGCTCAACAAGTTTATCGGCAATTGCCTTCCAATTCAAAGATGATGGTGTGGTTTCTGACACAATTTCTTTCTTTCCACAACCAAACAAAATCGCAACCAAAAGCCCCGCACACAGGACCGTGCTCCATTTATTCATTCGAGTATTCATGCTGCGAGCAAGGTACAATCATTCTCAAAAATTGTATAGCAATTGTAGCCACTTCTGGATATTTTTAACGTTGGTCGTTTGGTCGTTGTAAGCGGAACAAGCGTCCTTAAAAATCAAACTCCCATGAAAGACCTGAAGAACAAAGTTGCATTGATTACTGGCGCCAGTAAGGGGATCGGTGAAGCCATTGCACTCACCCTTGCTGCGCATGGCGCCAAAGTGGTGATTAACTCACGGAAACAAGAAGAAATTGACAAAGTGGCCAGTCTGATACGCTCTGCAGGCGGAGACTGCCTGGCCTTGGCCGGTAATACTGGAGACCCTACCCTTTGCAAATCTTTGATCGACAAAGCAGTGCAACAGTATGGAGGGCTTGACATCCTGGTAAACAATGCCGCATCCAATCCCTCGTACGGACCGATCGTGGAAACCGAGGACTGGGCTTATGACAAGATCATGAGCATTAATGTGAAGGCGCCATTCGAACTTGCCAAGTTCGCCTACCCGGCAATGAAAAGCCGGGGTGGTGGCTCTGTAATCAACATGAGCTCCATCGCCGGTGATACGCCCGATCCAGGTCTTGGAATGTATTCCGTTTCAAAAGCTGCCTTAAACATGCTCACCAAGGTTTTGGCCAAAGAATGGGGTCCAGACAATATCCGTGTAAACGCCATCTGTCCTGGTCTCATCAAGACAAAATTCTCCCAAGCCATCTGGCAGGATGAATCAATGCTGAAGCGGTTCATGAAACAAGTACCTATGGGCCGCATGGGCACAGTGGAAGAAATTGCCGCACTTGCCCTCTTCCTCTCATCGGATATTTCGGGCTATTGCACCGGGACATTGTTCTATGCTGACGGCGGTACAGTAATTTAGTTGTTCGCTGGTAGTTGCTCGTTGTTCGAAATGCAAAGGTCACCAACTCAGAACCATGAACTTTGAACCTTGAACTTTAAACTTTAAACCTTAGACTTTCAACTTTCAACCTACTTCCCCATGGAACCCATCTTCGCTACCGAACGCCTGAAAGAACTACTTCCCAAAGTAAAAGCTTTCGTCGAGACTGAGCTCATCCCGCTCGAAGCACAACACCATGCGCGGACACCCAAAGAAACCTATGCTTTGCTCGATACAAAACGTGAACTGGTGCGTAATTCGGGTCTATGGGGCATGCACCTTCCGAAAACAGAAGGTGGTCTTGGTCTCACACTCTGCGAGTTTGGGCAACTGAGCGAAATTCTCGCGCGGGCTCCGCTGTATGGCCATTATACATTCAATTGCCAGGCACCGGATATTGGCAACATGGAGTTGCTCAGCAAATTTGGTTCAGCAGAACAAAAGGAGAAGTATCTTCACCCCCTCCTAACAGGGAAAACGCGGAGTTGCTTCGCTATGACCGAGCCTGAACTTGCCGGTTCCGATCCAACCCGTCTGGCAACCACAGCGGTACATGATGGAAATGACTACGTGATCAACGGTCACAAATGGTTTACTTCAAGTGAGGAGGGTGCATCGTTCTCGATCGTGATGGCTGTCACAAATCCAGAAGCACCGCCTCATCTGCGAGCAAGCATGATTCTTGTGCCGCTTCCAACCAAAGGGTTTAATCATGTTCGCAAGATCCCGGTGTTTGGGGAAACGGGTGGTGGCTGGGCTAGTCACTCTGAGATACGGCTTGAAAACTGCAGGGTTCCGGTCACTAACCTGATCAGCGAAGAAGGAATGGGATTCAAACTTGCACAAGAGCGGCTTGGCCCAGGGCGAATTCATCATTGCATGCGCTGGATCGGTATCGCAGAGAAAGCGCTAGATCTCATGTGCAAGCGGGCAGTATCGCGTGAAATCGAGACCGGTGTGATGCTGGGACAAAAGCAGTTTATACAGGGATTTATTGCCGAGAGCCGTGTGGAAATTGATGCTGCACGAATGTTGGTATTGCGCACCGCCACAACAATCGACCGTGAAGGCGCGCTAGCTGCACGACATCAAATTTCAGGGATTAAGTTCTATACCGCCAACATGATGTTAAAAGTGCTAGACCGGGCCATACAGGTTCACGGTGCGATGGGGCTAACCGATGGAACGATGCTCGCAACATTATATCAGCATGAGCGCGGCGCCCGGATATATGATGGAGCTGACGAAGTTCACAAGCAGAGTATGGCTGTCAATATTCTCAAAGGTTATGGACTTGATCTGAAGAAAAAGAAGTAGCAGCGGATGACCATTGATCAGCCTGTAGAAACGCGCAAAGGGGAAGAAATTGACCTTGAGAAACTGAATGGGTTTCTAAAACAAAATGCTTCAATCAGTCGGGTAGTTTCACAGAAACAATTCCCTGGAGGATACTCAAATCTCACCTATCTCCTGATTACGGATCAGCGTGAATACATTCTCAGGCGCCCTCCTTTTGGTGCGGCTATCAAATCGGCACACGACATGGGCCGGGAGTTCAAGGTATTATCCTTGCTTCGGCAACATTATTCGAAGGTCCCGAACCCCATCCTGTTTTGTGAGGATGCCAATGTCATCGGCGCACCGTTCTACATCATGGAGCGGCTCAAGGGGATAATTCTTCGACCATCGCTTATCAAGGAAATGAATTTTTCTCCGGATGCAATGCGGGGACTTTCTGAATCGCTGGTTGACAATCTGGTAGCCCTTCATGCTATTGACATTCATACGACGGGCCTTGACCAGTTGGGAAAGCCGGATGGCTACATAAGCAGGCAGGTAGACGGCTGGACCAAACGCTACCTTGCTGCGCAGACTGAGGTGATTCCCGCAATGGATGAATTAGCCACATGGCTCGTTAAGCATCAGCCTGCCGATGGACCACCCACGTTGATCCACAACGACTACAAGTACGACAATATCGTCTTTAGCCCAGATCATCTGCCGGAAATTGTTGGTGTGCTCGACTGGGAAATGTGTACGGTTGGTGATCCATGGATGGACCTTGGTGCCGCCCTCGCCTACTGGGCCGAGGCCGGGGATGGAGACCTGTCAAAAGTTTTCAACGTTTCCTGGCTGCCGGGCAACCTCACGCGCCGCGAGGTGGTTGACCGTTATGTCGAAAAAAACGGAAGACACGTCAGCAGTCCTGTCTTCTATTATGTCTTTGGTCTATTCAAGAACGCCGTGATCGCTCAGCAGATATATGCGCGCTGGAAACAAGGGCATTCAAAGGATCCGCGATTTGGGGAGCTGATTCACGTGATTCGGGATATATCAAAGCGCGGGAGATATTCCGTTGAAAAAAATTCCATATGAATTCCTGCGCTAGAAGGCAATGTTGAAAGTAATCCGATACACCAAATTATCATTCGGATCCGCAAGTTGATATTGTCCATACCGGTAAAAAACCGAGCAACCCAATCCATAGTAGGCTACATTCGAATATTTCCATCGAACAATATTGTTAAAGCCCAGACCTGATTCGAAATACCCACGGCTGAAAGAATTGAAAACCAACTCATTGCTAACATGGGCACTCTTGTTGTCCAAATCACCTACTCCAGCATTCTGATAGATCACTAACTCCGGTTTGCTGTATCGCTTGTCATAGAACACATTTCCAAAATTGTGATTGAAAAATACTGAGGCATACTTGGAAGCCGTAAATTCATACAGCCCCATTGTTTGAAAGAATTCATCTACATAGACGCCAATAACTTCCTTTGCTCCCCGGCCATTGTATAACATTCCATAGGGCGCAACACCTTCGACCCAGCCGGCATGCACGGCCAGGCGAGTTCGTCCTTTGGGCCGGTGCTTCACTTGAAATCGAGCAGATAGGTTGTACCGGCTGTAGGAGAAAGCATCGGCGCCAAACAGATCCGCAGCCCGTGCATAGGAAAATGAAATCATCGGCCATGTCCTGCCCATAAATATTTTCTTGCCGGCCAATTGAATGAAGTTTTCCGTACCGGAATAGCGGATAGCTATGCCGGTCTCCGCTATATTGAAAATCGAAAGTGGTTCACCTGCTACATCAAGGGTGTAATCATAGGTGGGTTCTATCAAATTCTTGGATACAAATGCCGAGGCGTGAATACGCGGCAAAACCCGGTATCCGACTTCCGCGCGATACATCTCAATGCGATCGTATTGAGAACTTAACAGTTTGCGGATGCGCTCGCTTGTTGTCATCAGGCTTCTATTCTGATCCTCCCCTGAATAGCCGGTTTCATAAATGTCCTTGGCATAGGACAGGCTAAGGAAGAAGTCCTTGTTTAAATTGAAATTGAATCGCATTTCCCCGCCATACTTCCAGCTTTTATCCTTAAATCCGTAGGCTGCATAACCTCCGGTCCGTAACAACCTTGAGAGTCGCGGGCTGGTATACAGCCCTGCTCCCAGCCTGAGGCCTTCGTATGAATTAATCCGGGCAATTCTTGTTAAATCGATTTCCATGGGGCCCAACGGGAGGGATTTTGTTGCGAAGGTTTCGAGTCCCTTGTCCAGCCACTGTAACTTTCGCAAAGCAGAGTCAACAACGGTATAAGTTCTCTTCTCTTTGGTCTCAAGGGGATTGGTACGGTACTGCTCCAACATTCGGTCATTCAATTCCGGTTTAGGCATGGAAAGATCCACCTTAATGTCTCCAAACAGAGACCGGCTCAATAGCGGGTTGATCTCTACATCGCGAATGAAGCTCCGATGTTGTGCAATAAGGTGATTGCCGTAGATTCTGAAATCGTAGAAGTTGATATCTGTATTCAACTGAGACGGGAACCACTTACCATTTACCCTTTCATAGTTTTGCTGAATTCGGATCCCCGTGAGCGCCAGGGTGTCCGAGGAAGATGCGATAATATTCTTAATCGCATAGCCATTGGTACTGATAGAGACCATCCCCTTGAGCCCTGTAATTAGCTTACCTCTTTTCGGTTCGTATTGAATGACGAACACCGTATCGCTTTCATAAAGCGTTGTGTCAGCCAAATAGAAATCATAGCGGTCCTCGGAATTTTTGCTGATGGGGTTTAGAAAGTCCTTTCCGAGCAGGGATATGTTGTCCTTATAAAACGAAAAGGGTTGATAGTCGGTAGCCACATTGGCAAATAATGGGCTCTTGAATCCTGACGCTCGGAAGCCAATTACCGTTTCCTTTTGACGATCAGGATTAATGACCTGTTTCTCCGTAACCGATTCGGTCATGAAAAAGTATATTTGATTGGTCAGGCTATCGTAGCGTAGAAAATCATTCTGCCGCTTAGTCCGCTGACTTCGGGTAGTTGAGGTAAGCAAGGAGTCAACTTTATTCCGGTACCCGGGACCGGGCTCGCTGGTCTTTATAATGAACTTGTTGTAAGAGTGATACTGATATGAAATCAGGTTATCAGGGTCGTGCTGATTTCTGTTGTTTACCGCCTTTCGGATGATGGCAAATGCCGGATTTTCTCCAGCTTTAAATACAAACTCATCCAGCAGTGTCACGCGTTGGGTCAACCGGATGACACCATTCTTTGAAAAAGCACTACGGGGGAGTTTTTTTGTCAGATAACTGACATGTGAAATAGTTATGGAGCCCGTAAAGTCAGGATGAATGGGCAAACTGAAGTTGCCCTCAATATCAGAAGTCGTTCCTTGAATACCCCCATTCAATGAAATATTGGCAAAAGCGATGGGCTCCAATTTTACGCTATCAATTATTTTACCCGAGATGGATTGACTGTAAACACAGGAAGGAAAAAGTACAAGAAGAAATATGACTATTCGGCTCATTCTTTAAATCTCACGAATCAGGGATTTAGTAATAATAAATAAACGAGCCAGCGGTAGCTAATGTTCAAGTCGTGAGATGCCGGAAATTTCGGAAAAATGGGTAGCTCGTCCAAAGGAAAGGTTCTTTGTCCCTTACATCATTCAAAATTCCTTACTTTGCCATCAAACTCGTTGTCACATGAATTACGCACTATCCAATCAGTACTCCAAGCGTCGTGCCTTCGTAACCGGTGCTGCTTCCGGCCTTGGCAAAGCGCTTTGTACCGAACTGGCAAAAGATGGTTGGACGCTAGGCATCGCCGATATCAATAAAGAACAACTTGCCGTTGCAGGGGAAGCATTTGAGGCTCTTGGTGCAAAAACGTTGAGGTTTCACCTCGATGTTTCCGATCGGGAGCAGTACCGTCATGCGGCGGATGACTTTCTCAACTTTGCCGGTGGCATTGACTTGCTGTTCAACAACGCAGGGGTCGGTGATGGTGGCCTTTTCGAGGAGTACTCGCTCGACAACTGGGAGTGGATGACTCGCGTGAACCAGTTCAGCGTTATCTACGGCTGTCATTTCTTTATACCCACCTTTAAGAAGCAAAAGTCAGGGCACATCCTCAACACGGCTAGCCTGGCAGCTATAAGTTGCGCCCCTACTATGGGCGCCTACAACATGACCAAGGCAGCCGTTGTCGCCATTAGCGAGACACTCTACGGAGAACTGATTGATTACAACGTGAAGGTGTCGTGCATACAGCCTTCCTATTTCAAGACCAACATTGCACAAAGCTCCCGGGGCGGCGAAACAGTTAAGAAGACAACCCAGTTTTTCATCGATCATTCCGGGCTTGAAGCTCATGAAGTCGCCGTAGAAATCCTTCACCGGGCAGGAAAAGGAGAACTGTACATCATTCTCCCCAAGGTTGCGCGGAAAGCATGGTTTTGGAAAAGGCTTGCACCAACGAAGTTCCGGCAGATGGTAAAAGATGGGTTTATGGCTGCGGCGAAGAAGGTGAGGTAGATACAGGAGTCAGGAGGCAGGAGAAACTTATGCTACTTCCACCCAATGACCGAGATGTCTTTTGCCTGAATGTCACCGTCAGCGAGGCCGACATTGACGAGCTCGACCATGTGAATAATGTGGTGTATGTGAGTTGGGTTCAGGATGCGGCTGCGCAGCATTGGAAATCGGCTGCTCCCCCCGAATTAAGGAGCCAATGCCGCTGGGTGGTCCTTAGGCATGAAATCGACTATTTAGTTTCCGCAGTGCAAGGTGAGAACCTGGAAGTATTTACATGGGTAGATGCCCCAACCGGAGCGAGGCAAACCCGGTATGTCTCCATCCAGCGTGCATCCAATCACCAAGTTATGGCTTATGCAAAAAGCTCTTGGTGCCTGCTGGATCCATCCACAGGCAAGCCAAAACGAATCACCGAGGTGATTGTAAAAGCATTTGGACTAAAAGAAGGAAAGTAGCTTACGATTAAGCAGCTGGCGATGGCGCCGTGCATCCATCATGTAGAAACAAATGAGACACTGGCCCAGTTGGAACACCAAAAAAGCTACGATAGCAAAAAATGAAAGCATAACGTATCGTTTAATTGAATGCTAAAGTATAATAGGCTCTATTATAATCCTAATTATCAATTGTTTATAGTAATTTACTTAAAGTAAACTATTGATAATGAAGCTGATGGAAGTACTGGAAAAGGAGAATTCAAAGGCCATGTGCAACCAGGTATTGGCATGGGTGGGTTCCAACCCTGCCCGCTTTGGACAACTGCTTAGCCTGTTCTTAACTGGTAATTCGGGCATCATGCAGCGCGCGTCATGGCCCCTGAGTTTGACTGTGGAGGCCTGCCCTACGCTGGCCAGACCCCATCTAAAGGCACTTGTACGCAACCTCAAACGACCCAACCTCCATGATGCTGTGCGGCGAAGCACAATGAGGCTCCTGCAGTTTGTGCCATTCCCAAGACATTACAGGGCGAGGTAGCAGATAGGTGCTTTTCTTACCTGACTGACCCGAAGGAAACCATTGGGGTTAAGGTGTTCTCCATGACTGTCATGTTGAATCTCTGCCAGGAACTCCCCGAACTGGGTCATGAGCTACGGATTGTGTTGGAAGACCAATTGCCGTATGCCTCTCCAGGCTATGCAAGCAGAGCCAGGAAAACGCTAACTCAGCTTTCAAAACAACCTCGTAAAATTGGCGTAAATCCCTGATGGGATAAGGTAGACCCGCTGATTTCAGTGGGAGAAAAAAAAACCGCCCCAACTTATGTCGGGGCGGCTCGCTAATGGCACCCTTATATCCTAGATAAATATAATTTGGGTGCCTTCCCCATCCGCCAACGCATACATATCACCAACCGTGATGATGTCTTTTACTTCTGGCAGAAAATCTTCCTTCTTCAAATGGAACATATCAGCTGCAAGTTTGCAGGCATAAATCTCACCTCCGGATGCTTCAATGATTTGAATGAACTCCTTTACATGTGGGATATCGAGTTTGTCCATTTCTTTTTTCATCATGTAAGAAGCAAAGGCCTCAAATCCAGGTAAGCCGGAAACCATGGTGGGCATACCGGGCATAAATGCGGGGTTTCCAACCGTTGCGGTGTGCAGATGATCCGCGTTCTTATTTGTGATGGCTTCAAGGCCAAAGAATGTGAAAAACATCTTGGCTTCAATTCCTTCCATCAATGCGCCATTGGCCATCACCAGGGCGGCATATACATCCTCTAATTTTCCTTTCGAGCAGATGATGAGAACTTTCTTCACTTTTTTCTTGTCATTCGTCACAGATGCAGATTTGCTCTCCGTGATTGGTCTTTCTAATGTAGTTGTCATGGCTAATTTTATTTAATCCTGAACGTTTTCTAAATACAGCTTACTGGTTTGGGTATACCCGCAATCTTGCTAGAGATTTTGAGTGGGCCGCCTGGAAACAGTTTGTAGAATTCCTTGATATCCGTAATTCCAGAGCTTCCTACTTTGCGGATGGACAGCGCAACATCTTCCTCTTGCTTTTGGCGAAGCCAGTTAATTACTTCCCAGTGCTTGTCGGTCAATTCAATACCATGAACTTTCGCTACTTCCATGGCCCATTCGCGTGTCCAATGCTTGGCATTCAGCAAATAGCCCTCAGGGTTAATTGCCAGGGTTTGATTCATCATTGTGGTTTCCATATGTGTGCGTTATAACGGTTAAGCCAATTGTGGTTCCTCTTCCTTAATTTTTCCGGTCATGGACATGTGTGTAGGCACCGGCAATTTTTTGCCAGTGAGCAGCATATGCCAGTAGACCCACTTGAAAGCCAGTTTTCCAAAGTGATTGGCGCGCGTGGATTTTAGTAAATCCATTGGGCCAATGCCGGCAAATGGAAACTTGCCAGGGAGCGGCTCGGTGGTATAGTTAAAATCGATCAGCGCTGCTTTTCCATATCCCGTCTCAATGAAGCAGTTCGCGTGCCCATCAAACGTGGCCATCATGGGCTCATTCTTGACAAAACTCATGATATTCTCGGTAAGTATTTCGGCCTGGAAGTGCGCGACAGACCCAGCCTTGGAAGCGGGAACATTGGTTGTGTCGCCAATTACAAAGATGTTGCTGAATTTCTTTGACTGGAGCGTGTGCTTATCAGTGGGGACAAAGTTTAAACCATCGTCATCACCCATCCCGCTTCTTTCAATAACCTCATCACCTTTGTTGACCGGAATTGTAATCAGCAGGTCGAAAGGGACTTCAAGTCCATCATAAGAAACAATGACTTTGTTCTTGTTGTCTACTCTGGCCAGGTAGAAGTCCGGAACCACCTCGATGTGCTTTTCAATTATTAGGTCATTTAGCATCTCTGTAGCTTTGGGCTTGGTGAATGCTCCGGAAAGCGGGGTCACATATTTGATGTCTACCTTATCCCGCATTCCTTTCTCTGTAAAATAGGCGTCTGCCAGAAAAGTAAATTCGAGTGGCGCAACCGGACATTTAATCTGCGTTTCCGCAAGGTTGATCACCAACTTGCCACCCTCCCAGTCTTTCAATTTATCTGCGAGTTGTACGGCTCCTGCATAGGTATAAAAATCAAAGATGTCTTTATACCACAGTTCTTCTTTCAATCCAGGGGTCTCCTTAGGAACGGTCTCTACACCGGTTGCAACAATCAGGACATCATAGGTCATATTCTTTCCGCTCTTCAGACGAATCCGATTTTCCTGGCCTTCAATGACGTCTACTTCATCGATAAGAAATGACACTTCCTTTGGAAGGAATTCCTTTCTGGTCTTCACAACATCTTCAGGCTGGTAAATGCCGAAAGGAATAAAAAGAAATCCAGGCTGATAGTAATGCGTGTCATCGCGATCAATAATGGTGATTTGCCATTCATGTCCATTCAGTTCGTGGTTAAGCTTGTTGGCCATCATCGTTCCAGCTGTGCCGGCACCGATAATAATCAGGTTCTTTTTCATGACTTATTGGGTTTAGCACTATAAAGGTCATCCCTGACCTCTCCCTGAGCAATGATGCCCCTCACCGTTGGCCCTGACTTGAATCACTACAATTTGGTAACCTGGGTTACACAGCCATCATTCCTGGAGCTGCCGTTGTTATGGCCACCATGGCCCAGCAATTTGATAGCCTTTAAGGGCAGAAAAGCGGGAAACGGTTAGCTTTGCCCTAGCACCTATGACGAAGCCTGAAGAACACGTTTGCAAGAGCTGCGGGAACCTTTTCACAGGTTTATTCTGTAATCAATGCGGCGAAAAAATTATCCTTCCCCAGGACAAGTCCTTTCGCGCCTTTCTGACCGGTGTCTTTATCGCGTTGACTTTTACGGACACCAAGGTCCTTAAGACGGCATGGCTTACCGTAGCTAACCCTGGATTCCTTTCCCGTGAATTCTCGGAAGGCCGCCGCATCAAGTACCTGCGCCCAATGTCCTTGTTTTTCCTGCTGAACTTGATCTACTTTCTCTTTCCGATTATCCAATTGTTTAGCGCGACCCTGAGAACCCAACTCAATTCCTTTCACGGGAAATACGCCGTCGCAGCCATCGCCAATAAAATGACGGAGCTTGGCATCCATGACATCGGATCTTTTGAATTGGTTTACGACCAGAAGACGGCCGGCCTGGCCAAGATGCTGGTCATTCTGTTTGCTGTCCTTATGTCCTTGCCCCTCAACCTGATCTACTGGACACGCAACCGATATTTCTCGGATCATGTAACACTGTCAGTGGAACTCGTATGCTTCAACCTCTTTATCAATACCATCCTTCTCTCCCTGGCGGTCCGTCTGTTAAACCTGGGTACATTCACCAGCGAGTTCGGCCTGACTGCTATTCTCCTGGTTACAAACGTGTACTTTCTCGTACGTGCCGGATATACCTTCTATGAAGATCGCAGCCTGAAGCTGATTGCGAGGACCCTGATTATGGTTGGTGTGTTGAGAATTTGTATGGAGGCGTATCGGGCGATACTCTTCTATGTGACGATTTGGTCCTTATAGAGGAACCGCTGTCGAGGAGGTCGCAGGTCCCAAGATCCATGTAACAGGATACATTTGGCCGCTCCAGCGGCCTACTGCTTAGCAGTCCGGCTCATGTATTCAATCAACTCATCCACCTGCGCATGATCCTCTGCCGTCGTAAGGCGACGGTATTCGAGCAAGGTCTTGATAGCTTCATCAATTTCCTGACTCATGGCCAACGTGAGGCCAAGATTAAAATAACTATTGGGAAACTCCGGTTCAATGCTAATCGACATCTGGTAGTGCACTTTGGCGAGTGGGAGGTTTCCCAATTCTGCGTAGAGGTTGGCCAGGTTATAGTGCGATTCAAAATGCCTTGGATCCTCTTTCAATGATAATGTAAAGCAGTCGATTGCCTTGGCGGAATTGCGGAGCTTTGATTCAAGAATACCCAGGTTGCAGTAGGCGTCCGCAATGCTATCTCCTTCTTTGATTGCCTTCAGGTAATGGTCTTTCGCAGCCTTATCGTCGTGCTCATCCAGCAGAAGCGCCTCTTCAAAAGGGCTGAGTTGATTTAACTTGACAATTTTTCCACCTGAAAACAGGTTAAGCTGGCCGTGCCGCGGAGGTGGTGACTCACGCTTCTTCCGAACGGGGCGGAAGCCGAACTTTTCAGGCGCCTGAATAGGAAACTGGACAACCTTTGCCATGGCGCAAAGATACCGCATCCGCAATGTTTCTCCAACCTCAACTGGCTTTGCGCTTGACCTTGGTCTCTTTCTGGTCCTTCTTCTTTGCCTTGGCGATACTTCCCTTGGCTTTCTCCATCGGCTTCTTCGCCTTTTCAATACTTGCCTTCAGCGCGGTCATGATATCAACCACAGGAGTTTCCTCTTCGGCAATTGTAATGATTTCCTTGCCCTCAATCTTGGCTTGGATCATGCCACGCAGGGCATCCTGGTAGTGATCCTTCATTTCGATGTCCACGAATTGCTTGGACATACTGTCGACAAGCATCTTAGCCATCTTGATTTGCTCTTTGTCAACCTTTACATCCTCAAGAAGTTGCGGTACTTCACCTATACTTTTTACTTCATTAGGATAACGGAGCTTGTACAAAAGAATGCCGTTCTTCTCGGGGGTGAGCAAGACCACCGTCTCCCTGTCGCGCAGCACCACACGTCCCACACCCACCTTCCCAGATTCTTTCAATGTCTTGCAAAGCAAGGCATAGGTCTTTGCTGCCAGTTCACCGTCCGGTCCTATGAAATATGGGGCATCGAATAGGGTCGGATGGACTTCAGTAGATTTTACAAATCCTTCAATATCAATCACCCGGGTACTCTTGAGCTTAACCTTGCCAAAATCCTCATCGTCGATAATTACAAATTGTCCTGGCTCATACTGGTATCCCTTTACAATGTCCTCCTGGCGCAGGGTCTGGCCAGTAACCTTATCCTTTTTCTCATAGCTAACCTGGTTGTGCCCCTCTTTGGACAAGAGGTTAAAGCTGATGGTTTGACCGGAATCTATCGCGTTGTAAACCCGGATGGGGATCGTAACCAGCGAGAATCGGATGTGACCTTTCCAAATGGCTCTCATGGCAAAAAATGTTAGTTATACCAAAAAGTGAGATGTCTGGCGCTAAAGTATTGATAATGAAGAATTATTCAAAGCAATAAATCATTTTGCTAAGGCATCTGCCACACAGCGGAAGCCTACGGTAGCATTGCGCTCAAACCCCTGCGATACCCGCAGGAGGTATTGCCGGTAGGTAAGTTCACGGGGGCCGCCCTGAACGTACCACCAACTGGAGGATGGCTTGAAATAGCTCCCTCCTTTCATCATGATATACCGGTAGCTGCCATTCTCATAGACATCCTGTGTGAGCTGCCATACACATCCCACAAGATCCTGTAGTCCATACGGATTTGCCCCTGCCGGATATTTGCCCACCGCATAGGGCTTCCCATCACCCAGGTTGCAGTTCCGGGGACTGATCCCTTCAATGGCTTTTACCGTAAGTGTTTCGGTTACGAACTGTTCTTTACGGGTCACTGGCTTCGTCTGCTTCCAAGGCCATTCGCTGAGCTGGCTGGTCTGTGCCGCATATTGCCATTCCCCCTCTGTAGGAAGGCGCTTCCCCGCCCATTGCGCATAAGCGGCCGCATCCTCCCAGGAAATGTAGACCACAGGATACCGCTCCTGCCCTGCTGGAATATTTCCGCCATGCCAATGCTTCAAAAAATTGCTCGTATCCGAAGGGATATAATGAGAGGCCGTGAGAAACTTTTGGAATTGCTCATTTGTCACTGGGAACTTGTCCATATAGAGAGCAGGCATGGTCATCAATTCTTCCCCATCAACCGGATAGGGAATAAAATCATCTCCATGCGTGGTCCTCAAAGTAAATTTACCAGCCGGAATCGGGACCATTCCTTGAGGCACTTCCGATACCCCCGTTGTCTTCTTGCTCTCCGAGATTAAACGGGCTGCGCCGACTTTCACCGTTGCGATGACTTCATCAAGAAGTTCTTCACCGTTGAAAGCCTGGATCACCAGCTTTCCTTCAAACCTTCCAAATTTCTCTGATACAGAAAGTGTATGCTCACTCACTTCAAAGATCAGCGGCTTCTTGTCATACGTAGGATTTCCTAGCCACACCTTTATCTGTGTTCCTCCTTCTGAACGGATAGTCAGTTGGTTGCTACGAAGCATACAATGTAAACTAATGGGCAGCTCCGCGAGGCATCCAGCCTGGCCTTCATCGTTGGTGCCGAGGGCTGAGCGATCAAATGGATCCACTCGCGCTTTGACGTAGGTCTTATCTCCTATTGTTTGAATGTTGGCATCCTCGTGGTGCCAAAGGTCTACCCAATGAAATCCTGGTCGAGGCTTCACTTCCATCAGAGGCCCACTTACCCCTTCAGGTTTCAAACTAAAGATTGTATAGATACTTTTGTTTAACGACGGCCACTCATTTATCCAGAGGCTGTCGTGGACCGAGTTTACCAAGGGTGTAAAGTTGTAGGAATGAAAATTGGAGGTATTCTCACGAAGGATCCTTGAGGTCATCCCGAGGTACCGGTATTGCTCCTCTTCCCACTCCGGATGCCCGGGTGCAAACTGATTTATCTCGGTTCCATAACCATTGAAGAAGGCTACTGCGTACTCACGTTGAATGGGTTCCTTAAACACCTCTGCCACACGATATATGGTGAAGTCGGGCATGATTAACTTGTTCAGGTTCAGCAAGGGCGGATAGTACAAAGCATTGTGAACCCGACCGGATACAATCCCAGACATGTCTTTTGGCACCGCCATACCCTCGCTGTACATCACGATGCCGGGGTGTACAGCATCGGCAGCCTGTTGCAGTTCGCGGGACGATTCTCCCCTTGTATCGAGAACCACGCCATCTGCAGAGGTCTCACGGATAAGATCCGACAGGCCCTTCATGTGTCCCTCCTTACGCGTGCTTTCATCCCAAGGGTTGTAGGCAATAAAGAATTTCGTTCCATGCTTGCGGAGTGTATCGGCCAACACCCTGAGTCCTCTCAGACCACCGGGGAGATCGCGATATAAATCAAATTGGTTTCGGGGATCAAGCCCTAATGTAGGCCAAGTTGGCCAAAGGCAGATGACGTCATCGCCACCATACAGTTTATCGGCGCGCTGTCTGAACCGGTTCCAATTAAAGGTGCCTGTTGCAATATCATAGTAGTCCTTATCCCACGCCATCATCAGGTGCATAACGTATGTATCGCGAATCCACTTCAGGTCTTCGCGTTGGTACATTGAATTGTCGAAAGTCGATACATCGTACAGCTTCTTTTCCTGGAAGCATTGACGAAGTCCGGCCTGCCAATTTCCTGTAAACGAATCGACATACAAGTTGAATGCTACTGAGCCTCCGGGGTGTAAAATTGTTTCGAAGCGCTTGCGGGTTGCTTTCTTCCATGAATCAGGGACCCTTCGGGTTAGTCCATAGACTTGCGTTCCACCATTCAGTTCGAGACTGGTATATCCCAAGTCCCAGGCATTGTCCGGGACAATTACATTGACAGGCAGAAGCCCCTGACGAAATAAGTGGGTGCGCGAAAGCCGGTGATCCCCTTTTCCAGTAATGAAGATATCCGAGGCCGTTGGCGCAAACGGAATGATGTTGTGAAGGCTTAGGGTATCCTTTGACGTGTTGAAGAAGGTAATCGTCCGAAAGGCATTGGCAGAAGCAGGTGTTGAGGCAATAATGGATACTGGTGATGGTTGCGAAGAGGTGTACCATTTCTCTCCTATTTGGTATGAAACCAGAGGCCTGTCGAGTGTAACGGTTTGGTCCTTCAAGCGCACCGTCGTAATTACTCCATCCTTGATGGACATGTCCTGCGCGAAAGACACTAACGGCCAGGAGAGTAAGGCCAACAAAAAGCAGAAATAAAAAGGCATTCGGATCATGCTGATCAAGTTAACCACCATCAACCAAAGTATGAAATATTGACTAACTTGAAACGTTACAATGTAATGAAATATACTCTTGTCATTGGTCTCTTACTTTGCCTCTGCGCCTGTGGAGGGTCCAAGACCTATCACACGGTCAGTGTCAAGAAGCCCATATACCACCACACTTGGTACAAGAAAAGCCGCTGGCACAAGAAGCAGATCGGGCCTGTGCGCGTTCATTTTCACATATTCGAGAAGCAGGGTGCCAAGACTGTGAAAATGAAAGGATAACTATTTCACTATTCACTTTTCATTGCAGCCCCTTCGCAATCACTTCCACGTTTCTTCGAATAAAGGGCTTGGATGGACTCACTTGATTCATCTGGAGCGTAACTACACATCCAAAGAAAAGTGTAGTCAATAGGTTGGTGATGTCCCGTGTAGAAGATGTCTTTGTAATCTCCTTTCTAAACACGGCTTCCAGCGCAAATTTCTCAAACATCTGATCGACCGACTGAATATCGATGGTATGCACGTCTGGGATCTCTGGGAACATCAGTCTCTTTTCCTCTACTTTCAATGGAAATGGTTTGGGTGGCCGCTTCGGGTTTGACAGGTAGGCCACCAGGCTTAGAATGATGCCAGGGTGCTGGTCAAAATCTTCGCTGAGTTTGTCGAACAAGAAATAGACGCCCTGGATTCCCTCTTTGGGCCGCTCCTTGAGTTCGACCGCTCGCCGAAGGCACCATACTCGGAAATAGTAGGTCAGGATATCTTCCTTGACGGGAAAGTATTTGAAAAGCGTAACCTTTGAAATCTTAACCCGCTTACAAATGTCATCCACATACAAGTCCTCGAATGGCCTTCTTCCGATCAGCTTCAGTGTATGCTCCAATACCGCCAATTTCAGGCGGGCTGCCTTTTCTTTTCTAAGACTCATGGTATTGTTTGGTTTGAAGTAATACATTTAGGATCAAATACCAAAAGAATATTCCATGAAGCGCTATTTCATTTTACTATTTGCGATCGTTTTCATATGCTGTAACCCAACAGAAAAGAAGACTGCGATATCGGGCCTTATTGCTGAGAAGGCCATGGTGGTCTGTGCCCACCCGCTTGCGGCCGCCGTCGGCGTCGCCATTATGAAGAAGGGAGGAAACGCCGTTGATGCGGCTGTCGCCGTACAGCTAGCACTAGCTGTCGTATTCCCAGCCGCGGGCAACATTGGCGGTGGCGGCTTCATGGTCGTTCGCATGGCCGATGGAACAGTAAACACATTAGACTTTCGAGAAAAGGCTCCTGAAGCAGCTACTACGAATATGTATCTTGATAAGGACGGTAATGTTATTCCCGGGCTCAGCGTATCCGGACACCTGGCATCCGGTGTTCCCGGTTCTGTAGACGGCATGGTTGAAGCTCACCGGAAATACGGTAAGCTACCCTGGAAGGAACTTGTGCAGCCTGCCATTGATCTGGCCCTGAACGGATTTCCGCTAACGGAACGGGAGGCATCTTATCTAAATACCTTGCATGACGATCTGATCAAATACAACACCGTTCGACCTGAATTCCTCCTTCGTGACTGGAAGCCGGCAGACACTATACGCTGGACAGACCTCGGTCACACGCTCGAGCGAATCCGGGACCAAGGCCGAGCCGGATTCTATGAAGGAAAAACTTCGGAGGATATTGTGGCAGAAATGCAGCGTGGACATGGACTGATTTCAGCAGAAGACCTGAAGAATTACCAGTCGGTATGGCGTGAACCCATCATTGGAATCTACAAGGGTTACAAGATCATCACAATGCCTCCCCCATCTTCTGGCGGCATTTGCCTGATTCAATTGCTGAAATCAATAGAGCCTTACCCTGTGCAACAGTGGGGGCATAATATGCCAAACACTGTTCACCTGTTAACTGAAGCCGAGCGCTGGGTATACGCGGATCGTTCAAAATACTTTGGCGATACTGATTTCTTCAAAATGCCCGTCGATGTATTGTTGGATACAAGTTACATCCGGTCACGGATGTCTCACTACAATCCCAACAAAGCCGCATCTAGCAGCGACGTGCTGCCCGGCGCAATTCCCGGATATGAATCTGTAGAGACCACTCAAATCTCCATCATCGATCAGGATGGAAATGCCGCATCCGTAACCACCACGCTTAACGAATGGGCGGGGAATCGTGTGGTGGTCGCAGGCTCAGGGTTTCTGCTCAATGATGAGATGGACGACTTCAGCTCCAAGCCTGGGGCGCCGAATATCTATGGTTTATTGGGTGGCGAGGGTAACAAAATTGAACCGAGAAAGCGAATGCTGAGCGCCATGACTCCAACCATCATAGAAAAGGATAATAAACTCTTTATGGTGCTGGGCTCCCCAGGCGGAGCCAGAATCATTACAGCAGTCTTCCAGGTGTTCCTTAATGTCGTTGAGCATAACATGGGGATGCAGGAGGCCGTTGACAAACGACGTACTCATGCTCAATGGCTGCCAGACGCCATTTTTATCGAGGATGGCTCACTCACCAAAGAGGACAGCCTCCAACTTTTATCCATGGGGCATTCCCTGCAGTCAATTCGGGCGCTCCAGGCACGTGGCATTGGGCGTGTTGACGCAGTATTGGTCCTGAAAGACGGAAAACTGGAAGGCGGTGCTGATCATAGTCGCGGCGACAACACAGCCCGAGGCTATTAGCGCTACCACGTCAAATCCTGAATACATTAACAGGGTTGTTAATCCTTAACGATTGTGAACTCCACCCTTCTGTTCAACCTCCTCGTCTCCTCCGTCCGGTTATCGGCAATGGGTTTGCTTCCACCAAAGCCTTTTCCGGTTATTCGCTTTCCGCTGATTCCCTTCGACACCAGGTAGGCCTTCACCCGCTCTGTCCTCTTCTGTGATAGCCGCTGGTTGTGGGTCGGATCGCCTCGATTGTCGGTGTGGCCCGACAACAGGATTTCCACTTTGGGGTTTGTCTTCAGGAGGTTAACGACAAGATCAAGCTCGTCATTCGATTCCGGCAACAGGTTGTAGGTGCTCTGCTGAAAGAGTACGCTCTTCAAATTGACGGTGGCACCAATTTCTATTGGCTGCATCTTGAAGTTCATCTCAAGGGACTTCAACTCGTAGGTGCGAACA
This sequence comes from Cyclobacteriaceae bacterium, assembly GCA_043750575.1. Lineage (GTDB taxonomy): Bacteria > Bacteroidota > Bacteroidia > Cytophagales > Cyclobacteriaceae > ELB16-189. Next base: position 47,804 of record JAYVBH010000057.1, read on the forward strand.
TCTAGCTTCTCAAAATTCCCAACATAGCCCGCTGCTTCAACTCTCACAGAATATGCATTTACAGATGGAAACCTGATTTGGAACTTGCCATCGGCTGCGGCAAGTGCAGAAAACAAGCTGTCACTGTGAAACGAGATCGTCGCCCTCACGGGTTTGCCGGTCTTCGCATCGGTTACTCGCCCAAACACCCGGAATATCTTCTCTTCTCCCACAATGGGCTTATCACGGATGATCTCCATCATTCGTACAATTGTGTCAGGCCGTTGAGCAATGAGTGAATCTCTTAAGTCTTCCGGCGGCGTGTATACGCGAATGTCTCCATATCCATCACTGTTCAAGGTGGTGGTGAACAACGCTGATTTGGCGGAGGGTATTGTGCGGTAAAAAAGTTCGCGGCCCTCACTGTTCACGTTGGCGCCCATGTTTACCGGCGGCGACCAGTTTATCCATGTATCGTCGAGGCGTTCTGAAAAGAAGACGTCAAAACTTCCGTATCCTTTACGGCCATTAGTAGAAAAGTATAAGTACTTTCCATCCGCACTCAAGCTCGGGCTCATTTCCTGAAAGGCCGTGTTGATTGCCGGACCCAGATTCTTTGGATCTGACCACTTACCCTGATCCAGCAAAGAGACATACAAGTCCTCGCCACCGAGTGTACTATAGGACTGACCGGAGAATATAAGGGCCTCCACCGTTGTAGACAGAAATCCCTGCATGCTTGGCGCGCGATTCATGAAATAAGGAATGTTGATATTTTCAGGTGTAGACCAGCCGTCCTGTTCTTTCACTGACATTGCAATGCCTTGCGTTGTAGAAGGCCCTTGAGGACTATAGTGGCCAGCGAGAAACATCCTTGATCCGTCATGCGAGAATCCTACGACCGCATTATATCCAAGATCATTAATCAACGCTCCTCCATGAATGGCCAATGACCACTGTTCGCCCGCCCAAACGGAATACCAGATGTCGCCTGGATCCTTCTTACCTCCTATGTTGTCGGGGTGGTTGGCGACGGTCCAATACAGCACCCGTCCATCAGGGCTTATGAATGGAGCTTGTTCATCATAAGGTGAATTTGGATGCTCCAGGCTTTTCTGCGAAAACGGCTGCGTGTTTGCCGTGCCCGAAAACAAGAACAGGAAAAAAACTGATATAATGATTCTGAATGGAAAGATCATGCGTTGGCGCTAAAGAGGCTAAGGTCTAGTGTGTAATCCATGGGCTGTCAGATATTGTAAATCGCCATGGAAGCAACGCATCCGCTCCGGCATAATCTATGCCAATCCTCGGGCTTGCCATTATTTCCTTCTTGCGCAGGGTTAAACCTAAATCAGCCAGCCAGATATTTCTTGATGTTAATGGAATTCCGTTGTGGCTGCGATCAATACCAAGCGCACGTGTCAACTTCCCAGGTCCCGACGTGATGCCTTTGACTTTCGAAGTGGCCGATCTCCTGGTCATTATGTCAATCCCTTCCAGCGGCTCTAGCGCACGGATAAGTACCGCCTCGGCTTTCCCTTCCTGGTTGGTCACAACATTAAAAAGGTGGTGGATGCCATAACACAAGTATACATAGGCCCTTCCCCCTTCACCAAACATTATCATGTTTCGATCCGTCATCCTGTTTCTATAGGCGTGACAGCCTCGTTCCTTCCAGGAGTAGGCTTCAGTTTCAACAATGCGACCACCTGCTATTTTCCCATTAATTCTCGTAAAGAGCCCTTTTCCCAATAGCTCCCTGGCGATCCGGGTGACGCTGCTTCGTTGATAAAACGCTTCGTTTAGTACCATGTTGGTGCTTCGGGCTACAGATTTTTTAGCTAATGGAAAGTATCCTATTTTTGGCCCCTTATTACGTAAACAAACAAAAATAACAATTATGAAAAGAGTTCTTATTCTACTCGCTATTGCAGCGAGCCTTGCGACACAAGCGCAGGTGATTACGCCCGCTGCAAGCCCTGCTGCAACGGTGTCTACCGTGGTGGGTCTCACCGATGTAAAGGTGGAATACTCCCGTCCCAAGGTCAAAGGGCGGATGGTCTTTGGCGAAGGTGAAAAATTCATGCACCCTCATGGCAAGATTTGGCGCACAGGTGCCAACGCCGGCACGGTCATCACATTTAGCGATGACGTGAAGTTCGGTGGCGTGGATGTCCCCAAAGGAAAATACCTCGTGCTTACCATCCCCGGCGCAATAGAGTGGACCGTCATTCTTTACAAAGATGTTGCCCTGGGTGGCAATGTGGGAGAATACGACCAGAAGAATGACCAGACCCGGGCAGTGGTGAAGTCAGTGAAACTCGCTGAGAAAATGGAGGCTTTCACCGTTGAAATCTCCGATCTCACTGCGGACAGCAAATCTGCAAACCTCCAACTCGCCTGGGAGAACACCTTGGTAAAAGTGCCGATTGCTGTTGATTTCGACAAGAAGGTGATGACCTCAATCGAAGCAAGCACCAAGGTTAACCCCAACAACCTGTACAACGCTGCTACTTACTATTTTGAGAACGGCAAGGATATGAAGGTGGCACTCGATTGGATCACGACAGCAGCCGCTGCCCGTCCCGAGGCATATTGGATCATGCACACAAAAGCCAAAATTCAAAAAGCTATGGGCGACAAGATTGGCGCAACAGAATCAGCAACAGCCTCCAGGGCCGTAGCTGAAAAGGAGAAGAATGCAGACTACGTGAAGATGAATGATGATCTGATTAAGAGCCTGAAGTAATTCGGTGATTCGGTCCCGATGGCTATCGGGATGACGAAATGAAAGGGAACCCTTCTTTATGAAGGGTTTCTTTTTTTAGGGCATAAATGCAGTTACACAGAGAACACGGAGGCTTCACGGAGAGCACAGAGGAATACAATATGGGCCAATGAAAGCATTGCATTTCTCCGTGTTCTCTGTGCTACCTCTGTGATCTCTGTGCAATAGCTTCTTTCGAAAAGAACTGCAATACAAAAGCAACAACGATAACCGCCACGCAACCGATGATGTTGTACATCAGGAATGCAACGTCGGTATAGAAGTACAGGTAGAGGATGATTATTTCTCCCACAATGCCCCCGATAAAGACCGCCGTGGACTTCAGGTATTTGATATAGAACGCGGATAGAAAAATTCCCAGGATCGTTCCGTAGAATAGCGAACCAACAATATTCACAAACTGAATCAGGTTTTCCGCCTGGTTGGCCACAGAGGCAAATAGCATTCCGAAGACTGCCCACCCTATTGTCAGCCACTTAGAAGCCTTGACATAGTGCTGTTCGCTTTCATCGGGACGGATAGAACGTTTGTATATATCCACTGCAGAAGTTGAAGCAAGCGCATTGAGTTCCGAGGCGGTAGAAGACATGGCTGCCGAAAAGACAACCGCCAGCAATAACCCGATCAGGCCGTGAGGCAGGTAGGTCATCACGAAGTTGATAAAAACGTAGTCTTTGTCCATCGTGTTCTCCCCGGGCATTGCCGCACTTATCGCACCTTTGGTCCGGCTGCGTATCTCTGCTTCTGTAGCCTGGATGACCTTCATTTCAGTCTTGGCTTTGCTGATTCCCGGCTGGTCATCCGCCTGTATGGCCTTCACCAGCTCCGTTGCTTTCTGTTTACGCTCGAGATAAACAAGGTCATAATCTACGGCCAACTGATTGATCTCCACACGGGCCTCAGTGCCCATCGCCTTCTTCAACAACGGTTGATTGTGCACCAGGGGCGCCTGATGGAATTGGTAGAAAACAAAAATTAGGATACCGATATACAGGATAACAAACTGCATGGGAATCTTCAAGAGACCGTTGAAGAGCAGTCCCAGCCTGCTTTCTGTAATCGAACTTCCACCGAGGTAGCGGCCTACCTGCGACTGATCCGCTCCGAAGTAGGACAAAAACAAAAACAATCCGCCGATCAGCCCGGACCAGATGTTATATCGGTCAGACAGATTGAAAGAGAGGTTAATCAGGTTAAGCTTTCCAACCTCTCCAGCATAGCGGAAGGTCTGCCCAAAAGACATGCCTTCCGGCAGCATGGAAAAAGCAATCCATCCCGCCGCGATCATACCGCCCATGATAATGGTGAGCTGGTACTTCTGCGTGATACTCACCGCCTTCGACCCCCCGGATACCGTGTACAGCATGACAAGAGTACCAATCATCAAGGTTGTGAGGTTGATGCTCCATCCGAGAATGGTAGAAAGAATCAAGGCCGGCGCATAGATGGTTATCCCCACCGAGATCCCTCTCAGCATCAAGAAATAGATCGCTGCCAGTGAACGTGTCTTGCGATCAAACCGACTCTCGAGGTACTCGTATGCTGTATAAACTTTCAGTTTGTGGTAGAGTGGAACCGCCGTGATGGAGAGAATGATCATCGCCAGCGGAAGCCCAAAATAGAATTGAAGGAATCGCATCCCATCTTCGTATGCCTGACCTGTGGTAGAGAGAAACGTGATGGCACTGGCTTGTGTCGCCATGATGGACAATCCAACAGACCACCAGGGAAGTGAATTGTTTCCCAGGAGGTAGCTCTGCATACTTTTGGCGCCACGTGTCTTCCAGGCGCCGTAGGCCACTATCAGCAGCAGCGTACCAAACAGAACAATCCAGTCGAAACTATTCATGAAAACGATTCGGTAATCAGTAGGTAGACAATTACCTGAACCACCATCGTCAGCAAGACCAGTAAATACCAGCCCTTCCAACTGCGGAAAATGGGAGGCTTCTCTTCTTTTGCGGAGTCACTCATTTTGAGGTCTTTACCTTTTGGCTTTGAGGCTTTGGCTGCTTGCCCAGTGATGCCAGGTTGGCGAACAACTTGTACGCTCCCGCCACTCCTTCCGGCAATTCCCGGAAAAAGGAAAGGCCCGTGTACACATAATGCCCGGTCCCATACCTGGCAATCAACACGCTGCCGTTACGAGCTGGCTCACCTGTGTCATTCAGCGACACGAGCGCGTCGTACTTTGGATCCCACTTATCAGGAAAGTAAAGTCCCCGTTCCTGCACCCATCCGCTAAAATCCGCAGCTGTAATCTTATTCGGAAAGTTGAGTGCAGGATGGTCGGGCATAAGAATGCGCACCTCGCTATTCTCTTCCGTAACACGCTCGCGTGATATGTTCAGCGGGTAAGGCGAGAATTTATCCTTATCGATTTCAAGGTCGTTGCTGGTATTGTACTGCGTGATCAGTGTACCCCCGCCTTCCACATATTTAAGCAAGTCAGGCATGAAATAGCGTAGGCGCTCATTGGTATTTAAGGCACGCACGCCAAGGATAACAGCATCGACTTTCTTCAGGTTCGCCGGTGTAACTTCCTCGTTCTTCATCTCCCACACCTCATAACCAAGGTTCCGCAAGGCCGCAGGAATTTCATCACCCGCCCCAGCGATATAGCCAATCACCTGTCCCTGTTTTTTTACTTCTACCCTTACCAGGTTGGCTTTTGCCTTGGGGAGCAACGTTTGAAAAGGAATGTGATCGTACGCAATCGTCTCAACGGCCCTGTCAAATATTTTTCCATTCAATTCCACCTGCGCCCCAAGTATAAAAGAACCCTCACCTTTTGGCGCGGGATAAAGCATGAAGTCGATCTTTGCTTCCTCTCCCCGCTTTTGCAGGGTAACAGGAATGGACGCAGGCTCTGATCTCCAATTCTCCGGCATGGCCAAACTTACTGTGCCCGTTACCGGTGACCCGGAAGATGACTTGACCAGCACACTCACCGTTTTAGGTTTTGTATCAGGAAAAATAAAAACCGGCTGACTTAAGTTGACAAATACCGGTGGTACAATCTCAAAGGGCCGGGACAACTCTCCCTTCACGGGATCTGTCCATTTGTAAACCAGCGGAACTTCGAAACTTATCCGTTCTCCACCAATTTCAACTTCGCACACTATCGCTACCGCAGGTCCGTTCTCAGGCCGTCCAATGAACTCGGGGCCCGGTACTGTAAAAAGTCCAAGGCTATGATCTTCACGAAGCCAATAAGGATCGGAATAGCCTGCCGTTGGCTGAATAGCCCTCTTCGTTTTGAAAAGAATAAGCTTGTTGTTGGTCAGTTCGAGGCTCATGGCCGAGTCCAGCGAAAGTTGTTTACAGGAGATCGACATGAGCTTCACCGGAAAAGGAGATCTATTCACCACTTCGAATGAATTTGTAATCAACTCACCGGGTGTCATCCAGGGTTGGTTCGCCGTCACTTCAACATATAGACCCAGACAATCCTGAATCAGTTGGTCAACTTCCCTGCCCTTGCGCGTCTTCCAGATTGAAACTGACAGTCCGTCTATTTGCTTGCGAATCTGAAGCAGTAGCGCAACGGACAAATGAGGCTTTTCGGAATTGAACTCACGAATGGCCTGTTCTATCAGGGGTTGTACTTTTTCACCTCCCTTTACCCGCGACCACGTGGTATTTATGCCATCGAAGATATCCTTGCCAGCCTTCTCCCCTTTTGTATACACGAAGAATTCCGGGGAGTCACCGCGCCGCCCCGACGAGCCAAACCCCTGGCTCTTGTGCTGGGACCGGCTCTCGGCAGCAATCTCAGAATAGGATTTCCCAAGAAGCGAATTGTACGTTCCCATATTCACGACCACAACCCCCGGAGTATTTGCGTCAATTGACTGATCAAAGAACCGTCCGGTGTTCATGTACAACCGCGTCGGCTGCCATGTGCCGTAGCGGGCCACTTGCTCGGGTTTGTATTCAGATTTTCCAGTAAGGTCAAACGCCTCGATAGCCAATACAGCAGATGCGGTATGATGACCGTGACCGGCTCGCTCTGTCGGCGGGAAGCGTGTAAGTATGACATCGGGTTGAAACTGACGCATCACGCTGACAACATCACTCAGAATTTCCTCTTTACCCCAGATGGAAAAGGTCTCCGTTACATTCTTGGAAAAGCCAAAATCATTGGCCCGGGTGAAGAACTGTTGTCCTCCATCAATCTTGCGGGCCGCGAGAAGCTCCTGCGTACGAATGAGGCCTAGTTCATCCCGAAGTTCAGGACCAATCAAGTTCTGTCCGCCATCGCCACGGGTCATGGACAGGTAGGCCGTGGAAGCGAGCCGTTCATTTCTCATAAATGTGATTGCCCGCGTATTTTCATCATCCGGATGAGCGGCGACATAAAGCACAGAGGCCAGAACATTAAGTTTCTTGAGCTTAAGTTGAATGTCTGCCGCATTTGGCTGCCTGAATTGGGCGTGTGCCTGTGGAAGAATCAGCAGACTCAGGAGTCCGAGGGTAATCAATCGCATAGAATCGTATTTACGGAAAAAACAGCGCAAGGTAGCAAGTTTGATTTCGAATAAGAGAAGGTTCTGATGAACGGTCGTGATGCCGGATTGCTAGAACTTACCCCTCCGCATACCATTGACAAGGAAAGTACCGTCTTGCTCCACGAGCAGCACAATCCGGGAAGTTTCCTCCTTGTCGGCCGACACGAAGGTAATGGTGAATTCATGCGGCGTGACCCGGTCTTTCATGTCATCGGTAAAGCCAAGGTCCAACGTGTACGCCCGGTCCAGTTCCGCCTTCTTGGATAGTTTATTTTTTTTGTTGTTATCAATGCACCTGAACTTGATTTCCTTGTCCGACAGTTTTTGAAAGCTAATGTGAAGGATCAGATATGGCAATGGATTGCCTCCGGAAGTACGGCGTTCTTTTTCCCGTTGCGTTTCGGTGAGGTCAATGTAAGAATTCTCAGTCATCGGCCGCGGCTTAAACTTGTATTCAAGTTCAATCTTAAACTCCTCCGATGCTTTGTACGGGACCTGTTGCTGCAGGAGAAGCGTTAACGCGGATAATACTGTGAGGAAATACATGGATAATCTTGGTGATTATTTATTTACGCGTAATGTTAATGTTTGACAATGTCTTCAAGGTCCCCCAGGGATATGTGTATTCTACATCTAGAACCGTGATGGTCTTTAAATCGGCGCTGACGGTACCCGTTGTAAACTTAATTGAATATGGCTGCACCAGTCCCGCGTCGTTGGCATTGATCCGGATCATTCCGATAGCCGGCAGTGCGACATCCGTCATTTGGGCCGCAGCCTCACCTGCCGTACCGCTAACTGCGATAGCAGGGTTCACAATGCCAAGTACTCCCCCCATGGTCTTAAGTTCAAAATCAACGCTGATGGCATTGTCCGGGGTCTTATAGGTCCATGTTCCCTCTGGCGAGGTAAAGCTTGGTGCCGGTGGAGTATTGCCACAGCCGGACAAAAAAGTGAGGAGAACCAATAAAACGATAGAGGCACGCATGTTGCGAAAGTAGGTAAATATTGGAGGTCACAGCAATTGGATAAGTTGAAAATACCGCTGCTAACGGGCCCCAAGTATGGGTCAAAATATGGGGAGCCAGTTTGTAAAGCCCACAGTATCCCTTAGTTTTGCGCCTCATTCTTTGCCCTGGGGCGTCGAATGATAGGGATTAAGCCTCCTTAGCTCAGCTGGTAGAGCAACTGACTTGTAATCAGTAGGTCGTTGGTTCGATTCCGACAGGGGGCTCTCAATGATTAGGCAGTTACGTAACCGTAGCTGCTTTTTTCGTTTTCGGCTCATTGCGCCTGGCAAGATGTCTGGTGTCCAAAACCCGCTCTTTAAGTCCGCCTCCGAAGTAGATTCTGCTCGATTGGTCACGGACTGCAAGTCCGGACCAGCAGGGTAGCCTTTTGGGGTTGTATTGCAAACACTGACCTTCATCCTAAGGCCACTATTCCTTCGAATGCTACAACTTTGTAAAAGACATCGTGATCACGCAACTGGTGGGGTCGGGGTTGGTGGTCAGGGTCATCGTTGTACTCGTTACGCTGAGGTTGTAGATGGTTTCTGAGCTACCCGATGCGGCGGTTAGCGTGAGGGTCGAAGAGGTTGTTGTATAGGTACCTGAACCATAAAATCCGGGAATATTTACGTTTTCAAAGGTGACTTCGGTAAAGATGAGGGTCCACGGGCAGTCCCCTACACATGTCTCCGTACCATTACTGGTTGCCGGTATACACCCAGTATAGCTGCGGCTTGTTGATCCCCACGTGCCTAAAACAGAAAGTGCCGGGGCAGGCGTATTACTTTTACTGCACGAAAAGGCGATGAAAATACATCCGAGTAGCATGGATACTGCAATCTTCTTGATCATGACTTAGGGGTTTGGTGGTTCTCTTTGTGGCTGTCTGAGAGTGAAGGCTCTCTCTTAAACCTTTTGAAATATAGGAATATTTGCGACCGGCAACCAAGCTTTCCTTAAATGGATAACGAACTGCCAACTCTAATCACCAGTCTCGTTCTGACCCTCCAAGGGAAACATAAGAATAAATCACTACATTCATTATCTCTAACACCCCGCAAACCCCACCCCTCCTATGAAAAGAAGTCTGTTGTGCGCCACTGCTGTGATCTTGTCAACCCTGATTACAGTGGCTCAAACCCCGGCATCTGTGAACGTTGGCAACCTGGAATGGATGTCGAAGAACCTCGATGTCACCACCTATAGCAATGGTGATCCTATCCCTCAAATCCAGGACCCGGTTGCCTGGGCGGCAGCGAAGAGTGGCGCTTGGTGCTACATCCTGAACAACGAAGAGACGAATGAGCCGTGTGGCAAAATGTACAATGGTTATGCCATCATGGACACCCGCGGTCTGGCGCCAAAGGGATGGCGTGTTGCGAATGCAGCGGACTGGAATAGCTTGTTCAAGTACGCGACGGAGCAAGGGATGCTGACCAAGCACAAGGAAATCCCCGGCTTCTATACAAACGCCGTAGCTCCCGAACCGCTGTTAGCTGACGCCGCCTTAAGTCAGTTTGACGTTTCAAAAATGGGATCATCGGTCACCTCCAGCTTTACCTTTCCAAATCCAAACAAAAAAGGGAAGTGGTTGACCGAAGACAGGACCATGCCGATAAAGGATTTCCTTGTCGCCGCCAGCGGCAGCAATTCGTTGGGACTGAATTTCCTGTGCTGCGGGTATCGGTCGGAAAAAGGTGAATTCCAAAGCTTCTCCAACGCCTTCTACGCCATCGCGTTCCTGTATCCTGCATCCTCCTATCAAAAAAGTGATGGGAATTTTTACTATAACTTCAATGCCTCATTCGTCAAGAAGGCCCCCAAAGAAGTGACGTTAGATACCTATTCGTATGGTGGAACCGACCCCCTGTATCTTGCTTTTGGAAACAAGGCCCAATCCCCTCAGGGTGTTTACACGTCCACCGACCTCGTTCCCGGAAATCCCGAGCACATCAAGGATGCGAAGTACGGTGTCAAGAACCTCGGGCCCACGAATGTACTTGGCGGATCAGCGTATGGGTTTACGGTGCGGTGCGTTAAGGGAGAGCAGTGGACGAAGGTTCAGTAGGGCAACATCATCGCCCGGGTGCAAAATCGTCGCCTTGCAAAACTTATAGCGCGCGCCTGTCACCTGTGGGTATGGCGCGACGCCTGTGGCGCGTGCCGGTGAGAACGCTCTTTTAAATATTGATACCACGAGCCTTTCCCATTTCCGTGATCGGAGACTCACCCTCCAATCACCAAATAGCCAAACTAAATAACCTAGCGGTGACCGTGGTGTGCTTCTTCTTCCATGTCTTGCCAGGTTTTGCCCCACACATGGTTAGTCAACAACTCCGGTGCGAAGATCAGGAGCACCAACAAGGTCAGTGCCAACAGTGGAACAAATAGAATGGGCAGAAAAGCCGCACCCAGAAACAGCGCAAAAATGATGAAGGTTTTCATATAAGCTTTGTTTAGTTCTAGGACCTAGTTCAGTATGGGACCTCAACAAAAACCTATGCAAAGTTTACTCAATTTACATGGTGGAATCCTATGACTTTCGTCAGTCAAGGCGCAAAAGTTCTCCATTTTGACGAAAAGCAAGCAGACTTCTACATGTAGATTCAGCCGCTTTCAAAGGGGAGAAATGCAGTTCCCGCAGATACCGCAGATTGAATAACGCAGATTTTCGCTGATAAATACAGTTACTGCTAATCCCGTAAATTGAAAAGAGAAATCCCGATATATCGGGCAACAGAAGAATACGCTACTCATTGATGTCGGAACAATGCAATCCGGCTATTGCTCCTCTAAATCTGCGAGATCTGCGTGAGCCCGAATCTGCGGTATCTGCGGGAAATGCATGTGGTCTCCGGGAACCTCAACAGAAGGCACAGCTACCTAAGTGCCGCCCGCAACTGCTTCAACTGTGACTTCAGGCTCGCAATCTCGGTTTCCGATGTGGTGATCTTTGCGCCAAACTCCGCGCGCATCTTATCCGCATTCTTGCTCCGGCCAAAGAATTCGAGGTTGTTCTTTAACAATGAAAGGTCATTCTCTTCTTTCTGTATCCGCTTCCGCAGCCCCTGCTCCCGCTGCTGAAGTTTGTAGACGGCATCCGGGTCAGACTTCATGTTCTCCAACTGGATATCCAGCATCACCTTATCTTTCTCTCCCTGACCCACGTTGTCCATGGACGCCATCGCCTGCTGAAACAATGTGGTAAACCGCCCTTTGATATCTCCTGTTGATGCGCGGGGTACCATGCCAATGGATTGAAACTTCCGCTGCATCTCTTTCAATATATCCAGCGTAGCGCTCTTCTGTGCAATCATGGACTCCAACTCGGTGCAAATTGCTTCCTTCTGTGTAAGGTTATCAGCATGCTCTTTGTCGGCCGCCTCAAATTTGACGCGCCGTTGATCGAAAAAGAAATCACAATTGGTCTTGAATTCCTGGTAGATCTTCTCGCGATACTTATCTGGCACCGGCCCGATTTCCTTCCACTTCACTTGTAAGTCTTTGAGCGCGTTGGAGGTCTTCAGCCAATCGGTATTGGCCTTCAACTCCTCGGCCTGCTTCACCAACTCGCGCTTCTTCGCCAGATTCTCTGTGCGGCTTTCATCCAGCTTGCTGAAGAACTTGCTCTTGTTGCTGAAAAACGCCTTGAAAGCCGACCAAAATTGTTTGTTGATTATCTTTGACTTGCTCCTTGGCACAGCACCAACACTACCCCAGGTTTTCTGAGCCGTCAGTACATCCAGGGTCTTTTGATTCCACTCTTTAATGCGGTCGGATTGAAAAGTGCCGAGCTCCAATAATTGCTTGATCAACTCCTCTTTCAAGGCCAGGTTCGTGGAAAGTTGCTCATGGAGCACGGAAACAATTGCGTCACGTCTTTCATATACGGCGTCGGAGGCTTTTTTGAAACGCTCCCACAGCATCTCCTTCTCTTCGCGTGAAACGGGGCCTATATGTTTGTACTCTTCGTGAAGTTCGTTGAGGTCACGAATCGCTACGTTAATCTTTTCTACGTCCGCAAGTTTTTCGGCGCGCTGGCATAGTTCGAGTTTTGCCTCAAGGTTCTTCTTGCGGTCAAGTTCTTTCAGTTCAAAATAGATCGTACGATTATCATAGTACCGATCCACCAAGGCATGGTAGCTGGCCCAGATCGGGCGGACCTTTGCGACGGGCACCTGCCCAATCTCTTTCCACTGCTTTTGGATTTCCTTGAACTTGTCAAAGCTGTGCTTATTGTCCTCTCCGTCAACCAACTCACGGAGGGAATCCAGGAGTTCTGTCTTCTTCCGAAAGTTGTCGTTCTTTTCCTGCTCCAAGTTCCGGAAATGCTCCAGACGCTTGTTGCGGAGAAGCTTGAAACTGGCTTCAAAGGCAATATCCAGTACATCGAGGCGGTAATCAAAATCGTCCATTGTTCCACCCTGCTCCAGGAATCGTTTCAGGGCTTCGGTCTTCTCCTGGTGCTGAATCTCCTCAAACTTGTTTTTCAGTTCGCGAATCGCGGATTCAGATTTTCGGAAATCGTTGTCCCGAACCAGTTCTTTCAACAGGTCAACAATGTCCTTTTTGGTGAGTTGGGAATAGTCATGATCCTGAACTTCATCGGCAAGCAATTCGCCGTTCACCTCGGGCGCTTCTGACCCATTTGCGGTAGCACCATTTACTACATCCAGCCCTTCCTCTTTCGCTTCAGTTTCCATCTAATGTATCTAACTATGCTCCTGCTTGTTTCGAACCGCAAAACTACCCATTCTATGTTAATTCAACCGTGGGTCTTTCGGATAATTTGAATAAACGGAAAACCGTCCCCCCATGATCGTTAACGTCTTTTTCCACATAAATTCAGGCTCCGTATCAAAGATCAGCTCTTCCTTGGCTTTGTCGCTGACAATCCACGAGTCCTGGTCCAATTCCTCTTCCAATTGACCTGCTGACCAGCCACTGTAACCCAGGAAGAATTTGATGTCCTTGTGAGCCATCTGCTTAGTCTCCAACAAGAAGAGTACTTTCTCGAAACTTCCTCCCCAATACACTCCTTCCAGTATCTCCACGGCATCTTCTATTCCAGGAAACCGATGAAGGTAATGGAGGGTGTCTTGCTGAACTGGCCCCCCTACCATGGCTGGTATGTCAAAGCCCTTGATGTCATCCATAATATCACTAACGTTGGCCAGGGACGGCTTGTTCAACACAAATCCGAACGACCCCTCACTGTTGTTTTCACATAGCAGAATGATTGTCCGCTCGAAATTTGGATCTGGAAGGAATGGCTCTGAGATCAAAAGCCTCCCTTTTTCCGGTTTGATTTTATTCTTGTAGTTAAAGAATTCCATATTTCACTTCTCAATAAAACCATGATTCTGCAAATCACCAAATGATCCTCCAAAAATTAGTCTTTCGCCTGAATTTGGATGGAAAGAAGTCACCATCTTTGCGGTAAATAAACCTATGGTTTCCCTGGCCGACCTACGTAAAGAATATTCACGAGGCACACTCGACGAAAACACGGTGGCCAAGCATCCGCTTGTCCAGTTCGAAAAGTGGTTTCACGAGGCGTCCCAGTCCGAAATACCGGAACCCAGTGCCATGAACCTGGCTACCGTATCCGAAAAAGGATTACCCTCCTCGCGAATCGTACTGCTTAAGGGAATTGAAAACGGATGCTTTGTATTTTACACCAATTACCAGAGTCGCAAAGGAACGCAACTGGAGGAAAGTCCGATATGCGCGTTGAACTTTTTCTGGCCTGAATTGGAGCGTCAGGTGCGTATTGAGGGGGCAACCACGCGAGTGGCGGAAGATGTTTCTACAGCCTACTTTCAAAGCCGACCAAAAGAAAGTCAAATCGGCGCATGGGCCTCTCCGCAAAGTACGGCCATCGCAAACAGGAAGATTCTGGAGGAGCGCGTCAAAGAAATTGAGAAGCGATTTGAAGGCCAGCCTGCCCTCCCCAAACCCAAACAATGGGGTGGATTTCAAGTAGACCCACACTGGATTGAATTCTGGCAAGGGCGCCAAAACCGTTTACACGATCGTATTCTCTACAGTAAGAATGACAACGGCTGGACCATTACCAGGTTGGCTCCCTAGATCAGGTCGAATAGCGAACGCACGCCTACCCAACGACGGGCAACAAACCCCTCACCATACTTTACACCGATGGCATGTCCCATCTCAATGGCTCTTGCCTCCAGCAATTTCAGGAATTCCGGTGTGGATATATAAGTTACCGGCTCTTTGCTGGACGGGTCGAAAAACTGTGTCTTGAACGCCTTGACGGCAATCATTTTTTGTTCCCATTCCGCAGAAATATCGATCACGAAGTCGGGCGCAATGAACTGGCTTTGTACATAATGGTACACGGCATTAGGTCGCCAAGGTTCCTGCTTCGCTCCTGCAGTATCTGTGGTCTCGATCTTTGAAAGCCCTGACAAAAAGCAAGCGCTGTATGCGATGTCAGCACCTCGCCCATGATCCGGGTGACGGTCATGTGTTGCGTTGGCTAGCACGACGTCAGGACGGTAAGTGCGGATAGCCGCGATCACTTTACGTTGATGATCTTCCTGGTTTTGAAAGAAACCATCTGGCAAACCTAGATTTGTTCGGACCGCCAATCCCAGCAAACGCGATGATTCTGAAGCCTCTTGCTCCCTGGATTGTGGAGTCCCTCTTGTACCGAGCTCACCCCGGGACAAATCAACCACACCTACTGAACGGCCAGCCTTGATATGCTTGACAATTGTTCCTCCACACCCTAATTCAGCGTCGTCCGGATGTGCAGCAAGTACGAGGATATCTAATTTCATACGTGAGCCATCTCGTGTTCACGGGCAGCCAGAAAGCGTTCAGCGTCAAGGGCGCCCATACAGCCTGTCCCAGCGGCGGTAACGGCTTGGCGGTAGATCCGGTCGGCTGCATCGCCAACAGCAAATACGCCTTCAACATTGGTACGGGTAGACCCGGGCTTTACCTTAATGTAGCCCGTATCGTCCATGTCAAGTTGGCCTTTGAAAATATCTGTATTCGGCTGATGCCCGATCGCGACAAAAAAACCTTTGATGGCAATTTCTCTACGTTCCTTCGTCTTGGTATTGATGACACGCACTCCAGCAACATCATCGGTTCCCAGTATCTCTTCTGTCTCGCTGTTCCACAGAATCTCAATCCTGGGATTGGTCTTCACGCGTTGCTGCATAATCTTGGAGGCGCGCATTTCATCGCGGCGAACAATTAGGTAGACCTTAGGGCAAAGCTTGGAAAGGTAGGTTGCCTCTTCGGCGGCAGAATCTCCTGCTCCGATCACGGCGACATCCATTCCGCGGTAAAAGAAACCATCACAAACAGCACAGGCCGAGACACCCTTATTCATGAATTTCTGTTCCGAGGGAATACCCAGGTACTTGGCGCTTGCGCCGGTAGCCACGATGATCGCCTCAGCTTCCAATTCGTGAGTATCGTCAACAACGGCCTGCAGCGGATAAACAGAAAGGTCTACCTTGGTTACCATCCCGTCTCGTACTTGCGTGCCAAATCGCTCGGCTTGCGCTTTGAGATCCATCATCATTTGAGGTCCGTCGATCCCTTTTGGATATCCGGGGTAGTTCTCTACTTCACCTGTAATCGTCAATTGACCTCCGGGCTGACCTCCGGAATACAAGATGGGTGTGAACCCGGCGCGGGCCGCGTAAATAGCAGCCGTATAACCGGCAGGCCCGGAGCCAATAATCAATACTTTCAGTTTTTCCTTTGTCATAAATGTTCGTGGTACAAAAAAGGTCTCCCACCAGAGACCTTTGAATTTATTTCTATTTCAAATACTCTTAACCCAGGTAAGGCTTAAGCGCCTTACTCCGCGAGGTGTGACGAAGCCGGCGAATGGCCTTTTCTTTTATCTGGCGCACTCGCTCACGTGTCAGATTGAATTTTTCCCCGATCTCTTCGAGAGTCATGGCATGCTCTCCATTGAGGCCGAAGTACAAGGCGATCACATCCGATTCGCGTTGTGTAAGTGTCGATAGCGCCCGTTGCACCTCCCGGCGAAGGGAGTCCGTCATCAGGCCCTGATCGGGGGTATCTTCCCCATCATTTTCAAGAACGTCCAGCAAACTATTTTCCTCACCCTGAACAAAAGGTGCATCCATACTTACATGACGGCCGCTGATCTTCATCGTATCCACCACCTCAGCCGTCGTTACTTCAAGGACTTCAGCCAATTCTTCCGGTGAAGGTTCGCGCTCAAATTTTTGTTCCAGTTCGGAGAAAGTCTTGGATATCTTATTCAGCGAGCCCACACGATTAAGAGGCAATCGAACAATACGTGACTGCTCTGCCAACGCCTGCAGGATGGATTGCCGAATCCACCACACGGCATATGAAATGAATTTGAAACCACGGGTTTCATCAAAACGTTGAGCCGCTTTGATTAACCCCAGGTTGCCTTCATTGATCAGGTCGCCAAGAGAGAGGCCCTGGTTTTGATATTGTTTGGCGACAGACACTACGAAACGAAGATTAGCCTTGGTCAGTTTTTCAAGTGCTATTTGGTCTCCTTCCTTAATTCGCTTGGCTAATTCAACCTCTTCGTCTGGCGTAAGCAAATCAACCTTGCCGATCTCCTGGAGGTATTTGTCCAGTGACTGGCTTTCCCGGTTCGTGATCTGCTTGCTGATTTTAAGCTGTCTCATGGGCCTATTCGCTACTAGTCAAAAACTTCTAGCCGATAAATTAGTTCCAAAAAGCTTCGCTGTCAACTACACCTGCGCGGGTTCTTCTTTTTTGGGAGGTTTCGGCAACAGGACCTTGCGAGATAAGCGGAATTTACCCGTTTTCTTATCTACTTCGATCAATTTGACCTTGACTTCTTCGCCAACTTCCATCACGCCGTCCATGGTTTCAAGTCGCTCCCACGTAATCTCGGAGATGTGGAGCAGACCGTCTTTACCAGCCATAAATTCTACAAAGGCGCCGAACGGCATTATCGATTTGACAACCCCGTCATACACGGTGCCTACTTCAGGGATGGCCACGATAGCCCGGATGCGTTTCAACGCTCCGTCCATAGCCGCCTGGTTTGTCGCAAAAACACTGACGTGACCTTTCTTGTCTTTCTCTTCGATGACAACAGTTGCTCCGGTGGTGTTTTGAATATCCTGAATTACTTTTCCACCTGGCCCGATTACCGCGCCAATCATCTCTTTGTCGATGATCATGGAGAAGGCTCTTGGTGCATGAGGTTTCAAATCCGGACGTGGCTGCTGCATGGATTTCTTCATCTCGCTCAGGATATGCAGCCGTCCTTCTTTCGCCTGAATCAATGCCTCTTTCAAAACGTCGTAAGTGAGTCCATCAACCTTGAGGTCCATCTGACAACCCGTTATTCCTTTCTCGGTACCAGTGACTTTAAAATCCATATCTCCCAGGTGGTCTTCATCACCGAGGATATCAGAAAGAATCGCATAGCGACCTTTGTCTGAAATCATGCCCATTGCAATTCCCGAAACAGCTGCCGTGATCGGAAGACCGGCATCCATCAACGCGAGGGATCCTGCACAAACCGTCGCCATCGAAGACGAACCGTTTGATTCAAGGATATCACTAACAATACGGATGGTGTACGGATTATTTTCGTCCGATGGGAGCACTTGCTTCAAGGAACGATAGGCCAGGTTGCCATGTCCGACTTCCCGTCTGCCAGGTCCGCGGTTAGGCTTTACTTCTCCAGTCGAGAACGCAGGGAAATTGTAATGCAAAATGAACTTGTTTGATCCGGAGAACATCGCCCCGTCTATCATTTGCTGATCCAATTTGGTTCCGAGTGTAACTGTACTCAGTGATTGAGTTTCACCGCGTGTAAAAAGCGCTGACCCGTGTGCGGAGGGCAGGTAGTCCACTTCAGACCAAATCCCTCGAATTTCATTGGTCTTACGGCCATCCAGGCGCACACGCTCATTGAGCACGAGGTCTCTGCATGCCTTCTTCTGAATATCGTGGTAGTACCGCTTCACCAGCGTTTTGTCAACAGTCGAATCAGCAGGAAGCTGTGCGATATAATCCGCTTCGATCTGAGCAAACAACTCTGAGCGTTTCTGCTTGTTAGGTGTCTGCTTCATGGCAACGGCATAGGCCTTGTCATACATCAGCTTATGCAATTCTTCTTTTAATGCGGGGTCATTGGTCTCGTGGTTGTATGTCCGCTTCACCGTTTTACCAACCTGCTTGCCCAAGTCAATTTGAAGTTGGCACTGGACCTTAATCGCCTCATGAGCAATCTTAAGGGCCTCAAGCATATGCTCTTCACTGATTTCCTTGGCTTCACCCTCAACCATGAGAATGTTGTCGATTGAGGCTGCGACGATAAGGTCGAGGTCAGCTTTCTCCTTTTGTTCCAATGTTGGGCTTACGATATAGGCACCGTCTACCCTTGCCACGCGTACTTCAGAGATAGGCCCCTGGAATGGGATATCAGAAACAGACAAAGCAGCAGATGCGGCGAACGCTGCCAGAGCATCCGGCAGAGCAGCCTCGTCTCCTGAAATCAATTGAATATTGACTTGTGTTTCAGCATGATAATCATCTGGGAATAAGGGGCGTATAGCCCTATCTACTAAGCGACTAATCAGGATCTCGTAATCAGAAAGTCTGCCTTCCCTTCTCAAAAATCCGCCAGGAATTTTTCCCATGGAGGCAAATTTCTCCTGGTAATCAACGGAGAGTGGAAGGAAGTCTGCCCCTGCTTTGCCTTCCTTGTTGGAGACAACAGTAGCCAGAAGCATGGTATTGCCCATTCGGAGGACAACAGCGCCGTCAGCCTGACGGGCGAGTTTACCGGTTTCGATAGTAATTTCTCTGCCGTCAGGTAGAAGGCAGGACTTAACAATTGGAGTTGGTTTCATAGGATTTTAGGGTTGGCCTTTGGGCCGTTAGAAAAGCGAAAAGGGAACCTTTGGTGGGTTCCCTAATTGCTTGATATGTGTCTTATTTTCTTAGATCCAGATCCGCCAAGATCGAACGATAGCGGGTAATATTGGTCTTCTGGAGGTAGCTGAGGAGCTTCTTGCGCTGCCCCACGAGATTGAGGAGGCCCTGCTGGGTGGAAAAGTCCTTCTTGTGTCCCTTCAGGTGCTCGGTCAACGAGTTAATCCGGTGGGTGAAGAGGGCAATTTGGGATTCTGGAGAACCGGTATCTTTTGCTGATTTGGCGGCTCCATGCTTGGTGAAAAGTTCCTTCTTTTTTGTTGAATCGAGGTACATCGCTTAAAATTTACTGCTTTTTAGTCTTTTTATAATCGCGCAAAAGTAAGGGAAATCAACAAAACCACAAAATTTCAAGCTGCTGGCAATTGCTCTTGGTTCCTTCCCAGCCTCCTTTTCAGCTTTTCGATGACAACCTGATAGTAATCCGAATCAAAGAGCCGCGCATCGAGCCGTGCCTGACGCAAGAAAACCAGTCCGATGAGTGCCAAAATGACGTCTGCGGACCAAATTCCGGCTGGGACGGAGATTTTTCCCTGGAGGGCCCACTTTTCCCCTGTGCTGATGATCAGGTAGAAAAGGATGAAAAAGAAGATGGAGAAAATCACCGGGACCCCCAATCCCCCCTTCTTAATGATCGAACCCAAAGGTGCGCCGATAAGGAACATCACAATACAAGCAATAGAATTGGATAGAATCTTGTGCCATTGGATCTGGTAGACCTGCCGTTCGCGTTCATGATTGGTTCGCGTTGTGTTCATGTTCAGGAGCTGACTCTTGAGCGTGCGGGTCTGGTTTAGGGCGGTAGCAATCTCTTCAGATGTTGGTGGCGCCATGAAAAGGCTGTCAGATACCTTACGGGTTTCTACCTTGATTTGACTGGAGGGCATTGGCTGAAAACCCAGAGCAAAGGCTGGTGGGTAAGGGTCATTAATCGCGTTGATTGAATCACGTTCACGCTTAAAAGGCTTCAATCCAACGGGTACTTCCAGGGTATCACCTTTGAGATGATAACTAAACAATGCGTGCTGCAACCGGTATCGACCCAGGTCGTTTTGATTTATCTCTGTCGACAATGAATCCATATCCGCATCTAGCTGAAACACGCTGCGCATGATCCTGTTCCCCTGAAACCAGCGCTTGTCGGTTCGTGCGAGCCCAAAGGAAGACAGGTCAAAGACGATCTCCGTCTTACCAAATTGTGTCTTCCGTAGTGACTCTTGGCCAGACCCTTCCGACCCAATATTTTGGCCGTCAGTGCCCTCATTGTACTCAACGCCCTTGTACAGTTCCAGCTTCAGGTACCGGTCATTCAGGATGGTATACATTCTTCCGGAGTCGGCGATTGTTACCTGTTTGTTTCCGACCCTACCTCGGTGATCATAGATAATAACTCCCTTCAGGGATACACCATCCTTAAATTTCTGGTTGACTTTGATACTGATATCCGGGATGCCTGAGTAGAAGGAGCCTTCCTGCAGATCCAGGGCTGGCTTCTTTTGCTTGATGTCGTATAAGAGGCTGTAGGCCTCGAGGGCAGCCTTAGGAACCCAGGTATTGTTGACATAAAAGGCAAAAAAGGTCAATAAGATGACCATCAGGAAGATGGGCACCAGGCTCCTCGAGAGTGAAATGCCCAACGATTTGATGGCGGTAATCTCAAAGTGCTCACTTAGATTTCCGAACGTAATCAGAGAGGAAAGGAGAATTGCCAGGGGTAAAGCCAGCGGAGTCATGAAAATGGCGAAATAGAACAAAAGGGTGCCTACTACATCCCATCCCAGGTCCTTTCCAATGATATCATCAAAATACTTGAGCATGTGCTGAAGTAGCAAAATGAAGACAACCACAAGGAACGTTAGGACAAAGGGACCTATGAACGAGGTAATGATGAGTTTATCAATCTTGCGCATGGCGGAACTCCAGTCTCAAAAATAAGGCCATTTTAAACGCTTTCCCGAACTATTCAGGTAAATGGCAAAAGTTTATAAATTTGCGCCTCCTTTTGGCGAGGTAGCTCAGTTGGTTAGAGCATCGGATTCATAACCCGAAGGTCGGCAGTTCAAATCTGCTCCTCGCTACTGCTTATTTGGTGATATAGTGATGTGGTGATGCGCTGATGCACAGATATGGTGATTTGAGTGCACGGACTTGGGATTTATCGGGGCATCACTAAATCATAAACTTTTCAAATAGTCTAATCACCAATTTTTTCTTATCTTCCATACGAATCAGAGAGATGGAAAAAGCGATGGAAACAAACATGATTAAGAAGCAACTATTTTCGGCAGATTTTGAGCTTCACGCATCAGCAAAAATGCTGTATCCCTACATTCAAACTGCAAGCGGTTTGTCTGAGTGGTTTGCGGATGATGTCCGAATAAGTCCTGAAAAAGTATTCACCTTCGTTTGGGATCACGAAGAACACAAAGCAACCATGTCTTCACACCGCACGAATCACTTTGTACGGTTTGAGTACTTACCGGAAACTCCCGATGATCGCAAAGACCCGTCCTACTTTGAACTTAGCCTCGAAGTGAATGAGTTAACTCAAATGACTTTCCTGAAGATCTACGACTATTCCGATTTCGACGACATGAAGGAACTCCAGGATCTTTGGGAGGGACTCGTTGAAAAACTGAAGACCGTTGTTGGCGGATAGCCCGGCCCCATTACGAGTTTAACCAATACGTAAGCTTGATCACGATCGCCCTGCTCTTCGGCGTGAAATTCTCTTTGGCCTGATCAAAAGCATTAAACAAATCAGACACACGTCTTAGACGGCAGGCCACTCAATTGCCTGTAACAAAATAAATCGGATGGGTGGAAGAATAGGCTATTACTATGGCCAGTGATGCCTATTTTTGCCAGCTAACTAAATTGTATGCTCCCTACCATCAACCCCGCAGAGACCCAAGCCTGGCGCAAGCTTACAGCACATTTCCTTGAGATGCAGGCCATGTCCCTGCGTGAGGAATTCACCCATGATACCCTAAGATTTGAAAAGCACCACCTGACGTTTGAAGATATCCTGGTTGATTTTTCAAAGAACTGTTTGAACGAGGAGACCCTTCTTCTCTTTAAGGAACTTGCGGAAGAGTGCGGCCTGCAAGATGCTATAGCCGCTATGTTCAGTGGACGGCATATCAACCAGACCGAAGGTCGGGCCGTCCTTCATGTTGCGTTACGCAACCGCAGCAACGTGCCCATCCTTGTGAATGACGTAGATGTCATGCCTGAAGTCAACCGGGTATTGAGTCAAATGAAAAGTTTTTCAGGTCGTCTTCTTTCCGGAGAATGGAAAGGGTATTCCGGAAAAGCCATCACCGATATCGTAAACATTGGCATCGGAGGCTCTGACCTGGGACCGCTTATGGTCACGGAAGCGCTGCGTCCCTACCATCAGCATATCCGCCCGCATTTTGTATCCAACATCGATGGAACACACCTGGCCGAAACACTCAAGAAGGTGAATGCTGATACGACGCTATTTGTCATTGCGTCGAAGACTTTTACCACACAGGAGACGATGACCAACGCGCAATCGGCAAAGAAATGGTTTTTACAACAGACCGCCAACCAAGGTGATGTGGCCAAACACTTTGTCGCCGTCTCAACGAATGAGAAGGCCGTGACAGCATTCGGTATCTCACCTGAAAACATGTTCGTCTTCTGGGATTGGGTCGGCGGCCGCTATTCCCTCTGGTCGTCCATCGGGCTTTCCATTGCCTGCACCCTTGGCTATGACGCCTTTGAGCAATTGCTGGACGGCGCACATGCCATGGACAATCACTTTCGCAGCGCATCCTACGACAAGAACGTTCCAGTAATGCTGGCGATGATTGGCATTTGGCACACAAACTTCTTCGACGCCCAAAGTGAGGCTATCCTCCCCTACGATCAGTATTTGCATCGTTTTGCCGCCTATTTTCAACAAGGCAATATGGAAAGCAATGGAAAGTCCATCGACCGAAGTGGACAACCGGTGCTTTACCAAACCGGTCCGGTGATCTGGGGTGAGCCTGGCACAAACGGGCAGCATGCATTTTACCAGTTGATTCATCAAGGCACAAAACTAATTCCATGTGATTTTCTGGCACCGGCAAAAAGCCACAATCCGCTCGGGGAACATCACGCCATATTGCTCTCAAACTTCTTTGCGCAGACGGAAGCGCTGATGATGGGAAAAACAGAAGACGAAGTACGGGCGGAATTGGAGAAGCAAGGAATGACAAGTGAGCAAATCGCCTTCCACCTTCCCTATCGCGTATTTGCCGGAAACCGGCCCACCAACTCGATCCTGTTTGGTCAATTGACACCTCGGACCCTGGGAAGCCTCATCGCGATGTACGAACACAAAATATTTGTACAGGGCGTCATCTGGAACATCTTCAGTTTTGACCAGTGGGGCGTTGAATTGGGTAAAGTGCTTGCCAAGAGGATCCTTCCCGAACTCACCTCTCCCGGAGAAGTGAAGGGTCACGATGCATCAACCAACGGGCTGATCAACTATTTCAAACGATTGAAAGGGTTGTAATGAGCGTGCCGTATTGAAATGCCCAGCTTCTGCTTATTTTTAGCTTTTATTCTTAGCACTTGAACAATCCACCTATTTCCAAAATTGGCGTCTTTACGTCCGGGGGCGATGCGCCTGGCATGAATGCCGCAATCCGCGCCGTCGTGCGCTCCAGCAGTTATTACAACATTGAATCATTCGGCATTACCCGGGGGTATGAAGGGATGATCGATGGCGAAATTTCCAAGCTAGGCACCCGCTCTGTGGGCAACATCATTCAACGTGGCGGGACAATTTTGAAATGCGCCCGTAGTGATAACTTCCGTACCCCAAATGGCCGTGCCAAAGCAATTGCCCACTTGAAGCGTTACGGTATCGATGGACTGGTGGCTATCGGAGGTGACGGCACTTTTCGGGGAATGCATGAACTCATCAAAGAATCCGGGATACCGTCAATCTGCATTCCCGGCACCATTGACAATGACATCGCCGGCACCGACTATACGATAGGATATGACACAGCAACAAACACAGCTGTTGAAGCCATAGACCGAATCAGGGATACGGCACTGTCGCACAACCGCTTGTTTTTCATTGAAGTGATGGGAAGGCATTCTGGTTATATCGCCATCAATAGTGCCATTGCCGGTGGCGCCGTCGCGGTGATCATACCTGAAGAACCAACATCGTTTGAAGAACTTTATGCTTTGCTGGAACAAAGCGGTAAGGCAAACAAGAAATCAAGCCTCGTTGTTGTTGCAGAAGGATCTAAGCTCGGTGGAGCGATGGAACTGGCGCGAATGGTCGCCGAACGGTCATCCTATTTTGATATTAAAGTAACGATCCTCGGACACCTGCAGCGTGGGGGCTCTCCTACGTACTTCGACCGGGTACTTGCCAGCCGGATGGGACTGGCGGCGGTTGAAGGACTTATCCATGGAGAAAAGGATTGTCTGGTCGGCGTACAGAACAATAAAATCGTTTACAACAATTTTGAGGATATCATGAATGGACAGACGCATGTCATTGACCAGGAGGCGCTGCGTCTCGCTAAAATTCTTTCCATCTAATCCGCAAGCATGAAAGATATAACGGTCGGTATCGACATTGGCGGCACAAGCACAAAATTCGGAATTGTCGATCGTGAAGGAACGGTCTATCAACAGGGAAGCATTCCCATGAGTGACTTTGAAGATTTCAATGACTTCTTCGATACGCTGGCAGACTCCATAAAAGAGGTAATCGCTTTGGCCCCCGGCGGGTCGCGATTGGTTGGAATCGGAATCGGTGCAGCCAATGGAAACTACTACAGGGGAACGATCGAAAACGCCATCAACCTAAAGTGGAAAGGAATCTTGCCTTTGGCAAAAATGTTCACTGATGAATTTCATACCCCTTGCCTGCTAACCAACGATGCGAATGCCGCGGCAGTTGGTGAAATGATTTACGGCAATGCCAAAGGGATGAAAGACTTTATTGTCATCACGCTGGGAACGGGACTGGGCAGCGGATTTGTTTGTGGCGGCGTTCTACTGAACGGACATAACGGAATCGCCGGTGAATTGGGACACACGTCCGTGAATCCTGCCGGGCGGTACTGCAACTGTGGCAAGCGCGGCTGCCTCGAGACGTACGCTTCCGCCACAGGCATAAAGCGGACTGTCTATAAATTGTTGGCCGATCATCTTGAGCCCAGTGAGTTACGCGGCATCAGTTTTGAAGACCTTAACACCAAGATGATATCCGACGCCGCCAACCGCGGTGATGTGGTTGCGAAAGAGGCATTTGAATATACCGGCCGAATCCTGGGGATGAAGCTCTCCGACACGGTCGTACATACGGATCCTGAAGCGATCTTCCTCTTCGGTGGGCTTGCGCAGGCAGGTGAACTGATCTTCAACCCCACGATTTATCACATGGAGAGAAACCTTATGCCACAGTTCCGGGGGCGTGTAAAGGTTTTGCCTTCGGCGCTATCGAATCAAACTGCACCTATCCTTGGGGCCAGCAGCCTGATCTGGGACCAAATTGAAAAGCCCATTACCACCTGAGATCAGTTCTTCTAAGATCCTTGCGTCTCCGATGTGCCCCTGGTCAGGAGACTTCCTGCAATTAATCCTGCTGTACTAATGATCGTGGCAGGAATTAGGCTGGGAAGTTCAATGGTAATCACAAACTCAAACACCACCCAAGCCGTAAAACCCGAAACCATAGACACCATGGCACCCGTAGCTGTGGTTCGCTTCCAGTAAACACCAAATACCAAAGGTGCGAGAAGCGTCACCAGACTCAATACGGAAGACTCGCCTACGAGTTCATAAATATTAGTTCTCATGCATGCCATGACGGTTCCCAACCCGCTGAAGAACAAGACTGATCCCTTAGTGAGCCAAAGCATCTGGCGATCGCTCAGCTTCTGATTGGAAAGCGGGCGGACAAGGTTTTCGGAGAAGATCGCGGCGGGTGCAAGAATAGCAGAACTAGTTGTACTCATGATGGCCGACAACAGTGAACCGAAGAAAAGTACTTGCACAGCGAGGGTTGTGTGCTCCATCACCATTTTGGGCAAGGTTAACTGTGTATCACCCGTGAGTTGACCAGGATACAAATGTTTGGTGCAAAGGCTGATAAACAAGGGAAGCATGGCTACCGTGAGGTAGAGCGCTGCAGCATAGTAGCAGGACCTCACGGCAGTGGTTGCTGAGCCGGAAGACATGGACCGTTGAAAGACATCCTGAGAGGGAATTGAGCCTAGCCCCAAGACGGACCATGCCGCCAGGTATGCGGTCACTTCCTTCCATTCGGGCTTTGGAAGAAAGCGAAAAGTTTCCGGGCGGACGTCCTCGAACACAACAGCGACACCTCCTGCCTTGTTTGCCAAGACCACGGATAGAACGACCAGGCCGGCGATGATAATGATGCTTTGTACAAAATCGGTAATGGAGATTGCCCACATGCCACCGATGTAAGTGTAGAACGTAACCACACATGCGCTGGCAACCACGCCGACCCACACGTCCAGGCCGGATACAACATTCAGAATGAGGCCCATGGCGACAAGCTGCGCCGCGATGTACCCGATGTAAGGTGGCGCCATGAAAGCGCTCGACAGCAGCTCAGCCCGTCTTCCATAACGAACCTTGAAGAAGTCACCAAGGGTCAACAAGTTCATGTTGTAAAGCTTTCTGGCGAAGAACGTACCAAACAGCACCAGACACAACGCAGCGCCAAACGGATCTTCGATGACAGCATAAAGCCCTCCTTTCAGGAATTCTGATGATGCACCGAAAACCGTTTCAGAACCAAACCACGTAGCGAACAGCGCTGATGAACTCAGCAAAATGGGAAGGCTGCGTCCTGCCAGCATGAAGTCGCCAGCTGTCTTTACTTTTCGCGATGCCCAGTACCCCAGCAGTACGGTAAGTCCCAGGTAAGCGATGATAGAGGCGAGTAGCAATGAGAATCGGTTCGGACAAAAATAGAAGAATTCTCAGGTATCATGCAAAGTCGCTTGCAGTACGCTCACGGACGGTTACTTCTGCTTTTTCAGTTGGAAGGTTCTGGTGATATTGAAGCCCAGACTAATGTCTCCCTTGAAGAAATCCCCTGACGTCTCGGTAAGGTAGGCGCGTTCGGTTAGCCCTCGGGAGTTAGTCATAACCAATTGAAAGACATGGCCACCAGTCTCAATGTCTACGCCAAAACCTATCGGGTTGTAATAGGTGTTGCCAGAAGGGACATTGAATCTGTAGTAGTATTCTGTAGTAAGGGCAATGCTTCGCGTCAACTTAAGGCGGCCACCAAAGCCCAGGGCTGTTTGGTTGTTCTTCTCAATTTCCGGTTCAACAGCATTCTTGTGAATGAAGGTCGGCATCAATTGAAGAGAAAGGTTCGAATTAAATTTCCGCGCAATAATCAACTGCCCAACGTATGACAGCCGGTCTATGAATTGGATATCGTAGTCGGCTTCCTCTGTCTTTGGTGTTGTTCTTACTGCAGCAATACCGAACGCGGTAAGGGTAACAGGCGATCCTGTTCCATCAGACCGCTGTCGAAGCGCCTTGTAGCGCAAATATGCATCCATGGTCTTATCCATTGAGTTCCGGCCAAATCCGGCCCCCAGTCTGTCCGTAATTCCATACTCAAGTCCAAGGCGAACAAAGGCTTGGTCCAATCCATACAATTCGTACGCGCCACCACTGATGGGCCCAAATCGGTGGGCGAAGATAAACTCGAGAGCACCCCTACCCTTGGTCTCCACGGTCTGACCGTTGATCAGGCGGGTACTCTTAAATGTAGCGATGACATATTCCGGAGACTTTGGAGTCTGGCTTTCCAATTCCGCCAGGAGATCCTGGGAGAAACAAAATGTCGAGGTGAGCAAGAAAAGAAGGATAAGGCTATTTCTCATAAGGCTTTAGGGTAAATTCAATTGATACTTCTATTGTTTCTGCTATGTTCTGCCAAAGTATTTGTGGCAACTGAATGCTGTAGTCTTCCAGGCGTACGAAAAATTTTGAGGTGACGGTCATGCGGTTTTGGTCAAGCGAAACCGTACCGGGAATATCTACCTCTTTGGTAACGCCATGAATCGTCAACTTGCCCTGGGCATGCGCAGCTTGAGAGCCTTTAACCTCCTGTGAATATCCGATAAGCTGACCCTGGAAGGTGGACTTTGGAAACTTCTCAGTCTCCATGTACTTCTCATTAAAATGCTCCTGCATCAAAGCTTTTTCAAACTGAAATTCCCGGATGGGAATAGAGAAGGCAATATTGCTGGTCGCCACATCAAATAGACAAACGGATTTTTCGTTCCGTGCCGAAATATCTTCAACGGTTGCTTTGGAGAAGAAAGTGACCGTTGACTTTTCTGAAATAAATTTTTGGGCCATTGTGCCAAGCGGCAGCCAAAGGCTGGACAGGAGGATGATATACTTCATGATTTGACTAGTTGTTTTTTGCGCCATCATCGACCCAGCAGGCGATCAGCAGAATCTGTTGGTCGGTAAGCGTAGGGCCGCCGCCAATAGGCATCGTCCGCAGGCCCGTGCGCGTTTTGATGTTTGCAGCCTTAGCTTGAACCTTGGTGATATCTGTCCAATCGCGACTACCGGTGCCTGCACCATGACAGGAAGCAAAATTGCAAGCCGCTGTGAGGATCGGTTGGATTTCTCCCAAATAGCTTACTCCTGTTGATTCTCTTACTACGGTAACATTAAGAATCAGCTCGCAATCCGCTCCATCCTTAACAACCACGGTATGTACGCCGCTGGTCAGGCCGCTGAAACTGGTTGACGATCCAAATACGCCGTCATCGATTTTGACCACATAAGGTAACGCACCGCCGGTGGGTGTGACGTTGATCGCACCAACATGAGGAGGCTCGCATTGATTGTCGGGGGTCGATGAAAATCCAGCCTCCAGCGTAGAATTGTTCGCGGTAATCTGAATATCAATCTGTCGGATGCAACCTTTCGTGTCCTTTACAAAAAAAGTATATGTGCCGGCGCCTAGATCTGTGAAAACCGGATTGGTCTGGTAAATGCCATCGCCTTTTTTATAGTCATAAGGTCCGGTGCCGCCTACCCCCGCTACTTCCACTTGAGCGTCGATTGATTTACAAGAGGTAGCACTCGTCTTAGAAACCAGGTTTATGACAAGGTCGGAACTGCTGCATTTAAGGTCATTGGTTATTTCTTTATCTGCGCAAGAACTTGCAAGCAGATAGATAAAAAGTGAGCAAAGTGCCCCAGTTGATATTCGTTTCATGTAGCCTCTTTTGATGATTTGAATTCAAATTATGCAAAAGGGCTCAGATTCGGGTGGCAAAAAAAAGAAAATCCCCCAAAGTCCTTGACCCCGGGGGAAATTCCTGTCTATAGTTGGCTTTAATCTGTTTCGAAGATAGCAGGAGCCCTGAAAGGCACCCACACCCTTCCGACTACTGCAAAATTAAGGCTGTTGAGTTGCGGATTTCGGCGACGAATGGTTCGTGGTTGTATCGCCGGCGGGTGCTTTATCCCTGCTCCTGGCACCCGGGAAGGTTGTCCGCTGGCTGATATCGTAGATTAGCCACACCAGAAAGATGAAAAAGGCAATGACAATGCCGAGGAAGATTTTCTTGGACCGGTTCATGGCTTACGGGCACAAAGATGGAAAGGGTTCATACAAATAAAAAAGGGGCCGAAGCCCCTCTCTTGTTATTTCAATTTGTTCACAACTTCGGTGAACGCTTCCGGGTGGTTCATCGCCAGGTCGGCTAGCACTTTCCGGTTGAGGTCGATACCGGCCTTCTTCAGTTTGCCCATCATTTCTGAATAGGACATTCCATGAAGTCTGGCGCCGGCGTTGATCCGCTGGATCCACAAACCGCGGAAGTCACGCTTCTTGGCTTTGCGATCGCGGTAGGCATAAACGAGACCTTTTTCGACCGCGTTCTTGGCGACGGTCCAAACATTTTTCTTTCTCCCAAAGAATCCTTTGGCGAGTTCGAGCACCCTCTTGCGCCTGGCGCGGGATGCAACGTGATTCACTGAACGTGGCATAGTTACATTTTTTGGCTACTGGCGCCTCCGACAGGTCGGAGAACTTGTGTGCACAGGAACCGGGTTAAACAATAAACAAACCATCCGCCTGGGCGGGTTACAGCGCATAAGGGAGCATGGGTTTCACATTGCGTACGTCTGCTTTGTCGACGATAGCACTGTGGCCCAACCTTCTCTTTTGCTTTGTTCCTTTTTTCGTCAGGATATGACGCTTGTACGCATGCTTGCGTTTGATCTTTCCGCTTCCGGTTACTTTGAAGCGTTTCTTTGCTCCTGACTTCGTTTTTAATTTCGGCATTGTCGTTTCGATATAATCTATAAAACCTTACTTCTTACTTCCGCTGCCACCTGGCTTGGAGGCAACCATCATATACATTCTTTTTCCTTCCAACTTTGGCATCTGCTCTACTTTTCCAACCTCTTCCAGTGCCTGTGCAAATTTCAGCAGTAGAATTTCTCCGCGTTCTTTGTACACTATCGACCGGCCCGCAAAGTGAACGTACGCCTTCACTTTTGCACCTTCCTTCAGGAAGTTAATGGCATGCTTCACCTTAAAGTTGAAGTCGTGCTCATCCGTATTGGGCCCGAAGCGCATCTCCTTGACGACGGTCTTCTGGGCATTTGACTTTATCTCCTTCTGCTTCTTTTTCTGCTCGTACTTAAACTTCGAGTAGTCAATCACTTTGCATACGGGGGGATCTGCATTCGGAGAAATCTCCACCAGATCCAATCCCTGATCCTGAGCAAGCTTTATCGCAATTTGAATGGGATATACATCAACCTTGATGTTCTCCCCCACCACCCGCACACGCGGCGCGGTAATCCGCTCATTTACGCGGTAAGGTTCTTCAACTACTCTCGGGCGAAAGCCCCTGCTAAACGGACGACTGCCTCCAGGCGGGCGACTGCCTCCGGGAGGACGACTACTACCAGGAAAAAATGCCACTCTTTGGGTTTAAGTTTTACAACAATTACTACACCTGTTACCCGCAAACCGCCTTTTGGCCAAATTGCAGGGCCGCAAATATCACCATATTTTCAATTTTTCCTTGTGGAAAGGCTGAATTTTTAACACCAGGCACTAAACCGGCATTGCAAACTCCTTGGCTGCCTGAAGGATAAAAGCCTCCAGTGAAACCGAACCTTGGTCTCCTTCACCATGTCTTCTTACCGAAACCAACCGCTCATTTGCCTCCTTCTCACCCACAATCAGCATAAATGGCACCTTCTTCACCTCAGCATCCCTAATTTTACGACCAATTTTTTCATTTCGGTCATCGAGGAAGCCACGGATATCCTGATTCTTTAGCTCCTGATGTACTTCGGCAGCGTAATCGTTAAATCGCTCTGAAATGGGAAGCACGGCGATCTGATCTGGCGACAGCCATAGCGGAAAATTACCGGCGCAATGCTCGATGAGAACGGCCACAAACCGCTCCAGGGACCCAAATGGCGCACGGTGAATCATAACCGGCGTATGCTTCTGGTTGTCTGAACCTATGTACTCGAGTTCAAAACGCTGCGGTAATTGGTAGTCCACCTGGATCGTACCCAATTGCCAACTACGGCCCAAGGCATCTTTAACCATGAAGTCGAGTTTGGGGCCATAGAAGGCTGCCTCACCTTTTACCGCCACAGTCTTTAGCCCTCGCTCATCGGCGGCTTCCTGAATCTCTTTCTCAGCACGATCCCATAGCGCGTCTTCACCAATATACTTCTGCTTGTTGGCCGGGTCACGCAAGGATACCTGAGCAGTATAATGTTCAAAGCCCAAGGACCTGAATACATGAAGCACAAGATCAATCACTTTGATAAACTCCTCCTTTACCTGGTCGGGGCGGCAGAAAATATGGGCATCATCTTGCGTGAACCCCCGCACCCGAGTGAGGCCATGCAATTCCCCGCTTTGCTCATAGCGATAGACTGTGCCAAACTCCGCATACCGGATCGGCAAATCTTTATAGGACCGAGGCTTGACTTTATAGATTTCGCAATGATGCGGACAATTCATCGGCTTAAGGAGGAACTCCTCTCCTTCATCGGGTGTGCGGATCGGTTGGAAAGAATCTTTCCCATACTTCTCATAGTGCCCGGATGTCACGTACAGTGCCTTGCTGCCGATATGTGGTGTCACCACGGGGTCATAGCCAGCCTTGATCTGAGCTTTGCGCATAAACTGCTCGAGTCGCTCACGCAGCACGGTCCCTTTGGGAAGCCACAAAGGCAGTCCCATTCCAACTTTCTCGGAGAAGGCAAATAACTCCAGCTCCTTACCCAATTTCCGGTGATCACGCTTCTTGGATTCTTCCAGCATGTGGAGGTATTCCTCCAATTCTTTTTGCTTTGGGAAAGTAATGCCATAGATGCGCGTGAGCATCTTGTTCTTTTCGTCGCCGCGCCAATACGCGCCTGCCACGTTGAGTAGTTTTACGGCCTTGATGAATCCGGTGTTTGGAATATGCGGGCCACGGCACAAATCAGTAAACGCACCTTGTTCGTAGAAAGTGATGGACCCGTCTTCAAGGCCACCAATCAACTCAATCTTATAGGGATCGCCTTTATTTGTAAAGAAATCCAGCGCTTCGGATTTGGATACCTCTCTCCTTGAAAAGACACTGCTCTTCCTTGCCAATTCAATCATTTTGGTTTCCACCTTCGCCAGGTCATCTTCGCCAAACTGAAGATCGCCAAGGTCAACATCGTAGTAGAATCCATTCTCAATAGGCGGACCAATACCAAACTTCACCCCAGGATAGAGTGATTCCAGCGCTTCCGCCAGCAGGTGCGCGGATGAATGCCAGAAGGCATATTTGCCCCCTTTGTCATTCCACGTAAATATTCGAATTGACGCGTTCCTGGAGATTGGTCGACCCAGATCCCAGATTTCTCCATCTACTTCGATGGCCAGGGAGTTGCGTGCAAGACCCTCGCTAATACTTTGTGCGATTGCCATACCCGTCACTCCGGTAGGATAAACCCGGGATGATCCGTCAGGCAACGTAATGCTTACTTCACTCATCAATTAATGCTAGAATTTTAGGTTGCAAATATGCAACATTTACCCGAATCACGGGGACGCATGACTTACAGTTTGAATTGGATCGTCCCCAGGATTCCAAATGAACGGGCGTCAGGCCGGTCCAGGTACGTTAACCGATGGATAAAGTCTACCCGAAAGAAATGGAAGATGTTCTCAATACCGTAACCGACCTCGACATAAGGCGTTCCCGTAAACCCGCTGGTGGGATAGGCAGCTGTTCCATCGGGTGTTTGGCTGGCAATGAGCTGTTGGTTTTCCTTGCTGAGCTCGCCATAAATAATGTTGGTCGTGGCCACCAATCTCCACTTCAGGCGGTTCATAAGTGGAATTCTGTTCAGCAGAAATCCCTCCAGGAACTGTCGATACCGGATCGTCACGTACCTATCGCTTACAAATTCTCCGAAGTTCATCAGGTTGTAGGCGAACTGACTGTATAGGTAGGACTGATTCCCCAGGTGCACACCAAGCAGTGGATAGGGCAATTTATCAGGGATGTACTCTCCCATTATGGTCATCTGGCCAACGCCAAGGGTGCCCATCCGAATCCGCTTGTCCACTTGAAGTTTGAATTTGTTGTATGCGAAGTCGCTCCCAAAGACTCCCTGCATGCCACGGGTATAACGGAAGGTGATTGCAGGCCACTTCCTGAGCCCCAGGCTAATACGTTCATTACCATTCTGTATATAGGTCTCATCGCGCGCATAACGCGACTCAAAAAAGACTTCAGATGTTTGGAATTGCGTATAGGTTGGCGCTCCGGGGATAGCCGCATCACCAGGCTCTTTGTAATAGGCAAATGGATACGTGGGGTCAAATGTTGAATACTTGAAAGCTACGCGTTGAGAGAACCCCTTAAACAATTCACGACGGAAGGACGGGGTGATTTCGTTGAAGTAATAGGCTCTCCTATAATTGCCCCACCGCACCGCTGTGAGGAAGAGTTGGTTGGATGAAAGTGCGTCGTCATCAATGCCGAGGCGCACAACATCTGTTCGGGCGGTAAAGTTAAAGGTCGTCCATTTTCGTCGGTTAATAAGTCGCTCCAAAAAGACTGAGCCTTTGACCCGCTTATCTGTAAATCCGTAGGCCAGCATGGCGCCGTAGGTCATCTTCTTGCTGAA
Source organism: Cyclobacteriaceae bacterium (assembly GCA_043750575.1). GTDB lineage: Bacteria > Bacteroidota > Bacteroidia > Cytophagales > Cyclobacteriaceae > ELB16-189. The sequence goes on from JAYVBH010000057.1 coordinate 82,288, forward strand.
CTTCGAGTTGGTTTTGAATCCAGCCTGGATGCGCAATCCTTCCACCGAATTGTAGGTGAACGTGCGCAGGTATGGCCCTACCTCTACTTCGCCCAGGCTATAGTAGCCATCCACGAGGGCCTTGAATATTTCAGTGTAAGTCTTTACCACCGGAATATTCTTGAGCGTGTCGATCATTTGATACACATTGCGCTCGGTAGCCGAGAGCGGCTCGTGACGCAGGGTATCCCAGTATTTCTCTTCATTAAAAACCTGAGCATCTTCAGCCACATTTATTCTTCGTTCATAAAACGACTGCGGCCTGGGCAGATTTATTACAAAATTCTTGTTGCTGGTGTAAAACTTTGCCAGAAGGCCTACTGATTTTTTACTTAACTCACTGATGTTGATGAGCACCCGGTTTTTCAGCGGCAGCCATTGACCGGCAGTGGTTTTGGCAAGCTCTTGCTGAATCTTGATCCGATCGATGAAGTTGACGTTCGCTTCCTTCCCGATGGATGCATCGATTTGCTTGAGTGCAAACTCTTTCTTGGTTATCCACATGGTGCCGGTAAATGCTAACTCGAGGCGGCTTTTTGGATAGAAGTCTATTCTGTAGCAGTAGTCCTCACCGAGGTAAACACTGTCCATCAGGTCGTAATCATAGTACAATCTCCAGCCGTCCGCGAGCGGAGACACAAAGTTCTTGTTTATGATCGGTACCCAGTTCTGATAGAAGTTATATTCCTGAAAGGTAGAGCCGACCAACTGGGAAACTACTGTACCATCGTCCAGCCCTACGCCATTGATCTTGGTTCGAAGAATGGTTTCGGTACTGAGTGAGGGGTTCTCACGGTAATAGAACTTGGAAATACTTTCTGTGATGAACAAGGGCAAAACGGGTTTCCCATCTTCACCTACTACCCGATCGATGCTGTCCAGCACCTGGGAGATCTTCTTCATCACCTTCTTTTGCCTGAATTCTTCTGTTATGTGGTCAATATCAACCTCTGTCTTGGTATATACGTCGTATTCATAGGCCTCAAGCTTACGCTTATCATTATTGTTGCGGTTATCCACCACGCCGCGCAGAATGGGCCAGGCTGGGTTCTCGCCTGCTTTGATGACTACCTCCTGCAGATTTGTCTTCTCTTCTGCCAGCTGGAAGTTAATTGTTTGGTCCACGCCACGCTTAATGGCCTTTGTCCTTGATCGATAGCCGATGTAGCTGGCAACGATAGAGTCCGTTGCCTTGATTGCTCGGATAGTAAACTTTCCATCAAAATCGGTAGTGCCACCAGTCGTTGTACCACGAAAGACTACATTAGCGAAAGGAATAGGATCTCCGGTACCTGCATCCGTTACTTTGCCACGCACGATAGTCTCCTGAGCCATTGCGGCGCTCGCGAGGAAAAAAATAAACGTGAAGGATTGAAAAAAACTGGCGAGAATCTTCAACGAAAACTGTTTTTATAGCTTATTTGGGGTCGCAAATTGCCATGAATAATCGAATTTAGCAATAATGCCACCTCGCAACAAAGGCACTGAAACGTCCATTTTAGCTTCTACGAAAATCCTACAATGATCGTTCGGTGTCTGGTAATTCTCTGTTTTGTCCTCCTTGGGTCAGATACTTTCGCACAACGAAAGCGGGCTGAATTCAGCGCCCTCCCGCAATCCTTTGATTCGGCGAAGGTCACCTACAAAAACAAGTTGTTGATTTTTCCCATCGTCGCCCTGTCTGCAGAGACAAGCTGGGTATTTGGAATTGCCAATGCATACATTTTTAAGACGTCAAAAAAGGATTCGACGCTTCGAACCTCTACAATGCCTTCTGGATTCTTGTACACCCTGAACGACCAGATTCTCATTGCCCTTGGCGCAAACATTTTCCTCCCCAAAGAGAAGTACATCATTCGTTTCGAAAACTCATTCAGTAAATTTCCAGACAAGTTCTGGGGCATTGGAAATGAAACTCCAGAGGATGCAGAAGAAAGCTATACGTTCACCCAGTTTTACATAAATCCGGCGATCAGCCGCAAAGTCCGAAGGAACCTCTTTTTAGGGCTGGGGATTGAATACCAAAGCGTCTTTAAAATCCGGTATGATTCAGGTGGCAATTTCGAAAAAGATAAAGTTGTTGGGATCTATAACGAGACAGACTATAGCGTATTTGGGCTCAGTGCGCTTATTACATATGACTCGCGCAATCACGCTTACACACCCAACCGCGGGTCACTGTTTAGGGTCAAGTTCTCCAATTTCAATAAGAACCTGGCCAGTGATTATGACTTCCGATCCTTTGATGTGGATTTCCGAAAGTTCGTCCAACTTAAACCACAAAACATTCTCGCCTTTCAGGCCTATGGGCTGTTTACGTTTGGTGAAGTCCCTTATAGAAACCTGGCGATCCTTGGTGGAAACACGATGATGCGGGGATACTTCGGAGGCCGCTACCGCGACAAAATGTTCGTCGGAACTCAAGCGGAATACAGGTTCCCCGTCTACTGGAGATTTGGCGCAGCTGTTTTTGGTAGTGCCGGACAGGTTGCGGACAATACCTCACAGTTTGATTTTTCAAAGATGCACTACGCCGCAGGGGCCGGGATTCGCTTCGCTGTTCTGCCCAGAGAAAATCTCAACCTTCGATTCGATGTGGCCTACGGCAACAAGGTAAACTACTACATTGTCCTGGCTGAATCATTCTAAGAGGTTTCTCAAATTCTGATTGGCTCCTTCTCCCCGAGATGGCGTGGACCGGTCTTAAGGACATACAGATCCAGGATGGCTTTTGCGCGCGCAAAGTACTCCCGCACATAGATACTCCTCCCCGGCTCGTCGGCAGGTTCCAAGGCTATCAGCGCAACGGCATTGATATGATAATACTGGCTGATGAATAGGGCCCGATAGGAATGAAATGGCTGGGTAATGATCGTAATGTTATTTTGCCCAAAAATTTCTTTACTCCGCACAATAGAGTCCAGTGTGCGCAACCCTGCATAATCAAGCGTTATTGCAGAATCAGGTACCCCAAGTTTTATCAGCGCTTTCTTCATCTCCATGGGCTCGTTGTAGAACTTTGTCCGGTTGTCGCCGCTGACAATAATATGACCCACCTTCCCCATCGCATATAGTCGCGCGGCAGCATTCATCCTGTCAAGAAAAAATGGATTGGGTGATCCATTGGATAACCGGCTGCTCGTACCCAGTACGAGCCCCACCGGGTTGACGGGTAAGGATTCATAATCAGAATAAATATTGTCAGATGTGCTCTGCACCACCCACCAGTTTCCTGCTATCATCAGAAGAGCAAAAAGAATGCAAGCGAGCACACCCATCCGCCACACCATCCGCCAAACCTTCATGAACACATCGATTAAAGCCGGACAAAATTACTTAATTAAGCGCAGATACTCACGCTCAATAACATCGGCATTGCGCACCGTCTTCCTGTACCATTGAAGTCTGAGTATCTCCATTTCTTCCTGACTTAACTGCCAGTGAAGATCAGATCGACGCAGGCGCGACAATGTTATGTCTATGCATATCGCCGCACTGACAGATATGTTCAAACTTTCAGTAAAGCCAGTCATTGGAATATTGATGGACAAATCAGCATGCTTGCTAGCATATTCGGAGGAACCATGCCGCTCATTACCCATGACAATGGCCAGCGGTGTATCCAGTGGCACTTCTTCGATACTGATACCCGCAGCAGGGTCAGTCACGGCAATTCGATAGCCACGATCCTTCAGGGCGCGAAAGCAAGCCTCCGTATTATTCGTCTCTTTACCATTGTAACGGATTATGTCCAGCCACTTGTCTGAGCCCCTAAGAACCAACTTGTTGGTTGACCACTGGCTATTCGTTTCGATGACGTGCACATCTTGTAAGCCAAGACACTCGCAAGTACGGATGACAGCACTCGCATTTTGTGATTGATAGATGTCTTCCAGTACCATCGTTACATAGCGGGTACGTTGAGCCAACACCCGCTCCATAAACGCACGTTTGTGCTCAGAAACAAACTGGCTCAAGTATTCCTTTAATAGCTTATTCTGTTTAGCGATGTTCATTGAACCGTCGGTTTATCTGCGAGTTATAAAAATAAAACAAACTTGGCAGCACGAATTCAGTACAAACTGCAAGAGCAAAGGAAAAAAAACAATGAACCGAGGCGTAAATCGCTACCTTTGCAAAGATTATTCTGAACGATTATTATGTAAGTCACGTTGATATCGTTCACTGGTGACCGGTAAGATTAGATTTTCTATTTTTGCACCGGATTTTTTAGACTATGGCAAGACTTCTTGGGTTATCAATCGTTTGCGTTCTATTCATACAGGTGCTCTGCGCCCAGCCGATACCGTTGGCTGACCATGAGCATGAGCTCAGAAGCGAACGCATGGACAATTTTACACAGCCGTTCGAGACACGTCGATGGGAAATCACTGATGATACCGTAGATGAATGGAAGCAATGGGAAATGGTTCACAATTATTCCTTCGGCATTAACCGCGGAACCATGTCCATGATCGCTGACCTGGAATCCCTACACCCCTATTTTCGCGACCGGGTACTTGCGCTGATCCGCATCTGTAAATCCAATGGGATTGATCTCGCTATTGTCGAAACTTACCGCACGCACGCCAAGCAGACAGAATACAAAACGATGGGTCGGAAATATACGCGCACCAAAGCGGGCCAATCCAAACACCAGTATGGCTTAGCAATAGATGTTGTGCCCATGATTGATTCCATCCCACAGTGGAAAAACATTAAACTTTGGCGTAAGATTGGCCCTATCGGCGAGCGACTTGGTCTTCGCTGGGGTGGCCGATGGCATAAATTGTTTGACCCCGGTCATTTTGAGTGGACCGGCGGCCTGCTCACCTACGACCTTGCCAAGGGCAAGCTTCCTCCTGTTCCCGCATCAGCGCAGTATCCCTGCCTGGAGGAAGATTTGCGAGCCCTGAGACGTCATTGGAAAGCCTGGGAAGTTGAGCAGTCAGCGATAGCCCGAGCAGTGGCCAAAGAGCGGCTTCCCTCCTCTGCCAGCGCGCGTGCTGTGCTTCGGGGCGGACAAGACTAAATATGCCTCGAAAGTTCCCGCCGCATTTCATCTTCGGAACAAGTACGGCAGCGGCTCAAATTGAAACCGCCACCGATCACGACTGGCAAGGACTCAAGGCCCGGGACGGCTATATCTTCGAACGCACTACCGATCACGAAATTCGTCATATACAGGATGCAGAAATAATCGCGTCACTTGCTCCGGGTTATCGCATGGGTGTTTCCTGGAATAGACTTCAGCGCGGTCCCATGGAACCCCTCGATACGAAAGTCGTAGCAGAGTACACTAAACTATTCGAGGATCTGGCGTCACGCCAGGTGACCATCATGATGGTTCTTCATCACTTCACTAATCCAAATTGGTTTTCGAAACTGGGCGGCTGGGAAAAAGAAGAAAACATTGCCTACTGGCTTGACTTCGGTAAAAAGGTGATCCACGCTTTTGGTAAATATGTCAGCCAGTGGAATACATTCAATGAGCCCAATGTATACGCCAGTTATGGTTGGATCACCGGATTCTTCCCTCCCTTCAAAATCAACCCTGTCCTTGCCTTCCGCGTTGTCAAGAACCTCGGTACCGCTCATGCGCGAATGTATGACACGATTAAATCTGCTTACCCAGATCATCCTGTAGGTATTTCACACAATGCTGTCATCTTTGATGCAGAGAATTTCATGGGCAGATTGCCTGCCAGGCTTAGTGACTGGTGGTTTATGCACTACGTCCCTTCATTCTTTGAAAAGGCCGACTTCTTTGGAATGAGTTACTACGCCAGGGTTTCTCACGATCCATTCCCCATCACTTATTTGGATACGCCAGAAAAGATCAAGAAGTACGGATTACCGCACGATGACATGTGGGAGTACCATCCACAAGGACTCCGCACGTGTATCAACCGTTATTGGAATAAGTACAAGAAGCCCATCATTATCACCGAGAACGGTGTATGCGATGAAGGAGATGCCTTGCGGCAGCGTGCCATCCTGGACTATGCCGGAATTGTTCACCAGGCAATAGCAGACGGTATAGACATACGCGGTTATTATTGGTGGAGTGCCTGGGACAATTTTGAATGGCACCTTGGCCCAAGTAAGAAATTCGGCCTTTATGCCTGTGACCTTCAAACCCGGGAAAGGACAGCCCGGCCAAGCGCAAGAATCTATTCCGCACTTGCTCATTCACGGGAGATCCCCGATGCGAGTTGAATAGCATGCACTATCTTTGGCCGTCTCTGATTCCTTAATCATGAAAAAAATGTGGGCCGTATACGCAGTCATCGCCGCCATTGTCTATCTGGTCGGCAACACCTTGTTTGTTGCTGGCTCGTTTAAGTCCATCCATCCGCACCAGGATGGAACTCCAGCCGTTGTCTATTCTGGAATTCCAGGACCCGAGGATATGGACTTAGATGATATCTCTGGGTTGCTTTTTATTTCCTCTTCCAATCGATGGAAGACGCTGAACGGTCTACCCGCTAACGATGGCATCTTCCTCTTCGCACCTGATTCAGTTCAGCCACCCCGCAAACTCCCGACCACCTACGCCGGCGAATTCCATCCCCATGGCATCTCAGTCCTTCGAACCGATTCCCAGGTATATCTCTTTGTGGTTAATCACAACCCTTCCGGCAACTTCGTAGAAATTTTTGAGTACCGGAATGATACCCTATTTCACCAGCGCAGCATTGCCGATCCGTCCATGTGCTGCCCGAATGATGTAGTGGCAGTAGCAGCCAACAAATTCTACGTAACGAATGATCATGGAGCACCGAAAGGATTCAAACGCACATTGGAAGAGTATCTCCAGCTTCCATTTTCATCCCTGCTCTATTACGACGGAGTTGCATTCAGCACGGCGTATGGAGGTCTGAAGTATGGAAACGGCGTGAATGTATCCAACGACGGTTCTCAACTCTACATTGCCACCACAACAGGCAGGAATCTTTTGACCTTCGATCGCGATTCAACAACGGGAGATCTCAAATTGGCCGGCAAACTTCCACTTAAGACCGGAGTGGATAATATTGATGTGGATGCAGACGGAAACCTCTGGATCGCTGCTCACCCAAAACTCCTGGCCTTTGTTGGGCATGCGAAAGATTCTACCAAACTGTCACCTTCGCAAGTCCTCAAGCTCACACCTGGTCCAGGGGCCTCCTATCGCGTAGAAGAAGTATATATGGACGATGGTCGTCAACTCTCGGGGTCAAGTATAGCACTCCGATACAAGGACGATCTGTTTGTCAGCGGCGTCTTTCAAAGCAAAATTCTCAGGATTACTTTGAAACCATCTAACCCCTAGAAAAGCCAAGGCTTACTAAATGAATAAGCGCTTCCTTTCCCGGCTCATCTTAATTCTAGTTGCCTTCTTCGTCCTATCGATCACTGCATTCTACTTTCTTCAAGACCTGTTAATATTCCAAACCGTTTCGCTGAAGGCGGATTATGCCTACACGTTTGATCAACCTTTCGAAGAGCATTTCATTTCCGTTCCGGCATCAAATGCTGGTCCTGCTGAAACATTGAATGCCTTGTGGTTTAAGGCACCGGGCACTTCCAAGGGTCTTATTCTATATTTCCATGGCAACCGCGGAAATTTGCAGCGGTGGGGAACCTATGCTGTTGACCTTACCATACATGGTTACGACGTGCTGATGATTGATTACCGTGGATATGGCAAGAGTACAGGCAAGCCATCTGAACCAGCCCTCTACGCAGATGCGCATGCGGTACACAAATGGGCACTGGCTAAGAGTTCGTATCCCAGGCTAATTATTTACGGCCGCTCGCTCGGCTCAGCCGTAGCCTCCCGTCTCGCCATGGAAGTTCAGCCTGACTTACTGATCCTGGAGACACCCTTTGATGAATTGCGGGGAGTCATTGGTTCCTATTGGCAGCCGTTGGCCTCGCTCCTTCCCATTCGATCAGTATTTTCAAACAAGGACCATCTGCGGCAAGTACGATCCCACAAGGTGATCTTTCACGGCACTGATGATCGGGTTGTTCCACTCAGCTCTGCCTTGCGTCTGCGTCCGCTCCTGGATTCACAACACGACTTTGTTATCATCCCAAAGGGCGGTCATCGCAACCTGAGGTCATTTCCGGAGTTCCAATTGCAAGTTGCAGCGCTATTGGATAGCCTGTAGTTTCCGACTGTGGGGAAAATTTCCTAATTTTTTAGGTCACTAAGAAGCTATGGCACTGACCGTAATCCTGATTATTCTTGCATCCTACGCCGGATTGTGTGTGCTTTTCTATTTTACACAACACCTGTTCTTTTTCCGGCCTGAAATTCTTTCACACACCTTCAAGTACCAATACCCGTTCCCATTCGAAGAACTGAATTTCGATACTGCAGATGGGGGACGGATCAACGCCATTCATTTCAAGGTGCCAAATTCCAGAGGCGTCATATACTACCTCAAAGGCAATTCTCGTAGCATCAAAGGCTGGGGAAAGTTCGCCAAAGACTTTGTCAGCAACGGATACGACTTCTTCATGATGGACTACCGGGGCTTTGGAAAAAGCCGTGGAAAACGAACACAAGCCAAACTCTTTGAGGATGCGCAACAACTTTACAAATGGCTCGCGACGCAGTATCCGGAAGATCGGATAGTCTTGTATGGCCGCTCCCTTGGGTCGGGCATCTCCGCCCGTATTGCTTCCTGGAATCATCCGCGAATGCTGATCCTCGATTCGCCTTACCGCAGCTTCTACCGCAACGCCAAGCGGTTTGGGTTCATCCTACCCATGAAATGGCTCCTGCGATACAACATCCGCACGGATGAATACCTGGATTCCGTCTTCTGTCCGATACATATCATACATGGAAATAAGGATCGCCTGATTTCATTCAGGCAGAGTGAAGAACTAAAGGCGTTGTACCCAGACAAAGTAACCCTTCATCCCATCGAAGGAGGCCATCACAATGACTTGCCCGATTTCCCAGCGTTTTTTGAATTGCTCTACGACATCCTGTATGTTGAACCGAAGAAATCTTAACTTGACGGGGACGAACCCTAACCCGTAAAGCCCCGGATGACATCTAACCAAAACATCGACTTTACGCGCGTCTTTGACCTGCTGGCCTATCAGCAACAGAAATACCCGCAGTCGAAGGCTTTGGCCTCGCTCCGAGACGGAGCCTGGGTTGGCTATTCCATCCTTGATGTGCAACAAGGTGCTGATTCAGTTTCCAGTTGGCTTCTTGAAAACGGATTTGCAAAGGGTGACCGTGTTGCCTTCGTACCCAAGATGGGCAGTCCCGAATGGATGATGCTCGACTTCGGTTGCCAACAGCTAGGTGTCGTTGTTGTGCCCATGCATCCGACCTCCAGTGCTTCGGAGTTGGAATTCATTCTTCGCGAAACAGAGACCAAGGCATGCATTACTGCCGACGCCGAACTGTTTGATAAAGTGAAATCAATCATGGCCAGAGTGCCATCACTGGCAACACTTCACCATCTTGAACGGGGAACAGAAGGCGAATTTCAAGGAATTTCAAGATCGCAAGGGCTTCATCCTTTGCTGGAAGAAACAAAGAGCAAGGTTCAGCCTTCAGATACATTGACCATTATGTACACATCCGGGACCTCGGGGACGCCTAAGGGTGCTGTGCTCTCGCACGCCAACGTGGTGAGTGGTATCAAAGCGATACTCTCCCTCCTGCCCTTGCAGCCTGGACAACGGGTTCTCAGTTTCTTGCCATTCAGTCACATCTTTGAGCGAGCCAGCTGTTACGGTTACCTGGCCTTTGGCGCCTCCATTCACTTCAGCGATTCACTCGAACGGCTGCGGGAAGATTTTCTTTCCGTGCGCCCACATTTCTTTACCTGTGTACCGCGTACACTGGAAAAAATGTATGACTACCTCGAGGAGCAACGGCAGGAAAAGAGCCTTGTCAAGCGACATGTCATCGGCTGGGCGATGAAGATCGGGTCACGCTATAAGGAATCCGGCAATGGGCCCCTGTATGCATTTCATTTATTTGTGGCGAAGCTGCTGGTCCTTGGAAGATGGCGGCGCAACCTAGGCGGGAAGATTCGCTTCATCGGCGTGGGTGCCGCAGCCCTGCGACCTGAAATAGGACGGCTATTCTCAGCTGCCGGCATTGTCACATTGTCGGGTTACGGCATGACGGAGGCATCGCCTTTCATTTCAACCAACAGATATCTTCCCGGCATGAACCGGCTCGGAACCGTAGGCATTCCCGTACCAGGCATTGAATTAAAAATTGATGCGCCCAATGAGAATGGCGAAGGTGAGATTCTTGTGCGTGGTCCCAGTATCATGCACGGATACTACAACCGCCCTGAACTGAATGCGGAAGTCTTTACTTCCGATGGGTGGTTCCGGACCGGCGACGTCGGCAAAATGGTGGCAAAAAGGTACCTGGCCATTACTGACCGCAAGAAGGATATCTTCAAAACTTCGTCGGGAAAATACGTTGCGCCCCAGCCTGTACAGAATCATTATCTGACTTCACCATTCATCTCTCAGTGCCTGATAATGGGCTTCAATAAGCCTTATATTACAGCGATCTTTATGCCTCACTTTCAACTACTTAAGAGTTGGTGTGAAGAGCAAGGCATCCACTGGACTGCCCCTCAATTTATGGTGCACAACATCAAGGTACTTCAGAAATTCCAGGATGAAGTTGATCGCCTGAATGAGAAGTTGGATAGCCATGAGCGCGTAAAGCGGTTCATCCTTTCCGATGTTGAGTGGACCGTTGAAAACAAGGAACTTACGACGACCTTCAAGCCAATGCGGAACAATCTGATGGAGAAGCACAAGGGGCAGATCGAGAAGATGTATGCGTAGATTGAAGTGTTGAAGTGGTGGCTACTCTCTGGCTACTCGCTCACGATGGGCTGAACAGACACAGTCCCGTGGATTTTTTTGCAAGTATCGCATCCAACTCGTTTTACGCAAACACTGGATGACCAGTTGTCAGCAAAAGTACTTGGAATAATGGCCGCACTTGAACGCTATAAATTTTTTGCAATCTTTTCATGTTTTCCTGGTCACTTGTATTAGATTGCTCTTGATGCTTGTGCGTCTGCAAGTAGCCATCGTTGTTGCTCGTAACGCCTCGGTTTTTCAGTGCGCCACCAGTAAGTTGGAAACACAAAACCTAATAATTGGCTCAATTGCCGCATTTTGAGCAGCCGAAACATCGAATCTGGCATCAAAACCTATATTTTGGCACTCGAGATCGAATGGCGATCGAAAAACAATCTAAAGAGGATCGAAGAGCTTAGCGAGGGCGTAGCAAGAGGATAACAGGAGGATAACAGGAGGATAACAGGAGGATAGCAGGAGGATAACAGGAGGATAGCAGGAGGATAGCAGGAGGATAGCAGTGGGATAGCAGTGGGCTTGATCATATTCAACATACCAGCAACCATGTGTCTTACTGTATTTGCGTCCTGGAAATGCCTGCACTACTTTGTATGAGCCGTTCCAAGATGACCCACTAAGGCAATGACATTTAAGTCCCGATGCACCAGGGGCTCCAGGCAGATGATATCGTTCATCTTGCAAGTATCGCCCCCAACTCGCTTTACGCAAACGCTGAATGACCGATTGTCAGGAAAACAGTAATTGAGGTAATTGCCAAGCCGGAACCCTGAACCCCAAACCCGCCAAAGATTGAATCAACTAAGGCTGAAACAGCGCCTCCCGCATCAGCGATGTTGGCATACTCCCAGCTTTCAACAGTCGCTCGTGGAACTCACTTAAAGTGAAGGCATCACCCTTGAGTTTCTTATAGTCCTCCCGCATACGCAGGATTTCCATCATACCGGTAAAATACCCAATGAAGTATCCGGGAGAAGCAGAGCAGGCATCCACTTCAAGTTGGGAGGCCCACCGGAGGAAGCCCACTTTGTCCGTCATCAGGGAGATCGCTTCTTCGTAGGTCATCTTGCCGGTGTGCAGACCCACATCATAAATTACCCGGGCATTTCTCCACAGCCTGAGTTGAAGTTGGCGGAGCAGAATCTTGTCATTCGGAAAGAACCCGGTCTCGCGCATAAGTTGCTCGTTGTACAACCCCCACCCTTCCGAAAATAAACTGATGCTGTTCTTTCGGCGAAGCGGCCGAGGGTTGTTGGCTTGATACAAGCCATGGACATGGTGTCCTGCATACGTTTCGTGTGGCGCCGTCACCATGATCACACCCCAGTCGTGCTCGACCAGGTACTCCTTCTTGCGTTTTTCATCCCACTGATCTTCAAACGGGTTGATATGCATTTCGGAGGTGTAGATACTGTCTTTGTCTTTTGCGCTCGCAAAACTAAAGTGACCATAGTAGGATGTCTTGCGCAGATACTCTGCCCGTGACACAACGATCACCCGTTCTTTCCAGGGAATGGGAATCAAATTATTTTTGATCACATGCTCCCTTGACTTATCCACCCACTCCTGGTGCACTTCAATCATCTTGTGCGGATCGGGATACTCATTTTTGATTTCAACAGCCAGCTGCTGCCAGGTTTTCTTCGGATCCATTTTCGTTGCCATGGCTTCCAGTTCAGCCACTGTTGCATTGAACTGCGCCCATCCAAAGGCATAAAGGCTATCGGCATCGTAAGGGAGCAAATATTGGCCCTTCAACATTTCATTGTAGGTCACAGCTCCAAGCGAAAAATTACCAGCTGGCCGTTTGGGCAACTCGTCTTTGAGGAAAGCCAGATACTTCTCAAGCGCAGCTCTTGCATCCCGGGCGGGAGCAATCAAACCTTTTGCCGCTGCACCATTGGCTTTGATAAATGCCGGAATCTCCTGATCAAAAAGTACGAACCCATTCTCTGCCATAAATACAGCCAACTCCTGAAACCGTGGCACATAGACGTCGAGTTGCCGCATGCCATTTCCCAACTGAAGCGGAGCGATCCGCAGTCGCTTCTCAATATTCTCAATCTTCTTTCCTGCTTCGCCGGGACCATTCAGAAAACCCGCGATGCTGGTAAAAGTCATGTACTGCCTGGGGTCTTTCTTCCACGACTGGTGCTTCTCCTGATCCAATTCTCTGCCCACGAGAATGCTCTGGGCGAACTTCCAATCGATCAGGTCATCCCCTTTAAGTGCACTGGTGTCTATCACCCGAAGTCTTGAAAGTTGATCTTTGGTCTTCTTAAGGCCCTCTTCAAAAGACGTCGTACTCATTTCATCCAATGCCAATCCCTGGCCGCGGCCCCGTGACGGCGTCATTTCGGCGACAAATGCTTTTAGTTGCTCCGCCGCATCTGAATCAGATTTTGCGGCAGGCTTGTCGCCGCCACAACTCATAAGAAATAATCCAATGGCAGCCGGAAATAGAAATAATAGTTTTTTCATAATCATTTTTGTTGGAACAACGCTTCGCGCATAAGGGATGTCGGCATACTTCCGCCTTTCAACAACTTTTCATGGAAGTCACTGAGTGTGAAATCATCTCCTTTCAATTTCTTGTAATCCTCACGCATGGCGAGAATCTCCATCATGCCGGTGAAGTAGCCAATAAAATATCCGGGCGAAGCACAGCACGCATCCACTTCCAATTGGGCCGCCCAACGGAGAAATCCAACCTGATCGGTCATGAGTGAAATGGCTTCCTCATAGTTCATTTTTCCTGTATGAAGTCCCACATCGTAGATGACCCTGGCATTTCGCCACAACCGAAGCTGAAGCTGTCTCAACAGGATGCGGTCGTTCGGAAGGAATCCTGTCTCGCGCATCAATTGCTCGTTGTAAAGTCCCCACCCTTCCGAAAAAAGACTGATACTGTTCTTCCGACGAAGTGGGCGTGGGTTATTTGCCTGGTATAGCCCATGGACATGGTGACCCGCATAAGTCTCATGCGGCGCAGTAACAATGATAACGCCCCAGTCGTGCTCTACCAGGTATTCCTGCTTTCGCTTGGCGTCCCACTGCTCTTCATAGGGATTGATCATCCATTGCGAACTGTACGTGCTGTCGGCATCCTTGCCTCGGGCAAATGAAAAGTTTCCATAATATGAGGTCTTACGCAGGTACTCTGCACGGGGCACCACTGTCACGCGTTCCTTCCAGGGCATGGGAATAAGGTTGTTCTTGATAAGATGCTCCCGCGCCTTATCTACCCACTCTTGATGCGCTGCTATCATTTTGTCAGGAGCTGGATATTCATTCTTGATTTCAATGGCCAGTTGCTTCCATGTCTTCTTGGGGTCAATCCTTTTGGCCACGGCCTCAAGCTCAGCGATCGTTGCATTAAACTGCTTCCACCCAAATGCATAGAGACTGTCCGCGGAACGGCTTAAGAGGTACTGACCTTTCAGCATCTCGTTGTAGGGAATCGCTCCCATTGCAAAATTTCCGGCCGCCCGGGAAGGCAATTCATCCTTCAAGAATTTTAGATAATCTTCAAGGCTGGAACGAGCCGCCTGGCTCAGCATGATCAGGCTGTCTGCCGAAGCGCCAACTTGTTTTACAAACTCAGGGATTTCTTTGTCGAACAGGACAAATCCATTCTCTGCCATAAACACTGCCAGCTCTTGAAATCGGGGCACATAGAATTCGAGCTGCGCTTTACCGTTGGTGAGTTGCGTGGTGGCCAGTTTCAATCTTTGCTTGACATCGTTAATCTTTTTTGACGCATCGCCCGGGGCATTCAAGAGTCCTGAAATTCCCGTGAATGTCATATAGATACGAGGGTCCTTCTTCCACGATTGGTTCGCTGCCTGATCCAGCTCACGGCCAATCAGGATACTGTGCGCAAACTTCCAGTCGATGAGATCATCGCCCGTAAGGGACGCAGAATCAATACCACGCAGTGTGGCCAACTGGTCTCTGGTCTTTTGGAGGCCTGCCGCGAAGGAGGAGGAACTCATTTCATCCAACGCCAGCCCCTGCCCGCGACCGCGGGATGGGGAAAGTTCCGAAACAAATTCAGTGAGTTGTACGGCAGCTTGTTGCCCGGTGGTTGATGTTGACTCTTGCTTCCCGCAGCCAATCGCGAGAAAGCAGAGGGCAATTGCATATTGTATTTTCATAGGAGGTATCAGTCAGATTCTAAAAATACTGAAAAGACGCCAACCTTTGCAATCCCGATGACTATCAGTACAAATCAACCGGTTTCTAAGAAGCCGCCGATTCTACCACGGTATTGATCTCTTGTCGCTGCCCCAGGTAGAGTTGGTAGTCTGCAGAGTATCTCATTCGCTCGGTAACCACATTGTCATACAAGCCAAGTAACCCCATCATGAGTTCACACCCCTCTCGGAGTCCATGGTTTCCCCCATTAGACCCCGTGATATAGTCTACCATGCCGTGTGACTTGGCAAAGGCCGTCAGCATAAGCGATGCTTGTCGGCCAATCATTATCCGGGCTCCGCATTGCCTGGCTACTTCAAGGTCAAGCACGTCGTCAAAAAAGAATACCACTTCGTCTGGGCGGAGAGCGTGGGTCTTGCAGAACGCAGCAAACACAGCAGCCTTGTTTTTCGCCTGGAAATACATGTGGTGAAAGTGTTCCCGTTTCGCCAGCGACTGCGCCGACGGATTTTCTTCACCGGTAATAATACCGGTAATGGGAAGTTTCTGATGATGCTTCCACAAGGAATAGCGCAAGAGATTTGTACCCATGGCATCAACCTCCGAAAAGTTGCTGCCGTCAGCACCGGCTTTGAAGCCTTCGTTGAATACACCATCCCAATCGAAAAGGATGGCGCGAATGTTCTTCAGTTTTGCAACAAAAACAGAAGGAGGGGTGAAAAACTCCCCTCCTCCCGATTCAAATAACTGTATTATCTCGGCACTCACTAGGCGAGGTCCTGAATGTCTACCATTCCAATAGGCTTCGTGCCATCAAGGACGAGGATAGTATCCACGTGCTTGTGCTTGAAGATGTCATTGGCAACCGTCAAGGCATCATTCTGCTGAACGGCAAGTGGCTGGCCATAAGTAAAGTCGGCCATGCGTTTCTTAAAAATATCTTGTCCATCCTTCTGCAAGGCACGGCGCATATCGCCATCAGTGAAAATCCCTTTCACGTTGCCATCGTTGTCCGTGATGGTGATCGCACCAAATCCGTATTCAGTCATTTTCACGATTGCATCGGTTAGGCCGGTGTTCATGTTCACCAGCGGATTAACCGGGCTGATGACATCTTTCACCTTCATAGTCACCAGGCGTGTGTGTTCAATGAACTGCTCAGTACCAAGGGTAGTCAGGTTGTTGTCTGTTAGTCCTTTCATCAGTTTCCATGGCACCGTGATAGTGTGCGCGCCGACATTGATGGCGTTACGCAAGTGTTCAGCGTTCCGTACCGACGAAAACATGATTTTGGAATTATAACCGTAGTGATCCACGGCAAACACGCACTGGGACACCAGTTCGAGGGCATCATGACCTTGATCTTGTAGACGGCCTACCAAAGGACACACATACGAGGCACCTGCTTTCATAGCCATGTAGGCTTGCTGGAGCGTATACACCAAGTGTACGTTTACCAGGAGGTTCTCATCGCGGAGCATCTTACAGGCCCGCACGCCTTCCAGTGATACTGGAATCTTGAACACAGTCTTCTTTGGATCCAATCCAAGTTTCAATTGGCGATGGGCTTCCTTAACAACTTCTTCAGCCGTATCCCCCAGCGCTTCAATTTGAAGCACGGGCACCATTTTGCTGAGTTTCACAATGAGTGAATCGACATCGGTCACACCGCCGCGGTGCATAAATGTGGGCGTTGTGGTGAGTCCATCCAGGAAGCCAAGCTTAAAAGCTTCTTCAATTTCTTTCAAGTCGGCTGAATCAAGATATAATTCCATGGGATTTGTTTGGTTAGGCTAGTACAAGTTGTTTATCGCGGTATTTCACTTCTACCGCATGAAGTTCAAGGATTGGCTTGAGGAACTCTTCCAGGTCATAGACACAAAGCTGGCTGGCAGCATCGCAAAGCGCCTTCGCCGGCTCGGGGTGAGTTTCAATAAAGACCCCATCAACACCAGAGGCTACACCGGCACGGGAAAGCACCGGCAAGAACTCGCGCGCACCGCCTTTGGTGTCGGCACTGGGAATGCCATACTTCCGGATGCTATGGGTGATATCAAACACAACCGGGTAACCGATGTTGTTCAAGTGATAGAAGCTACGGGGATCGACGATCAGGTCATTGTATCCAAACGTAAAGCCACGCTCTGTGAGGATGATGTTGGTATTGCCAGCCTCTTCAATCTTTTTAACCGGGTGTTTCATGTTGTCCGGAGCAAGGAACTGTCCGTGCTTCACATTCACCACACGGCCAGTCTTGGCTGCAGCCACGACCAGCGTTGTTTGCATACAGAGGTAGGCCGGGATCTGGAGAACATCCACCACTTCACCGGCAGCAGCTGCCTGGTCAGGATAATGGATATCCGTGAGCAGGGTAAAACCGAACTGCTCCTTCACCTTGGCCAACATCTTGATGCCTTGCGCAAGGCCCGGGCCATCGTAATATTTTGCTGAACTGCGATTGTCTTTCTGGAAGGACGACTTATAGATGATTGGTATGCGGAGGCGTTCTGAAACTTCTTTCAGCTTCTCCGCAGTCTTCATCATGATGGTCTCTTCTTCAATAACGCAGGGACCGGATATGAGGAACAGTTGGTCTGCGCCGCATTCAATATTTCCCACCTTAACAATTTTCTTGCTCATAGTCTTCTGAATAAATCTTTCACGGTATCTAATGTAATCTTTGTTTTCCAATCTGTCCCGATGGCGTGGTTCCACATGTGTTCCAGGCGAATGGACACGTTTGCCATCGCCGTGATTGTTTCTTCACTCCACTCCTTCGACAGGTTCCTGGGCAGCACAATATTGTGCTTGCGGATCATCTCGCTAAACTCTTTTATGCCTTCCGGGTAATAGTCACCCAGGTGCTGGAAGGCGATGCAGTTGGCAATGCAGTGTTTCGTACCCAATATCTTCGACAAGCCATACGACAGCGCGTGCACGATACCCACTTCGGAGTATGTCAGGCTCAGGCCGCCCATAAGGGAAGCAACCATCAGCTTATCATCGTTCTCCCCTGTTTGACCCGATTTCTCACCGAGATAGATTTCACGGCAGAGGGCCAGTGCCTGTTCGCCATACGCTGTGCTGTAGGCGTTGTTCAATATTCCATCGCGTGACTCTATGCAGTGAATGTACGTATCCATGCCTGTGTAAAACCACTTGTCGCGCGGAACAGAGGCAATGAGCTCAGGGTCAAGGACGATTTGATTGAAGACAGTCCACTCGCACTTGAGTCCCAATTTCTTTTCAGGTCCCGTCAGCACTGCGGTCATCGAAACCTCTGCCCCAGTACCAGAAATAGTGGGCACGCCAACATGATACACGCCAGGCTTCTTGATGAGGTTGAGTCCCTGGTACTTCACCGATGAACCTTCGTTAGTAAACATCAGGGACACCGCTTTGGCAATGTCCATAATGCTTCCTCCGCCGATGCCAATCACCGCGGAAGGTATTCCTTTGGCCGACTGAACGCTGTCACGAATCGAGTCGATCTGCTTTGTAGAAGGCTCTTCCGGGTCCACGTCAATAAATTGAACAATATCGGCAGGCTGAGCCGGAATTCTTTTTCCAAGCTCTTTGCCTTTGAAATAGTTGTCGACGAGGTAGAGCATAAAATGATCATTCTCTCCCCTGCGCTCCTCCACGATGGATCCAAGCTGGGAAAAGCTTCCTCTTCCGAATACAGTTTTCTCTATCCCTTTGAAATTCTTATGCATAGGTCTTCTCGGCAACGGCTTTTTCTACTGCAACCTTGATCTTGTTTGCCAAAGTTTTCACTTCTTCCTCTGTCCACGTGCACCGGATCCCAAACGAGATAAGACGGCCGACAACTTCCTGAGATTTGGGTAGACTCATTTTATTGTAGTCCTGTGGTTTCTCGTAATGATGGATCGGCAATGGTGCAGCGGACTTCAAATCTTTGAGATGACCCCACTGATTGATAAAATGGTACATGTTGGTGAACCAATAATTGAATCCTGTTACCCCGCTAGCGTTAAATGCATCTACTGTGCGCTTGGCCGACTCTGTGTCGGGAAGCAGCAGGTTGAGGAATGTAGATGAATCGCCTGAGGGGTCTGGCAAGGATGCAAAGCTCACACCCGGAACATCTTTCAATGCGTTCATGAGCATGGTCTTGTTCTTCTTGTTGGCCGCAAGGATCTTCGGCACTTTGCGTGTCTGTGCTGCGCCGATGGCAGCGTGTAGTTCGCTTATGCGGTAGTTGAAGCCGAGGATCGGGTGCTGCTCCATGCCGCGGTTGCTGCCAACGTGATCGTGACCATGGTCGCTGTAGCTATCGGCTGCTTTATAACATGATTCGTCATTGGTGACGAACACACCGCCTTCACCCGCTGTTGCGATCTTGAAGAAGTCAAAAGAATAGCACCCGGTTCTTCCAAAGAGGCCAACCGAAGTTCCCTGGTAGCTGGCGCCGAATGCTTGTCCAGCATCTTCAACCAGCACGAGGTTATGGCGCTTCACAACATCCATGATGGCGTCCATGTTGGCCATCTGGCCGCACATGTGCACGAGCAGGACGGCTTTGGTTTTCTTTGTGATGGCTTTCTCGATACCCTGCGCACTCAGACAGAGAGTCTCATCGATTTCCGCGAAGATGGGAATGCCGCCTGTGAAAAGTACCGCCTCCACAGAAGCGATGTAAGTAAAAGGAGGCACGATGACCTCATCCCCTGCGCCCACTCCAGCTGCAGCCAAAGCACATGAAACGGCAGTCGATCCGCTGGATACAGCATGGGCAAAACGGGCCCCGGTGATCTTCTTTACTTCCGCTTCAAAATCCTTCGCTTTCCAAATATTATTCCGTTGCGCGTCGTGGTTGAACCGGAACATAATGCCGGTCTCCAGTACATCGTTAATTTCTTTCTTTTCTTCCGCGCCAAAAAGCTCCGTTCCGGGCATAATTTCGATATTTAAGGCTGCAAAGATAACGAATAAATGGATGCTAACGGCCTAAAATCACAGCCCTCTGGAGGCTTCATCCCCGTCGGAAAAAATCTGGTTTTCGGCAAGACAATTGACGGACTGACACGTTGTGTTCATTGGTCTCAATCGTTAGTTGAAACTATGCACCGTTTCAGCGCAAGGCTTTCAGTTGCTACACAACTGGCTGGCTTTGCCTTGTGAGTAAAGAACAGGGGGATATTCAAAAGAGGTGCGAGGAACTAGACTAAAATGCATTTCCCGCTGATTTCGCTGATTGAGGGCGCGGGATTTTCGCTGATCTGTCGGAGCCCATTGCATGCATTATCTGCGCGATCAGCGTGTGTTTAAATCTGCGTGATCTGCGGGAACTGCATTCAATACGGAATCTTGTGTGAAGCTTGTGGGACGGAGCACACGATCGAAAATTACCTGGCTGACCCGGCGCACTGCGCAACGCGCAAGGCGAGATTCAATCCGAAGTGTGAATTGCACCATCACCTCTATTTTGAGAAGTAGGATTATGCACTAAATTGCCCGTGCGTTCAGCCGCTAGAAGTCTAGCGGAAAAGCAGGGTTGCCTTAAAAAATAATTCATCTATGAAAAAGCTGAAGTTCTTGCTGATTACATTTTTGATCTTCGCAGTCATTGGGGGATGTAAACCAAGTCGGGAAAACAAAGCTTTCGAAGATCCCGAGGTTATCACCAAAGACGATGCCTTCAGAAAGACGGTCACGACCGGTAGTTTCATTAAGCTTTCTCAAGGCTACACCTACTACGAGTTTGAAAACCGAGAGGCGGATACCGTGTTGGTCATGGTTCATGGGTTTTCTGTTCCCTGCTATATCTGGGACTCTACATTCTACGCAGCAAAAGCACGTGGATATGCTGCGCTTCGTTACGATGTTTATGGTCGTGGCTATTCAGATAACCCGGATGCCATATATGATGCTGCTCTTTATTCGGGGCAATTAAATGAACTGCTTGATGGTCTAAATATAAACCGAAAGGTAAGCCTGATAGGCCTCTCCTATGGTGGACGGATCATCAGCTCTTTTGCCTACCAGCATCCGGAACGGATAAAGAACCTGATCTATGTAGACCCTGCTGGATTTGAAACGATTCCCGCCGACAGTTTGTATCCAACGGCGGTCACAGAGAAAGAAATTGAAGATTTCAAAAGTAGTGAGAACTACAGGATGATGGCTAAAGGTCAACTCCAGGATTTCTACGACTCCATCCCTTTTGCCAGCTGGGATAATCGATATGAAGCAGTAATGAATTTCAAGGGCTTTGTCCGGGCTTTGATATCCACAAGAAAAAATTCGCCATCGATGGAGCAAGAACATCGGCGTATTGCCGCACTTGGATTACCTGTTTTTGCCATTTGGGGTGAGCATGATACTGTAGTGGAGTTAGAAAAAGTTAAGGGCAATCTCTACGATCGTATACCAAAGGTTGAGCTGTTTGTCCTCCCCAAGGCAGGTCATCTGCCGCACATGGAACAAGCGCAAATGTTCAATTCCATTCTTTTTGATCAGATCATGTGTTGCGAACACCCGTAGGGTCGCCACTGTATTTAATCAGGTAATCCTACGAATCAAGGTCAATCCTACGAATCAAGGGTCACTCCTTCAGAATCCTCATCTCCACTCTCCGGTTAAGCCCCCGTGCCGCCGGATCATTCGATTCACGAATCGGTTTTGTCCCACCGAAAGCTTTGGTCTTGACCCTGTCTTTCCCGATGCCTTTGCTGATGAGATACTTCTTCACATTGTCAACGCGGTCCTGGGAAAGACTCATGTTCATTTTTGCATTCCCCTGATTGTCGGTATGTCCCTCCAACTGAATTACCATATGCGGATGTTCCTGCAGCATAACAACGACCTCATCAAGGCTTGGAAAGGATTCATGGCTGATGATTGCCTTGCCCTGAGCAAAGATAAGACGATCGAGTACGATGTTCTCACCCTTGACGTTGAGAAGAATATCCCGAATAACTTTTCGGTTAGAATCCATGGTCTTTGGATCTACTATGGCTGTGCCATCAATGTAGCCTTCGGCAGTTGCGACGATCTGGTATTTCGACGAACCAAAAATTGGGAACGAAAATGTGCTGTCATTGAATCGGCCCGTGATGCTCCCCGTGGGAATGCTCTTGTAGAATATCCGGGCTTTGACACCCTTTTTGCTAAAGGCATCTAAGACTTTGCCCTCGGCGAGGATTTCAGGTTCCTGTCCGGAAGTGGAGGTAATAATTGCGATGAATAGAACTGTGATGTATGTACGAGGTTGCACTGTTTTTTCTGATTACAGGGTTCAAGCATTCAAGTATCAGGAAGGCAACTGCAAATTGCGGGCCGCGAGCTCCGAAACCAACGATTGACCGACAAGTGGATGCTTCACCCGACAAGCATCCAGCATCTAGAATCCAGCATCCAGTTCCCAGTTCCTAGCCTACAGTTCCAGCTCAATCGTCTGCCCAGGCACAAAAACGACCGGCTTGCCCCCTTTCGCTTCCGCCTTCTTCTTTTTGGGAGCAACCTTACCTTTTACCGCCTCTTTTTGTGGGCTTTCGCCGAATAGGCTTTGCTGGCCTTGTTTTGCCTCGCTTTTGGTTGCTTGACGGGGCTGCTTTTCCCCTTTTTCCTCCAATTTTTTTTTTGATGATGGAGAGCTATTGGCTTCCGTCACCTTTCCTTTCACGGGCGAAGCTTCCTCCTCACCTTCCTCATTCTCCAGGCCTGAATCCTCTGGATCTTCAACAGGCCTCACTTTAGTCACCTTATGCTGCGAGAGCCGGTTGCCCATAGCCTTCCAGCCTTTCAGATCGATGATGTCTTCCAAGTTGACCACCTCGGTCTCCTTTTCCTTGCCCTTGCCTTTCACCAGCTCAACTTCCACCTCAGGCGAATCAGAAGTTGTGACAAACTCTAGCCTCGAACCAATGCCCTCGGAAATGAACCCAAACTCCTTGTCATTGGAATTGGTCTCGATCTTGAATCGCTTGACGAAATGCTGCTTGCTCTCTCCGTCCCAATAGACGGCCGAGATGACTTTCTTGGGATTGAATTTCTCCAGCAAGATGGTCTTCTCGGGTTCAAACCTCGTCGTGAGATCGTAGCCGGTGATCTTGTAATTGCCACTCGCAGAAATGGCGAGAATCTGGTCGTCACCATCAAACTTACCAACAGTTTTGCCGCGCTTGTCCTTGTTGAGCCGGCCCGAAGCCTGATCGAACCATAAGTCGAGGCCGCTTAACGTAGATGTACCAGACTGAAGCAAATCAACCCGGCGGACGGGGTACTTTGTGATGGTATTTCCACGCGCTCCGCGGCCCTTAATCTCCAACTCGGAGAAGTCAAACTCGAATATCTTCTTACGCGCTGTGCTGGAAGGATTTAGCTTGACCTCTACTACCTCTGCCTCCCCGTTGGGGTTGGCGCTGAGGTAATGGACCTTGCTATTGGGGTTGCCCTGATCCATGTTGTATTCCTTGTCACGGATGATCCCCGGCATAGTGAAGCGCTTGGCAAAAGCCTTTCCTGACTTGCCGTCACTGTAGATCATGTTATAGACCATGCGCTCGTCACCTTTTTTCCAGATTCCGACATGCAAAATATCTTTACCCATGAACACTTTCTCAGAAATTCGGCTCACCAAGGCCTTTCCGTCACGACGTATGGCGATCACGTCATCGAGCTCGGAACAGTCACAGATGAACTCATCGCGCTTCAATCCCCACCCAATGAAGCCGTCAACCCGGTTGACGTAGAGCTTCTGGTTATTGGCAATTACCTCGGTTGCCGCCACCGACTGGAAGGACCGGATTTCGGTCTTGCGCTCCCTACCCTTGCCATACTTGGTCAGCAGATTTTGGAAGTAGGAAACGGCATAGTCAACCAGATGCTTTAAATGATAAAGGGTCTGCTTCAAGTCCTCCTCCAGCCCCTTCATCAGCTCATCGGCTTTGAACCCATCATACTTGGAAATCCGCTTGATCCGAATCTCTGTAAGCCTAACCACATCGTCATCGGTGATCTCCCGATAGAACTGCTTTTTATAGGGTGCCAGTCCCTTGTGAATGACTTTGATTACAGCCTCAAAGGTTTCGCACTCTTCGATGTTACGGTAGATGCGTTTTTCTATGAATATCTTCTCGAGAGAGGAGAACAGAATGCGTTCCATCAGGTCAGCCTTCTTGATTTCAAGCTCGCGCTTCAGCAAGGTTACGGTCAACTCTGTATTGTATTTCAGAATCTCACTGACCTTCATGAACTTGGGCTTGTCAGCCACGATTACGCAGGCATTGGGCGAAATACTAATCTCACAGTCCGTGAATGCGTACAGGGCATCCATGGCAATCTCCGGCGACTGGCCAGGCTGCAAGTGTATGAGGATCTCAAGATCTTTGGCCGTATTGTCGATCACCTGCTTTACTTTGATCTTCCCTTTCTCACTCGCCTTGACGATTGACTCCATCAAAGAAGCAGTCGTAGTACTGAATGGTATCTCCTTGATTATTAGCGTTTTCTTATCAAGTGCTTCAATTTTAGCTCTTACCTTGATTTTCCCTCCACGATAGCCTTGATCGTATTCTGAGAAGTCCGCAATACCTCCGGTAAAGAAGTCGGGGTAGATCTTTGCGGTCTTTCCTTTGAGGATATCAATAGATGCTTTGATGAGTTCACAGAAGTTGTGGGGCAGAATCTTGGTAGACAAGCCCACAGCAATACCATCAACGCCTTGCGCCAGCACCAAAGGGAACTTCATCGGCAAGGTCACGGGCTCCTTCTTACGTCCGTCGTATGAAAGCTGCCATTCGGTAAGGTCTGGGTTATACCCTACTTCCAGTGCAAACTTGGAAAGTCGTGCTTCAATGTATCGTGGTGCTGCAGAACCGTCGCCCGTGCGCACATCGCCCCAGTTACCCTGGGTATCCAACAGCAGGTCCTTTTGCCCGATGTTAACAATTGCTTCTCCAATCGCAGCATCACCATGGGGATGATACTGCATGGTATTCCCGATTACGTTGGCGACCTTATTGAAACGGCCGTCATCCATATCTTTTAGGGAATGCATGATGCGGCGTTGCACTGGCTTTAGGCCATCTTCAATGCGAGGCACAGCTCGCTCTAGAATAACATATGAGGCATAGTCCAGGAACCAGTTCTCGTACAGCCCGTCGATCGATATCAATTCGTGGGTTACTTCGCCTTCCGTAGCCTTTACTGGTTTGCTTGCTTTCTTCTTACTCATTCTCGTTCAAAAAATAGTTACTCTTCAACAATCGCTTCTTCTTCCTCTTTTGCCTCCACTACATCCAGTTCAATCCGCAGGTTGTCAATAATAAATTCCTGACGGTCAGGGGTATTCTTGCCCATGTAGAACTCGAGGATTTTAACCACATGTTTCTCCTTGTCAATCACGACGGGCTGGAGCCTGATGTTGTCACCGATAAAGGTTCCAAACTCTTCGGGAGATATTTCGCCCAAACCCTTGAACCGGGTAATCTCTGGTTTGGCACCAACCTTCTTCATGGCCGCTTCCTTTTCTTCCGGGCTATAGCAATAATGGGTTTCCTTTTTGTTCCTGACCCTAAACAACGGCGTCTCCAGGATGTATACATGCCCGGCCTTAACCAGCTCAGGGAAGAACTGCAAGAAGAACGTCATCAGCAGCAAACGGATGTGCATGCCGTCCACGTCAGCGTCTGTGGCGATAATGACTTTGTTGTAGCGCAGCCCATCCAGGCCGTCTTCGATGTTCAGGGCGTGCTGGAGGAGGTTAAATTCCTCATTTTCATAGACCACTTTCTTGGTCAGGCCAAAGCAATTCAAGGGCTTCCCCCGGAGGCTAAACACAGCCTGTGTTTGCACGTCCCTTGATTTCGTAATGGAACCGCTGGCTGAATCCCCCTCGGTGATAAAGATCATGGACTCTTTACTGCGCGTATCACTCGTCTCGTCGAAATGTACCCGGCAGTCGCGGAGTTTGCGGTTATGGAGGTTAGCCTTCTTTGCCCGTTCATTGGCCAGTTTCTTGATTCCGGCGATTTCCTTGCGCTCCCGCTCAGATTGCAGAATTCGCTTGAGCATGGCATCGGCAACGCCAGGGTTCTTGTGGAGGTAGATCTCAAGCTCTTTGGAGACAAAATCTACCACGAAATTGCGGACAGAGGGCCCTTCCGGTGCCATGTTGATAGACCCAAGCTTGGTCTTTGTCTGCGATTCGAAAACAGGTTCTTGTACGCGCACAGCGACAGCAGCCACAATGCTGGCCCGTATGTCCGCTGCATCGAATTCTTTCTTGTAGAAGTCCCGCACAGCCTTAACCATGCCTTCCCGGAAGGCCGCCAGGTGCGTCCCTCCTTGCGTGGTATTCTGGCCGTTTACAAAGGAGTAATATTCCTCGCCATACTGTGTGCCATGCGTAAGAGCAACTTCAATATCATCCCCTTTGAAGTGGATGATGGGGTATCGCATCTCCTCGGCGTCGGCCTTTTCCTTAAGCAAGTCAAGCAACCCGTCTTTGGAGAAGAACTTCCTCCCGTTGTAATTGATAATCAGGCCAGCATTCAGATACGCGTAGTTCCACATTAAGTCATCCAGGTATTCCAGGATGAAATGGTAGTTCTTGAACATGGAGCCATCGGGCTCAAACTCGACCAGCGTGCCATTGCGCTCACCACTCTTTCCCATTTTCGGGTCGTGGGTTAAAATCCCTTTCTTGAATTCAGCCAGTTTGGTTTGCCCCTCACGATAGGCTTGCACCTTGAAGTAGTTGGAAAGGGCGTTAACCGCTTTGGTACCTACTCCGTTCAATCCAACTGATTTCTGAAAAGCCCCGCTGTCGTATTTCGCTCCAGTATTAATCTTTGAAACTACGTCGACCACCTTTCCCAGGGGGATACCACGGCCGTAGTCGCGGATCACAACCTTCTGGTCGGTGATCTTGACGTCGATGGTCTTGCCATAGCCCATCATATGCTCGTCAATACAGTTATCCATGACTTCCTTGACCAGCACGTAGATCCCGTCATCCTTGGCCGAGCCATCCCCTAACTTCCCGATATACATCCCCGGGCGGAGGCGGATGTGCTCCCGCCAGTCCAGCGATTTAATGCTTGACTCATTGTACTCCATGCTATCCTTAGCCATGATCCGTTTTGGTGTTTATTCTACTCTTTACAACCAGTCTAAAAAATTTCCAGGAACCCAATTCCTGACAGCTTAAAAAATCAGTTTCAGGTAATTCTATTCTAAGAAAGAATATTTTGGTCTGATTTCAATAAGTCGTGATGAAGTTTTATCTACAAACTTTTAAGAATACAAGTAGTCTAACCAATTGACTACAAATCATTTATCAATGCTTTCGCCAACAGCCTGTTTAGGACGAAATAGTTGAGCAAGACGATTCAATGGCCACAAAGACGCCCAGAGAACGATCAGCGAGACACATCCGTAAATGATGTACCCGATGCTGTCATAGTTAAACTTTTCCTGGCTGTTGTACAGGCTGAAGAATTGCAGCGATACGAGGATAAAAAGGTTGAAAAAAACGACAAGACCATAGAACCAGGCCTTGAAGAAAGAATCATCCTCCGCCATAAGTCGATTCACGGCAAAAACCATCACATTGAAGATGCCGAGCAGACCAAGCACAGCATAAAAGAGTCCGTTCCTTGATATGGCCTCGCCACCTCCACTCACTTGTATACTTTCTGGAAACGAGGCATAGGCGTAGAGCAGCACTACCACAGTAGCGAATAGCGAAAAGAACCATACCGCTTTAAATATTCTCACGATCATACGGAATCCATTTTTTCGCGCGCAAGGTAGTAGTTTGTTTGGCCAAATCATGACGTTGTGGAAGGCTGGGGTGCAACAGCCCTTGCCCCACCCTTCAGGGCGGGGAGAGAAAATGAAAATAGAATGGGCTTTAGCCCAAACCTTGAGCCATGCCATCCTTTGCCCCGTCCTTTAGGGCGGGGAGAGAAAATGAAAATAGAATGGGCTTTAGCCCAAACCTTGAGCCATCCCATCTAGACCGTTGCCCGGACTATTCGCAACAATTTGAAATGCACACCGCATCCTACGGCCGACCAACATTTTAGGCTAATTTTACCGGCTGTCCGGTTAATAGTCTACGCTGCATGAATCTGAACCCAATTGTCTTATCTATCCCGATATTCTTCATCCTCATAGGGGTTGAGATTGTGGTAGAACGTTTGATGAACCGGAAATTATACCGGCTTCCTGATTCCATTGCCAACCTGAGTTGCGGAACGACATCCCAACTGTCGGGGATATTCCTAAAAGTCCTGGCTGTCGGAATTTATGAATTACTATATGCCAACTTCGCCCTCACCCATTGGGATAAGAACTGGATCTATTGGGTGAGCTTGTTCCTCCTGGTTGATTTCGCCTACTATTGGGGCCATCGCCTTAGCCATGAGATCAACCTGTTCTGGGGTGGGCATGTGGTCCATCACCAAAGCGAGGAATACAACCTTTCGGTGGCTTTGCGCCAGAGCTCTTTTCAGACAGTTTGGACCTTCTCCTTCTATCTACCGTTGGCTATAGCAGGTTTTGATACAGCAGATTTTATCCTCATTTCTGCTTTTAATCTTCTCTATCAGTTTTGGATCCACACAGAGGTAATCAACAGGATGGGATGGTTTGAATATGTATTCAATACACCCTCCCACCACCGGGTACATCACGGAAGAGATCCCAAGTACATTGACAAGAATCACGCAGGCACCCTTATCATTTGGGACAGGATGTTCGGTACGTTCAAAGAAGAAGAAGAGCGCCCCACCTATGGAATCACTAAACCCATCGACAGCTGGAACGGCATTTGGGCGAACTTCAGTCACTACGCCGTTATGGCTCAGGAAATCAAGACCATTCCATCGGTAAGCGACAAGATCCGGTACCTGTTCAACAAGCCGGGCTGGCTTCCCAAATCGATGGGTGGCTATCGGCCCGCTCCTCCAGTAGACAAAGCCCACTATCATAAATATGACACGCCTGCTCCTGCTGACCTTAGCTATTACGTGCTTTTTCAGTTTGTGGTTTGCCTGGCTGGTACCGCCTACTTTCTCTTTAATCAGCCTGCATTCTCCTTACTCCAAAAAGCGGTAGTATCCGTCCTCATTTCAATATCCGTAGTAAACTGCGGAGTGCTATTTGAACATAGAAAGTGGGTGGTTATTTCCGAATGGCTGCGCATCATACTTTTTCCGATTGGCCTCATGGCGCTTGTCGTGAGTCTGGGGCTTTCTGTCTATTACATCTGGGGGGCGGCGGTCTACCTGGTTATTTCAAGCGTCTGGTTTTACAAGATTCCCAAAATCTATGCGCCCGCGAACTAGCCTGTTGCTGATACTGCTCATGCTGGCCGCTTGTTCAAAGCCTACTCCAACGCTTGAAGGTGTCGACCTGAGCAAATGGAAAGACGACAAGAAAGCTTGCTCTGGTAGCCGGGCGTCGATGGCAGCAGCATTGAAGACAGAATCGCAAAAACTGAAAGGCCTATCCGAAATGGATATTGTTGATCTGTTGGGGCGCCCGGATGAAAACGAGTTGTATAAACGAAATCAAAAGTTCTTCTATTACTACATTACGGCAGGCCCGGACTGCCCTGAGCATGGCCCTATTCCCAGCAAATTGATAATAAGATTTAATGCAATGGGCTATGCCCAATTGGTATCGATCGAAGGAAATTAACTTGTAAGCGCATTCTTGGGTATGGGCTTTCGGTTTGACCTTGCCGCCCAGGCATAGGATCGCAGTTTGTTCACTTTCTCGTCCTGCTTATTAAAGTCCAACGGATAAATAAGCGATGGCTTAAACAGGACGCTATGTCCTGATTGAATTTCATCGAAAAAAGTGACTTTATAGATTCCACCCATATTCTTGATTTCAACTTTCTTGATGTTATCCAGGGGCACAAGAATCTCGTAGCCTGATTCCTCTACATAGAAAAACTCCCTGTCAAACGCTACCACTTTGACCCGCCGATAAATGCGATAGAGCTGATAGACGAAGACACTGCCAAGCAAGGGTGTCGTGACGATGAAATGACCATCGAGAATAGCTAAGTACCCGTAGTATGCCAATCCGGCAATGAGAGCGCTCATCAGAAATAGCAACCATCCCTTATAGGTTTTGACTTTTGAACGGGTGAGGAAGCTTATTTTTTCTGCAGGCTTTCCTTCCATTGTTGGAATCATATCTTTGCTAAGCTAATACAAATCAACGCATGAAAAATGTAGCGGTTATCGGTTCAGGCACTATGGGAAATGGAATCGCCCATGCCTTTGCACAGACAGGTTTTTCCGTATCCCTCATCGATATTTCCGAAGAAGCGCTAAAGAAGGGGCTGTCCACCATAAACAAGAACCTGGGCCGCCAGGTAGAGAAAGGCCTGCTCACCGACGAGGTAAGGAAGAACGCCCTTGCCAACATCACGACGACTACTTTCCTGAAAGAGGGCATCCGGGATGCCGATCTGGTGATCGAGGCTGCAACTGAAAATGTTGATCTCAAGCTGAAGATATTCCGGGAAATAGATGAGAATACGAAGCCCGGAACCATACTGGCATCCAACACCTCATCCATTTCCATAACAAAGATTGCGGCCACAACCAAGAGCCCAGAGAATGTCATTGGGATGCACTTCATGAACCCGGTGCCCATTATGAAACTGGTGGAAGTGATTCGCGGGTACGCCACCAGCGATACCGTGACGAAAACCATCATGGATCTATCCCGGTCGCTGGGGAAAATTCCAGTGGAAGTAAACGACTATCCGGGGTTTGTTGCCAACCGAATATTGATGCCCATGATCAACGAGGCCGTCTACACCCTATATGAGGGTGTCGCGGGCGTCAACGAGATTGATACAGTAATGAAACTGGGGATGGCACACCCGATGGGGCCGCTTCAACTTGCTGACTTTATTGGGCTTGACACGTGCCTCTCCATTCTTCAGGTATTGCACCAGGGGTTCGGCAATCCAAAGTATGCCCCTTGCCCCTTGCTGGTCAACATGGTGCTGGCAGGACATCACGGCGTGAAATCGGGACAGGGATTTTACAAATACAACGCAGGAAGCAAGGATCTTGTCGTTGCAGACAGGTTTACTGGAAACTAGATACTGGAAACTGGAAACCAAGAACCAAGTGGCAGGCCTGCTAGCGGATCTCCCCTACTTCTTCAACAGGTCACGTATCTCAGTAAGCAAAAGAACATCCGGCGGAGCGGGTGCAGGTGCTGATGGTGTAGCTTTTGCTTCCTCACGTTTCTTGGCAGCGTTCATGGCTTTGATAATCATGAAGAGTACAAAAGCAACAATAATGAAGTTGATAACGGCAGAAAGGAACACACCATATTTCACTGTCCCGAAAAGCATCAACTGATCCAGGTTGGTCAGGTTAGCGGCTTCGAGCGCGGGTTTTAACAAAAGAGGTGTTATGACATCTTCGATCAGGGAGCTTACAATTTTATTGAAAGCAGCGCCGATGATCACACCGACTGCGAGGTCGACCACATTGCCCCGCATCGCGAAGGCTTTAAATTCTTTTAACATAGGTATGAGGTTAGGTTTACATCTGCAAAATAAGTCAAGTTCTTGGATATTATTACGCCTGCTGAAGAACCAATGCACTGCCTGGCGAACTTTTGTGAGGCGAATTCGTTATCGTGAACTTATCTGTGTTATGCCCCCGAATTAACATACGGTTCATAGCAAATTCATTAAATTGCCCCAAATGAGCCATCATTCACCTCCCATTATCGCCGTTGTGGATGATGACAGCATCTATCAGTTTACCGCATCGAAGACACTCAAAGCCACTCACCTTCCACATGAAATCCTCCAGTTTCAGAATGGAAAAGAGGCGCTTTCTTTCTTGCGGGCAGGAGCGACACAAGACCACCCTTTGCCTGATATCATCTTTCTTGATATCAACATGCCGATTACGGATGGTTGGGGATTTATGGAGGAGTTCCAGGAATTGAAGAAAAGTCTGGGAAAGGAAATCAAGATCTACATGGTCAGTTCTTCAATCGATCCAAGGGACCTTAACCGGGCAAGGAATATACCTGAAGTTACCGAGTATATGGAGAAGCCAATCAGCATGAGCAAGTTCTCCGAACTGCTGCTGAAATGGGATGATGAAGAAACTAAAAAATAACCTTCAAGGGATTGCGAAGCCCACGAAAATGGGTGAGTTCCAATCCGGTGTTCCCGATAAACATCTTGGCCTGCAACTTCACTGGTACGCGGTTTAAGTCATCGGATATCCAGCACAAGACCGAGTTCTCCCCATCGAACATCGAGTTGGTGGGCATCACGGGGCGCAAACGCAAGCATGGAATCTTACCTATACGAGTATTCAAAACTTCTTTGCCCGTGTAAATGATACTCAGATTATACGATGCATCCTCCAGAAATCCAGAGATGTTGATCGTATCGCCAACGGCCACTTTCTTGAAGTCAATGATGCGCAGAAAAAGAAAACCAGCAACCAGGTCCTTGGCATTTGGAGGAACATCATAAGTTTTTGATTCCAGCACCCCGGTGTCTTTGTTCTTCACCTTAACTTCTACTTTTTGTTTAGTATGATCAAATATGACTTGCTCGTCTCGTCTGTATTTCCCTTCTCTGAGTTTCCGATAGCCAACGTGTGTGAGTAAGGTTGTGGTATCGATGAAGGCTCCCCAATTATCGTCTACTTTAGCTACCCAGGAAATCCAGTCGCTCGTCTCGCCAAAGGCATCAACTTTGTAACAAATACGTGAATTGACTGTATGGAAATTCTTGTCCACGCGGGTAATCGCTTTCCCTACGGTAAACATGCCAAAGTGCACCCGGTATTCAAGCTCCTCCCCCGCGCCGTAACTATAGTTGCGCGTAATCGGCGTCTCTTTCTTCTGCCTGATGAGGAATCCGGAAAAGAGCAACACAATAGTAAGCCCAAAGAAGATGCGGCGCATAGCTACAAATCTAGTTGATTATCCTTTGGAGGTCAAAGGACGTGCCAGCCTAGGCAGATATCTGATTTTCGCGCAAGGCGTCATTCAGGGAAGTCTTTTTATCGGTGCTTTCCTTACGCTTCCCGATGATGAGGGCGCAGGGAACCTGATATTCCCCGGAAGGAAATATCTTCGGAACTGTACCCGGGATTACAACAGAACGGTCAGGCACATACTGCTTGTACTCTATCGGCTTCACCCCTGTAACATCAATTATGCGTGAACTGGCCGTGAGCACAACATTGGCACCTAAGACGGCCTCTCTCCCAATCCGCACCCCTTCCACCACGATGCAGCGAGATCCAATAAACACATTGTCCTCAACGATTACGGGAGCAGCCTGAACTGGTTCGAGGACACCCCCGATACCAACTCCCCCGCTGAGGTGGACGTTCTTGCCGATTTGCGCGCAACTTCCCACTGTAGCCCATGTATCCACCATTGTTCCTTCATCAACATAGGCGCCAATGTTCACATACGAAGGCATGAGAATAACCCCACGATTGATAAAGGCGCCATACCGCGCTATGGCATGAGGAACGACCCGCACGCCCAGGGATTCATAATTACGCTTCAGCGGTATTTTATCGTGAAACTCCATGGGCCCAACTTCCAGGGTCTGCATCTTCTGGATAGGAAAATAAAGAATCACGGCCTTCTTGATCCATTCGTTTACTTGCCACCCATTGGCTGTGGGCTCGGCAACACGGATAAGACCCTTGTCCAGTTGCTCGATAACGGCCCGAATCCGCTGCTGCGTCTCTTCTTCTTTCAAAAGCGCCCGGTTATCCCAAGCCAACTCAATGTAGTCACGGAGTTCCATTTTAATTCTAATTTTGATCGTGGCACAAGAACGAGAAAAAAGAAGAATTGTCATTGCCTCCGTCCTGAAACCCGTGGACGACTCCCGCATGTTTGAAAAAATGGGGCATAGCCTGGCCCAAACAGATCAGTACGAGGTGACGATCATCGGCTTTGCATCCATCCGCCCGCCATCATCCACCAGTATCCGGCTAATCTCATTGGGGCAGTTCGACCGTCTCAGCTTCCGGCGCTGGTGGGCAAAGTGGCGGATCTTTTATCAAGCCCTGGGTATCAAGCCTGATATCTTCATCTTCACCTCTTACGAACTTATCCTGCCCGCCATCGTCTTAAAAGTGATTCTTAACACTAGAATTATCTATGACGTTCGTGAAAATTATTACCGAAATATTCTTCACTCCGAAGGCCTGACTTGGGTCATTCGGCTACCGCTCGCACTATTCGTGCGACTCATAGAAAAATTGTTTGCGC
Source organism: Cyclobacteriaceae bacterium (assembly GCA_043750575.1). Classification (GTDB taxonomy): domain Bacteria; phylum Bacteroidota; class Bacteroidia; order Cytophagales; family Cyclobacteriaceae; genus ELB16-189. The sequence goes on from JAYVBH010000057.1 coordinate 116,641, forward strand.
CAGCAATCGATCACTTCTTCCTGGCTGAAATCGGTTATGAAAAAGAATTCAAGTTCCATCGAGGCGGTTGGACGGTGCTGGAGAACAAAGCGAAATCGGTTGCAAGCTTGCCCGTCGGTAGCGGAGCGGAAGCGGACCGCCGGCCTGCCCGTCCGCAGCAAAGCGTAGGCGGGTTTCCGGTTTCCGGTGACGGATTGCAACTTCTCTTTTCTGGCACACTCTCCGAGAGCACAGGCGTATTTCGCGCCATTCATCTGGCACGGGTACTTCACGCTGTAAATCCACAGGTAAGCCTGACCATTGCCGGATATGCAGCCACGCGACAGGTACGTGAGAGGCTAAAACAAGAAACCAGCGACACCTCCTTTATCCGATGCGAGGGAATTGATTCGCTTGTCCCACACGCCAGGATCCTCGAACTTATCAATACCTCCTATGCCGGTGTTATCGCCTACGGAAGCGTTTCTCATATCGAAAATGCCGTACCCACAAAGCTCTTTGAATACCTCCAGGCTTCGCTTCCAATCATCACCGAAAATCACTGGCACTGGATTGACCGATTCGTTTTGCATCATCCCTTTGTTTTCTGCGATTTCGTGCAGCCATCGCCAGAAGACCTGATCAATCAACTTACCACCGGCGAATTCTACACGATCCCAATCAGCGATGCCGGGTGGGAGTCAGAAGAACCCAAGTTGCTGGCGTTCATAAAAAATATAGCCTAAATTATTTTTTAGGCTAATCTAAATTTCCGTTAGATTTGCCATATGATCAGTTTCACGGAAGAGAACTACCTCAAGGCCATCTATCACCTCTCGCAAGGCGGCCAAAAGGCGGTTATGACCAATGAATTGGCAGAAGCGATGCAGACCAAAGCTGCTTCGGTAACCGATATGGTCAAGAAGCTTTCTACAAAGGAGCTCATCCAATACGAAAAATATTACGGCGTCAAGATCACCACGGTTGGAAAGCAGCGAGCGCTCCAAATCATTCGCAAGCATCGCCTGTGGGAAACATTCCTGGTAGAAAAACTGGGGTTCGCCTGGGATGAAGTGCACACTGTTGCAGAGCAGCTCGAACACATCCAATCACCGAGGCTCATCAATAAGCTGGAGGAGTTTCTGGGGTTTCCCAAAGCCGATCCGCATGGAGACCCTATCCCCGACCAGCAGGGAAGAATCAAGCCTCAGGTGCTGGTCAGTCTTGATCAGGTGGAGTCTGGCAAGCGTGCGACGATCGCCTCTGTAAAAGACACTGATGCCGACTTGCTCAAATACCTGGAAAAGATTGGCGCTAAACCGGGGAAGAAAATTCAAGTTGTCAGCCGTGAACCCTATGACAAGTCGATTGAGGTGATCATTGAAAAGAAGAAAATTTTCCTTTCGCTTGAAGTCTCGAAGAATATCCTGATGTCACTCTAGTATGCAGGACCAGCAGCGAAAGTCCTTAAGCGAAGTAAACGCGAGCATTGACTCTACCAATCGCAGGGGCTGGCGAAAGCTTGTCGCCTTCCTTGGGCCGGCCTATCTCGTGAGCGTCGGGTATATGGATCCAGGTAACTGGGCAACCGATATCGCCGGAGGAAGTCAATTCGGCTATGCCCTGATCTGGGTGCTGCTGATGTCCAACTTGATGGCCATTTTGCTACAAAGCCTCAGCGCACGCCTTGGTCTGGTCCGTCAGCTAGACCTGGCCCAGGCATCGCGAAGCACCTACAATCCGGTAATCAACTTTTCACTTTGGATCCTTGCCGAAATCGCCATCGCCGCTTGCGATCTGGCGGAAGTATTGGGGATGGCCATCGGAATGAAACTCCTCTTTGGTCTGCCACTTATTTGGGGCGTGTCCATTACCATTCTGGATACGCTGTTGCTCTTGTTTCTTCAAAGCTACGGCATGCGCAAAATTGAAGTATTCATCATTTCGCTCGTCGCTATAATCGGTGGCTCCTTCCTGGTAGAGATGTTTCTCGCATCGCCCGATTTCGGTGAGTTGGCAAAAGGATTCGTTCCTTCGCTGCCTGGAGATGAAGCCTTGTATATCGCCATCGGAATTATCGGCGCTACGGTCATGCCGCATAATTTGTACTTACACTCCTCGCTGGTTCAAACGCGACGAATTGACCAGTCGGAACGCGGGATTTGGTCAGCCATCAAATACAATTTTATTGATTCCGCCATTGCGCTCAATGCTGCTTTTTTTGTGAATTCTGCCATTCTCGTTCTGGCCGCCTCCACCTTCTTCAAAGCGGGCATGTTTGAGGTCTCCAACATCGAAGATGCCTACCAATTCCTGACGCCGCTCCTGGGCACGGAATGGGCTTCTATGCTGTTTGGCATAGCGTTGATTGCTGCCGGACAAAGCTCTACAATAACGGGAACGCTGGCCGGGCAGATTGTAATGGAAGGCTACCTGAACCTACGCATTGCGGCGTGGCTAAGACGACTTATCACACGACTCATCGCCATCATCCCAGCTTATATCGTCATTCTGGTTTACGGCGAAAGCGAGACGGGCGCCCTGTTGGTATTCAGCCAGGTGATCCTCAGCCTTCAGCTTGGGTTTGCTGTCATACCCCTGATTCACTTCACGAGTGACAAAGAAAAGATGGGCGTGTTCGTCAACAAGACGTGGGTGATTGTTTCTGCCTGGACGATCGCCACGATTATCATTTCCCTCAACGTAAAACTTGTTCTCAATCAATTGACAGAATGGATTGACAATGCAGCGGGTAACGCCTGGGTGATTTGGGTCACTGCTGTTCCGGTTTGTCTTGCAGCGGGCGGGTTACTACTTTACATTACCATTAAGCCATGGCTCGAAAAACGGACCAAAGAAAAGGAAACTCCTATGCCCCACGGCACTGCCTCACAGCTTACTGACTTACAGAAACCGGTGTACCGGAAGATTGCCATATGCATCGACTTTTCAGCTATTGACGCGCTCGCCATCCGAAGTGCTGTGGCACAGGGTGGAAAGGAAGCAACGTACCGACTGATGCACATCGTAGAAACCGCCGGCGCCATGGTGTACGGAAGCGAAATCGCTGACCGTGAAACGCTTGAAGACAAGGCGTCGCTGGAAGCGTACCTGAAACAACTGCAAGACCTGGGATATCAGGCCGACATCGCTGTAGGCTATGGAAACCCCAAACGACGAATTCCGGAAATGGTCGCCGAATATGGAGCCGATTTACTCGTGATGGGTGCCCATGGCCACCGGTTAGTGAAAGACCTGATATTTGGAACGACGCTCGACGCCGTAAGGCATCGCGTGAAGATTCCCATGCTGATTGTGCGTGAGGCGTAGCCTGCAAGCACCAGACAATTCACAACCCTTCTCGACCGCGCGACAGCACTTAGAAATTCAGGATGAATTCCTGTAGGTTCAGGCTTCTGTCAAGTTTGAGTTTTTTCCTCAGGCGATACCGGCTGATCTCCACCCCTCGGATTGAAATATTGAGCAAGTTGGCTATCTCCTTCGTAGAGAGGTTCATACGCAAGTAGGCGCTGAGTTTCATTTCCTGGGGGCTCAGGTTCGGAAAGGAAACACGGAAAGTCCTGGAGAAGTCGCCATGCACTTTGTCAAAATGAACCTGAAAATGTTCCCAGTCTGCATCGGAAGACAAATTTCCCTCGATGTCATGAACGATGCGCGAAAGCTCCTTGGAGACACCATCATCCCCACTCTTATTGGAGATGCTTTTCAGGTTATCCTTAACGGATGAAATAAATTCATTCTTATTGAGGATGAGCACTGTTGATGTGCCGAGTTCCTTGTTCATATGTCGCAACTCCGCTTCCAACTTTTCATGCTCAAGCCGGGTAATTTCCTCTTGTGTCTTTTGTGCAAATATTTCGAGCTCATTGTCCTTCCGAATCAACTCCTTCTTCTGGCGTAGCACCATGGCGCGGCGTTCATATTTATATTTTCTGTCCAGCAGTACAAATCCTGAAAAAAGCACCATCATGGTACAAAGCGTGTATCCGGTATAAGCCAGGGCTGTGCGGTACCAGGGGGGCAACACAACAAAGCGATAGGTAGCTTCGCTGCTGATTTCACCATACACATTTTTGGAACGGACATGAAATGTATATTTACCTTCATGCAAATTGGTGTATTCTTTTTGTGACTTGACATCCCAATGCGACCAGGTCTTGTCAAACTTTTCAAGGTAATATTGATGGACGATTTCCCCATCACTCTCAAATGAAGTTGCCGCATAGGTGAAGTTCGCCGAATTTTGAGCATAAGGCAATTCGATGACATTATCCTTGCCCTGGTCAGCCACTACTTTCCCGCGCTCGACAAAATTTCCATGGAAATAGACTGAATCCGTATCTCCTGTTGTTGAAAATTGTCTGATGTGTGTCTTGATATTTGATTTGCGATCCATTTTAATATTCGGATCGTAGTGGATGAAGCCTTCCTTCGCGCCAAACAATACTTCGTTATTCTTGAGAATAACCAGGTTCTCAAGATCATCATTCAGAAACCGCCGAATCTTCTTAAAACTACTCTGATCCACATCGTATGAACCTACAGAGTTCTTTCTCATCACCCCAATCATTTCATGCCCAATGAAATAGACATTGCCAATCGCGTCTTCGCGAATATTCAAAAGCTGAGAATTTTCACCCAATAGGGTTGTGAATAGTGGCTCAAGAGCAAAGCGATCCAGTTGTTTATCAAATCGGTAGACACCGTGCTCCGAGGTAAAAACTAATTGATTGCGAAGAGCATATACGTTTATAAGAATGTTAGAAGGAAATCCTTTGTCTGCCCCGTAATATGAAACCTTCTTGATTTCAAGCTTGTTCAGGTCGAGATCGAGTTTATAGACTCCCTTGTATCCATGAGTAATCCACAGATTGCCGTCCCGGTCTTGCTCCATGATACGCGAGGATTCAGTAAAACCATCTGGCCTTCCTGATAGCGCCCAATGCCCATCCTTTCGCGTAAAGAATTGAAGGCCATCGTACGCTCCGCCGATTAGTACGCCGGGCGCATTTTTCGGGAGTAAGAATATCCAACTTCCCGGAACTGGAGAAATAAGCGTAGCCTTATCGCCGTCAATTCGGAATGCTCCATTGTGATGGCCCATCAAGAGATCATCTCCATATTTTCCAATATGATAAACCTGTCCCCGAGTGCCTTCAATGAATTTGAAAGCTTGTGTTTTATCCGTCACACTGCGAACATAAAGCCCCGTGTTAGTACCTAGATAAAGGTGTGAATTGGTGAGGTAGGATGAGTATCCTGTACCCGGCAGGCCCATCTCCTCATTGATTTCGGTAAAGGAGGAACCCAGTTCGATATAGGCCAACCCGTTATTATTTCCGACCCAAAGGTTCTGCAGATCATCCTCAAGGAGACTTAGGACGGTTCTGTTTTCAAGACCCTGACCACTCGTTAAGTGCAAGAGGGTCTCTCCTTTCTCGGTAAGGATGAATAAACCAAAGTTCTGTGTGCCGATGGCATAATTTCCATTCTTCAGCCGAACCATGCAATTGATATTCGCTTGCCGGAAATATTGCTGTAGAGACTCATTCCATGGTTTTACCTCACCAGAACTATTCATCAGGTAGATTCCTTCTCGAAAAGTTGAAATCAGGTATTGGTTGTCATATGCATTAAGCACGGAAGAGATACCAATGTCTTTGAAGTATCCTCCACCTTCCATCAGGGTCAGTCGGTCATTTTGCAACTTCGTTAATCCAAGTCCCCGAACATTGACCAGGAGCTCCCGGTTAACAAAAAAGGATAGCTCTGCAGGACGCTCAGGTTGAACGATGCTGATCGCGTTATGGTCGTATATAAATATGTTTGAGAACGTGCAGAAGTAAACCTTGCCATCATCCAGAAACAGATTCCAGGTCTCATCAAAATTCCGAAACTTGTCCGGCAGGCTATCTGCCAACGAGGTGTATTCGAGCTCGCCCTGTTTACCTGGAAAAAAGTATCCAAACTCGCCCTGGCAACCAACATATATTTTACCGGAACCATCAACAGCTACGCTCCGGATTTTAGAGCCGTTCTTAACGGCATATACTCTCCACCGGTTCCCATCGTACTCCAGCAATCCAAGATTGTTGGCGATATACATGATGCCACGGCTATCCTGCGCAATACTCCAGTTTTGGATCCCAGCCTTGTAATCAAGTGTATTGAAGTTCCTTACTGACGGCAAGCCAGATATGGGAGACTGACTTCTGCCTGGAACGGCTGAAAAGAGCCCAAAAAAAGCCATAACAAAACCCAACGCAATGCTTTTCATACCAATTATGTACCGATTGGCACACAATGTAGTACTAATTACTTTCTCTGATACATAAAATATGCTTTAAAACAGCTAAAATGACCATTTTATGGAACATGATGTATGTTTGATGTAGTCGAAAATCTAGATTGATGTATTTATGATGAAGTCAAATAGTTGGCATATGCTATGTTTTGACTGAAGTTTGTCCATTATATCAAACGATTGCGACAATTACCTGTTAACAAAGGATTGCAAGTAGATTTAAACCACGCCTATTTAAAGTTACAACAATGAGAATGACAAGATCCATTGCGATGGCATTCCTCGCTACCCTGTTTACAATTAGCGCTTCGGCTCAATCGCAAATATCTGGAACGGTCACTGATGCCTCCGGACAAGGTTTGCCAGGTGTTAATGTCCAGATCAAGAATACAAGTTCAGGGACAGTAACTGACATACAGGGAGCTTATCAATTGGTAGCCCCTGCCGATGCCATTCTGGTATTTAGCTTTATAGGTTACAAGTCTTCCGAAGTCAGTATTACCGGCAAGAGTAACATAAATGTTTCCATGGAAGAAGATATGACCACACTCGGGGAGGTTGTCGTCATAGGTTATGGTGTGCAGAAGAAAAGTGTAGCCACCGCATCTGTTTCAACCGTGAATTCCAAAGACCTTCAGGGATTTGGAACCCCTCGTGTAGACCAAATGCTTCAAGGACAAGTAGCCGGCGTTACTTTCAAATCCTCTTCAGGTCAGCCTGGTTCTGCCCAAAATATCTTTATCCGGGGGGTGGGTACAAACGGAGACAATAATCCGCTGATCATTGTTGATGGGGTAAACGCCAACGACGGTTTCTTGTCAGCCCTCAACCCTGCGGATATCGAAAGTATTCAAATTCTCAAAGACGGTGCATCAACCGCCATTTATGGTTCACGCGCTGCAAACGGGATCATCATGGTTACCACCAAGAAAGCGAAAGCTGGTGAAGCAACATTGAACTACTCGTTTTACTATGGTCAGCAGCAGCCCTGGAAGACGCCTCAACTCCTGAATGCCTCACAATATGTGTCTCTGATTACGGAAAAGTACACCCGCGGCGGATCGATGCTTCCCGATGAGCTCACGGACCCGGACAAGATTGCAGCGGGGATTGCAACAAACACAGATTGGATGAAGACAATCTTTTCGCCGGCAAACACACAGACGCATCAGTTGTCTGTCTCTAAAGGAACTGAAACCAGCAATGTCTTCGCTTCCCTTTCTTACTTTGATCAGAAGGGCGTTATTTCTCCGGATAAGTCCAATGCACAGCGCATTACTTTACGCGTTAACTCCGAGCAACAAATCAACAAGTTCCTAACCTTTGGCGAAGCGATCTTCTTTAACCATGCCACCAATTCCCGGATACCGGAGAACAATGCATTTGGGTCACCCATCAGCGATGCCCTTGTCTATGACCCGATGACCCCGGTTTACTCGAGCACCGGAACCTATGGGTTTGCACAATCTCCTTTGGTGCAGAAAGAATATCTTAACCCCTTGAGTAGAATCTACATCAGCAATGCAAACACTACACAGGATGGCTTATTGGGCAATGTTTACTTCAAAATAAATCCCCTCAAGAACCTGACTTTCAAAACCGATCTTGGTATTGATTACAACTACTACAATGGCGACGGCTTTGCTCCTTCCTATAACTTTTTCGATACCAATGGAAATCAGTTGCCCCTCACAAACGCTGTCAACGACATCTACCGCTATTCCTCCAATGTGTTGATTTGGCAATGGGAGAATTACGTTAATTACACTTATAGTAAGGGAAAGCATTCTGGTGACTTCACCCTGGGAACCACAGCCCGTGAACGCAACGGAAGCGCATTTAGCGGATCCTCTTCGGGAATCCCGGAAGAAGTTCAGTTTGACCCTAATTTCCAATACATTGATAACACACCCGATTCCTTACGCCGGTCGTCTGGCAACGCCTCAGAAAGGGAAGCGCTCTTCAGCATCTTTGGGCGTGTCAACTATAACTACGACGAGCGTTATCTTCTTTCTGTCACTGTCCGCAGAGACGGGAGCTCAAAATTCGGTTCAAATAACCGCTATGGAATTTTCCCATCCGTCTCTGCAGGTTGGGTAATCTCCAAGGAAGATTTCTGGTCGGCAGGAAAGATCAACTTCCTGAAGCTGCGAGCCAGTTACGGTGTAAATGGAAATGACCGCATCGGAAACCTCGGATATGCCTCCGTCATCGGCTATACGGGCGACTACCAATTCGGAAAGCCCGGCAACCAAACTATCGTACAAGGGCTTTCATCCCTCTATCTCGACAACCCAAACCTGAAGTGGGAAGAAAGCAAGCAACTGGATATCGGTGTGGAAGTGGGCTTGTTGGATGACAAAATAACTTTTGAACTGGACTATTATCGCAAGACGACTTCAGACTTGCTAATGAATGCGACAACGGCGATTTACATCGGCAACAAACCTCCGATCGCCAATGTCGGGGAAGTCGTTAACAGCGGTTTCGAACTCGAGGCAAACTACAGGCAGACATTCGGAGACTTCAACTTAAATATCGGATTGAATGCCGCCACTTTGACGAATGAGGTCACCAAAGTAACCGACAACGGATTTATCGACGGATATACATGGCCTGTGAGAAATACGGTCATCACCCGAATGCAAGTGGGTAATCCGATAGGTTATTTCAGGGGCTTTAAGACTGACGGCGTATTCAACAATGACAACGAAATCTTTGGTTACATCAATAAGGATGGTGACCCTATTCAACCCATGGCCGTCCCCGGTGACTTGAAATTTGTAGATATGAATGGTGATGGAAAAATAGACAACGATGACATCACCAATATTGGAAAGCCATGGGCAACCGTCACCTTGGGGCTTAATGTATCCGCAACCTACAAAGGCTTTGACTTGAGAATGCTGTTTGCCTCAAGCATCGGCAATGACATTTATCGGTCTTATGAGCGTCAGGATGTTATAAACAATAACTACCAAACAGAATGGCTTGACCGCTGGACCGAGACTAATCCTGAGGGAAAATATCCACGCCTCACCACAATCGATGGGAATAACAATACGCGAGCATCCGACTTCTATGTAGAAAATGGCTCCTACTTGCGGTTGAAGAACCTCCAGATCGGTTACAACCTGCCCCGCACCTTGCTTGAAACAGTAAAAATGAAATCATTGCGCGTGTACCTCTCCTTTGATAACCTGTTCACAGTAACCAGCTATACCGGGTTCGATCCGGAAATTGGCAACACCGGCTGGATCCTGGATACAGCAATCGACAAGGGATTTTATCCACAACTCAAGACAGTAGGACTTGGTCTAAACGCATCCTTCTAAACGACGTCACGCCATGAAAGCAACAACCAAACTCGCCTCTGCCCTCACCATAATCTTTCTCGTGAGCGGATGTACTGACTTTTTAGAAGTTGATCCACAAAACAAATACTTATCATCCAATTTCTACATATCCGAAGATCAGGTCTTCAAAGGACTGATTGCCGCCTATGACCCCATGCAATGGACCTTTGTTGATGGCCGATGGAGTTCCACAGTAATGCTGGGCGAGATCTGGTCTGACAATTCAAATGCCGGCGGCGATCCCACAAATTTTGACCAACCCGGTTGGCAGGAAATTGACGATCTGAAGGCGACAAGCGTCACACCGGAGACTACCAGCTTTTGGAAGAAGAATTATTTCGGCATCAATAAGGCAAATCAGGTGCTAAACAATGTGGACACCATTAAACTCGCTGGCGCTGTTGTCAAACAATATCAGGCCGAAGCAAAATTTCTTCGTGCCTTCTACCATTTTGAATTATTCCGGATGTTCGGCCCAATTCCGGTTATCCTCCGCCAGCCTTTACCTGACGACAAGAGCGCCGTCCGTAATACGATGACAGAAGTATTCACCCGCATTACGAAAGATCTGGAGCAAGCCATCCCATTGCTTCCCATTTCTTACTCAGCTAATCTCCAAGGAAGGATCACCCAAGGTGCCGCCGAGGCACTCTTGGGCAAAGCCTATCTCTACTGGGCTGACTTAAAAAATGATGATGTAGCGCTGTTCAATAAGGCCGCCCTTCATTTAGGGAATGTCAAGACATCAGGCACGTACTCTTTGGTTGACGACTATAATGATCTGTTCGCGTTTGGTGCCGCCAACACGAGTGAATCTGTTTTTGAAATTCAATACTCCAACGAAGTCCCTGCAGATTTTTCAGTTCCATTTGAGTTCATTAATGGCAACATGATCACGCAACTTTGCGGTATCCGCGGCCTTTGTTCGACGCATCCCCAATACGCTGAAGGCTGGGGATTCATGCTGCCTACTTCTGACCTGTATACCTCCTACCTCCCTGATGATGTCTATCGCAGAGACGGCACGATCATTTCAGAAGTCGAATTGGCACTTGGTGGATGCACGGTCACCGCGGCAGCTCAGAACGCAACTGACTTTGAGGGATACTGGCAGCAGAAATATGCGAACTACAAAAGCTATACTGTACCGAACGGCGGCGAAATCAACGTCTTGAAAGATCCCAACCAGCCCTTCATCCGATATGCCGACGTGCTACTCATGTACGCCGAAGCCCTGGTTCGGGGTACAGGTTCACAGGCAGACGCGATGGCCGCCATCGACTTGGTCCGCGAACGGGCAAAAGGCCCCGGTGACAATACAGGGAGTTTCCGAACATCGGCAACCGTCATGACGGACGAGGGTTGGACCCTCCTGGAAGTTATCTGGTACGAGCGGCGCGCCGAACTCGCAGGTGAAGGTGACCGTTGGTTTGACCTTGTTCGCTCAGGACGTGCTGTCCAATCCTTGTTTCCTACTGGTGATTTGAGAAATGCAAACTTTGACGCCCAAGATGTATACCTGCCAATACCTCAGAAGGAAATAGACCTAACCGGGGGTGGCTTGACCGCCTATCCTGCAGAATCACTATTTCAATAAACAGTTAAATAAACCAACTATAAATAAATAACCAAACTAAACTAACAAAAACAGATCATGAAAAAACTCTTTAAAATCAAATGGCTATACACAATGATGATATCATTGATAGCCTTTTCTTGCGCTAAGGATGAAGCGGCACCTGCGCCAATCGCGAGCTTTCAGTACGAAGCAGACGCGAACGACTTTCTCACGATTAATTTTACCAATTTCTCAACGAATGCTGATTCATTCAGTTGGAACTTTGGTGATGGAAGCGCTGCTTCTACGGAAAAGGATCCAATCCACGTATTCGCTGCAACAGGCACTTATTCCGTAGAACTGACTGCCACGAGCGCACAGGGGAGTTCAACGAAAACTGAAGAGGTTAATGTTGTTGACCCTGATGAAGCATTAACTCTGCTAGCCGGCGTAACTTCGAAAGAGTGGAAACTGTATAGAGTAGGCGATGCACTTGCTTTAGGACCTAACGCAACTGCTCCTGATCAATATTTTGCTTTGGGCAACGCCGATGGCAAGCGACCATGTCTATTCACGCAAACATTTACATTTGAGAGAGATGGATCATTTGTGTATGATGACAAGGGTGTTTTCTGGGGCGAAAATGACCCTTTTCTAGGAAGGCCTAATCATGAAACGTGTTTTGTGCCTTCAGTTACAACCATGATAAACAAGGATGGAGCAAATGTTACAGCCTGGGGATCAGGAACGCATGCCTACACATATAACAGCGCAGCTAATACGGTGACGTTGAATGGAATGGGTGCTTGGATGGGTTTTGTTCACACTGTGGGCGCCCCTAACTATTCCAATATTCCTACTGCAACAAGAACGTTTGCTATTGACATCGAGTCATTTGTTGGATACGACGTCATGACCATTTCCTATACATATACAGATCTTTACTGGTCAGCTAAGTATGTGAATTATACTGATGCCACGCTCGAGCCCGCAATCATTGACGTACCGCCCGGGTTCGGTGTTGATCTTCCGAACATCACACCTACAGCGATGTCACACTCGTTTGTTTCGACTACCTCTTTTGTGCAGTTGGGTGCCATTTCTGGCGCATCCACAATCACACTCGGTGTAGACGATCCAACCAATGTGGCCAACCCAAAAGTGGGCAGGTTTAACCGCACTGCCGATCAATACCAGGAAGCTAAATTCCAGGTTTCTCCGGATTTGAAAGATATCACGTTTACCAGTTTGACTACAGTAAAGGTGGATGTCTATCTCCCAAGCACGAACACCTATGGAACCCTGACCAAGAAAGTCATTATTGGTCTTGCTGACCCAAGTCAGACCGAACAATGGTGGACCAATCTGATCCAATATGAAAGTGCTGATCTGCCCCTGGATACCTGGACGACGGTAACGTTTACGTTAAATACTCCATCGTACTCTTCCGTGGCTGGTCAGAAACCCAATGACAGGACTGACTTAGACATGGTCTTCTTGCAAATCGGCGGCGGAGGCCATAGTGTAGCTGGCACTTTCTATGTCAAGAACTTAAGGTTTGAACCGTAGATAATTGATAGGTAGTTTTTGATTAGTTTGTTTAGAAGAAAGGAGTCTGACAATAATGTCAGACTCCTGACTTCTGAATGAACATTTTGAATCTTTACTTTTTTACTTGTTGTGCTTTGTTTCTTTGGGACGCTTACTATGTCCGCATTCATAAATTGAAATGCTAACCAATAGCATCCATGAAAATCCTGGCAGCCATCTCTTTACTCATCATTTCAAATATAGGATTCAGTCAATGTCCCGATGTGCTGATTTGGAGCGACGAATTCAATGGTACAGGCCCTCCCAGTTCTACGACGTGGGGATATGATCTGGGCCAATCGGGATGGGGAAACGCTGAAATTCAGAATTATACCGCCAACCCCGCCAATGTAAGGCAAGAAGGCGGAAGCCTGATAATTGAGGCGCTAAAATCGGGGTCTACATGGACTTCCGCGCGAGTGAAATCGCAAAACAAAAAATCATTTACATACGGGAAGATTGTCTTCCGCGCCAAACTTCCTACAGGCTCCGGCACTTGGCCAGCGATGTGGGCGTTAGGCAATAATATCTCATCCGTCGGATGGCCCACCTGTGGTGAGATTGACATTATGGAGCACGTAGGCAAAAATCAAAATGTCGTGCAAGCCGCATTACATACCCCATCAAGTTCCGGAAACACTGTGAATAAAGGATCCGTGACGATAGGTACCGCGAGTACAGCATTCCATGAATATGCCGTCTCCTGGAACGCCGATCGAATGATCTTTTCCGTTGACAACATCCCCTACTACACGTACAACCCTTCGCCAAAAACATCTTCCAACTGGCCTTTCAATGCCGACCAGTTCCTCATCATGAACATTGCCATGGGAGGAAACTTTGGCAGCGACCCTGCTTTTGAAACCGGGGGGCAGAAGAATGGAGTGGATCCGGCCCTCACTTCTGCCAAGATGGAAATCGATTGGGTGCGCGTTTATGAAGAAAGGGCCGCACCGCTTATTCAGGGATCTGCATTTCTGTTCCAGAATCAGACTGGCACTCAATATGCAGTCCCAAATTATGGTGGCAGCGCGACCTATGATTGGACTGTTCCCGGAGACGCAACGATTGTCAGCGGCCAGGGAACCAATCAGATTACGGTCAACTGGGGACTCAATGATGGCCCCGTAAGCATTGTAACAACAAACACAGGTTGTGCCAACAACACTTCTTCCATTAACGTATCGACAATTATCGATCCAGCAGGGCCAAAATACTTGATAGAAAGTTTTTCCAATCCTGCACTACCCGGTTGGACGAAGAATGACGGGGGTATCACTTACAGCGCCTCCAGCAATCACCTGAATGTTACTTATTCCCTCTCGGCACTGAAGTATATTCAACTTGACATGCCCAAGGCCGTTCATATGAGCAATTATGGAATCATCAAGTTGCCGATCCTCGTACCTTCCACCTCAGCCATTCCCAATCTTCTCCTCACCTTCCGGGATGGAAATGGTAACGAAACCATCTCTACAAATTTTGAAATCCAGATCACCAAAAAAGACGGAAATTTTTACACCTATTCATACAACTTCAACGGGCAATGGAGCCTGAACAATCCCGCCGTCGATGACAACCTGATCAAGTCAATACGCATATATATGCTTGCCGGATCCGGGTCATTTCAGGTAGGTCCAATAGAAATGTATAACAGCACGACGATACCGGCTGCCCCCACTAACCTGACTGCCAGCATTACCACCCAGGGCGATATAGCCCTCAGCTGGACCGACATATCGAACGCAACTACATTCAATTTGTATCGAAGTGACGCTCCTTCGGGGACCTACACAAAGATCAAATCCAACATTAAGACTTCAGATGTTCCTTACGTTGTTAATCCAACAGAATCGTTAAACTACTACAAACTCACCGGGGCAAATTCTGTAGGCGAATCTTCGTTAAGCACTGATGTGGAAGTCATTGCCAACATCACGGGGACGGAAGCCGATACCAATTCCCCTATTTCAGTATATCCCAATCCGTGCAATGGACGTTTTTTCATCCAAACCAATGGAGAATCTACCAAGAGCCTGAAAATTTTTGATGCTGTAGGCGCAGAAAAACCCGCTGAAGTCATCATGGATAACCAATTGATCATTGTTGATCTGAAAACGATAATACCAGGCATCTACTTTGTCATCTTAACGGAGGAAACAAAGACCGTAGTCGCCAAGATTCTTGTTCACTAATCGACCCATTTGAAGCACCTCCCACCACCCTGTTTGCATTAATCGTGAAACACCCCATCCAGAAGTTTATCTTGCAAACATTGGTCGTCGCGCTGGCCATTGTTCTACTTGTTCATTGCCAGCAAGCGAAACCTGCACCCGCACAAGACAGGAATTTCGACTCCCTGATATCGGCCATGACTGTGGAAGAAAAGGTAGGTCAACTAAACTTCCTCGTCGGCGACCTCTTCAATACTGGGCCGACTGTCCGTACATCAGAATCTGCCAAATTTGATGACTTGATCCGTGAAGGAAAATTGACAGGGCTTTTTAATGTTCATGGTGCCGCCTACACCGCCCGCCTGCAAAAAATTGCCGTTGAACAATCCCGGCTAAAAATACCGCTCCTTTTCGGCGCTGATGTTGTACATGGTTTCAAAACCGTAATGCCCATTCCCCTGGCCGAAGCAGCAAGCTGGGATCTTGCCGCGATTGAGGCATCTGCGCGAACAGCTGCTGACGAGTCAACAGCTGCAGGGATCAATTTCACTTTCGCGCCAATGGTCGACATCTCACGCGATGCCCGGTGGGGCCGCGTGGCAGAAGGTGCCGGTGAAGACACCTACCTGGGTTCCCTCATTGCACAGGCACGGGTCAAAGGCTTTCAGGGAAATGATTTGAGCGACCCATCTACCATGGCTGCCTGTATCAAGCATTATGCGGCCTATGGCGCACCGATTGCAGGGCGTGAATACAATACTGTCGACATGTCGGAGCGCACGCTGCGCGAAGTTTACCTCCCTCCCTATAAGGCAGGCCTCGATGCCGGCTCCGCCACAATCATGACCTCGTTCAATGAGCTTAACGGCATCCCCGCTTCTGCCAACAGGCTCTTGCTGGATGATATCCTTCGTAAAGAATGGGGATTTAAAGGCATGGTGGTATCCGACTGGCAGTCGATCGGCGAAATGATTGAACACGGCTTTGTAAGCGATAGCGTCGAGGCCGCCAGGCTTTCCATCGAGGCAGGAACGGATATGGATATGATGGCTGAAATCTACCTGAAGAAATTGCCCGAACTCGTCAGATCTGGTAAAGTAGAAATGAAGCTATTGGACAACGCCGTGCGCCGGGTACTTGAACTGAAATACAAACTTGGCTTGTTTGAAAACCCCTATCGGTATTCAGATACTGTGCGTGAAAAGAAGAGCATACGTTCGGCGGAAAACCTCGCTATTGCCAGGGATGTAGCCCGGAAATCCATTGTTCTTCTGAAGAATGAGAATGGCATTCTTCCGTTGAAGAAATCACTCAAGAAAATCGCCCTCATTGGCCCGCTGGCTGACAATCAGGAAGACATGAACGGATCCTGGTCCTTCTTCGGCGAAGCACAGCACCCTGTATCCATCCGTACCGGGCTTCGCGAAGCTCTTCCAAAAACTGAATTCCTGTTTGCCGAAGGATGCAACTTGTACGATACGAATACCGACAAATTCACTGACGCTGTGCGCATGGCCCGGCAGAGTGAGCTGGTTATTTTGGTGGTAGGCGAAAGTGCCATCATGAACGGCGAAGCCGGCTCCCGTGCAGACATAGGATTGCCGGGTGTGCAGCAACAACTGGTCGAGGCTATTGAAGCCACTGGTAAGCCCATCGTGCTGCTCTTGGTCAATGGTCGTCCGTTGGCAATCGAATGGATTGACAGTCACATCCCTGCCATTGTCGAAACCTGGACGCTGGGATCAGAAGCCGGAAACGCCATCGCCGATGTATTGACCGGGGCCTATAATCCCTCCGGCAAACTTCCAGTTACGTTCCCACGGCACGTCGGCCAGGTTCCTATCTTTTACAACCACAAGAATACGGGCCGCCCTTACACCGGTAATTATAAGGAGCCCCAGCAAGAACGGGTCTACCGATCCAAGTACCGCGATGTTCAAAATTCCCCACTCTACCCTTTCGGGTTCGGATTGAGCTATTCCAATTTTCAATACCAAAGCATTGCCCTTAATAAGAAGAGGATAACTCCTGGTGATTCCATTCTGGTGACGGTTTCGGTTACTAACAAAAGCCAATATGCCGGCGACGAAGTAATTCAACTTTATCTCCGCGACCATTTCGCGAGTGTCACGCGCCCCGTAAAAGAATTGAAGGCCTTCAGAAAAGTTCACTTTGAGCCCAACGAAACAAAAACCATCACATTCTCCATTAGTGTCAACATGCTGGCATTTTACCGCGGCGATATGACCTGGGGCACAGAACCGGGACAGTTTACTGTCTTCATCGGAACGAATTCCAGGGATGCGCTAAGTGAAGTGTTTGACCTGGTTCCGGTACAATAGCGATTAAGCACTTTAGGCCGTTTTTGAATAACTTGCCCCTTTACTCGAAATGGGGAAACTGGCAAAATTCAATGATGTCATCGTAGCGGCCGCAACGCCCCCGGGCGTAAGCGCACTAGCCGTCGTGCGACTATCGGGAAAGCAATCCATTGACCTGGTTCAAGAACTGTTCCAAGGTAAAATTCTGTCAGAGCAGCCCTCCCATACCCTGCATCTGGGCATTTTGAAAGATGGAGCTGAGGCGATTGACGAAGTAATCGTTTCGGTTTTCCGTGAGCCAAACTCATTTACAAAAGAAAATGCTGTTGAAATATCCTGCCACGGGTCAACCCTCATCGTACAGCGAATCATCCGTGCGCTGATGAAACATGGAGCCGTGCTGGCGGCCCCCGGGGAGTTCACCAAACGTGCTTTCCTCAACGGCAGGTTTGACCTCGCACAGGCCGAGGCCGTCGCAGACCTCATTAACGCAGAAACAGACAACGCCCGCCAGGCAGCGCTGAATCAGATGCGCGGCGGGTTTTCAAAAGAAATCAAACGACTACGCGAGGAACTCATCCATTTTGCTTCCCTCATCGAACTTGAACTCGACTTTGGTGAAGAGGATGTTGAATTTGCCAAGCGCGATGATTTAAGGAAATTGGTTATTAAAATTCAAACTCACCTTGATCCACTTATCCAATCGTTTGACCAGGGTAATGTGATTAAGAATGGGGTGCCTACTGTCATCGCGGGAAAGCCCAACGTTGGGAAATCCACCTTGCTGAATGCATTGTTGAATGAGGAGAAAGCGATTGTCTCCGAAATTCCGGGGACTACACGCGATGTGATTGAAGACGAGATGGTCCTGGGTGGAATAAACTTCCGGTTCATAGACACCGCCGGACTTCGCGAGACCACAGACACGATCGAAGCGCTTGGTATTGGGCGTACACGAGAGCAATTGAAGAAGGCTTCACTTATTCTTTACCTGGTGGACCTGACTAATGCAACGCTTGACGAAATTAATGGTGAGCTTAAAGAACTTGATGCGCTGAATATCCCAGTCATTCGCATTGCCAACAAGATGGACAAGGGCAATCCCGAGTTAGTACGGCAACTCATGAAACAGGATTTTCAATTCATCTCGGCCACGAAAAAGACAAACCTGAAGGCCCTGGAGGAAAAAATCCTGGACAAGTTCCACGTTGACAAGATCAAGCAAGGCGATGTAGTAGTGACCAACACACGGCATTATCAAAGCCTGCAAGACACACACGATGCGTTAGGTCGCGTGTTAAAAGGAATGGATGAACGCGTTACGGGCGATTTTCTGGCGATGGATGTCAGGAATGCGTTGCATCATCTTGGCCTTATTACCGGGCAAATCACCACCGAAGACCTTCTCGGGAATATTTTTGGGAAGTTTTGTATCGGGAAGTAAACTGGAAGTCAGTACAAGGTTACACTTGAGCTCTAAAAAGAAAATGAGCGAATCTCGGCATATCATAGTACTCCTTTCAATCCTGTTCTTTGGCTGTGCCAAAGAACATCCAGAAGATGTTGTATTTGATTCAGCAGGTGAGTCGGTAAGGATTTCGCTTCGCATTGAAGGCAAGGTCAACCATCTTCAATGCTTTGTTAACGACAG
This sequence comes from Cyclobacteriaceae bacterium, assembly GCA_043750575.1. Taxonomy (GTDB): domain Bacteria; phylum Bacteroidota; class Bacteroidia; order Cytophagales; family Cyclobacteriaceae; genus ELB16-189. Next base: position 135,595 of record JAYVBH010000057.1, read on the forward strand.
CCTGACAGATTCCTGGCCGTTGCACTATCCCGTGTTCAAGATGATTAAGGCTGATGTCAACAACGACGGTAATGAAGATATTGCACTAGGGGTCATCAAATCAACGCGTATGGACTCAGTGGTCAGAAGACGCCTATTTATCTATCAAATACGCAACCGCTCAATCATACCACTTTGGCTTGGGTCATCACTCAGTAGACCGCTGCAGGATTTCACTTTTATCCGACCGGATTCAATCACCTTGCTAAGGTCTGTTGAAATTGAGAGCAGCGGACTATGCCTGGTTGCCGAATATGAATGGTTCGGATTTGGCCTATCCTTTCGGAAGTACTTACAGAGAGAGCTATCATACAACAATGCACTTGAATCACTTGGTCAATAAGCACTTCTTCCCTTCCTTTGTCAAAACCTTACCTATGTCATTGTCAACAAGGCTTATTCTTGCCACTTTCATTCTATTAGTTGGCTGCTCAAAGACTTCCAAGGAAGAAAAGAATTCCGGTGATTCTACTTTAACCGGACCTCCTTCAGAAGTCACCAGTGACGTGCCCAGCGACAACCCATATAAAGTAGATGAAGCTGATCGTATGTGGGATACGGTTGCCTATGAAACACTCGTCAAGCAACTACCTGCGTTTGATCTGAATCAGGACCTTTCTACAAAATCATTGGAAGAACTTCGTATTCTACGAAACACCATTCCTGCAAGAAAGGGGTACCTTTTCATGAATGCCGACCTGCGTTACTACTTCTATAACACCAAGTGGTACCGGGCTTTGATGGAATCGCGTTGGTATGGGGATTGTGAATACAGTGGATTGAAGAAATTGCCCCCAATCTCGTACAGGCCCGAGGAAACTGCTTTTATCGAGAGGGTGAGCAAACTGGAGGATCAGATGAAGCAACAAAATTTTATTGGACGAAATGGCCTGAAATATCCTAATGTTAAGAACATTGTCAATGGCTGGCAATTCGGGGGGTTGCCTGCTCCACTCCTCGATGGCCTTGCCCAAAATGGGTTCGCCATTGTTCCCGCCAATAATGTCCAGCTTTTTCATGTCTACGAGGAGAACGATTACAGCCAGACGCAAAACTTTGTTTCCACCGATCTGTACCTTCAGCTTTTTCACATGCATTTCTCTTTCATGCTGCGCAGAATTGAGGAAGAGAAATTCAGCCCTATCCTGCATGATCTTATACAGGGCATGTTCGAAGAATCTAAACGATTGGCACTTGTAGAAAAGGATCCATCCATAAAGGAGGATCTGCAATACACCCAGGCGTTCTATGCCGTTCCACTTACATTGATTGGCCAACGGGAGGTTTTGGTCGATGGACCCTATGCAAGCAAGGTCGCGCTAGAATTAAGCAAGATCGAGAAGGAACAATCGGCAAACTCCGATTTGCTAGCACCATTCATGAATGTTCCGTTTGCGTACGATATGCTTAAACCGCGAGGGCACTACACGCGGAACGAAACCTTGCAACGGTACTTCACGACCATGCAATGGCTCCAGCTTGGTGCTTACTGTTTAGAAGAGAAGACCGATCTCCGTTGGGCGCTAACAGCCGCCTTCATTTTGAACACTGCAAATGCAAAATCCGGGGTGTCATTGAAAAAGCTTTACTCCTCCGTTTTGGAGCCTACAACGTTTCTCATCGGAAAGCCCGATAACGTTTCGCTGATGGACATCTGTAACATCATTGACACAAAACAAATTAAAACGCTTTTTGACTTGATGAGGCCGGAGACCATCATGCTGTTTCAGGCAGAGCTGAAAAAGATCGAGGCTACCAAGAATGTGATCAAACCCAAAATCGAAAATGCTTGCAGTGGAAAAATCAATTTCATGCCGGCACGGTTCCTGATTGACAATGAGGTCTTGCAAGAGATGACCGATCTAAAGCAGCGCCCCTATCCGAGAGGGCTGGATGTGATGGCAGCTTTCGGAAGCCAGGCAGCTGAGGACATCCTAATTAGAGAATTAGACGAAAGCAAATCATGGACTAAGTTCCTTCCAAAGCTGGAGAACATGAAGGCCAAATACAAGAACTACGAAAGCTGGGATGAAACGGTGTATACCAAGTGGATAAGTAGCCTTAACAAGCTTCTGACACCTGACAAAAGCTATCCCTCATTTATGCAACTCCCCTCCTGGAACAAGAAGAACTTGAATACCGCATTGGCTTCGTGGGCTGAATTGAAACACGATGCAATACTTTACGCTGAGCAACCAAACGCTGCAGAGTGCGGCGGTGGCGAAGAATGTGCTCCACCACCCGAACCTTATACAGTTGGCTATGTGGAGCCAAATGTCCAATACTGGAAAAGCGCATTGGAATTGCTTAAGAAAACCAACGACATACTGAGCAAGTATGACGTAATGGACAAACAATCACAATACAAACAGGAGCAACTCGTTGAACTATGCACTTTTTTGTTGACAGTAAGTGAAAAGGAACTGCGGGGTGAAAAGTTGCTGGAGCAAGAATACAATACGATTGAACGCATAGGCTCAAGTGTTGAATACACAACCTTGTCGATCATGGGTGCATACAGTTGGAGTGAGCTTTCAGGACCTGACAAGGAGATTGCCGTTGTGGCGGACATCTACACAAACAATCAAGAGAATGAGTCGGGAATACTTCACGCTGCGGTGGGATATGCAAATGACCTTTATGTGGTCGTTGAAATTGATGGATACCTCTATGTTACAAAAGGATCGACCTTCAGCTACTACGAACATAGGGTGCCGCTTAACAACCGTATGACGGATGAAGAGTGGCAAGAGATGCTAAAAAAAGGGAAATCATTTCCGCTACAGCCGTGGATGAAGGACATCATCATTAAACTTGACAAATCGCTTCAGCCTCGGGTGAAAGAATACCTCTATAGTTCCGGATGTTAAGAGACTTTCGAGCAGGTTGGTGGATCGCTATCCTTCTGTTTGCTGGCTGTAAACCGGAAAAGGAGGTCTCTATAGTTTTTGGTGGGGATGTCATGCTCGATCGCGGAATCCGCGCACAGATCAATCGTAAAGGGGTTTCCTATTTCACCGACAACTTAGAACCTGAATTCTCCAGTGCTGATTATACAGTTGTCAACCTCGAATGCCCTTCTACCGATATCATCGCGCCTCTCACCAAGGAATACATTTTCAGAGCCGACCCGAAGTGGTTATCCAATCTTCGCAATGCAGGAATTACTCATTGCATTCTGGCAAATAACCATAGTTATGATCATGGAAGAGCCGGACTAATCTCAACAGCAGAAAACATAGAGCGGGCAGGTATTGTTCCGGTTGGTTTCGGGCAAACCCAAAAGTTGGCTTGCGAGCCTGTCATTCTTAGTAAAAATGGGATTGAAGTCGCTCTTTTTTCGAGTGTAATCCTCCCCCTCGAATCGTGGATGTACCTTGCGGATAGTCCAGGCATGTGCCAGGCCACTATCGAAGATCTGAAACTGGCAATAGCAGGCTATCGCGCCCAGCACCCAAAATCCTATGTTATTGCGACGCTACATTGGGGTGTCGAATACCAACCCGTTCCGACCTCGACACAACGGCAGCAAGCAACAGAACTCTTAGAAGCCGGCACCGACGCCATCATTGGGCATCACCCGCACGTGGTTCAGACATTCGAGAGAATTCACGGCAAGCCGGTATTCTACAGCATCGGGAATTTGATTTTCGACAACCCCAGGCCCGCAACACACCAAGGCATACTGGTTAAACTCACGATAAATGCGGATCAAAACACCGTTACCATAATTCCCTACGAGACTACGGCAAACAAGCCGATTATTCTTCAGTCAGGGATTCGCCAGTTTTGAATGGTCGTTGAGGCGCAGTGTTTCAAAGTTGCAACGCCTCGAGTTAATCACCGGACAGATCACGACAGAAGATCTACTTGGGAATTCAGGGTTGGTCCGGACTTGCACTTGTAGTCCCGACCAACTTCCAACGTTAGCCACGGATTACACAGATTACCACAGATGAATCCAGGGTTGGTCCGGACTTGCAGTCCGGACCCATTCGAAGCACCAATTTACTTCGGAGGCGGACCTCTGGTCCTTCCCACACCTTCTCACTACACCTCCCCTGCGTTCGGATGACCAGACGTCGTAGTCGGTTCGGACTTGAAGTACCGGAGGTCCCGACTCACTGGTGGAATAGTGATTGCTTCGCTCACCCGTTCGTTGCAAATCCCAGATCGGATAGGACCACAGGTCCGCCTCCGT
>JAYVBH010000058.1:0-57006 GCA_043750575.1 Cyclobacteriaceae bacterium
CTAAAAATCTTGCCGTTCAGCTTGCATGTATTAGGCCTGCCGCTAGCGTTCATCCTGAGCCAGGATCAAACTCTCCATAGTATTAATCCTTAAATTTTCTCCCCATCTCCCCTTCAAGCCTCACAGCTCTCCAGATCCTTAAAGAGAAACTATTTCAATATTCCTCTGGTCTCATCTTTTCTACACTATTTAAAATTAGGTCCGCTCGCGCTTCCCCAATCTCACCTTGTTTTAGAATCAACTCGTTAATACACTCTATCGTGTATCAACAGGTCCGCTATCAATCTCCATCTATTCAATGAACGTTCGACTCCTTAGCTTCAGGCAGAAGGCTGCCATCAACACTGGGTCCTTGTGATTTCCATCTGAAATCAAACTTGACAACCGCTTCCCACGACTCAGGAATGGCCCTTTTCCAAAAGGGAGTGCAAAGATAGCAGGCATAATTAGATACGCAATGCCTGTTTTAGAAGTTTTTTTAGGCCTTAACAGGCTGCTTGAACCGGTGAATGGTCTCTGTCCGGTCTGGACCAATGGAAATCAGCGAGATCGGGACCCCAAGGCGGGCTTCGAGGAAATCGACGTAATACTTCAACTCCTTTGGCAATTCATGCTCGACAAGCCCTTTCAGGCTGCAATTCCAGCCCTTCAGATCCTCGTAAATAGGTGTAATTCGCTCATTGATGAGTTCATAAGGCACCTGATCGGTTATTGTCCCATTGGCCAACTGATACTGCGTGCATACCTTGATTCCGGCAAAAATACTCAACACATCAGCCTTCATCATAAGCAACTGGGTAACCCCGTTGATCATGATCGAGTACTTCAGGGAAGGCAAATCTATCCAACCACATCTTCTCGGACGGCCCGTTGTTGATCCAAATTCCTTTCCCTCCTTGCGCATCGCTTCCCCTTCTTCATTCAGAAGCTCGGTGGGAAATGGCCCGCTCCCAACCCGGGTGCTGTACGCCTTGAATATTCCGTACACCTCACCGATGTGACGGGGTGCCACACCAAGTCCTGTGCAGGCGCCTGCGCTGACCGTGCTGGAACTGGTCACAAACGGATAGCTTCCAAAGTCAATGTCAAGAAGAGAGCCCTGTGCTCCTTCCGCGAGAATACTGGATCCTGCAGCAAGCTCCTGGTTAAGAAAGTATTCACTATCAATTAACTTGAACTGCTTCAGAAACTCAACGGCTTCCAGAAACTGAGCTTCGAGCTCTGCCCAGTTAAACTCCAAAGCATGGTGGCTCAGCAATTCAAGGTGAAGATCAACCAGTTTTTTCAACTTTTCCCGGAAAGACGGTGACAGCACGTCACCCACACGGAGTCCTTGGCGGCCGATCTTGTCTTGATAGGAAGGACCAATGCCTTTGAGCGTTGAGCCTATCTTGTCATCTCCTTTTGCTTTTTCCTGAGCCTGGTCAAGCAACCGGTGCGTCGGAAGAATCAGGGTTGCCTTCTTGGAAATAAAAAGGTTGTCTTTGACATTCAGGTTGAATTTGGCCAATTTTTCAATCTCCGCCTTGAAGACAATCGGATCAAGTACTACACCATTACCGATTACATTTCTTGTGTTCGGCCGGAAAATGCCAGAAGGAATCTGGTGGAGCACATGCTTGATGCCATCAAACTCCAGCGTATGTCCGGCATTCGGGCCGCCTTGAAAACGAGCAACCACATCGTAGCGGGGCGCCAGCACATCCACAATTTTTCCTTTTCCTTCATCGCCCCACTGGAGGCCTAACAATACATCCACTTTCATGCGTGCTGAATAATATAATATTGAATATCGATCTATTTCTTACCCGGTGAAATTACCTCCTCCTCGCTTTTTATTACCTGAAAGATCGCATTGAGCTTGGTGATCGCCAACAACTTCTTTACGCTTTCCGAAGGGCTCATCAGATAAACCTCCCCTCCCTTGTTCCTGAACTTGGTAAGGATGGTGATCAGCACACCAATGCCGCTGCTGTTGATATATCTCAATTGTGAGATATCAATAATGCAGACCGTAACCTGATGGCTCACTGCTTCATTGACAACCTCAACCAGGCGGGTTCCATAGTCTTCACCGATCAAGTCTCCGGAGATCCTGAGAATAAGTGTATTCGATCTGATTTCCTGTGCAAAATTCATGATTTTCTCTTTTCGCAGTTTTCTTTCTTACAACGGGCGTACAAAATTAAGGAGTGGTGGACAACTTCAAACTGCATCAGTTCTTCGACAGTATTCTGAATGGTTTGAATCCGGGGATCGCAAAACTCAACAACGTTGTTGCAGTCTGTGCAAATCAAGTGGTCATGCTGCCTGGAACCATAGGATTTTTCATACTGGGCCTGATTCTGGCCGAATTGATGCTTGGTGACCAGATTGCATTCCGTCAGAACATCAAGGGTGTTATATACGGTAGCCCGACTCACCTGGTAGCCCTTGGTCTTCATATTGACGAATAGCGATTCCACATCGAAATGGCCAGAGATTGAATAGATTTCTTCCAGGATAGCGTATCGCTCAGGAGTTTTACGCAATTTCTTGTTCTCCAGATAGGCCTTAAATATCGAACTGACTTCGTCGTACAATTTTTGATTCAGCGCCATACCGGTTGTAAATATAGCGGATGCATTACGATTCCGTACCGCTTAGGCTCTCGCTATGATTGCCGAATCGAACCGGGCAACCTTGACCACCCCCTCAACCTTCTCCAGCTTCTTGATCAGCAGATCCAGGTGGCGCGTATCGTTCACATAGAGCATGATTTCACCTTCAAAAATGCCCTGGTCGCTCCGAAAGGCAATGGAACTCATATTCACTTTCAATTCCTCCGAAATGATCTTCGAAACGTCATTAATCAATCCAACGCGGTCGGTACCCACGACTTTGAGGCCCGTGAGAAAGGACACCTCATGCTGGGAGGTCCACTTCGCCTTTATCACCCGGTGTCCGTGGTTGGAGAGAAGCTCCGGCGCATTGCTGCAATTGGTTCGATGTATCTTTATCCCTTCATTCATAGTGACGAATCCAAAGACTTCGTCACCAGGAATAGGTGAGCAGCATTTAGCCAGTTTGTACTCTACGACATCCATATCCTCGCCAATGAGCAGAATATCTTCATGCAGTCGCCTCGGCGGTGGGGCCTCTCCTTTGAGCTTAGCCTCATCGCCGACTTTCGTCTTCGGCAATGGCTCTGGTTTATATTCCTTGAATCTCTTGAGCTCATTCAAGCCAATTTTGCCGGTGCCAACCGCATAATGAAGGTCGAGCTGAGAGTTCACCCCGAAGAAAAGGCGCATCAGATCATAAGACTGGGTGCCCGTTTCAATTTTCAACTGCTTTAGTTTTCGCAATAGAATTTCTTTTCCCTCTTCCGCCACTTTTCGCTTAGCTTCCTTAAGTAAATCCTTGATCTTTGACTTGGCCTTCTGGGTGACCACAAACCGAAGCCAGTCCTCGTTGGGCTTCTGCTTTGATGATGTCAGGATTTCAATTTGATCACCGTTCTTGAGCGCATGGTTGATGGGCACCAACTTCTGATTCACCTTCGCACCGATACATTTCGCACCGATATCGGTATGGATATCAAAAGCAAAATCAAGTGCGGTTGATCCCACCGGCAGGTTCTTCAATTCTCCGCGGGGGGTAAAGACAAACACTTCCTCGTTAAACAGGTTGCCACGAAAGTCATCGACAAATTCCAATGCCGATGTGTCCTGCTTCTCCAGGGTTTCCCTTACGCGCACGAGCCATTTCTCCAGGTTTGACTCCTGGCTGGTGATACTGTCCTTATACTTCCAGTGCGCCGCATACCCCTTTTCCGCAATCTCATCCATTCGCTTGGTCCGAATCTGAACTTCCACCCATTGGCCGTTCTTAGCCATCACGGTCGTATGAAGAGACTCATACCCGTTGGCTTTAGGCGTGCTGATCCAATCGCGAAGTCGGTCTGGGTTAGGTGTATAATAGTCCGTAACAATGGAATACACCTGCCAGCAATAAGTCTTCTCCTGTTCAACGGGTGAATCGATAATGATTCGGATGGCAAAGAGATCATACACCTCGTCATACGGTATATTCTGCTTCCGCATTTTATTGTAGATGGAGAATATCGATTTCGGCCGTCCCTTAATTTCATACTCGACCTTCAGCCGATCAAGTTCTTCCTTGAGCGGCGTCACGAATTGTTTGATAAACTTATTTCGCGATGCCTTGGACTCATCAATCTTGTTATTGATTTCATTGTACACCGGCTGATCGGTAAACCGGAGGTAGAGGTCCTCCAATTCTGTCTTAATGGCATTCAGACCGAGGCGGTGGGCAAGCGGTGCGTAGAGGTAAATGGTCTCGGAGGCAATCTTCAGCTGCTTGTTGCGGGGCATGCTTTCCAGCGTCCGCATGTTGTGCAGCCGGTCTGCCAGCTTGATCAGGATCACGCGAACGTCTTCAGAAAGCGTGAAGAGCATCTTGCGGAAATTCTCCGCCTGGGCCGAAGTGCCATACTCGAAAACGCCGCTGATCTTGGTCAGCCCATCGACGATCTTGGCGATCTTCTTCCCAAACATCCGCTCGACATCAGCCAATTCTATGTCGGTATCTTCGACCACATCATGTATGAGGGCGGCAATAATGGACGTCGTACCGAGGCCGATTTCCTCAACGCAGATTTCAGCAACGCTGAGGGGATGGAAGATAAAGGGTTCGCCGGACTTCCGGCGCATATCCTTATGGGCCTCCAAGGCCAGGGTAAAAGCCTTCTTGATTCGTTTGGCGTCATCCGCCTTGAGGACTGGCTTGCACTTCCTTAGGAGCCGCCGATAGCGGTTGATGATCTCCCTTCTCTCCTCAACCGAATCAATAACAGCCGCGGTTACCAAGTAGATTTCATTTTGGACTTCTATGCTAACGAATTATCTCTAAATTTGCACTCCTTTTCGCAAAAACATTGTTAAGGGAAGGAATTTAGAGCATTGGCAGATATGGCCCTCCTACGCTCCGAGACGGAGCTTCGGCGGGTTAGCAAGTATATAGTCACATGCGGATGTGGCGTAATTGGCAGCCGCGCCAGACTTAGGATCTGGTGCCGAAAGGCGTGGGGGTTCGAGTCCCTTCATCCGCACAGAATTAGTGAATGAAGAGACTTGATCTCCAAATTGCGTCACATTTGCAAATAAGGCAAAATGCGGATGTGGCGTAATTGGCACCCCGACACGTCGGGGCAGACTTAGGATCTGGTGCCGAAAGGCGTGGCCCCGATTGCTATCGGGGGAGTCCCTTCATCCGCACAGAAAAGTGGTTACCGGTTACCGGTTTGCCAGACGCCTGGCGAAAATCGGCGACCGGATTCTGCTGACTGACGACTGGAACTGAAAACAATTAAAACTAAGACCCTTGAATATCACACTCGACCAACCCTCGTCAACAGACGGACTTATCAAGATCACGCTTACCGAAACGGACTATCAGCCGAAGGTAGAAGAGAAGGTGCGGGAATACTCCCGGAAGATGAACATTAAAGGCTTCCGCCAGGGCAAAGTCCCCGCAGGCGTTGTTCGTAAAATGTACGGACGATCTATCCTCGTGGAAGAAGTAAATCATTTACTCTCTCATTCCGTCTCTGAATACATCAAGGAGAAGAAGTTGAATGTGCTAGGTGATCCTCTCCCCAACCACCAAAAGGCACACCTCATTGACTGGGACAATCAGAAGGACTTTGAATTTGAATTTCAAATTGGTCTCGTAGAGAACTTTGCCGTTGACCTTTCTTCAAAAATATCAGTCAAGTCTTACGTTATTGAAGTTGATAAGAAGGTAATTGATGATGCCATCGCCGATATGAAGAGGCGGTTCGGAAACATTACAAACCCGGAGGTGAGCAGCGCTCATGACAACATCTTCGGTGAAGCAACCAATGTGTCCGGCGAAAAGAAATCATCTTACATCCAGGTTGAAAAGCTCGAGAAGAGCGAGCAGAAGAAATTCATTGGCTTGAAAAAAGACGATGAGGTTACGTTTGAGATCGAAAAACTTTCTGACGACGCCTTGATTCTGTCACAGGCGGTAAACTCAACCGAAGAAGAAGCTAAAAACCTGAAAGGCACTTATACGCTCAAAGTCTCCACCATCAGCCACATGGATCCAGCAGAGATGAATCAGGAATTATTTGACAAGGTGTTTGGTAAAGATGTTGTGAAAACTGAGGAGGAATTTATCAATAAGATTCGCGAGACCATCTCCGAAAACTATCAACGCGAAAGCACACACTTGCTGGAACACGAAATTCAGCATCACCTGGTTGACCACACGAAGGTCAACATGCCGGAGATGTTTCTGAAGTCATGGCTCAAGGCATCCGGTGATGGCAAGATCACCGATGAGGTGCTCGACAAGGAATTCGAAGACTACAAGAAAGGCCTTAAGTGGGACCTCATCAAGAACAAGATTGCCGATGAGCACAAGGTGAATATTGAAAGTGTAGAAGTACGCAACAGGGCCAAACAAATGATCGCCCAGCAATTTGGTGGAGCGGCGATTGCGGAGCAGCTGGGGGACAAATTTGATTCGATTGCCGACAACTACCTATCGGGTCAGGATGGCAAAGGCGAGAACTTCATGCGCCTCTACAACCAGATCCGCCAGGAGAAAATCATGACGGTCGTTAGAGAAAAGATCACACTGAGCGAAAAGAAAGTCTCCCTTGACGAATTCAAGAAGCTAGCTGAGGCCCACGCCCACGAATAGGTATCGGTAAGTGACCGTCTTCAACGAGGCCGCTGTTGTAGGGTTGGGATTCGCGAAAGGGTCTTTTTTATCGAGGATTTATTCTTTAACATTGACTTTGGTTCAAGGGTAAAATCCGCGCTAGAATAAAATGCGCACCAATACGTCTGTAACAGGAAAGGGCTAACAAATTTTAGGCAACACTATGGATAAGAACAACGAATTCAGAAAGTACGCGATCCAGCACATGGGGATGAGCAGTAACACAATCGACAGTTACGCTCAGAAGATCGAGAACATGACGCAGTATGTCATCGAAGAGCGGCCAGGGAACTTCAGGGCCATTGACGTATTTACCCGTTTGATCTCAGATCGAATCATCTTCCTCGGCATGGGTGTAGATGACCAGGTCGCCAACCTCATTACCGCTCAGCTTTTGTTCCTTGAGTCTGCTGACCACAAGAAGGATATCATCATGTATATTAACAGCCCGGGTGGTTCCGTCTACGCTGGCCTTGGGATCTATGATACCATGCAATATGTAAACCCGGATGTTGCCACCATTTGTACCGGGCTTGCTGCTTCTATGGGTGCCGTGCTGCTCGCAGCGGGAGCGCCAAAGAAACGTTCAGGTCTGCCACACGCCCGAATCATGATTCACCAGCCATCATCGGGAATGCAGGGAACATCAAAGGACATGGAGATCTCCTTGAAACAAACCATTGAAATCCGCGAAGACCTCTATAAGATCCTTGCCAAGCACAGTGGTCAGACATTTGAGCGGGTTGAAAAGGATTCAGATCGTGATTACTGGATGCGGTCAATCGAAGCCAAGGAATACGGATTGATCGATGAAGTGCTCGAAAAGAAGAAATAAATCGATTTGAAGATCAATTCATCCTTTGGATCTTCAAATTCCTACATTGATTAAGGATAGCCAATTAATTGGTACCTTTGCATCCTTTGACAATTGACTCATTTAGAAGTGCCCAATGGCTGAAGTAACCTGCTCATTTTGTGGACGAAGCAAGAAGGACGTGGACCTGATGATCTCAGGTATACATGCCCACATTTGCGACAAATGCGTTACCCAGGCTACCCAGATCCTTCAGGAGGAGAAGAAAAACAAAGTTGAGGCAGGCAACACACCGAACTTCAAGCTGATCAAGCCTAAGGATATCAAGAAGTTTCTGGATGAGTATGTCATCGGGCAAGACCAGGCGAAGCGCGTGCTCTCCGTAGCCGTCTACAATCACTACAAACGCCTCATGCAGCGTAAGACGGAAGTCTCCGACGTGCAGATTGAAAAATCGAATATTATTATGGCTGGTGAGACCGGTACAGGTAAAACGTACCTCGCCAAGACACTCGCCAAAATCTTGCAAGTTCCGTTTTGTATTGCGGATGCTACCGTGCTCACGGAGGCGGGTTATGTAGGAGAAGATGTAGAGAGCATTCTGACGCGACTCCTGCAATCTGCGGATTACAACGTTGAGGCAGCTGAGCGTGGAATCGTCTATATCGACGAAATTGACAAGATCGCACGCAAGTCCGACAACCCATCTATCACACGCGACGTGAGCGGTGAGGGCGTACAGCAGGCCTTGCTAAAACTACTTGAGGGCACGGCGGTAAACGTTCCCCCGCAAGGAGGACGGAAGCACCCGGATCAGAAGATGATCACGGTGAACACTGACAACATTCTTTTTATTTGCGGCGGGGCCTTTGAGGGAATTTCAAGGTTGATTTCTCGTCGCCTGAATACGCGGCCTCTTGGTTTTTCAAACTCAGATGGTCTTCATCCCAGCGATATTGACAACGATAACCTACTACAGTTTGTCTCTGCTCAGGATCTGAAGAGTTTTGGTCTGATTCCTGAATTAATCGGCCGCCTCCCGGTAGTCTCCTATTTGAATCCACTGGATGCTGTCGCGCTCAAGAAGATCCTCGTTGAACCCAAGAACGCGCTAGTAAAGCAGTATAAGAAGCTCTTCGAAATGGAAGGCATTGAACTGGAGTTCAAAGATGGCGCGCTCGATTTCATCGTGGATAAAGCGATGGGCTTCAAGCTTGGGGCACGCGGTCTTCGTTCCATCTGCGAAGCGGTGATCATTGACGCCATGTTTGAAATGCCCTCGGAGAAGGGCACTGAAAAGTTGGTGATTAATCGCGCTTACGCGGAAGAGAAATTCAGTAAGTCGCGTTACAGCAAGCTGAAGGTTGCCTGAGCGCCGCTAACAGGCACGCCCTTGACCTGACTACCTTGCCAAAGGAACTTATTACTTCAAATACCCAATCATCAATTTCGCGGCATTCGCTGAAGCTGACCCGGTGTCAAGCAACTGATATATCTTTCCATATTCGATATCTATTCCACTGCGGTACCCTTCGTCACTGACGAGCTTCTCCAACTCAGTTGAAATATCCCGGACATTGGCGCTTTCCTGAATAAGCTCACGAATAACTTCTTTCCCGGCGATCAGGTTGATCAAGGAAATAAATTTTACCTGAACAACGGCTTTGGCTATTTTCATTTCCAACCATCCGGCACGATAAACGCACACCTGGGGAACTCTTAGTAACCCTGCTTCAAGGGTGGCCGTGCCTGATGTAACAATAGCCGCGCGTGCCACGCTCAGCAAATTGTACGTGTCATCAAATAAAATCCTGACACTGGCAAGCGCACGAAGTGGATCATACAATGCGCTGTCGATCCCGTCGACGGCCGCAACAACAAACTGAAACCGGGGGTGAAGTCTCACCACCTCCGCCAGAAGTGGCACCATCCGCACCAACTCCATCTTCCTGCTTCCGGGCAGTAACGCGACGATGGGCTTGTCAGCAACAAAGCCCTGCTTCAAAGCAAAATCAGCGTCGACGTGAAAAGCTTTGATTGCATCAAGCACGGGATTACCAACATAGTCAACATGAAAGTCATATTTCTTGAAGAACTCTTTTTCAAAGGGCAGGATGACAAACATCCGGTCTACGTTTTCCTTCAGTTCTTTCGCGCGACTTTGGTACCACGCCCACACTTTCGGTGGGATGTAATAAAAGGTACGTATGCCCTGTGGCTTAGTGAACTTGGCTATCCTACGGTTGAAACCGCCGTAATCAATGAGGATCACTACGTCGGGCTTGAAATTCAAAATATCCTCCTTGCAGAATTTCAGCATACGCCGGATCGTTCCGTAGTTGGCGATCAGGGTAATAAACCCCATGAATGCCAACTGGTCGTAGTGCACCGCAAGGTCTGCCCCAGCCTCCTGCATACTACTGCCTCCAAATCCGCGAACGACAGCATCAGGATCTTCCACGCGGAGGGCCTTAATCAGGTTTCCCCCGTGCTGATCCCCGGAACGCTCACCAGCAATGATGTAGTATCGCATTCAGGTCCGCGTTAGGATTGATGTGAGTTATTCACCGAAATATTCAACGTAGTTGCGCGGCGTCTCAAAGAGTCGCACCGAGTGCAGGGCGGAGCGGGAGGACAATCCGGTGATGGCCGGTGCCAGTATTTTCCAGATCTCTATAGTCAGATTTTCGGTGCTGGCCATTTTCCCCTTCATGAAATCTACATCGAGGTTAAGATTCTTATGGTCAACCTTGTCGATAACCTTGGCACGGATAAGGGTGCTCAACTGCTTCAGGTCAATAACAAATCCCGTTTCCGGATCAGGATCACCTTTAATGGTAACGATGAGGTCATAGTTATGACCATGCCAGTTTTCATTGGCACAGGGTCCAAAGATTTCAAGGTTCTTCTCTTTGCTCCAGGCTGGATTACTCAGCTTGTGAGCGGCGTTGAAGTGTTCTTTGCGGCTGACGTAGACCATAAATTTCCCTCCTACGCGTCAGGCACACGACCCTCTTGCGGCTACGGCGGGCAAGCCGCAAATATACATTAACTTGCAGCAAATAGAATTCATCATGATCGTAGTAACCGGTGCCGCAGGATTTATTGGTAGCTGCCTGGTCCGAAAACTAAACCAGGAAAACTTTAATGCCATTGTGGCTGTCGACAACTTTGATGACCTCATTAAGAATAAAAACCTTGAAGGGCTTAAAATCACAAAGCAGGTTGATATCGATGGCCTTATGGAATGGCTCGATGCAAACCAGGAAACCGTGGAGTTCATCTTCCACATCGGCGCGATCACTGATACTTCAGAATTTGATATTCAAAAGCTTGATCGCCTCAACACCCAATACACCAAAGATCTATGGACACGGTGCATTCGGTATCAAATCCCTTTTGTTTACGCTTCCTCTGCGGCCACCTACGGTCTTGGCGAATTGGGCTATGCTGACGATGAGGCCAATATTCCTAAACTGAAACCTCTTAACCCCTATGGTCAATCCAAACAGGATTTTGATGTGTGGGTCTTGCAACAAAAAGACAAGCCCTTCTTTTGGGCTGGGCTCAAGTTCTTTAATGTGTACGGTCCGAATGAATATCATAAGAACCGAATGGCATCCGTGATCTGGCATGCCCACAATCAGATTTCAAAGACAGGCAAGATGAAATTATTTCGCTCACACAATCCCGAATTCAAGGATGGTGAACAAATGCGTGACTTCGTCTATGTGCTCGATGTGGTAGATGCGTGCTTCTGGCTGATGCATCATCGCAAGGACTCCGGCATTTACAATCTTGGATCAGGAAAGGCCCGTACTTTCAAGGACCTGACCAGGGCTGTATTCCGT
The DNA here is from genome assembly GCA_043750575.1 of Cyclobacteriaceae bacterium. Lineage (GTDB taxonomy): Bacteria > Bacteroidota > Bacteroidia > Cytophagales > Cyclobacteriaceae > ELB16-189. Next base: position 11,422 of record JAYVBH010000058.1, read on the forward strand.
GCAATGAACAAGCCTGAAGTGATTGAATTCATCGACACACCTGTCGACATCCGTGATAAGTACCAGTATTTCACAGAAGCAACAATGGAGAAATTAAAGTCAATCGGATATATCAAACCGTTTCACACGCTAGAGGAAGGGACCACAGACTACGTGACAAACTATCTGATGAAGCTTCAACGGTAAGGGGTCTTTTTTGCAAGCGCTTTTAACGCAGTAATCGGAACTCAATCCGACGGTTGATCTGCCGGTTTTCTTCCGTATCATTTGGAGCGAGGGGTTTCAAGGCACCATACCCCTTTTGAGTAAGGCGAGTGGCCTCAATTCCATGCGCTATGAGATAGGATCCAACGGCCTGCGCACGCTTGAGTGAAAGCTGAAGGTTATACGCCGCAGTGCCGACGTTGTCAGTATGGCCGCTTACCTCGATCCGGATAGCAGGGTTCTCGCCGAGAAAACGAATCACTTTATCCAATTCGGTAATGGACTTCTCTTTTATCTCGAATTTATTCAAATCGAAAAAGATATTGTTAAGCACTGCAGATGCACCAATTTTTACAGGATCCAGAAACACGTCCATCGCCACAGGGACGAGATTTTCTTGTACTTCATAGTTGAAGTTTACGCTCTTGAACAAATACCCCTGGCGGGAGACATACAAAGCATAATCTGAACCCTGGGTTAACACCATCAGGTACTCCCCGGTTACGGAATCAGATTGCACAGTTGAGGCCAATTCATTCTTATTGATATTAAACAACTCTACCCGCGCCGCCAATGGCTTCTTCGTCTGCGCGTCCCGGACAATTCCTTTTACATAGTTGCTCTTATACTTCAATTGTAATTCATCCGGAACGCGAATTTCAAAAAGTATTGATGAGTTTATCTTCGCATTGTCTTCGTGCGAATAGAAGCCCCGTTGTCCATCCCGGGTGATGAAAAGAGAGAATTGATCTTCATGGTTGTTCACCGGTGAACCAAAATTTTCAGTCGCCGTCCAGACACCAGCCTCGTAGTCACTCCGATAGATGTCATAGCCGCCGAAGCCAGGTTTCCCATTGGAGGCGATGAAGAGCGTTCGTCCGTTGACATGGATAAAGGGGGAGATCTCATCATAAGGGGTGTTTATCTTATCACCGAGGTTTTCCGCTTTGGTCCACCGCCCATTCTCCAGTTTGTAGGAAACGTAAATATCCTTATTTCCCAGGCCACCTCGTCTGTCGGAAACAAAGAACAGCATGCGGCCGTCGGCAGAAAGTGATGGCTGCGATTCCCAGGCAGGGGAATTGACTTCTGGCCCCAGGTTCAATGGCTTAGACCATTCATCACCAACCTTGCGGCTTTCGAAAAGATCACAGCTGCCATACCCTCTTCGCCCAATGCAGGAAGTAAAGATCAACTGCCGGCCATCAGCTGAAATGCTGCAGGTACCTTCATTCAATCCCGTGTTTATGTTGGGGGAAATCGACACCGGGGATTTCCAGCCACCGGCAGAATCTTGTCTACAGACAACAAGATCTTCATCATCATCCTGGCCTCCACCCACGCGGCGGGTGAAGATAAGTTCCTGTTCATCAGCCGTCATCACCGGAAAATACTGCATGGCGAAAGCATTGACTGTTGCCGACAATTGATGTGGGAGAAATTCCGATGTCGCTTTGCGGTTACGGATGGCAAACTGCACATTCCGTTTCCAGAGGGTTGCCTGCGCCATTTTGGGCTTGTTCAGAATTTCGGAATCCAGGTAGCGATCAATAAACTCCAGCGCTTTCTCATAATTTCCTTCGAGCAGATAATTGTCTCCCAACTCATAGAAATAAGCCTTTTGCATTTTGGGATCCTGGGTCAAGGAAAGGCCCTGCATAAATATGGTGGTCGCCTTCGGATAGTCGCGAATGGCTTTGTAAATCAATGCCTGGCGGAAATAGGCCTCCGAAAAGTTCTTGTCTTTCTCAATCGCTTGCTTCAATAAGTCCAGGGCCTCACCGTATTGCCCACGGACACGGTAGTTGTCCGCCTCGGTGTATAACTCGATAGCTCTCTTATTCTTGGTACTGAGCATTACCTGCGCATTAGAAACCGCGCAGATCAGTGTAAGAAGGAAGAGCAGGCTTTTCATGTGATGCGAAGTTAATGACCTGAACCTTAAACGCATCAAGGGATATTCAAGTACTTGTGAATCTGCAGAGAAATACGCCAACGAGGGTTTTTCTTTATGTAGTCGATGATCCGTGGCACCATTTCCTTCTCCTTTGACCATTCTGGTTGGAGAAATAAGCGGCAATTTTCCCGGACTTTAGCAGCTTCTTTTTCCGCCCAGGCGAAGTCGCTGGGATGGTAGATGATTACTTTCAGTTCATCTGCCTTCGCATAGTTAGACGATTCCGGATTCTTGAATTTCTTCGGGGAGAGGCAAATCCAATTCCAGTCTCCAGTGATTGGATAGGCACCGGAGGTTTCAAGATGAGTAGGAATGCCTGCTTTGCGAATTGCCGAAGTCAATGCAACCAGATTATACATGGCTGGTTCGCCGCCTGTAATAACAGCAATGGGCGCGCCACTCTTCTTGACACGACCGGCAATGGTCTCGACATCAACGGCAGGATGCGCTTCTGCCGGCCAGGATTCCTTGACGTCACACCAAACACATCCAACATTACATCCTCCAAGCCGCACGAAGTAAGCAGCCTGACCCTGAAAATGTCCTTCCCCCTGAAGGGTGAGGAAGTCTTCCATCAGTGGCAATGTGGTGACGTGGGGATTTGATGAAGTGGTGATGGGGGGAGGTGTTAGGGTGTTGAAGTGTTGAGGTGCAAATTCACAACTAAAAAATAACAAACAACCAACGACGATCTTAAGGATGGCGTAGTTCCGTGGCGCGAAGTGTGTTAAGCAGCAGAGAGGCGATCGTCATTGGGCCTACACCACCGGGTACCGGCGTGATGAATGAGCACTTGGGAGCAACTTGCTTGAAGTCAACGTCACCCTTGATGCTGAATCCGTTTGGTTTGGCCGGATCATCGACTTTCGTCGTTCCGATATCGATAACTACCGCCCCCTCCTTCACCATGTCTGCTGTAACCAGCCCAGGCTTTCCAACAGCTACGAGGAGTATATCGGCTTGAAGGGTAAAGTCCTTCAGGTTCTTGGTGTACTTATGACAAATCGTGACGGTCGCATGGCCTTGCTCCACCAGCAACATGCTGAGCGGTGCACCGGCGATTCGGCTTGCTCCAATCACAACACAATTTTTTCCCTCTGTCTGAATATCATACCGACGAAGGAGTTCCATAACGCCAAAAGGAGTGGCCGGCATAAGCAGCGGAACCTTGGATATGATACTGCCGAAATTTCGGTTAGTGAACCCATCTACATCCTTGTCCGGTCGAATCTTGTCAGTGATTCGCTCAACAGAAATATGGGAGGGCAATGGTAGCTGAACAATGAATCCATCAACATCGTCATCGTTATTGACGTGGGTGATATGTTTACTAAGTTTCTCTTCGGAGATGGTGTCGGCAAATCGCATCATCGTGTAGTAATACCCCACATCCTTGCAGGCCTTCACTTTATGATCTACATATGTCTGACTGGCCCCGTCATCGCCTACAAGAATGAAGGCCAGGTGTGGAATTTTCTTTCCGGCCAATTTACGCTCGCTGACTTTATGCTGAATTTCCGCCTTGATCTCGGTCGCAATCTTGCGGCCGTCGATGATCGTATAGGTTTTTGTCGTTGCGTCAGTCATGCGTGCGTCATTCAATACCTAGTCAAGTTTTAATACGGCCATGAAGGCATCCTGCGGTATTTCAACAGAGCCCACCTGCCGCATTCGCTTCTTACCTTTCTTTTGCTTTTCCAGCAATTTGCGCTTCCTGGAAATATCACCGCCATAGCACTTCGCGATCACGTTCTTGCGCATCGCGCTGATTGTTTCTCTGGCGATGATCTTCTGACCAATGGCGGCTTGAATGGCCACTTCAAACATGTGGCGTGGAATCAGCTCTTTCAACTTTTCGCATAACTTCCTCCCCCACTCATACGCCTTGTCGCGGTGAACGATGGCAGAAAGAGCATCCACTTTGTCGCCATTCAACTGCACATCCAGCTTCACCATATCACTTTCGCGGAAGCCTATGAGGTGGTAGTCGAGCGAAGCATATCCACGCGAAATAGTTTTTAATTTGTCATAGAAATCAAAAACAATCTCTGCCAACGGCATGTCGAAACTAAGTTCAACACGATCGGAGGTGAGATACATTTGATTCTTGATGATCCCACGTTTGTCCATACAAAGACCTATGATGGCGCCGATATACTCTGACTTGGTAATTATCTGCGCTGTGATATACGGCTCCTCGATCATGTTCATCATGGTCGGGTCAGGCATTTCAGAAGGCGCGTTAATCTCGATCACCTTACCATTGGTAAGAGACGCTTTAAACTTCACAGAAGGAACGGTGGTAATCACAGTCATCCCAAATTCCCGTTCCAGGCGCTCCTGAATAATTTCCATGTGGAGCATACCAAGGAATCCACATCGAAATCCAAATCCCAACGCTGCGGAAGTTTCCGGTTCCCATACCAATGACGCATCGTTGAGCTGCAGCTTCTCCATAGAGCCGCGCAGTTCTTCAAACTCATGTGTATCGACTGGGTAAATCCCAGCAAACACCATGGGCTTGACATCTTCAAATCCATGGATGGCCTCACCCGGGTTATCAACCAACGTAATCGTATCCCCTACTTTTACTTCCTTCGCAACTTTAATTCCCGAAATCAGGTAGCCTACGTTTCCGGCGCTGATTTCATTTCGGGGATGCTTGTCGAGTTTGAGAACGCCAATTTCATCAGCGCCGTACTGTGCATTGGCGTTGACAAATTTTATCTGGTCATTCTTCTTCATGGTTCCGTTGAAAACCCTGAAGTAAACTTCTATACCCCTGAAGGAGTTGAAAACTGAGTCAAAGATCATGGCCTGAAGCGGCGCCTTTGGATCCCCTTTGGGTGCCGGCACACGGTCCACGACAGCTTGTAAGATTTCTTTAATGCCTACACCTTCCTTTGCGCTGGCTTTCAGCACAGATTCCCGTGGGCATCCAATCAGCTCAACGATCTGGTCAGTGACTTCATCCGGCATTGCGGCGGGCAAGTCTATTTTATTCAGGACTGGGATGATCGTAAGGTCGTGTTCGAGAGCCAGGTAAAGGTTTGAAATCGTCTGGGCCTGGATCCCCTGTGCAGCATCTACGATAAGAAGCGCGCCTTCACAGGCAGCGATGGAGCGGGATACTTCATAGGAAAAATCTACGTGGCCCGGTGTATCAATCAGATTGAGGGTATATTCCACTCCATCGAGTTTGTATAGCATCTGGATGGCGTGGGACTTGATGGTGATGCCTTTTTCGCGCTCCAGGTCCATGTTGTCCAGGACCTGGGCATGCATTTGCCTATCGGTCAGGGTGCCGGTAAACTCCAGCAAACGGTCCGCCAGGGTGCTTTTCCCGTGGTCGATGTGGGCGATGATGCAAAAGTTCCGGATATTCTTCATTCCCGTAGTAAAATCAAGCTAAATGAGGTGCAAAAGTAGCCAAATTTCTCATTTTTTGGACAGCACAAAGGGAAACTCCCATGAGTAATTTGTCTGGTAATCCGGGTCCAGGCAGGTTGCTGATTGGAAGTCCTGACACTAGATTTGTTGAAAAACTAAATTCAGCATTCAGGTATGGAAAGGAACTATGATGAGATAATCGCAGAAATGCTGATGTCGATTGACCGGCACACGGAGGAATTGACCAAGCAATCCCTGGAAATGACCAAGCATTCGCAGGAATTTGCAGCCATTCGTTCTTCTCAAGAAAAAAATATGGAGGCCATGCTCCGAAAATTCAAAGACATGGAACAAATTGATAGCAACCTCCTTCAGCAGCTTGTCCAATCCGCCACCATCCTGGACCGGATAATCAAGAAAAATGACTTAAGGGTCTAACACGCTGGTTTGCTGCCACCCGATCTGCAGGAATCTCAAGTCCATTACTTAAGCAGCAACTATCCCGTCATTACTTCGTTCCGGTATATTGCATTCATAGCAATCGGTATGAAGAAAATAATGATTTTCCTGCTGCTTGTGCCTCAATTGGCAATCGGGCAATTACCTATCCAGCGGCTCGGCCCCATCCTTGACTCCCTTGTACATACTGGCATTGACCAAAAACTTGTGCCCGGGCTGGGCCTTGTGCTGGTCTCTGGTGATAGCACGTTCTCTGCCGTATATGGGTATGCCAACATAGAAAAGAAAATCCTCATCGATACAACTACCCTCTTCCAGCTTGGCTCGGTAGGAAAACTCTTTACCGCCATCGCTGTCCTCCAGCAAGTTGAAGCTGGAAAATTGAACCTGTACGCAGACGTGAACCAATACTTGAACGGATTTGTAACAGCTCCTCCCGGCCGCCCCATCACCTTGTTTGATTTGCTCACCCACAGCGCCGGCCTTGACGACCGCGTCATTGGATATCTTGCCCGAAGTGAAAAGGAAGTGAAGCCCCTCGGTGAACACCTTCGCGACCGTTTGCCGCCATCCTTTCAAGCACCGGGAACTGAAATCAATTACTCCAACTATGGATACGCCCTTGCCGGTCATATCGTCGAGCGCGCGACCGGACTGGACTTTAAGGAATACGTCAAGCAACAAATCTTTGTGCCGTTGGGAATGACAAGGACAACCTACTTCCTGCCGGATAATTACCAGGAGCTTGAAACATACGCTCAAGGTTACCGAATCCGGGATGCCTATGAAGAGGTCGTTTGCTATCCCAGGCATGCGACTCCGGCCGGAAGCGCACTTTCGTGTGTTGCCGACATGACAAAGCTCTTGAGGGAATTTCTTAACCCGACAGGCAAAATTCTAAGTGACTCATCCATGGCAACGGTGATACACCGCCAGTTTACGAGCCACCCCTTGCTTATGGGGTATACGATGGGCATGGAGGAGCAGCATATCAATGGCTATCGTGGTGTAGCGAAAGGCGGAGCATTCACAGGTTTTCTTTCCGAATTTGTCATATTCCCAAAAGAACACTTTGGGCTTTTCATCACCACCAATACACAGACGGACAACTTCCTTGAATTATTCAGGGCTGAACTATTCAATCGAGTTCTTCCCCGACGAGCAACGGAAAAGAAATGGGACATAGCGCTTGACCTTTCTGAATTTGCGCAAACTTATCGTAGTGAACGCTATAATCATAAAAGCGTAGAGGACCTACTAGCCCTATACCAGGGCAAATTTGACCTAACCGTTTCAAAGGAAGGTGACTTGACTACATTCCACAATGGGGCCCGGCAACATTACAGGCCAATAGACTCATTGGTATTTCAGAACACCAACATTCCGGAAGAGTATTTGGTTTTCGTACGAGATCAGTCCGGTTCAGTTTCGCATCTCTACCGTAACGTGAATCTCGCTGGCTTTTATATTCCGGTAAGCTTAACACCCGTGCCTTGGTACGATGACCCGGTCTTCATTAATGAATACTACTTCCTTATCCTGATATTCATTCTCACATTTATTCTCGTTCCCCTTTTTCGTGGATATGTCTTGCTACGGAAACAGTTCAAGTCAAACTACAAGGCCAAGTTGCTTGTGCCCACTGCATATTTGTATCCGCCATTGATCCTGGTAATCCTCTATACGGTACAAATTTTCGGTGGATTTTTGTTCATGGCCCGGAAGATCAACGATTTCTACTTTGGTGTACCCGATTCATTTGTTCAAGTGCAAATGATGACCTACGCCATTCCATTCGTGTTACTTCTGCTGATTGGGGCTGGCTGGCGATTGTGGAAAATGAAAGAGGGACGGCTCGTATTCCGGATTTATTATCTGTTAATAATTTGTTGTGCTCTTGTCCACTTCGTTTTCCTTTATCGATGGCATTTCATTGGAGTGAATGTTTAAAAAGAGGCAGATCAATCCTCGTCCTTCTGGTCAAATTCAAACTCACTTCTTCATATACCCGACCATGGCCTTGCGTAGCGCTCCCATGTCGCCCGGCTTCAGCCCATGCGCCCGCAGCATCAATTCAAACACAACCTCCTCCTGGTAGCCCAATCGCGCGGCAACATGTGCGCAGTACCGGATTTCTGCCTTGAAAATCTTTTCATCAATCTGCATCAGTTGCACAATCTCCAGCAGCAAGTCCGCCTTCTGATCAGCAGTGAGTGCGATCAGCTTTGGTGCGAAATCGGCGGCACTAAACAACGGTAGGATCTCGGCGACCATGAAGTGATTGGCCTGCCCGATGGCCAGAATGTGCTGACGCTCCTCCCCACCTAGGGCCCCATCCCTTTTTGCAAGAGTAATCAATGTCTTGAGCCGGTCGAGCGTGTGCATAAAAAGTTCAGATTTTACACTAAAGTCTCAAAAATAACTGCGTATAAAAAATAACTTGACGTTCCAGGTCCCGAGATCAAGGTTCAAGGTTGGGGGGTCTTGAATCGTTATCTTTCAGACATGAACTTCCTCGCTCACCTGCATCTCTCCGGCCATGACCCAAAGGTTATGGTAGGCAACTTTATCGGAGACTTTGTGCGCGGGCGGGATATGAAGGAGCAATTTGGGGAGGAAATCGCACAGGGGGTTGAACTGCACCGTGCCATTGATGAGTTCACGGACCGGCATGCGATTGTAAAGCAAAGCAAGGCCCGTCTTTGGCCCACTTATCGACACTATTCGGCAGTTATCGTGGATATTTTCTATGATCATTTTCTTGCTGCCGGTTGGGCAACCTACTCCGATGAACCCCTCGAAGCGTACGCCCAGCGCGCGTACAAGATTATTGAAGATCATCATGCCATTCTTCCCGAACAAGTGAAGTACATGCTTCCTTACATGACCAAAGGCAACTGGCTCGTCAACTACGCTCAGGTTGAAGGGATCCAGCGTGCCCTCACCGGAATGTCTCGCCGCGCCACTTTCGAATCAAAAATGGAGCAGTCCGTTGAAGATCTCAGACGTAATTATGTAGACTTTGAATCAGAATTCAAGTCATTTTTTCCGGAACTGAAAGAGTTTGCAGAGACGTGGAGCAAGTCCCGGCATCTGTGAGGACCCGTGGCAAAGAAAAAAATAGCCACAGATTACACAGATAGGCACAGATGAATACAAGACTAAGCTTTATCGTAGAAGGAATTCTCCTCACAATAAATCTCATCCGTGATTTTCCGTGCCATCCGTGGCAAAGAAAAAATAGCCACAGATTACACGAATAAACACAGATGAATACAAGACTAGGCTTTGTCGTAGAAAGAATTCTTCTCACAATAAATCTCATCCGTGATTGTCCGTGCCATCCGTGGCAAAGAAAAAATAGCCACAGATGAATACAAGACTAAACTTTGTCGTAGAATGGAATCCTCGTCTCCTTGGCGCCCAGGGATGCCAGGTAATCGACAACCGGTTTTGCAGACTCCCCTCCCTTGTTAGCGTGGTGTAGCATGGTAAAGCCGTGAGGACCCTTTGAGTTCAAGAGACCCGGATTAAACGCGAGTACATTCTTTACTGTATCCAGATGACCGAGCATGGAGGCGAGGTAGATGTTGTAGCGTGCGCCTTTGCTCAGGAGATAGTTGGCAATATCTGTATTGCCGACGTGGCCCGCAGCTTCGATCCCAGACTCATAATCACCACCGCCCCAATCGTATGACACGTGCAGTAACAGGTGATCGTTCTCCAGCATCTCTTTTACCCGGTCAAACTTACCGTGCGAGACGCCGACAAATTCTTTCACGATGTCGATGTTAATCGGCGGAGGCTTCTCCTGGGTTTGCTGCCCGGAGGCTAGAAAGGAAGGAAGCAGGAGTGCCGTGCCGCTCACGAGTGTTTTCTGAAGGAATTCTGTACGATTCATAGGAATAGGGGTTTACGTTACAACGGCGACTTGCGCCTATCGTTTCCGTTTTCGTCATTTGGGCTTTCAATTTACACCAACGGTCAAATCTCCATGACTAACGACCCCGAACTAGACGGCAAATACCTTGGCACGATCTCCAACGATTTCGTTAAAGTGGCCGATACGCTCAAGGAAGCCTCTTATCAGATCAGGAAGGCAGGCTTCAATCATCCGATCTTTCCCATGAGCGAAGGGGAGCAGCCCATCGGCCAAATTCTCCTCCACAACGCAGACCTTGACACCAAATGGAACTACTTCGCTTCATTTCTGGATGAATTCATTCAGCGGGAACTTGTTGCTAAAGAAAAAGAAGAGGATTTCAAGGCTAACTACAAAGACCCGGACGAGTTCTGCTGTTTGTTCGTAATTGACAAGGCCTTCACCCGATTTGTGTTTATCCCCTATCCTGAAGATTGAGATTTGCCACGGATGACACGGACAAACACCGATGAGTGCAGGCACCTTACTCATAGGCCGCAGATACTTAGACTCCTAGGTACTTAGACACTCTCTAAAAGTGTACCCAGCCCTGGGCTTTGAGCGGCACCGTATTTCCACCCTTTGTGATGAGAACGTTTTGTTTGGGATCCGGGTGAATGTAGCCGATGAACTGAATATCAGAATGGTTTTTTAGTTTTTCAAAATCTGTCTGACGAATGGTGAATAACAATTCATAGTCTTCTCCGCCGTTCAGCGCGCACATGAAGGGATCGAGTTTAAATTCGACGGCAGTGTTGAAGGCTTCCTGGTCAATGGGGATTTTATCCTCGAAAATATGAACGCCGACACCAGAGCTTTTTGAGATATGGAACAGTTCGGAAGCAAGTCCATCGGAAACATCAATCATTGATGTTGGGAGAATGCCGAGGTCGGCCAGTTCGTGAATGATATCCATACGCGCTTTTGGTTTCAACTGGCGCCCAACAGCGTATTCGTGTTTGTCCAATTCAGGCTGCATCTCAGGGTTGGCGAGGAAGACTTCCTTCTCCCTTTCAAGAATCTGCAAACCGATGTAGGCACCGCCCAGATCGCCTGTAACACAAATTATATCTGTGTCCTTTGCACCACTACGGTATACTTCATTTCCTTTTTTAGTTCTACCTACAGCGCTGATGTTGATGATTAGCCCAGAAGAAGAAGCCGTGGTGTCGCCGCCTACAAGATCAACGCCATAATTTTCACAGGCTGCACGGATGCCATCATACAACATATCAATCGCCTCCACTGAGAATCGATTGCTTATCCCCAATGCAACGATAATCTGTTCAGGCTTTCCATTCATTGCTGCAATGTCTGAGACATTCACACTCACCGCCTTGTAGCCCAGGTGCTGGAGTGGCATGTAGGACAAGTCAAAATGAACACCTTCCACCAGCATATCTGTCGATAACAAGATGACTTCCTCACCGGCATCGATCACGGCGGCATCGTCGCCAATGCCCTTAAGCGATGTGCGGTTTTTCAAAGTGAAATTGCTTTTGATCCGGTCGATCAGGCCAAATTCGCCCAGGGTGGCTAATTCGGTGCGTTGTTCAGTCATGGTAACGGTGGTTTGGCGGTAATTCAGAGCTTTCCGACGGCAAAAATAAACGGATAACGTCACATTCTGACAAAACAGCTGAAAACGAAGGATTCATGCGAAAGAACAACCTTATGAAAACAGGAATCTCGTTACTGATTATTTCAGTGATTATACTGGTCGCCTGCGGGCCTAAGCCGTATTCGGAGACCTCGATCGGAAAAGAGAAGTGGAAGTACTACAACAAGACCCAGTATGGGCTACATCCCAAGAAGGCGCCAAAGTTTTAAGGCTGCTTCTCCTGACAGATTTCCACCAGAACCCCATTGGATGTCTTTGGGTGCACAAACGCGACCATCTTGTTATCTGCCCCGGGGAAAGGTTTGTCTGTAAGGACCTTGAATCCAGATGCAGTGAGTTCAGTGATCTTATTTTGCGCATGATCAACATCAAAGGCGAGGTGGTGGATCCCTTCGCCTCGCTTCTCGATGAAGGTAGCAATGGCAGAATCAGGCCTAGTAGCCTGAAGTAGTTCAATCTTTATTCCTCCTACGTTAAAAAATGAGGTGCGCACGCCCTCGCTGGCCACTTCTTCGATCTTATAATGCTCAACGCCGAGCAGCTTGGCGAAGAGCTGGTTAGATTCTTCCAGATTACGAACAGCGATGCCGATATGCTCCAGCTTCTTCATAGTCGACGAATTACGGGGTTCTTTGCTATTTTTGTCTAAGTGAGGAAACTTTTTCCGGATTCCCAAGGTTTTTAGGCCAAATACAGGGTAATGATTGACACATCGGGCGACGCACATGTAGAGGCAGCAAAAGTTCAGCAACAGATTAAAGACTATCTGGGGCTGCACACCGCTGACCTTATATTCGAGTACAGCACCGTTGAGGGGACGGTGAAACTGGACCTCATCACCATCAACCCACGTCACAACCAAAGTTTTCTTTTTCACTCCGAACGCGGAGCCGACAAGGTGGATGCCTTGCGGAAGACGCTGGACTATGTGAAGAACTACAAGGAGAAGGAAAATTCGTACACAATCCAATGGGTGGCCAAGTCCGAACATGAGCTCCATACCTCGTACTTCCGCGCTGGCAACATCCTGGAAGCACTTGAAAAATTATACTATGGTCGAGACCGGAACACGATCACTGTCTTTAGTGTTGTTTTGAATCCCATTAGTTAACCACAAACTGAAATGATTACCGTTACCGATAAAGCAAAAGAAAAGATCATTGAACTGCGCAAGCTGGAAGGGCGTGAGCCAACCAATAACATCCGTGTTTCCGTCAAGGGGGGTGGGTGCTCCGGACTCATGTACGACCTGAATTTTGATGACATGATTAAACCGGTAGACCAGATTTTTGAAGACAAAGGGATTAAAATTCTGGTAGACAAGAAGAGCCTGCTCTACCTACTGGGCACAACCCTGGATTTCTCCGACGGTTTGAATGGAAAGGGCTTCCAGTTCATCAACCCGAATGCGTCGAGGACGTGCGGGTGCGGGGAAAGTTTTGCGGTGTAATCACTCCTTCATCAGGTCAAACGAGGTGGTCGCAAAATGCGACCACCTGTGGCATTCAACCCTCGAAAGGATTCCTGTTCAATCAACCCAAAAGCCTTGTGTACCTGCGGTACAGAGAGAGTTTCATGGTTAGCCGGTCTGCCTCGGGTACCTCTAGCGATTTTCCTTGGCGCTTGTGTATTCCAGTTGTTCCCCCGCCCCTTGCCCCTAAAGGGGGAGGACTATTTAGTCATGCGAGACATTTGCGCCTTTATGGCTACAACTACTTGATCGACATTTGAAAGCACTTCCTCATTGGTAACACGGATCACTGTAATCCCATAGCTGGTGAGCACCTCTGTTCGCATTCTGTCATGAAACCGTTGTTTAGTGCGTTCATGCACGGACCCATTCAATTCAACAACAAGCTTTAAGGCATGACTGTAAAAATCGACGATGTAATTTAGAATTGGGTGTTGTCGGCGGAACTTAGCTCCTATCCGTTTCTTTGATAGTCGCTCCCACAAAATCTTTTCAGCCTTTGTCTCATCTTCCCTTAGCGATTGAACACGGTCAAAAATTGGCCCGGAAGCACCCAAATGCATGTGTTCCTTTTCCACAATCCAGTTTGAGCATTTATACCGCACTGAGCTAGCGTTTATTGAAAGGCATCAGGAAAATAAGACTGCAACATGCTGGGCTTTCGAGTAAACTTACTCTTCATCCCCCTTTAGGGGCAGGGGCGGCGGAACGCAAAGAATGATTCCAATTCATCAACCCGAATGCGTCGCGTACCTGTGGGTGTGGCGAAAGTTTCGCAGTCTAACCGTAACCTCCATATCCTCCATGCGTTGGTATAGGCGTGGCCAAACGCCTCACTACTTTTGTGCATGAAGAAACTCGCCCTGCTCCTTCTGTTCATCTCCCTTGAGTCATCGGCCCAGGAGAAGGATTTGAACTATTACCTCGCGGAAGCCCGGAAATTCTCTGCCTCCAAAGACTACGCACAAGCTTACGCCATGATGGCCGAGGCTCACAAACTTCACCCGTATCATCAGGGCATATTCTATCAACAAGGAATCCTCGGTGCGCTCACCAACCGGCCTGAGGAAAGTGTTGCCAATCTGCGCAAGGCAATTCACATCAATGCCGGATACAAACTTGCCGATCAACCCGATATTGCTTTGTTGAAAGACCGCGCCGATTTTCAGGAGTTATTGAAACTTCAGAAGCAACTTCAAACGCCGGTGGTTCATTCGGACACCGCATTCGTGCTGCGCGACCGAAGCCTTCACATTGAATCTGTAACCCTGGACCCTGCGAGCGGTTCGTTCTATCTGGGCAGTGTTCACAAACGGAAGATTGTCTCCGTTGACAAGAGTGGGCAGACCAAGAATTTTACCACGTCCGGGCAAGACGGACTCACGGCGGTGTTCGGCGTCCGGGTTGATCCGAAGAGAAAATCACTTTGGGTCTGCTCTTCACCCCTGGAGGAAATGCAGGACTATGACAGTACAGCTAAATCCGTTGTCGGGCAGTATGATTTGAAGACGGGTAAGCTTCTCAGGCAGTACCATCCAACGGAAAAATCCGGCCATGTCTTCGGCGACCTTATCCTGAATTCCAAAGGCGAGGTATTTGTGTCTGATTCAAAAAACAATATTGTCTTCAAGGTGAACGAAAAAGCAAGTTCACTGGATATCTACTTTCCCTCGGACGAATTCTGGAACCTTCAAGGGCTCGCCTTCAGTCCAGATGACCGGTATCTATTCATTTCAGATTACATCAAGGGGCCCTTCCGCCTGGACACAAGGACGAAGGAACTCGTCAAGATAAAATCCAATGTTGAAGCTTCGCTAAAAGGCATTGATGGACTTACTTTCTATAAGAGCTCACTGATTGCCCTGCAAAATGGGACCTACCCGCTACGGGCAACCCGGTACACGTTAAATGCGACGCTCGATACCATCATCCTGGCCACGCTCATTGACCAGGCCCATCCTGCTATGAATGAACCTACGATCGGCACGGTAGAAAGAAACATTTTCTATTATGTTGCGAATAGTCAGTGGGGTGGGTATGATGAGAGGCACCATATTAAAGACTCCACTCAACTGCAAGACATTGTCATCCTGAAATACAACCTTCGCTAGGTTCAGGAAACCACAGCGATACACTTCAATTCAATCGCAATAGGCGTTGGCAATGCATTTACTTCGACTGTTGTACGGCAGGGCTGGGTGGCGGGATCGGGAAAATACTCTTTATAAATCTTGTTGTAGGTCGGGAAGTCACTCTTCATGTTAGTGAGAAACACGGTCACATCCACGAGGTCTTCCCAGCGCGAACCAGAAGCTTCCAGTACGTGCTTGACATTCTGAAAGACCGAATGACACTGCACCGCGATGTCTGAAGAAAGAACATTACCGCTGGCATCCAATGTAACGCCGGGAATCTCTTTTGATCCGCGCTTTCTCGGTCCTACGCCCGACAAGAACAACAGGTTACCAACGCGTTTGGCGTGGGGGTACGGTCCGACCGGCTCAGGTGCCTTATCGGATGAAATGGGTGTTGCACTCATGGTTTTTTGATTTCAAATACCAAACTCGCCCAATAGCTTTGGTAGTCGGCTCCCTCCTTCCCGGAAGGAGTCATTTTGACCGAACTCACCATCCACGGGCCGTAACTGCTAATGGGAAAACGGATTGTGCCGTCATTCTCCGTATAAATATTTTGTAAGAATATCCGGTTTCCAACATGGCTCCATACTTTAACCATTACACTGGCAGCCGGTTTCCCTTCCCATAATACGCGGCAATCCAGGTGGTCGCCGGATTTCAAAGTAGCGGGATTTTCGAGCGGAAAGATTTCGTAGCGAAAGCCTGCACTGCGTCTGTATGTGGCATCCAGCTTTGTACCTGACTGCACAATCAGCTTCGCGAAGCGCTTGTAATACTCTTTTGCTCCTTCATTGAGGCGGCCCGATTTCTTTCTTTCTGCAAGAATATTTTCCATTCCATCCTCCTCCAAATACGCATTAAATTCCTCTGACTCCTGCTCGATAAATGCATAATCGCTTTCCAGCGCTACCAGATGTGTGCCTTCCCGGTCAAATTTATAGGTTAGATTTTTTTCCTTGATATCCTTGACGTCTTTAATCAGGTTCTTCACCGTGATCCCCGTATGAATCTCGAGGCGTTCAACCTTATGCCGGGAGAGGTCCCATGGCTCGCCCTGGAAATTCTCCCCAACCATGAACTCCACGTTCATCTCCTCCCCGATTTTGTAATGAAACTTTTTCGTCAAGAGCCAGAATTCATGCCCATCGCTGATGACGGCCACCAGGAGAAGCACCAGGATTGTGGAAATAGTTCGCTTCATAGGTTGCGGCCAGAAGCCTTACCGGCTGTTCATAAGCTCCTCAATTTCTTCAGCTTCTACCGGGATATTCTTCATCAAGTCATCAATACCATTCTTACGGATAACGACGTTGTTTTCCAGACGAACACCTATGCCTTCTTCCTTGATGTAGATTCCTGGCTCCACCGTCCATACCGACCCAAGCGCCATTGGGGCATGCATATTACCGATGTCGTGAACATCCAGGCCCAGCATGTGCGAAGTTCCATGGTAGTAGTACTTGCGGAAGGCTTCTTGCCCAGGCTTCTGATTCTTGATGTCCGCCTTGCTGATGAGTTTCAACCCCAACAATTCACTCTCCGTGATTTTTTCCACTTCACGGTGGTAGTCAAAATAGATCATACCCGAGCTCATCATACCCATTGCTTTGCGCTGAATGCGAAGCACGGCATTGTAAACATCCTTCTGCCGTTTGGAGAACTTCCCGCTGACCGGGATGGTGCGCGTGAGATCGGCGTTGTAGTTTGCATATTCCGCGCCGGCGTCGAGGAGGATCAAATCTCCTTTGGCGCATTTCTGGTCGTTGTCGATGTAATGAAGAATGACATTATTTCTGCCGGAAGCGATAATAGGGGTGTAGGCATGGCCCCGTGATCCGTTTCGGACAAACTCATGGGTGTATTCTGCCTCAACTTCGTATTCCATTACACCTGGCTTGACGAACCCGAGTACCCGGCGAAATGCTTTTTCCGTGATGTTACAAGCCTGCTGTAACAGCTTCATTTCCTGGGGCTGCTTAATGGCCCGCAATTTGGACATGATTGGCGCGACACGCTGGTAGGTATGCAAGGGATAGCGAGCCTGGCAAGACGCGATGAACCGTGCATCGCGCGTTTGGACCGTAATCTCGGCGCGGTAATGTTCGTTGGAATTCAGGTACACATGATCCGATCCGCTCATCACCATGAGGTGGTGAAACATGCCTTCAAATTCAGACAGCCACATCACGGTCTTAATCCCGGAAATAGCAGTGGCCTCTGATTTTGTGTACTTGTGTCCATGCCATTTCTCCAGGTGCTCATTGGGTTCGCGTAAAAAAAGAATCTCCCGTTTGTCTGGGTCACGAAATCCGGGACATAACAACAGCATGGATTCCTCCTGGTTAATACCCGTGAGGTAGAAGAAATCACTGTTCTGCTTGAACGGCATCGTACCGTCGGCAGAGGTGGGCATATTGTCGCTCGAATTAAACACAACGAGTGCGTTGGCTTTGAGTCCATTGACCAACCGTTTTCGGTTGGAGATGAAAAGTGCATTTTCGATTGGGGAGTACCGCATACCATTCAAAGATTAGAATGGCAAGCTAAACAAAACCCCCGATCGAGGGGGCTTAGGCATGGGGATATAGCGTCGTTTAGTTGCTGTCGCCGGCAGGGTCATTTACCTCGTCCGTAGACACATAATTGATGAGGATGAATGTCACCAGCAAGCCCGAGAAGACGCCTTCCAATGCAACGATGAATGCCGACATGTACTCATTAAGGTAGTGACCCATGGGCTCATTCTCCTGAATAGATGCCAAAAGGGAGCTGTCAAGCTTCATATAAATAAAGAGGGCTATCGCAAAAACCACTGAGGCTATTGCCCCGGTTGCCACGCCAATAATGAGGCCACGGAAATAGTTCATGTGGTCTTCATGGGTATTCTTAAATTTCTTCAACGCATAGTAAATCCCGGCAACAAGAATTAGCAAGTTGAGCATTCGGAGCTCCACGTGGTGGCTCAGGCCTATCAATTGCATGAACACAAAATAACCCATCATTCCGACGGCTGTCTTGAGCCCGTAATTCTCGGGGATGCGGTTGGGATCGTTGAATAAACCCATAGGTTGTTGGTTAGGTTAAGTTCTGTGAATTTTTGGATTTTTTGTGACAAATCCAAGTCTCGTTAGCCTAATTCTGTGAATGCTCATGGTCACGCGGGGAATAGACTTGCCGGCGCCATTCTGCCAATTGCTCCCGTCGTAGCTTGAGTTCCCCCTCGCCCGGCTGATAATCGATCAGCCGATGGAGATCGGGCTGGCCCGCATCTACCCAGGCGGTGTACCACAGGTCACCGATCATTTTCACGCTTGCCCGCATCTGTCGCTCCACCATTCCATCCATTCGATCGTGATACCGCCGTGAAAAGTCGAAAGCATACACACGCACCGTTTGCTTCCCCTTCGTCTCATAGCTGTACTTTATGTTGGAATAATTTATCGAAAGAATTCGCTCTTCATTCAAAACAGAATCAACGGCACGATGTGCCTGGCGCACTGCTTCCCATGCTCTCTCCTGAGGATCCCGCACATAAGAGGCGCTTCCGACAAAGAAGTTGTAACTCCCGGAAAAAAGCTCCGGAAGACGTGACTCCCAGAAACCGTGAATTCCAACCTGCCCGGTCCGCTGACCGTTATGATTACCCGTGGTGTGAAGGGGGACATTTGCATCGGCCACATAATGACCTAACTCTGCTGAGTACTTCAGAATCTTTTCTGGGTCATTCAGGAAGAAAGCTTCTTTAAGCATTTGAACCATCTTGGTGATATGCCAGGGCACAATGCCATGTGCGTTTAATGTGTCCTCACCCAAACTATCAACAGCCTGTCGCCAGTACTTTGGTAAAGCAGAACCGGCACGATAGTCATCAAGGTCAATGTAGTGTCGGGGCGCCTCCTCTTTCACGGCATACCTTCTTCGGTCAGGATTCACAGAGGCCGCCACGATGTAGTCCAGATTCCGCTTATAAAACCCGATCATTTCTGGAGGAAGAGTAAATACAGCCAGTCGATTGATCGATTCATGCCCAAAGAACCCCCAGCCGGAGCCGAATATGATGACTACAAATAATAGCGCTTTCAGAGTTGATGCCATGCCCTTACCTTATGGATTGAAAGTATGGAATTATGAAACTGCTATTCTCAACGCTGGCTTCGGTTTTCCTGACAATTGCGTTTGCCACGGACCCGTACCCCAGAAACGATGCGCTGGATGTGCAGCACTATGTGTTTCAATTAGAACTGAACGACAGCACCAATCGAATTGCCGGTGAAGCATCCATCACTATCAAGTTCAATAAATCGATTGGGTGGCTCGAACTTGATTTGATCGAGAAAGGAAGCAAGGGATTTGGCATGACGGTCGCCGACGTACGCATGATGGACACGAATCTCATCTTTTCACATCAGGGAGAGCGTTTGAGGATTTCTCTTACGACACCAGCCATTGTCGGGGACACCAAGACCTTTATCATCCGCTATGCCGGAATCCCTGAGGACGGCCTGATCATCAGCAACAATAAATTCGGTGATCGTACTTTCTTTGGCGACAATTGGCCCGACCGTGGCCATCACTGGCTGCCCTGCATCGACCATCCTTCCGATAAAGCAACCGTCGAGTTTTCCATCATCGCACCTGATCGATATGATGTAATAGCCAGCGGCAAGAAAAAAGAAGAGACCAGCCTGCCGAAAAGACAGAAGCTCACACGCTACGTCGAAAGTGTCCCCATTGCCGTAAAAGTAATGACCATCGGGGTTGCGCGTTTCGCTGTAGAAGAAACTGCGGAGGTGGACCACATTCCTCAAAGCACCTGGGTATACCCGCAAAACCGAAACGAAGGCTTTCATGACTTTGCTGTTGGCACGAAGATATTTGAATACTTCCACCGGAATATCGGTCCATACGCTTACGAAAAGCTGGCGCATGTACAGTCCAAAACCCGATGGGGTGGTCTGGAAAATGCGGGGAACATTTTTTACACAGAAAGTTCGGTTACCGGAAAGAATCTTCACGAAGGGCTCATCGCGCATGAAACAGCGCACCAGTGGTTCGGTAATTCGGCGACTGAAAATGACTGGCACCACGTCTGGCTCAGCGAAGGATTTGCCACGTACTTTGCCGCACTTTATACGGAGCACGCCCATGGGCGGGAAGCCTTTGTTGCTGAAATGAATAACAGCAGAGCTACGGTTGTTGACTACTACAGAACCAATCCAAACCCTGTCATTGACACCACGATTGTAGATATCAACAAAGTGCTGAATACAAATACTTATCCCAAAGCCGGTTGGGTCTTACACATGCTCCGCCATGAGATTGGAGACGAATCTTTTTGGAAGGGAATTCGAGAATACTATCTGACTTATAAGAATAAGAATGTCCTGACCGCTGATTTCCAGGCGAGCATGGAAAAAGCAAGTCATAAAAACCTTACCGAATTCTTCCAGCAATGGTTGTATCGTGGCGGGCACCCTCAACTTCAATTTCAGTGGAGTACTTCGTCAAAACTGCCTGGAAAGGTCAGTCTCACATTTTTGCAAAAGCAGGCCAGACCGATGCAATTTTCAATTGACATCCTCCTTGCCTATCCGGACGGATCCACAGAGGAGAAAACCATCCTGCTAAGCAAGAAAACCGAACAGATTACCCTTGACGGCAAAGCCATTCCAAGGGAAGTCCGTCTTGACCCAGGCACCTGGCTCCTTTTTGAGGCCAAAATCAAGGAGTAGGGGCTGGCGCACTCATTTTGACCCATATTTTGCAAATCCCGATTAAGGGTATATTTTTGCAGTCCTTTTTAAATAACACATGGCAAATCACAAATCAGCCGAAAAACGTATCCGTGCTAATGAAACAAAGCGCGTACGCAATAGCTATCAGCACAAAACCACACGTACCCAGATCAAGAAGCTCCTTGGTACAACAAAGAAAGACGAGGCCCAGGCCCTTCTGAAGGAGGTCTCCTCGATGATTGATAAACTGGCCAAGAAGAACGTCATTCATTGGAAAAAGGCTGCAAACCGCAAATCTCAGCTTACCAAGAAGGTTAACGCCCTCGCGTAGCCTTAGCAAACAATCTTATTTTTCCCTCCTTTACCTACCCTGGTCGAGGAGGGTTTTTTTTACCTCACCCCCACCCCTCTCCTAGGAGGAGAGGGGGGAGAGGAGAGGGGGATCTCTGTCAGGTTTTCATTATCATGGAAATTCGCGGCGTTGAAGCGGGACGGGTAATTTCGTCCGTATGCAGATTGAAGACGGCCGTCCCCTTAACATCAAACGTTGGTCTCCCGAAGACCGGCCACGGGAGAAGATGCTCCTCAAGGGAACGGGTGCACTTTCTGATGCAGAACTGATCGCTATTCTGATTGGGTCAGGTTCACGAAACCTGAGTGCCCTTGATCTCTCCAAGCGGATATTGGAAGGCGTCAACAACCAGCTCAATGAGCTGGCGAGAGTCTCAGCACAAGATCTGACAAAGGTAAAGGGGATAGGGCCGGCCAAAGCCATAGCGATTGTAGCGGCCCTTGAACTTGGACGGCGACGCAAAGAATCAGAAATCCATGAGAAGCCAAAAATCGGATCCTCTCAAGAAGCGTACGCAGTCATCTGCAGCGATGTCATGGATCTTCAGCATGAAGAATTCTGGGTACTCCTTTTGAATCGCGCCAACAGGCTAATTCGGAAGCAACGCGTAAGCGAAGGAGGAGTAAGCGGTACAGTAGCAGACCCAAAACTGATTTTCAAGTGTGCACTCGATCACCTGGCCAGCGGCATCATTGTGGCCCACAATCACCCTTCCGGAAATCGCACGGCCAGCCAAAGCGACATCGACCTGACTAAGAAACTAAGAGAAGCAGGAAAATTCCTCGAAATACAATTGCTGGACCATCTCATTATTTGTGGACCGAAGTATTTTAGCTTTGCAGACGAAGGCATGATGTAATGGTCAGTATATGAAACTTTCAAGAATACTTATTGGTGCAGGACTGCTGTTTGTTGGGATAATTCTCTATTTCTCCACTGCTTCGGGGCCTTCAGGGGAAGAATACGCCACTGCCATAAATGATGAGCGCATCAAGAAAGATGCGTTTCTGAAAGAAGATGAAACATCACCGCTAGGTGAAGCACGAAACTCTTTCACGAACCTAAACTATTTTCCCGCTGACCCACGCTACAAGGTGCTCGCAGATCTCGACCCTGTGACAAATAAACAAGTCAGGGTGCTGCCCACCAGCACAGGAGAAGAGTCACGTTACCTGGAATATGCCTGGGCCTCGTTTGAACTGGATGGAAAAGAAAACAAACTCCTGATATTGGAGATCATGGACATGGGTGTGAACCGTGGAAAACTTTTCCTGGCTTTCGCCGATGACACCAGTGCCGGGGAAACCTATGGAGGCGGACGCTACCTTGATTTGAGAAAAATACCTGCCGCCACTTCCATCGAACTTGATTTCAACAAAGCCTACAATCCCTATTGTGCCTACAACGACGGATACTCCTGCCCGCTACCACCCCCCGAAAATGTTCTTCACGTTGCTATACGCGCTGGTGAAAAAAATTACAAATAGGCAGAGGTTAAAGGGCAAAAAAAAGCCTGCTTGATGAGCAGGCTTTTTTATTGACTTCGTTCCCGGCGTTGTTACTGAAGTGTAGTCGTTCCGTTGGCCTGAAAGTTATATCGGAAAGTATAGTACCGGTCAATGGAGGTATTGGTTGGCGCTAAGGGCGAGTCTTTGTAATAGCTGAGAATTTCCATCTTTGCGTACTTTCCTTCGGATGTCCTGACCAGAAGTACCCGTCCTGCGATAGGGGAGATTACGTTGGTTGCCGGATCGTAATTGTACCACCCGTTTCCTGAACCCCTGGTGATTGCATAAAATGCCGGAACCGCATTCTTGTCGTCGGAGAGATATCCGGTTTCAGGGGCCGTCGTGATTTCATCAAAGATACCGCTGACCACTTGCGCAGTGGCAGTTCCCGGCCCGCTTGTTCCGCTGTTGACAATGATTTTTGTTCCGTTAAAGCCGAGGTCCCAGGTCGCTGTCGCGCTATCCACGTTGGCGACAATGGCTCCAGTCTTAAAACTGAAGAATGTGTATTTGTTGGTGACGCCAATCGGCTGGCCGTTCATCGGGTTGTAGCCTCCACTTGGTGGATCTGCAGCAAGGTTGGTGAATGTCGTTGCCGTCAAAGTGACTGGAGCAGGATCATCCTTCTTGCAGGAGATCATGGTAACAAGTATCAGGCTGAATGCTAAAAATGTGTGACGCATAGTTGTATTTAATTAAGGGTTTGACTTTGATTTATTTCTGACAAATGAGTACCCGACACTGGCATAGACGAGCCGGCCAGGGATATTGGGTATATAGATTGGGTTTGTGTAATCAAACAAATTGTCTACACCTAACTGGAAGCGGAAGCCATCGGGAATGGACTTGGCTACGGAGAGATTGACAAGCGCATAACCTTCAACAAAATTGTCATAGCTGTCCAGGATGCCGTTACCGTTTATGTCTGCCGGAGGAATTACCTCGCCCTGGATGTTTCCCCGGATATCGCCCACACCGTACTTGCCACGATAGATAACCCTTACGCTTGTCTCCCACCCTGACTTCGGATCAGAGAAGAATAATTTGACGTTACCCATGTGTCTTGAGCGGTTGTACAACCCAACGTATTCGTCAGGTTGGAGGCGTTTTGTGACGAGCGTCACCGGATCGCGCCAGTATACTTCACCGCGGGCAACCTGATCGGCCACATCAGCATCTTTGGCATAAAGCAGTTGATAACCCACGGACAAAGAGAGTTTTTTCAGGACCGGGTAGGTTAGATTAGTTTCCAGTCCTTGCGTATACACCCGTTTGATGTTGCGATAACTATAAATTGTTTGGTTGGCAGTAGTAATGGCCACTGCTTGCGTTTCGATCATATTATCAATGGAGTTATAAAAGGCATTAAGATCCACGGAAAGTTTACCCAACAGGTCCGCATGCCCACCAAGATTGATTGCGTGGGAGCGCTCCGCGTCCAGGTTCCCAAGTGTTGCCGGGTCAAACAAATAAGCCTGGATCAGTCCCTGGCTGTCCATTTCTGCAAGTCGATCGGTGACTACTTCCGTACCCAAAACACTGTATCCGCCAGCAGCTGAATTATTAAAATTCAAATACAGCTGGCGAAAATCAGGCGCTTTGAACCCCACTCCGTATGAAGCTTTTAACGCCACATGCCTGCCCAGCTCATAACGAGCAGAAAGTTTGGGGCTGAGCTGCGAGCCATAAATTGTGTTGTAATCCAGCCGCGCACCGGCGATTACATTTAGCCGTTCCACAGGAGTCCATTCATCCTGAATGAATCCATAGGATGTGCGCTGATCCCGTGCGATGGCATCACCGTAGCGTAGCGTTTCAACACTTTCAAAGTTTGCTCCGGCCCCCACCGTGAAGATGTTCCTGGCATTTAGAAAATACTCCAGGTTCAATTCGGGCCGCAGGAATGTCTGCTGGAAGTTGTCGGTATAGTAAAGAGTGTCTGTAGCAGGATTTACCAACTGTGTTTCTGTTTGATAATGTGTGGCATAGAACCGGGCGGTTGCTTTAACGCGGTCATTGAACCGATGTGTGAGAACAGGGTTTAAATTCCAATCTGAGGTGATGCCACTGCCACTGGTGCGGATCTTCTCGCTGGCCGGAGTGAGTACTTCGAAATCAAACTGCTGATGCTCGTTGAAGTACCTGCCAGAGACGCTCAACTCTGTGGTTGGGCTAAAGGCATAGATTAGCCGCAAACTCCCGGTGTAGTTGACGAAGGGTGACACTGTATTGCCATAGTTGTCTGGCGACAGGTCATATCCGTCGGTGGCATATCGATTCGCAAAAACATGAAGACCCAGTTTGCCAACCGTGGTGCTATAATCCCCGGAAAAATCCTGGGTATTGTTGGTGCCATACCGTGCGTAAAAATTGCCGCGCGCGCCTGCAGGGCGGTCCGTGATAATATTTACAACCCCTGCGAGCGCATCTGAGCCGTACAAGCTTGAAGACGGACCTTTTACAATTTCAATTTGCTTGATATTTCCAACCGTGATGCGACTAAGCTCCAGCGAACCGGTATACCGTCCGATCAGCGGCTCCCCATTAAGAAGAATGAGGGTATAATCTGGATTAAGGCCCTGAATTTGAATTCCGCTTCCTTGCCCGTTCACCTGAGGAACAACCACCAAACCCGTTTGCTCGGTAAGTACATCATTAAGCCTGAGCGAGCCCATGGTCCTGATTTGAGCTTTCGGCACCAGGGCGACCGGCATAGGCAAGGCACCCATTGTGCGCTCGGTTCGTGTGGCGGTAATAATGACTGCTTCCAGCTCTTTTGACTGAAGCGTATCTGCATCCTGCGCGAAGGCAAGAGGTGCAATCAGAAACAGGGAAAGGGCGGCCAGGTATTCTTTCACGCGGCAAATATTCATTAACGGCTAAAGGAAAAATACCCAGATCCGGAAGAATAATGCCTTGTTGACTAATATCAGGTGTTTGAGGGTATTAAATTCAAATATCCTGACAAATGACAGTAAAATGGGTCTCAATTAGGGTATTTTTGCCACATGATGACTCCGGCACAAGAGATCAAGGATAGCAAAAATACCCCTATCGGAATTGTCCGTCAATTGTATAATCATGCTGATCAGTCGCTCGGGGTCGCAGAAAACCCCGGGGAGGAACCGTTGGTTCTAGACAGCGTGATCCGAAAGTCAATCATCCACTTCTACTTCTGCATAGAGGGGAGTGCGGTGTTTGAATTCGGGCCTCACTACCAGCGGGAGATCCAGGGACAGCGCAATTACTTCTTTTTCAACCCGGAGCAAGAGCTCCCCTTTCGGCTTAGGCTAGCATCTCATACCCGGATGGTGTTGATGAGCATCTCCCTCGAGAGCCTTCACGAACTTTTCACCCACGAGCCCCTGCCCTTCCTCAAGCCGGAAAACATACGCCAGAAGTATTACGATGAGCGTGACATCCCTTCGAACCTGCTGGTGGAACTGAATCAACTGCTCTCAATTCAGTTGAGTGCTAATGGCAACCGGTTGTACTACCAGGGTAAAATATTGGAATTGTTGGCCTTGTACTTTTCTGAGCGGAAAACGGATACGGAAAATTGTCCCTTTCTCAACAACGAAGACATCGTTCGGAAGATCAAGCATGTAAAGGAGCACTTGCTAAAGCATGCGGACAAACCAGCGACCCTAAAGGAGCTTGCCCGTCTTGTCGGACTTAACGAATACCAATTAAAAGCAGGGTTCAAAGAGATTTATGGCAACACCGTGTTTGGATACTTGCTCGATCACAAACTGGATCAAGCAAGGGTGTTGCTGGACTCACAAAAATTCCAGGTGGCGCAAGTTGCCTATCAGATCGGTTATACTAATCCCAGTCACTTCATTGCGGCCTTCAAAAAGAAATTCGGTGTGACACCAAAAAAGTACCTGATGGCAAAGGTTAGCTAGCCATCCCCTCAACGCTAGTATCTTCTACGACTGCTTCTTCTGGGCGTTGATCCAAACAGCATTCCGAAAACACCCCGCACCAGTTCACGGCCAACTTGTTTGGCCACTGGTGAAGTCATGACTTCTTCAAAGGTGCTCTTCTCCGGTTTTGCAGGACGGCCGGCGGGCCGAGGCGTGGCGGCCGGAGCTATCGCTTCCTGCTGTTGACGAATGGCCTGCACCCGTTCATTTAAGATCTCGAACGCACTTCGCGGATCAATGGCCTCCTGATATTTCCGAAACACTTCCGATTGACCCAATTGTTGCTGATACTCTTCAGGTGTGAGAGGGCTCATGCGTGAAGAGGGCGGCACGAGGTGCGTTACGACGGTCTCAGTTGGAATCCCTTTTTCGTTAAGCACGGTAATGAAGGCCTGGCCAATTCCGAGCTGGGTGAATTGCTGTTCCATATCGTAGAAAACAGAAGAAGGAAAAGTCTTTATAGTTTCTTTCAATGCCTTCACATCGTTGGGTGTGAAGGCCCGGATGACGTGATGAATGCGATTGCCCAACTGTGACAATACGGAGGCAGGAACGTCTTGCGTCACCTGCGTACAAAAGAAAACGCCAACCCCTTTTGATCGGATCAAGCGCATTACCTGCTCAATTTGATCCATGAAGGCCTTCGGCGCATCCTTGAACAGGAGGTGCGCCTCATCGAGGAAGAAAACAAGTTTAGGTTTGTCGAGGTCACCGGCTTCTGGCAATGCCTGGTAAATTTCCGCGAGCAATGAAAGCATAAATGTAGAGAACAACGCAGGTTGCTGCTGCACATCGGATACGTTTAGGATGCTGATAACGCCGCGGCCGTCCACTTTCTCCAGCAGGTCGTTAATATCAAATGACTTTTCTCCAAAGATCTGGTTGATCCCCTGTTGCTCCAGCGCTACGATCTTCCGCAAAATGGTTCCCGCCGTTGCTGGCGATATCTTCCCATAGCTCTCCTTGATTTCAGAAGCCCCGGTCCCTTCCGACAGGTAATTGAGAACTTTCTTCAGGTCATTCAAATCAACGATGGGGAGCTCTTTGTCATCCGCATACTTGAAGAGAATCATCAACACGCTGCTTTGTACGTCATTCAGTTCAAGAATTTTACCCAGCAGAACAGGGCCAAACTCCGTTACCGTGGCCCGCATTTGAGCCCCCAGCTTACCGCTGAGTGAGTAGAGTTCAATTGGGAAGGGAGAAGGCTTATACGTTATGCTCAGTGCCGACGCCCGTTCGAGTATTTTCTCGTTGACAACGCCTTCCGCAGCAATGCCAGACAAGTCCCCTTTCATGTCGGGCATAAAAACAGAGACCCCCGCTGAGGATAGCTGTTCTGCGATAAGTTGCAGGGTACGCGTTTTCCCAGAACCTGTTGCGCCCGTCACCAGGCCGTGCCGGTTCATCATGCGCAACGGAAGGCTAACTTTTGAATCGCCAACAATTTCCTTTTCATAGACACCGGCTCCCAGATAGATGGACGCACCCGCAATTCCATAAGATGTGTTAATGGCCGTAATAAATTTTTCCTTTGACATTTCCTTGTGGTTTATTCCGTTCCATACAAATGAAACTACAATCACGAAAACTCCTACCTAGTTACCAGTTTTCACGCGTTGTTCAAAATCAAGGACCTTACACAAGAGCACGCCAGGCACTGGCTTGAAGTGTCCCAAATTGGTATATTTGTTTAAACTCCATATACTATGGGCCGATTCAGTTTCATACTTTTCTTTTTCGCATTTATCCCAAGTTTCAGCCAGACTACAGTTTCACCTGAACAAGCGATCCAAACACTTGAGGGCAAGCTTATCGAAGGCATTGGCACAAGAAATCATGATGTGTTAATGAGCCTGTACGATGATCAATATCACGGGGTGCTTGCTTCGGGTCACACGGTTGACAAAGCCAAAATGGTTGAATTTCTGGAAACAAGTAGCCCGCATATCCTGGTGGGTGTCGAGGATCTAAAGGTCACCATTTACGGTACTCTGGGCGTGACTACCGGGAAAATCGTTAGCCGAAGCAAATCAGGCTCCGTTATTGGACAATCACGCTTCATCCGGGTCTATCAAAAGAAAGGCGATCAATGGAAAATTGTTGAAAGTCAAGGTACCGTGATTATCCAGGAATAATCAGAATTATAGGATTCAAGGATTTACGGGATTGATCCGAGGACGCCAATGAATTTGACGTTCAGACTTTGTCAAGAGCGACAATCCTTAAAATAGATTGTCTAATTCCTCCAATCCTAAAATCCTGATCCATTTTTGTAGCTTCCTTTTTCTAAATCAATCCCAATGAAGAACCTTATCCTCATTTTGCTTGTACTGTCGCTTCGCGTTGTAGCACAAGACATCGTAAAGAAAGCACCCGAAGTAAAAGAAGGTGACGGCCCCTATCCGCAACTCATTATCCGGGGGGTCATGCTCATTGATGGTACCGGCTCACCACCAGTGGGCCCAGTGGATATCGTTGTACGCCAGAACAAGATCGTCAGCATCGCAAGCCTGGGGCTTCCCACACCCGGAATGGCGAGCTCGTCAAACAGACCAGCACTGGAACCCGGTGGCAAAGAACTGAACTGTGAGGGGATGTACCTCCTTCCCGGCTTCGTCGACATGCACGGCCATATCGGCGGAGGACAGGCGCCGGATGCCGAGTACGTTTTCAAGCTTTGGATGGCGCACGGCATCACGACAATCCGTGAACCCGGATCAGGCAATGGTTTGGCTTGGGTGCTGGACCAAAAGAATAAAAGCGCGCAAAACCTCATCACCGCTCCCCGCATCAAAGCGTACGTAACCTTTGGTTCAGGATCAAAGGAGCCCATTCGCACACCGGAGCAAGCAAAGGCCTGGGTAAACGAAAACAAAATCAAAGGAGCTGATGGCGTCAAGTTTTTCGGAGCTGCACCAGAGATCATGGATGCGGCCCTTCGTGAAAACAAACGACTGGGCCTTCGAAGCGCCTGTCACCACGCCCAACTCGGCGTGGCCCGGTGGAATGTTCTTCAGTCCGCAGCCGCGGGACTTACCACCATGGAACACTGGTACGGATTGCCGGAGGCTATGCTCACCAGTTCAACCATTCAGAACTACCCCCTCAACTACAACTACTCCAACGAACAAAATCGCTTTGAGGAGGCCGGTCGCTTGTGGAAACAGGCTGCCGCACCTTTTACACCAAAATGGAATGCCGTTATGGACTCGCTATTGAAAATGGACTTCACGCTTGACCCAACATTTGATACCTATGAAGCCTCCCGCGATCTCCATCGAGCACGCCGTCAGGAGTGGCATGAGACATACACCCTACCGAAGTTGTGGGCCTTCTATCAGCCCAGCCGCATCGCCCATGGATCATTTTGGTTCTCGTGGGGAACAGAACAAGAAGTTGCATGGAAAGAAAACTTTCGTCTGTGGATGACCTTCGTAAATGAATACAAGAATCGTGGCGGTCGGGTGACAGCCGGTTCCGACAATGCCTTCATCTTCCAACTCTATGGGTTCGGCTATATCCGTGAACTTGAATTGTTGCGAGAGGCGGGATTCCATCCACTGGAGGTGATTCGCTCAGCTACATTACATGGCGCGCAGGCGATGGGCATGGACAAGGAAATTGGCTCAGTGGAGATCGGCAAGCTTGCTGACTTCGCAATCGTCGACCAAAACCCGCTGGAAAACCTCCAGGTATTGTATGGCGTTGGTGCCATCAAATTAATGGATGACAACACCGTGAAGCGCGTAGGCGGAATCAAATACACCATTAAGGACGGCATCATCTACGACGCGAAGAAACTTCTTGCCGACGTGAAAAAAATCGTTGACGATGAAAAGACCAGGGCTGGCTTCGTACTGAAGCAACCCGGAATGAATTAACATGAAGAAAAGAATATTGATCGTAGCCCTTCTCGCCCTTGGGGCAATTGGGATGAAAGCGCAGGATGCTGAAAAAGTTGAAAAGGCACCTGAAATAAAAGAGGGTGAAGGGCCTTTTGTGCAACTCATCATCCGGGGCGCCATGCTCATCGACGGGACAGGCGCACCCCCAGTTGGACCGGTGGATATCGTTGTTGAACAAAACCGAATTATCAACATCGTCAGCCTCGGATTGCCAACACCTGGCATGGCCAGCGACGGCAACCGCACAAAACTAAAGCCAGGCGGTAAAGAGCTGAACGCTGAGGGCATGTACCTGATGCCCGGCTTCATTGACTGTCATGCGCACACGGGCGGCAACCAGGCACCGAAAGCCGAGTACGTCTACAAACTGTGGATGAGCCATGGCGTAACCACCATTTGCGACCCCGGTTCCGGTAATGGAGTCGATTGGCATGTCGACCAGAAGAATAAGTCGGCGAAAAACCTGATCACCGCTCCTCGCATGAAGGCTTACACGTTCTTCGGCATGGGCAGTAAAGATCCAATCAGCACGCCGGAACAGGCACGTGCCTGGGTACGAGACACAAAACTGAAAGGCGCTGATGGTGTCAAGTTTGGCGGAGCACGCCCCGACATCATGACAGCGGCACTCGATGAAGTCAAGAAACTCGGTATGAGAAGTGAGTGCCATCACGCACAGCTGGATGTTGCCCGATGGAATGTAATGAATTCTGCAAAGGCCGGACTCACCAGCATGGAGCACTGGTATGGTTTACCTGAAGCGATGTTCGAAAACCAGACTATCCAGAATTATCCATTGGACTACAATTACACAAATGAGCAACACCGCTTTGGTGAAGCGGGCAGATTGTGGAAACAGGCGGCAGCTCCTTATTCCGCCAAATGGAATGAAGTCATGAACAAGCTCATTGCACTTGACTTCACACTTGATCCGACTTTGAATATCTATGAAGCCAGCCGTGACCTCCACAGGGCGAGAAGGGCCGAGTGGCACGAGACGTATACACTACCTTCCTTGTGGAATTTCTATCAACCCAGCCTTATCTCACACGGTTCATACTGGCACTCCTGGGGTACTGAGCAAGAAGTGGCTTGGAAAGAGAATTATCAATTGTGGATGACCTTTCTCAATGAATACAAGAACCGTGGAGGGCGGGTAACGACAGGATCGGATTCCGGGTTCATCTTCCAGCTGTATGGCTTCGCCTATATTCGCGAGCTTGAGTTGCTTCGGGAAGCCGGATTTCACCCGCTGGAAGTTATTCGGTCAGCCACATTGTATGGAGCTCAGGCACTCGGTATGGACAAGGAAATTGGTTCGGTAGAAATCGGCAAGCTCGCTGATTTTGTCCTGGTCGATGAGAATCCGCTTGAAAACCTGCAGGTACTGTATGGCACCGGTGCCATCAAACTTACTGCCGACAATAAAGTAGTGCGTGTAGGTGGCATAAAGTACACAATCAAAGACGGCATCATTTACGATGCGAAAAAGCTATTGGCTGACGTCAAGAAGATCGTAGACGATGAGAAATCGAAGACCGGGTTTGTTTTGAAACAGCCCGGCATGAACTAGAAAACACATCAGCATGAAACACGGTGTACTTTGCCTCAGTCTTGTTTTTGCAATAGTCGCCTGCGGGCCTTCCGAAAAGAAAGAAGCTGCACCTGTCGTGGTGTCACTTCTTGGAAAGTCCTTTTATGAACCCACGCGAAATGAAAAGGTTCAGGCCCGGCTGGACAACGACCTCCGCACCGCCATATCCAATTGGGAGACTGATCCATCCGAGGAAAATTACATCTGGTACGGTCGCCGCCTCGGATACCTTTCCCGCTTCCAACAGGCTGTGGACGTGTTTACCGAGGGCATCGAAAAATTCCCAATCTCCGCAAAGCTATACAGGCACCGGGGACACCGGTATATCTCATTGCGTCTATTTGACCTGGCCATCAAGGATCTGACGAAAGCCAGCACGTTGATGCCGCAACAACCACTGGAAATTGAACCCGATGGTGTTCCCAATGCAATCAACACACCGCTGTCCTCAACTCAGTTCAATGTATACTACCATCTCGCCCTGGCATACTACCTGAAGGGAGATTTTATTGCTGCCGAGGAGGCATATCTCGCGTGCCTGAAAACCTGCAACAACGACGATTTGCGAATTGCCGTTGTTGATTGGATGTATATGACATACCGTCGGGAGGGGAAAATAGATTTAGCGAAGTCGATCCTTGAAAGCGTGACTGATTCATTGAACATCATCGAGAACGATTCCTATTACAATCGTTGCCGTATGTATCAGGGGAAATTATTGCCTGACTCACTGCTTCGTGTTCCCAGGTCCGATCTTGACCAGGCGGACCTCGTCACGGCTACTCAGGGATATGGGGTAGGAAACTGGTTCTTGTACAATGGAGACTCGGCAAAGGCACGATCAGTTTTTGAGCTGGTGGTGGGTGGTAAGTACTTTGGGGCTTTTGGATTTGTCGCTGCCGAGGCGGAATTGGCGCGATGGGGGAAATAGTCTAAAGTTTAAGGTTGTCGTGTGTTTGACGTTTTTCTGGTGATTTCTGGCGTTACTTCGCATAAATTCAACATCATGATACGGAAAGCTATTTTCCTACTCCTTTTTTTCGCGAGCTGTACCAGCAAACAAAAGGAACAATTGCCCATCGTCTACTCGACTGAAGCCGGTGCGATTGGCGGGTATGATCCTGTCGCTTTTTTTACGGAGCAGCAACCTGTTAAAGGAAGTAATGACTTCACTTACACGTGGCAGGAGGCTACCTGGTATTTCTCAACCGCCAACAACCTGGAGGCCTTCAAAGCAGCACCCGAAAAGTACGTACCTCAATACGGCGGCTACTGCGCATACGGTACTGCTGATGACCATCTTTCCCCTACCCAGCCTGAAACGTGGACGATCCTGGATGACAAACTCTACTTCAACTATAATATGAAGGTGAAGGAGAAGTGGGTAAAAAGTCAGAAAAATTACATTGAAGCAGCAGATAGAAACTGGCCTCGACTAAAAAAAGAATGAAGAACGATTTCAAGTTCTCCATTTTCTTGTAATTTACAATTCTGATTTTGCTTAGTATTACTTCAAAATGTGAACCGTTTTATGAAGGCGAATTCCATTTTCTGCTTGCTTGCTCTTGTTGCAAACTTTTTTCCCGCCACTTCACAAACAATAAATTTTCAGCACTCTGGAGGGACACTTGATAAGCATTCCTACCAGAAACTTGTGGTCAACCCTGACGAAGTACTTTTGGCCACAGTAGATTCGTTGTACATCGATACATTGATCCTCAATGATGGTTCAACTATCCGCTTCCAGCATAATTCAATGTTAATTGTTGAAAACGCCTTCGTGGCCAAACATTGCACCTTGACTACTTCCGGTGCTGATGCGGATGCCCTCGGAGGAAGCGGAACTAACGGGAATAGTCTTATTGCCATTCTTATCTTCAGGAAACTGGAGTACTTGATAATAGATACCCGTGGTGGAAACGGCGCAGATGGTTTCAGGGGCCGTGACGGAAAGGATGGAATGAACGGTGGAGGAGTAGAACCAGACCGGGGTCAGAATGGGGAACCTGGAACGCCCGGTGGCGACGGGGGCAATGCGGGCAATTTGAAACTCTTTTACTCCTGCGATGGATTTGTGCCTACTTTTAGCGGAGTTGGTAAACATAGAATAGATGTTTTTTTTACTGGCGGGAAACAAGGCGCAGGCGGACCAGGGGGTGCTGGAGGACGAGGCGGGCAATTGACTATAAATCCTGGAACAACGGGAATTGGGAAACGTGGAACCAATGGTATGGCTGGCAAACAGGGGAATCGAGGGGCTGATGGCCAGTTTACACTTGAGCAAATGAACTGACTCCTTACCTTTTTGGATGAAGTAGGTATAGGGGCTCAAGTTTCCATCCCAGGCTTTGCTGTTTGAGAAGTTCGCAGGCCTCCTTTGGGCATTGCCGAAAATATCTGTGCGCGTAATCTTTAACTACATTTTATACCACTGGCATTTCTCCCCAATTCACCAATGCTTACTTTGTGGCCTCTACCTAACAAAAGCCATGAAAAAATTCATTCTGTTTCTGCTGATCAGCACACCATTCCTGTGCCTTTCCCAGGCGTCCTATTTTTATCCTACGGCTACTGCGTTAAACAAAAACATCCCTACGCCTGAAGCATTTCTGGGGTACCCCATCGGTTCACATCATACCCGTCATGACAAGATCGTAGAGTACTTCAAACTACTGGATCAACTTTCGGACCGGTTCACCCTGGAAGAGATCGGGCAAACCGTTGGTCATCGGGTGCAGATCGTTGCCAAAATCACTTCACCAGCCAATCATGCACGACTGGAGGATATCCGAAAGAAGAACCTTGAGAACAGTGTAGATATTCCGTTGATCGTTCAATTGGGATATAATGTCCATGGCAATGAGCCGTCGAGTTCAGAAGCCGCGATGCTTACCGCCTACTACCTTGCGGCCAGTGAAGATGAAGAGACAACCCGCTGGCTCAACGACCTGGTGATCCTCCTCGATCCGGTTTA
The DNA here is from genome assembly GCA_043750575.1 of Cyclobacteriaceae bacterium. Classification (GTDB taxonomy): domain Bacteria; phylum Bacteroidota; class Bacteroidia; order Cytophagales; family Cyclobacteriaceae; genus ELB16-189. The sequence continues at coordinate 46,584 of JAYVBH010000058.1, forward strand.
CAATCCCGACGGTCGTGACCGCCACACCCATTGGGCCAACATGCACAAAGGTTCACCTCCCGTGGCAGATCCACTTGACCGGGAACACAACGAAGCATGGCCTGGAGGCCGCACGAACCACTATTGGTTTGATCTGAACCGTGACTGGTTTCTTGGCGTGCACCCTGAAAGCCAGAACCGCGTACGATTCTTCCATCAATGGCGGCCGTATGTTATGACCGACCACCACGAAATGGGAAGCACCTCCACATTCTATTTCGATCCAGGAAAATACTCCAGCAACAATCCGGTGGTGCCACCCTTCCTCTATGATGTGGTCCACCCTAAGTTCGCAGAATATTTCTCCAAAGGAATGAACTCCATCAGCTCAATGTATTTCACAGAAGAAGCATTTGATAAATTGTATCCAGGGTATGGCTCCAGTTATGTGAATTTCTACGGTGGTATTGGATTCCTCTTCGAACAGGCAAGTTCACGTGGACATCTCCAGGAAACTTCAACGATACCCATCAGCTTTGCCTTCACCATTCGAAATCAATTCGCGGCATCCTTGGCCACAATCCGCGGCTCATTTGGAGAAAAGGATCTCCTACGCAAACTGAGGCAGAATTTCTTTAGCTCGGCGATGGCACAGGCTAAGGCCAGCCCGATAAAAGGATATGTTTTTGGTGAAGCTCAGGATCAAAGCCGCACTGCTGCGTTTATCAATCTCTTGCTGATGCACCAGATTGAGGTGTACGAATTTGGTCAATCTGTCACCGTCAACGGGAAGTCATTTGAAAAATCCAAAGCTTATGTGGTCCCCACCGAACAGACAAACTACATCATGGTTCGTTCGGCCTTTGAAAAGGACATCACCTACCGCGACAGCACCTTCTATGATGCATCCACCTGGTCGCTGGTGCACGCCTTCAACATGCCGCATGGAGAATTGCGCGGCACGTTCACAAAAGGAAATGCAATAAAATCCACACTCGTCAAGGCACCTGTTCCGGTAACCAAGAGCCCGTATGCCTACCTGATGGACATCACCGACTACAATGCGCACAAGGCAATCTATCAGTTGCAGAAGAACGATGTTATTGTACGCACCAGCTTCAAACCGTTTGCCCTCCAGACTGGTGGCGTTGAAAAGGTATTCCCGCGCGGCACACTCGTAATTTCCGTGCAGCAGCAAAAACTTGACAGTGAAAAATTGCTGGAAGCCATCAAAAAAGTAAGTCAATCTACTGGACTTGATTTTCATTCGGTGGAAACGGGACTCACATCCAAGGGGATAGACCTTGGTTCCGGTAACGTTCGGACGGTACCCATGCTCAAGGTCCTGATGCCCATTGGAAACGGCGTGACTTCCGCGGAAGCGGGCGAAGTCTGGCATTTGCTGGATCAGCGGGTGGGGATGCCTGTGTCTAAAGTGGATATGTCAAACTTTGGCCGCGCAAACCTGAGCAACTACAATGTGATTGTCATGGTGGGTGGCACTTACCCTGCTGACAAACCTACTGTTGACAAGATCAAGAGCTGGGTGCAGGCCGGGGGGACGCTGATTACTCTAAAGACAGCCTCCGAGTGGGCCATCAAGCAGGGCATAGTCAAGGAAAAACTTTTGTCTACTGACACGGCAAAGAATACCAAGCGTATAGATTTCGACCTCGCCAGTGATACTGAAGGAGCACGGCAGATTGGCGGTTCCATTTTCCAGGTGGATTTGGATGTTACAAATCCCATCGGCTTCGGCTTTACCGACCGCAAAGTTTCTATCTACCGAAATGGCCGAACCTATCTGCAACCCAGTAAATCTGCGTACAACACGGTCGCGCAGTACGGCTCAAGCCCGTTGATTGGCGGATATATTCACAAGTCGGAGCTCAAGAAAGTTGCCAACTCTGCCGCCATTCTATTTGGCACAGAAGGCCAGGGTAGGATAATTCTCTTCTCGGATAATCCAAACTTCCGGGGTACCTGGTATGGTACGAATAAACTGTTTCTCAACGCCTTGTTCTTTGGACCACTGATTTCATCGCCTGGGAATTTTGGGGAGGAAGAGTGACAGGTAACAAGTAACAAGTGACAAGTGACTGGTAACAAGTGACTGGTAACAGGTGACTGGTAACAGGTGACAGGTTACAATTAAAGGACGCAACACACCTGAAACCTGACACTTGCAACCTGCATCCCTTTTAAAACACACATCCCATGAAAACATTCCAATTCTTTCTGCTGCTCACGGTCATCGTGCTCGGCACTTTGTCTTGCTCAGAAAAAAAGTCTGAGTCTACGATGTCTGTAATTCCCATCGACAGTCTCTTTAAGGAGTACTACGATTTCAAAAAACGAATCAATCCCATTGAAGCAACCAAGGCGGGAGAAAGAAAGTATGATGATCAGGTGGCAAACTATATTTCAGCACCCTATCGCGAAGACCTCATCATCAACTACCGCCGGTACCTGAATGCGTTAGCAAATTATGACTCCACACAGGTCACCCCTTCTCAGTGGATGAGTATGGGTGTGATGAAATGGGATTGCGCCATTAAGCTCGAAGGCCTGACCAATCCGCTAGCCACCATCGCTTCGCCTATGTACGACATGCCAAACTTTGAGCTGATGCCGCTGCTTCAGATTCAATCGCTACACCTGTACTTCTCGCAGCTTGCCGGCGGAAGAAGCCTCCAGCCATTCCAGACCGTTGAGGAGTATGACACGTGGCTGCGCCGTGTCGATGCTTTCCTTCCCTTCCTCGACACTGCCGTTGTGAAGATGCAGCAGGGCATGGCACGAGGGCTTGTTTTGCCGAAGGTTCTCATCAAGAAAATGATTCCACAGTTGGACGGTTTTGTAAACGCACCTGTGAAAGAACATTTGTTTTATGCTCCTATTGGATTGATCCCGGGAGATATTGCTCCTGCCGACCGTCAGCGGCTCTCGAAAGCGTATGCCGATATGGTCGACATCAAGATTCGGCCGAAATACAAAATGCTCCAGGACTTCCTTACTGGGACATACTTGCCGGCAGGACGAGAAACCTCGGGCATCGTAGCCTTGCCTCAGGGGCCTGAAACATTCCAATACCTAATCAAGTATTTCACGACGACTAACATGACCGCCGCGGACATACATGAGATGGGAAAGAATGAAGTGGCCCGTATCCGCGGAGAGATGGAGCAGGTGAAGACACAAGTCGGGTTCAAGGGCGACCTCAATGCTTTCTTTGAACATGTGCGGGCAAATAAGAAGCTCATGCCGTTTACCAGGCCCGAGCAAGTCATTGCCAATTTTAATACCATTCGTGAGCGCGTTGATAAAAAAGTGCCCGAACTCTTCGACCTGAAGCCGAAAGGCAGTTTTGAAGTGCGGCGTACAGAAGCTTTCCGCGAAGGATCGGCCAGTGCGGAGTTTCTTCCTGGCAATAAAGACGGTTCGCGCCCAGGTGTCTTCTATGTTCCAATCCCCGACGTAAAGACCTACAACACCTACGCCGATGAAGCCCTGTACCTCCACGAGGCTGTGCCAGGCCACTACTATCAACTCACACTGCAACAAGAGAACAACGAACTCCCGGAGTTCCTCCACCCGGAAAGCATCAGCGTGTTCGTGGAAGGCTGGGCATTGTATGCTGAGTCTCTCGGAAAGGAACTTGGTCTTTATGAAGACCCTTATCAATACTTCGGAATGTTGAGCATGGAAATGCACCGGGCTATCCGCCTTGTTCTGGAAACCGGCATCCATGCCCAGGGCTGGACGCGCGAGCAGGCTATTCAGTATTCACTGGACAATGAGGCTGAATCAGAAGACAAGATTATTGTTGAGGTGGAACGCTACATGGCGACGCCCGGAGCTGCCTTGTGCTACAAGGTCGGCCAGCTCAAGATACGGGAGCTGCGTACAAAAGCGGAAAAAGCCCTAGGTGACAAATTCTCTATCCGGGAATTTCACAACCAGGTGCTGAACTCAGGGAGTTTGCCGCTGGTATTACTCGAAAAGAAGATTACCGGATGGATTCAGCGCGTAATTGAAACCCAGATGTAACTTAGAAATCTACTATTGATTTCCTGAGCGAGACAATCGAGGCAAAAATATCTTGAACACGCTTATCAGCAAGAACAGCGGCTTGATCTGAATATGCGTTCATGGTCTGAGCATCCAACTTGAGGTACTTTGCCTGCAATGCAAGCATCTCCTGATAGACAACAATTCCTTCCGGTTTCAACTGAAGGTGGTCAAAATATCCAATGAGATTGCCCATCGCTTGACGTTGATTGATGAGCGTCCGTACAGCTATCTCCTGGGCCTGCCGGGCGCTGTCTGAAGCAGCAGGATCTGACTTTGCAATAACAACCAGGTGATATAACTCTTCAACATAGTATCCGGCCAGAGCAGCAGCGTGCATTTTCTTGAACTCCCCTTCTCCTTCTTCCCGATCGGTTGCATTCCTGAAGAGGATATCGAGTGATTTCTGCAGGTCTTCGTTTCCTGAAATAATCTCCGAAAACTTAAGGTCAACGGCGCGGCTGAATTGGTTATTGACACCCACGTAATCCGAAAGCATAATGCATCCGTCAAAATATCTCCTGGCCTCCTCTTTCAACCCATGGTCCGTCAAATAGCCCAGGTCCGACATATATACGCCGAGATTGGCTGCGGCACCCCCGCGGTTGCTAAGCTGGAGATAATGATTGAGCCTTGTGATGTCATTAAGCGCATCCCTTTGAAACGCTAAGCCCATCGCACTTAATTGTTTTGTGATAGCATCTCCGCTCAGGCCGCTCAAAACTTCTTCACGAACTGAATCTGCATTTTTCACATCTGAAACGTATTGCTCTGAACGCTTTTTGTCGTTGCCACAGGCTGCAACAATTAGTGTCGTCGACAACAAGGCACACCAGAATGCCAGTCCCTTGAAAGAGTGTGTGCAGATTGAAGCGTGAGGCGTGTATTTCATGATTCTAACCAAATGAAAGGTGATTTTAGTGATAAGCAGTTTAATATCTCCAAAGGCGAATGTAAGAACAATCAGGTTTTTCGTGTGCACAATCCACCACCGCTCCACAATTCATTCGTAATTTTCAAGGCGAATTGCCTTGGGGGACTATTTGTTATAACTTTGTGTTATAACGATTAACCATGACGACAACAACCAAAATCAGGGCAGTAGGTAATTCCAAAGGGGTAATTCTTCCAAAAAAGTATCTGGATCAATGTGGAATTGAAGACAAGGTGGACATTAGCATCAAAGACAACATCATTACCATTGCCGCTACAAAAAGTGCTACAAAAAGAAAATGGGCCGATTTCAAAAAAATCAATAAAAAAGAAAACATCCCGCTTCTCACTAATACGTTTGATGAAAAAGATTGGACATGGTAAGACCGTTTAACGTACACTTTGTAAACCTGGATCCTTCGGTGGGCTCAGAGATGAAAAAGGAACGTAGGTGTATAATTCTTTCGCCATCAGAAATGAACGCAGCTTTAGGAACCGCTATCATCGCTCCTCTTACAACGACTTTACGCGGCTACCCATCACGAATAGAAATCCGGTTTGAAAATAAGTTCTGCGAAATATGTCTGGATCAGGTTAGGACAGTTGATGAAAGTAGAATTCAGAAAGAAAGCCGAGGAAGAATATCTTCAGGAGATATTGAAAAGGTTAAGAGTGGGTTAGTTGAAATGTTCGAACTGTAGATCTTCGCTCCTCACTCTTGAATTTGCCGTATCGGCTGTCGATCATCCATTGAATTGACGCTTCTAAAATCGCTTTGCGTTGAGGAAACCAATCGGATGGTCAGTACTTCCTTTGAGTGCGAGATCTGCCATAATTTCACCAACCACACTGGAGAACTTGAAGCCGTGGCCACTGAACCCTGCAGCGACGGATACATCTTTGTCGTAGCCAGGCAAGAAGTCCAGAATAAAATTTTCATCAGGCGTGTTGGTATACATGCATGTCTTCATCACATGGGTTGAGGCATACCCTTCAGGAAAAAACTTGTTTAAAAAATCAACCAGGATGGATTCATCCTCTGCTGACGGAATCCGGTTGAGGTTATCCGGATCCGAAACAATGCCATGGTAATGATGCGCCAATTTCAATCCGACTGGTCCACCAAAACGCGATGTAGGAAGAATAGGAAATCCATAAAAATCTCCGATAGTCCAACAGGGAAAGTTTCCGAGCTCAAACGCCTTCCAGTTGCGGGGATTAACCCATGCGATCATCTGCCGGGTGACTTTGAGGTTTTTTGATATTCCTGAGATCACTTTCCCAGCCCATGGACCTGCCGTGATCACCAGTTTCTTGCACTGGTAAGTCTGCTTGTTGGTCGTCACGGTTATGGTCCCATCCTCACGCTTCCAAGACACTGTCTTTTCCTTGGTGTGTATCGCTGCGCCCTTCTTGATTGCTTGCTCCGTGAACAGCAATACCGATCGTTCGGGCGTTACAAACCCGGCATCAGGTTCGAAAACGATCTCATAGCTGTCGGGTATGCGGAATTGCGGATACTTCGCTGCCATTTCCTTGTGTGATACATCATTGACAGGGATTGAATACAATGATGAAGATTTCCGGACGCCGGCTATATAGGGTGAATTCTTCTGTCCGATATGAAGGATACCTGTTTTCACATAGAGTTCCGCCCCCGTCTCTGCCTCCAGTGAATGCCAGTTGGCATAAGCACGCTGGAGCAGCGGCACATAATCCGGGTGTTCGGCATATGCCTTGCGGATCATCCGGCTCTGACCCGCGTGTGAGCCGAGCTCATGAGGGATATCAAACTGCTCTATGCCCAATACTTTTACGCCCCGACTGGCAAGATGGTAGCATGTGGAGGAGCCCATGCTTCCTACACCCAGGACGATCACATCGTAGTTCACATCGGAAGTTGATGATTGCGCCACCAGCGTGTTTACGCTGGCAAATAAGTCTTACAGCGGAAGGGCAGCTGCTGCTGCAGTAACACCAGAGGCTTTGTTGAGAAAATCGCGGCGCTTCATCGACATTCAAGATACCCCCAATTGTCCATACCGCCCGAAGGGCTTGACCAAATCCAGCTTAGAATTGGGCTCAATCCAGCCTCGAATTGGTGAGTACTTTGACTAATTCTGAGTTGTATATGCCATTAAAGTGATCCCTATTGATTTTAAGCTCAATAAACAATACAATACAGCTCATTTCTTGTTATTTTTGAGCTTTAACAAGTATATCTTTGATCTGCAAATGAGCCATGGCTAAGAAAATAACCGATAAGAATGGCCTGATCATCTCGTTCATTCAGAAAAACCCGAATGCTTCCTCGAAGGAAATCCATGACGGCCTCGCGAGCGGACTAGCCTATGCCACTGTGAAACGCGCCCTCCAACACTTAATGGAGGAGAATCTCCTGGTCACCACAGGCAAGGGAAAGGCCACACGTTACCGGGTGAGCCAGTCCTATGAGCTGTTACACCCCGTGGATCTGGAAGAATACTTTAAAAAGGAAATCGATGAGCGCGAAATCAGGCGCAGCTACAATCATTCCCTCATTGACCTACTGCAGAAAGTGCCCGTATTTACTGCCGAAGAAATAAACCGCCTGAATACGCTCCAGCAGCGCTATCGGGAGAAAATTTCAAACCTCTCCAAACCGGAATACAGCAAAGAGCTGGAACGTCTGGCTATCGACCTGAGCTGGAAATCATCGCAGATTGAAGGGAACACCTATTCCCTTTTGGAAACCGAGCGTCTGCTGAAAGATAAGGAGACAGCCGCCGGCAAAACGCGTGAAGAGGCCAGTATGCTACTGAATCACAAGGAGGCCTTCGATCTTATTATTGAAGAACCCGGCCACATTCAACCGCTATCCATTGCCAGGATTGAAGAGATTCACAGCATCCTAATAAAAGAAATGAATGTGGAGCGAAACATCCGCAAGCGGGTGGTTGGCATCACCGGAACCAACTACCGACCGCTGGACAACGAATTCCAGATAAGGGACGTGTTGGAGGGCATGTGCAGTTTAATCAATGGATTGGACATTGTGTTTTCAAAGGCCCTACTGTCCCTGGTGCTGATCTCTTACATCCAGCCCTTCACGGACGGCAACAAGCGCACGGCCCGCATCATCAGCAACGCCATCCTCATCAGTGCCAACCATTGTCCCCTGTCATTTCGTACGGTGAACCCGATTGCGTACAAGAAAGCGCTACTGCTGTTTTACGAGCAAAACAACATCACAGCTTTTAAGAAGATCTTCATTGATCAGTTTAAGTTTGCTGTGGAGACGTACTTCTGAATGCCTCAGAAATTGCGTCCTAGCTTGCAACCCTTCGATCAGGTGTCCCGACCAACTGAGATCCACTGCGCACCTCATTGATCTCCTGCTTTGCCGTCAAACGGGATATCATCGTCTGGATCTTTGTCAAATGGGCCAACACCAGGCGGATTGAAGAGTCCCCAACGATCGATGATATAGTCCCATCGGTCAAAACCTGCGACCCATTCAATAAACAATAGTCGGTACTCTTCAAGGAGATCGCGGACGATCTTAAAATAATATACCTCCTTGAAGTCAAACGCTTCAAGGGAATGGTTCTTCACCATCAGGTCCCGCGCTGATTTTCGGATAATCGCTGCCGCCTCCATTTTGATGTCATACAGGCCAGCACCCTCGGCACCAGCAATTTTGACTGTCAAATTCGCTGCATCCACGATCATTTCACTTTTAATGCACTGAAGCATTACATTGTCCTCGGGGATAAGTTTTGAAATCTGATGGACTACATCGAATATCTCTATGCCCTTCTTGTAAATGGGTAATTCCTCACATCGAGCATGTTTATCCGCTGCATCCATGACAATATAATTTGATGGGAAGATATTCAGCGTGAAATCCGCAATCAATGGGGCTTTCAAATGCTCCTGCAATTTTTTCCTGATCATTTTGAAAGGCATTCCCCAGCTTGAGACGCCTTCAAGTGCCAAAGGCTCCCCTTGGACAGCACATACTATAGGACAAGGAAGCAACGGCAGGCAGCAATGCGTGTTTATCCGGAGTCACCAATGGAAAACATTAAGGGAAGAAAGGGGGGATATTAGGAGAATCGTTAGAGCATGTCCCTTTAAGGTCTCTATAAAGTCCCTATAAGGTCCCTATAAGCATATCTGGAATACTGACCTGAAACCGACTTGGTTGCTTGTAGATACTCTTTTTGGTATATTAGAAAAGTCATTCACGAGTATACAAAAAAAGGAGTTTATGGCCAAAATGAACCCCATGTTTTCTTTTTCGGGCACCTTCAACGAGGTGACCCAGGTGCGAAGCAAGCTTTATGGAAAGCACATCCGAAGCCGGAGGGGTTCCAAAAAACCTGCGCTCATCAATGCGGCTTTTCAAAAGTCGGTGGAACTGAACAAGCTCGCCAATCCTGTTGCCAAGGCGATCAAAGATGCGCTCGCGCCTTTTCGCGAAGGCTTCCACGACGGATCGATGTGGGGTCGCCTGGTTGGTTTGTTCAAGAAGCACTTCCGGCAGTATCCCAATCTTGATCTCAGTATCCTGCAGGGTTTCGAGGTATACCGGGAGGTCGGGCTAAGCGCCAATTATAACCTACAGACCGAGGTGAACATTGTATCCGGCGCGGAACAAACTATTCGCATCCGACTTTTGTCCAGCGCCATGCTCAAGCTTGAGAAGTACACGGTGAGCAACTATCGGCAGACACTCATCGCTGTTTTTCTGGACGCTGAGCTCAGAACAACCACCCAATCCGAATCTGTCATGTTCCCCCTGGCGAAGAAAATGACGTATGACGAATTACTCAAGGAGGAGAATTGGATTCCTGTAGGGCACGAGCAAATTGTCCATTGGCCTATCCCTTCAGGGGCGAAAACCGTTTTGATTGTAGTGACTTTTGAACCCTACCGGGATGGTAAATCGATCAGCCGGATGAAGATCAAGGGAATTAGTCCGGTGAAAGTTGTCGCGTTGCAGGCCGAATAACCAATACCCAATCCGGCACCAAATCGAGGATGAAATTCTCATCGGGTATATCACGTAAAGATTACCTTTGCGATGACACAAATAGATTTTATGAAGTACCGACTACGAGAGGGCAAGAATGATCTTTCCATTTACAACGAAGACTTTGCTGACATCGAAGGCGAGATTGAAAAGGATGTCTCTAAAATGAGGTTCCACAGGAGCCATACGAAACCTGTGTTGGTCTTGGGCCATTGGCCTGGAATTGCGCTTTGGAAAATCAAGGTGATCTTTACGACGGACCTTGAAAAGGATATGAGCTATAAGACCGAAGAGGTAAAGGGTTAGGCCAAGATTTACATTTTGCATTTATTGTTTGTGGTTTAGCGGGTTTAGCCACGGATTGCACGGATGAACACAGATAGATTCAAGCCTGTCTCATCAAGTATTCTTCAACCGCAAAAT
>JAYVBH010000059.1:0-53663 GCA_043750575.1 Cyclobacteriaceae bacterium
CAACACAAGTTTAAGCAACGGTCAATTGAAAGGGGGAGCAATCCTCCTTTCTCTTTGCCGCTTGTGTTGCACTTATTAGTTGAACTTAGAAATATCGAACATCCAATTTCCAATATCGAAGTTAGGCCCCTTCTAATATTCCTCAACTATATTACCTTTGCCTAAACTATTCTATGACCACTGACCAGTTGAAAGACGTGAAGGCCCGCGTGGCTGCCTTGAGGAGGTATCTTTGACTACGATAGAAAACGCGTAGAAATCGAAGACGAGGAGCGGATTACCCACCAGGCTGATTTCTGGAATAATTCGAAGCAAGCAGAAGCAATCCTGAAGGACATTCGGGCTAAGAAAGTATGGACTGACGCGTACGATGCAGTCAGCAAGCAGGTGGATGACCTGGAAGTCCTGAATGAATTTCAAGAGGCAGGTGATGCTACTGAAGAGGAACTGGATGTGGAGTACAGGAAGGCCGAGAAATCGGTGGAGGAGCTAGAGTTCAAGAAGATGCTCAGCAAGGAAGAAGACCAACTCAGTGCCATGATCGAGATCAACCCCGGTGCCGGCGGCACTGAGAGTCAGGATTGGGCTGACATGCTCCACCGCATGTACATTATGTGGGGCGAGAAAAGCGGCTACAAGGTTAAAGAAGTAGACTACCAGGCCGGCGACGTGGCCGGAATTAAATCAGCAACGATTGAAATTGAAGGGCCCTTCGCCTACGGGAAATTGAAGTCTGAGACAGGAGTACACCGCCTCGTTCGCATCTCTCCCTTTGATTCCAACGCAAGACGTCACACTTCATTCGCTTCAGTATTTGTCTATCCGGAGGTAGATGATACCATCAACATAGAAATCAATGCCGCGGATATCGAGATGCAAACATCACGTTCCGGTGGAGCGGGTGGTCAGAATGTGAACAAAGTAGAAACGAAAGTTCAGCTCACCCACAAGCCGACGGGCATCGTCATTGTCTGCCAGGTGGAACGGTCGCAACACGCTAACCGTGAGAAAGCCATGCAGATGCTCAAATCCAAACTCTACCAGGCGGAGATGGACAAGCGCAATGCAGCACGTGATAAGGTGGAGGCCGGCAAAATGAAAATTGACTTCGGCTCGCAGATTCGCAACTACGTCCTGCATCCCTACAAACTTGTGAAAGACGCGCGAACTGGCGTAGAGCGCACCGACGCGCAGAATGTACTTGATGGAGACCTTGATGACTTCATCAAGGCATTCCTGCTGGGTGCAACGGAAGCAAGTGTGAGGAAGTAACTCTCAATTTAAGAAATTGAAAATTTTTGGAATGATAAAGTCGATTTCGAAAAATCTCTGCGCCTCAGCGTCTCTGCGGTTAATTTCTGAAATTTGAAATCCCGCTCCCCCCGAATCTATAACCGCCAATTCTGGCTACTCTGTACGAGTTCCATGCTCTTCTTCGCGAGTTTCAACATGATCATGCCGGAACTGCCTTCGTTTCTCTCGTCACTGGGAGGAGGGGAGCACAAAGGGTTGATCATCGCACTTTTCACAGTCACTGCCCTGATCTCGCGGCCCTTCAGCGGGAAACTTGCCGACCGGATCGGGCGGAAGCCGGTAATCATGGCTGGCTCGCTCGTGTGCTTTGTCTGCAGCATGATGTACCCATGGCTCACGACGGTCTTCGGATTTTTGTTTTTACGACTTGTTCACGGTTTTTCTACCGGATTTACACCGACGGGCCAGACCGCGTACCTCGGCGACATCATTCCTGCCGCACGTAGAGGCGAGGCGATGGGGTTCCTGGGAACTGCGGGGACGCTGGGGATGGCTGGTGGCCCGGCTCTCGGCGGTTGGTTATCCTCTCTCTATTCCCTGGACGTAATGTTTTATTGCTCCTCTGGGTTTGCTATCCTCTCTTCGTTGATTGTGTTTACGATTAAAGAGACCATGACCGAGAAACATCCGATTTCCTGGAAGTTGTTAAAAATCGAAAAGAAAGATCTCTTCGAACCGCGCGTCCTCGCCCCGTGCATTGTCATGGGGCTGTGTGCCTACGCTTACGGTAACCTCTTCACCATCATGCCTGACTTTGGTACGAACATGGGCATCGAGAACAAAGGACTCTTGTTCACTTACTTCACGGTTGCCTCTTTTTTGATTCGACTCCTGGCGGGCCGTGCCTCTGACCGCATTGGTCGCGTGACAGTATTGCGGATCGCCACAGCGTTTATGGCGTTGGCTGTGTTGGCGATTGGCCTGTCGGAAAGCAAAACGATGTTGATCATCGGCGCATTTATGTATGGCCTGGCCCAGGGTGCCACCTCGCCGACACTTCTTGCCTGGGCTGCCGACCTCAGCGACCCGGAACACAAAGGGCGCGGCGTAGCATCCCTTTATATTTTTATGGAATTTGGAATTGGTGTTGGAGCGTTTCTCTCCGGCCTGATCTATGGCGACAAGAGCTCAATGATTTTCGTAACATTCCTCATCAGTAGCATTCTCAGTGGGATAGCGTTTTTGTATTTGCTTTGGTTGCGTCGTAGCACCGTGGAGCCTGTCGTGGTGCACGGGTAGCAAGTTGCAAGTTTCCAGTCCCCAGGCGCTTCGAAATTTGACTCCGTAATACCGGCGACCAGTCAACAGGCTACCTGGCAACCGGTAATGGATACAGTCGGCTTTGCTATATTTATGGTGTTGTTTAACCCGCCTTCCATGAAGCGTTATAGCCTGTTTCTCATTCTCTTTGCGGTCGTTAGCATCTGCGAGTTGCTCGCTGTGTCACGGGGGTGGGCGGAGGTACAGCTGGTGGCCAAACCAATGATCATGCTTGTCCTGATTGGGCATTATCTGTCTATGACATCCATCCGCAACGGTACCTTGATCCGCGCCATGTTCTTTTGTTGGACGGGTGATATTTTGCTGATGGGACAAGAAAGAGGTGAGCTGTTTTTCATTTTGGGATTGGTTTCTTTCCTCTTGGGCCACGTCCTCTACATCGTGGCTTACCGTCAGCTGCAGTGGGAAGATAAATCCAACGAACTGCTGCCGACGCAGAAACTGCGATATGCTTTTCCGGTTGTGTTGGCCGGCACTGGGCTATTGGTAGTGCTTGTTCCAAAGCTGGGGCCCCTCACTATTCCGGTAATGGTGTACTCTGTGGTGCTCATGCTTATGGCGATGACGGCCATCTTCCGCTACGGCCGCACGTACTTGGATAGTTTTTGGTTTGTCACCGCTGGTGCGCTGCTCTTCATGGCCTCCGATTCTATTCTCGCGATTAATAAATTTCACACCTCCTTTGCTTTCGCTGGATCCCTGATCATGCTCACCTACATCCTCGCGCAGTATTTGATTGTGGAAGGGGTGCTGAGGCATGAGGGCAAGGGGTGAGTGAGACGCTGCGGTGATTTGCGTCTAAGGAACTCTTCGTGCATCATGGATGCTAATAAAGTGGAGTGAGGCCCACTTGGATGTTGGAAATTCGGTGTTTGATGTTCGATATTTTGAATCGAACGGAAATGTTTAAACTTGCTTTTTAGAATGCTGAAGTAAGAAGTTCACGATTCAGCATTCACTGTTCAGTATTCAATATTCTGTATTCTTCTAATCTTTCCCCTTCATTGACTCCAGCATGCTCAGCATCACCGGGTTGGCCAAATAGTTATTGTATGCTTTATTGAACATTAATTTCCCATGAAAGGGCTTTAGGATTTTCCGAATGCGATCGGCCAGGTCTTCGTGATCTTCCAAAACCAGTGTGATTCCATTTCCGCCATGCTCCACGAAATATGGATCTTCCAACAATAAGTAGATGTTCTTCAATATTGTTTCCGGTCTGTTGTCTTGTTCCACCTGCAGGTTGAACGCATGTCCGTCCAATGCGTCAACAGCCATAAACACGTAAGCCGGGCCTTCTATGGTCCGCATTTCGAAGTGGAAGAAAGCAACGTTTTGAAGAGGTCGGGTAACCTTTGGTTCTGCAATCATAGGATGAATCAACTCAAATTTTCAGCGCTATGCAAAAGGTCAATTGATGAAGGAGGAAGGGGAATATTGAATATTGATTGTAGAATGCTGAAGTTAGAAGTTAGCCATTCAGGATTCGCTGTTCAATATTCAGTATTCTGTATTCCTCTACCGTTTCCGGACATTCCCGCTCCCCGATGCATGACTATTCACGCGCTTGGGATCTCCGGAGTATGTAATATTGCCGCTGCCACTGATCGTGGCATCAAGTTCCTCCTTTACGTTAATTTCAACATCCCCGGAGCCTGAAATACGCACCACACATTTTTCGGTTGAAAGATCTCCCGCCAACACTTTTCCTGAACCACTGATACCGGCCCTCACTTCCCTTGCCGAGCCTGAAGCAACGATCTTACCGGAACCCGAAATGCCCAAATCTGCCACCCCTTGTATGGTAGCGGTCATGTTGACTTTTCCCGAACCGCTGACATCACTGTCAAAGTTATTGCAAGAGCCTTTGATGTTCATGTCCCCGGAGCCGGAGACATCCGCTTCGACATTTCCAGATGCAGTAAACTCCAATTGAAGAGAGCCTGAGCCGCTAACATTCAAGTCTAGATTTCCGGCTGAAATCTTGTCGCTCGCGATAAGATTACCGGAACCGCTTACACTCACGCCTTCAAGTGTTGGGACGGTAACGTATACTTTGATATTATCTTTTTCACCCCAGTTCCAATTCATCCATCGCCCTTCTTTTCCAATGATAAGTCGATTGCCATCTACTTCTGTTTCTATTTCACGAATGACATCGGCAGGTCCTTCCAATTCTACTTTCTGTGGACTTCCTTGCTTCAGGTACAGGGTGCCGGGCACGCGGTAAGAGAGTTTCGTAAAAGCCGGAACACTGCGTGTTTCGCGGTTTTGGGCCATCACGAATGTGACGACCAAGATTGATAGAGCTGAAAGGGCTAATTTCTTCATGGGGAATTAAGGTTTACAGCATAATGGACGTGTCTGTTTCCGAAAGGTTGCTTGGGGCCGGAAGAATCTTTTCCTTTGGACGCTTCTGGTCGATTCCGGGTTACATGAGCATCTTTTCCTACACCACCATCCAGACCCCTAGCGAGGGCTTTTACAAAGAAAAAGGAAGCAAGTTCCTGGCCTTTGCATACCCGGTAAATGGCGAAGCGGAAATCAAGGGCCACCTCAAATCTTTGAAAAAAAAATATTTTGATGCGCGCCACCATGGTTACGCTTATATACTGGGACCTGGAAAGGATATCTTCCGCGCCTTCGATGATGGTGAGCCCAATCATTCAACAGGTGATCCCATTCTGGGCCAGATTCGCTCCCATAACTTGACCAATGTGCTGGTCGTTGTTGTGAGATACTTCGGCGGCACGAAACTAGGCATCGGCGGACTCATTAGCGCTTACCGAAGCGCCGCTGCTGATGCATTGTCAAAGGCGGTTCAAATAAAAAAGGAGGTTGTGACTGCTCTTGCCATAAACTTCGAATTTTCGGCTACACCTGAGATCATGAAGCTCATCAAGGACTTTGAACTTGTGATTCTCGAGCAGGAATTTACGGACAAAACAATGATGCGACTGGAGATTCGGCTTAGGGTTGAAGAGAAAGTAAGGGAGAAGATCGCACTACTGAAGGCCATGGGATCTTCAATTTATTGAGACAAGTACGCGGGGTGCGGAAATGTTAAATGCTATACACCAAATATCGAGTGTCTGGCTTGCTCCTATTTCTTATTAACATCACAATTCCTACTTTGCATATCATTCTCCCTCCATGTCCAAGCGCCCGCCAGCGGTAGTATTCATTTTCATTACGCTGCTCATTGATGTCACGGGATTTGGCATCATCATCCCCGTCATGCCCAAGTTGGTGATGTCGCTGATTGGCGAAGGAGCAACGCTGAGCGTAGCTGCTACTTACGGTGGATGGCTTATCTCGTCCTACGCCATCACGCAGTTCTTTTGTTCTCCCATTGTAGGAGGTCTCAGCGATCGGTTCGGCCGCCGTCCTGTTCTCCTGGGTTCGCTTTTCGGCTTTGGGATTGACTATCTCTTTCTCGTCTTTGCACCTTCTATTGGGTGGTTGTTTATCGGCCGTATCGTGGCCGGAGCCATGGGCGCAAGCTTCACTACAGCGGGTGCGTACATTGCCGATGTCAGCACGCCAGAAAATCGAGCTCAGAATTTCGGCGTCATCGGCGCTGCATTTGGTCTGGGTTTTATCATTGGTCCCATGATTGGTGGTCTCCTCGGTGACTTTGGCGCCCGTGTTCCATTTATGGTGGCCGGAGGACTAACCCTGCTTAATTGGCTCTATGGCTATTTCATTCTGCCGGAGTCACTGAAACCTGAAAACCGCCGGCCTTTTGAATGGAAGCGCGCCAATCCCATAGGCACGCTTCAAAGCCTGTGGAAGTACCCCATTATCTCAGGCCTTCTGATTGCCCTGACGTTTGTATATATCTCCGCTCACGCCGTGCAGAGCAACTGGTCGTACTACACCATTGAAAAATTTAAGTGGACCCCGACTAACATAGGAATATCCCTTGCGGTGATTGGGTTTGCCTTTGCCCTAGTTCAGGGGGTACTGATTCGTAAAATTATTCCGAAGCTTGGTCAGCAGCGAAGCGTATACTTTGGTCTTGGGTTTTATGCTTTGGGATTTCTACTCTTTGCCTTTTCCACCGAAGGATGGATGATGTATGCCTTCACGCTTATTTATTGCCTCGGAGGTATTGCCGGACCGGCTATGCAGGGAGTTATGTCGGGGGTGGTGCCGCCAAATGCGCAAGGAGAGTTGCAGGGAGGGTTCACAAGTCTCATGAGCGCAACTTCAATCATTGGACCTATACTTATGAACGGCCTGTTTGCATTTTTTACAAAGCCCGGCGGTGCTGTGTATTTCCCCGGAGCTGCCATGCTGCTGGGTGCCGTGCTAACAGTGATCGCCGTTATTCTTGCGCGAAGAACACTGAAGGCCAACCTCAAGTCTCCGGAAGTGAAATAGAAAAAATTGCGCGGATAAGATTTGTAGACCCTTAATTCTCAGATCACGGCGTATCATCCCACATCAACGGTACCTTGATGGCTTCGTAGATTTGAAGACAAACCCAGGCATCTGTTGCCGCATATAGGATTTGCTTCTCATCGAGTTTTGGAGCTTCCCAGTTGCTGGTTTGCGCGCCCTTGGAGATTCGAAACCCCAGGACCAGTGCCGTCAGCTTCTTCACGCCTTCAACTTCAAATCCCGCAGCTTTAGTGAGAGTAGTTAACTCTACAAAGCCTCCTGGATTAAACTTCTTAAGTAACTGAAGTGCCTTAATGTCGTCACGAATGGCGACACCGATCTTAAGAATTTTTGTATTTGACAGGAATTCCTTCATCTCATGAGTCAGGCCAGTAGTATTTAGGCGAAAGAGGTAGGCTTTGACCGGTGTGGCAATTTGCAGGACCGCTACTTTATTGTGGTGCCCGCGAACAAACACCGGCTTTGTTTCGGTGTCAAAGCCAACACGGTCGTAGGCACTGATCTCTTCGAAGGCAGGGGCTACCTTTTCCGGATCAGAAATAACAACGATTTCGCCGTCGTAAGCACCCAAGGGGAGCGCATTGACTTCCTCATTGGAGATTGTTCGTGCTGGCCCTTCGGGGATCATGCACCCGTGACTTTCGCCTCGTAGTGAACGCCGCGGTCCTGGAGATACTGGATCATGAACTGAAAATGTTCACCCAGGTACTCGGGGGGAGAAATTCCCTTGCGAGAATAACTTCCATCCAACACCAAGTGGCTAGCCGCGGTACAGGTGTAGCCTGTCGTCCGTGCCATGGAAAGCGTTCCGGTTTTATCGGTTCGGTCCAGAAGATTATATTCGTGGGTCACGTTCTTCCCGTTCTCCACACCAGTCATTCGGATGCGCATCACTGTGAACTCTTCTTCACCGGGCTTCAGCTTCCATTTAGGGAAGAGCAGTTTGGCGGTCAGGTCAATGGGTCGGACTTTCATTCCCTTCACATCTACTTCATCATAGGAGAAGAACCCTGATTCACGAAGGACGCGCAGATATTCGATGCAACCCGGGTACCGCAAGGTCTTTTCAATCATGTTAGGAATATGGCCCATGGTTTTTATCAGAGAGCGTAGCCCGTCTGAGTTCCAGGATTCCAGAGTCCCCACTTTTGGGAAAGTAATAAGCTCAGGGTCGGAGAGTGCCTCCTGGGTTACAATGGCACCATTTCTAAAGTAACGGGCCGGGCGTATGTATTCCTCGATAACATCGATGGGAGAGAATACCGCCATATATTCATAGGGCCAAATGCGCACGAGAGGCAAGCCTCCCACCAGGCATTCATAATGGCTGATCTTCATCTTTTTGTCGTGGTAGCCAAGGATCACATTGGCCATTCCCGGAGCAACGCCGCAGTCCGTGACAATGGTTACATTATTGGCGATTGCCAACTCATTCAGGGCAAGGGGATCTTCCAAAAAGAACGAAATGTCAACCATGTTCTTACCGGCTTCGATGACTCTTTTTACAGTTTCGAAACCCATAAAACCGGGCACTGCGCCAACAACCAGGTCGGCATTGGCAATCACGGCCCGAAGTACCTCGGCATCCGAGAGATCTGCCTTTTGTGTGGCTACACCGGTATTCTTCAATTCCATCAAGGTCGCTTCGTTTATGTCAACGGATGTGACATCAAATGTTTTTGCGAGATCGATGGCCATGGCTTTACCAACCAGACCGGCTCCTAAAACAACAATCTTCTTCTTCATACTGCAGTAGAATTTTTGATTACCTTCAACATTGAAACCTTGTTACGCTATTACGTTAACACTTAAACACCTACACTTGCCATGTTCGAAGCCGCGAAGATACTTGAAAAAGCGAAACACTCTGCCTTCTGGCTTTGGGTTTTGAACCAGGCCCACCTACGGATGGTGCCGTTTAATCTCCCTCATCGGTTTCAAATAATGGAGATCTCTGACCACCATCTGAAGACTTTAATCCCCTATCGAAAGAGCAACTTTAACCACATTCGAGGCCTGCACGCCTGTGCCCTTGCTACCATTTCGGAGTTTGCCACAGGATTTCTTCTGTTGTCACGGCTGGACAGCAAAAAGTATCGCCTGATCATGCAGCGCATAGAAATGGACTACCATTATCAGGGGAAGATGGATGCGTTTGCCGAATTCTCTACCAGCGACGCCTGGTATCAGGACGAGATCATCGGGCCCTTGCGCACAAACGATTCGGTAGTGCTCCCCTGTATCGTAAAGATTCACGATGCGAAGGGAAACCATCTGACCACCGGCAAGGTATTTTGGCAAATTAAGGATTGGACCAAGGTCAAGACCAAGGCTTGATGATCTTGGTGTTTTGAATTAGTTTCACTTTAATTTCTTGTAATCAAACAATTTTCGACCATGCGTAAAATAGATCAGCTCTTGTCCGAGTATGGCGAAAGTCATCAGAACGCTACTAACAAAACTATTCATTGGATTTGTGTTCCGCTGATCTTTTTTAGTGTAGTCGGAATGGTCGCTGCTATTCCTTCGGGTATTGTGCAAACAATTCTTGGCGAAGGGAACCCCTATGCCAACTGGGCAACTGTTCTTCTCATCATTCTGCTGGCCTACTACGTTACTTTGTCTTTGCCGCTGGCCGTGGGCATGATGTTGTTCGGTGCGTTCTGCCTATTGATGACTCAACTCGTTGTTACTTCTGGCGCTCCACTGTGGGCAGCCAGTCTGACTATTTTTGTGCTTGCCTGGATTGGTCAGTTCTACGGACACAAAGTGGAGGGAAAGAAGCCATCGTTTTTAAAAGACCTTCAGTTTCTCCTGATTGGCCCCGCATGGTTAATGCATTTTATCTATAAGAAACTCGGAATTCCTTACTAATTGGAAAAGGGGTATAGCGTTTCGACAGAACTACCCGCCGGATTTTCTCCGGACTTTGACTATTTCCTATTTGGCCAGGAAAGGCACCTGACATTGCAGTCTCCGCAATGGTTACATTTCTATCTCCTAAGAAAGCCCAATCAGAAAGTCATGGCGCAGGTGGCCTTTCATATCATTGATCATGTTGCACGGTCACCGCTACGTGCGCCGTTTGGCTCCTTGCTCTTTTCTGAAAAATTAGCCCCCCAAGCGCTTTACGAATTTGTTCAACAAGTAGAGCGGTTGCTCAGTAAAGCGGGTGTCGCGATCATTTCCCTTACCGAACCGCCGTTGTCTTATCGGAAATCGGGAGAACTTCTTCATACGATCCTGATCAACCAGGGATTTCGAATTTCCAATGCTGAGCTGAGCTCGGGAATACGCATTGATCGGTTAGCATTCGAAGAGAAAATTGAGATCTGGGAAAAACGAAAATTGAAGCAGGCTAAGCTGAAGGGACTGACTTTTAAGCTTCTCCTGTTGAGTGATCTGGCAGAGGTATATCATCTCATTTTGAAGTGCAGAGAACAGCGGGCGCATGCGCTCAGTATGACCTTGCCTGAACTTGAAGCAACAGTGAAAGAATTTAAAAACGAGTTTGTTCTGTCTGGCGCTTTCTTACATAAAGAATTGGTCGCTGCGTCAATCGCCATCCGGGTACATCGCGATATCTTGTATAACTTCTATTCCGGACACCTGAAAAAACATGACGCCATAAGTCCAATGGTGACCTTGTTGGGTGGACTTTACCGGTATTGCGAGCATCAAAAAATTCACTTACTCGATCTTGGAACTTCTGCGCTTCACGGACAACCTAATTTCAGCCTCCTTGAGTTTAAACTCCGGCTTGGCGCAGTGCCCTCCATCAAACTTACCTTTGAGAAACAACTTGCCTGATGCCTCCCCTGGTCTCTGTCATTTGTCTGTGTTACAATCACGAGCGGTTCGTCCGGGATGCGCTACAGTCGGTCATCGATCAAACCTACTCACCCATTGAACTAATTGTAATTGATGATTTCAGTCTTGATGGCAGCGCTGAAATCATTCGCGATTTTGTAACTCATCATCCGGCTGTCGCATTTATTCAGCTCCCTGCAAATTTGGGAAATTGCCGTGCCTTCAATCGGGGGCTCTGGATTGCGCAGGGTAAATATATCATCGACCTTGCTGCTGACGATATTCTGACTGCGAAACGCGTGGAGCGTGGAGTTGCTGTCTTCGAATCAAACCCGGAATGTGGCGTTCAGTTTTCGGATGCTGAACTCATGGATGAAAACGCCCTCACCACAGGTTTTCATTCTGACAAATTTCCGCACTCAACAATTCCTTCGGGAATGATCTTTTCGGAAATACTTGCCAGATATTTTATTAACAGCCCAACCATGATGATGCGAAAGTCCCTGTTGGATGAGTTGGGTGGGTATGATGAATCGCTGGCCTACGAGGACTTCGATTTCTGGGTGCGATCAGCTCGACGGACACGATACGTATACCTTCCGGAAGCGCTTGTCAAGAGGAGGGTATTGACCACTTCAATGGGTAGGCAACAGTATGCTAAAGCAAGTGTTCAGCAACAGTCGACCTTTGTGGTTTGCAAAAAGGCTTTGGCCCTTTGTGTAGAAAAGGAGGATTTCACTGCTTTGCAAAGGCGGATCCGCTACGAACTTAAACAGGCAGTCATGGTCGGCGCCTGGAGCCTCGCCTGGCGGTATTTGAAACTCTTGGGAGCGAGTTTCTAGCTATTTGCGATTGTCTCCGCCAGAGACTATGCTGAAGTAGCTGTCGTACCGGGAAGGGGCAATACGTCCGTCTTCGAGTGCCTGCAAGACAGCGCATTTTGGCTCGCTGAGGTGAAGGCAGCGTGAGCCAAATTTGCACTCCAGTCGGAGCTCCCGCATTTCAGGAAAATAATCTGAAATTTCCTGAGGTTGCATTTCGGACAGCCCCCACTCCTTGACGCCAGGCGTGTCGATAACAAACGTATTGGAATCGATCAGGAACATTTCGGCGAAGGTGGTTGTGTGGGTTCCCTTCTGTGTAGCATGAGACACTTCGCTCACCGTTTGTTTGAGGTGTGGATAGAGGCGGTTCAGCAAGGTGGATTTCCCCACGCCAGAATGGCCAGCGATCAGGGTGGTCTTGTTTTTCAGCAGTTCCAGCAAGGGAAGGAGTGATTCGGTTGAAGTCGCTGAGATCAGCTCTGTTGTTACGCCGACAGAGCCGTACAAATTTTGAAGCTGATCCACATGTTCCCGCTCTGCCGGTGTCAGTAAGTCCTTCTTGTTGAAGATGAGAACCTGAGGAATTCGGAAGGATTCTGCACTCACAAAAAATCTGTCGATGAAGCCCGTGGATGTCCGGGGTTGTTTGATTGTGGCGATCAGGAGCACCTGTTCGACATTTGCGGCAAGGACGTGGCTGTGTCCCGTCTTCTTGACCGATTGCCGGAGAATATGATTGTCTCTGGGCTTTACTTCACTGATTGAAGCATCCTTACCGTCGATGATCAGCTCGACCAGATCACCGACAGCGACCGGGTTTGTTTCTTTGACTTCGTCAAGCCTCAGTTTGCCCTGGAGCCTGGCCAGGTAAACCTTCCGGTCTTCCCCCAGCACTTCATACCACGACCCGGTCGATTTCAGTATGCGCCCTTCCATGCCTCAAGCGTTTGTTTGCAACGGTCAACAATGATTGCGGTAGCCCCCAGGTTTTTAGCAACATATTCTCGTGTCGTACTACATGCCTGTTGATAAGCAGAATTTGTACGCGTGATCAGTTGATATGTCTCATCAAGGTCTGGTGTATCACGAACGCTAAAGGCGCCGCCCAATTTGATCAGGTCTGTGGCTTCCTGGAATTTGCCAATCGCCTTATCGCCAAAAAAAATGGGAATACCATAACAGGCAGCTTCCAGTATATTATGCAGCCCCTCTCTATAACCCCCACCCACAAAAGCAAATTCACTATAGCGGTAAAGTTGAGCGAGTAAACCCATTTGATCAACAAGAAGCACGTCGGCATTCACCACCTGACTGTCTTTGGTTCGTGAATAGCGAACTATGTTTCCCGTGATCTCACTTTCGATAGCAGAGAGAAAGCGTTCTTCAATTTCGTGTGGGGCGATAATAAATTTCAGTGTGCCCAGATTCTTATTGATGAATGGAATGAGCACGTCCATGTCTTTGGGCCAGGCGCTGCCAATCACCATGAGTTTCTTTCCATCCTTGAACCGGACGGCAAGCGGATTATTGTCTGCTTGCTTTGCGATCTCGTTTACCCTGTCGAATCGGGTGTCACCTGCAAGTGTTGAAGAAATGCCAATGGTGTTAAGCAAATCAACAGATTCTTGATTTTGAACGAAGAAGAAACTGAAATTTCGGAGAATGCCACGGAAAAAAGCGCCCAGCGGTTTGAAGTAAATTTGGTCTGGCCGGAAAATGGCCGAGATAGAAATAATGGGAATGTTATTTGCCTTCAACGCCCGGCTGTAATGGTACCAGAATTCATATTTTACAAAAACGGCTAACGCTGGCCGGACATTCTCGGCGAACCATTTTGCGTTTGAGTGGGTGTCCCACGGAAGGTAAAAGACGTAGTCTGCGAATGTGTAGTCTTTTCGTACTTCGTAGCCGGAAGGGGAGAAGAAGGTAAGTAACACACGGATTTCCGGCCGCCAGGACTTAAGTAATTCAATCACTGGGCGGGCTTGTTCGAACTCTCCCAGGGACGAGCAATGGAACCATACCAAGGGTGTTTGAGGAGGGGGTTGCGGGAAGGCAGCTTTTAAGGTGTCGACCTGGTCTTTGCGGCCTTTTCGAAAGGCTGCCGCTTTAGGGCTAAACCACGCTGCCACCCGATAAATCGTGCGCAATAATGAAATTCCAAGGGTATATGCGAGTTCTGCCATCGGTTTGCGGCCATAAAGATAGAGTTTCAGCCGTGTTCCCCTTAGGGGTGCCTGGCTGGTGATTTTCATGTTTATTTCTCAATTGACTATATTTCAGAAACAATTTACCCCAACTATGAGAAAATACATCACCCTAATCGTTTGCGTGTCTGCCGTGTTTGTGTCGAGCAGGACCATGGGACAAGCTGATCTGGACCAACTGCTGAAAGGTAGTCAGGCGGATGCTAATTATTTGGCGCAAGGATACCTGACGCCCGTTTTGAATGCCATTGGAAGCGGATTGAATCAAGGTTGGGCCAATACCGCCGCGACACACAAGAAGTTTGGATTCGACCTTACTCTTTCTGTGAGTTCCATTCAGTTTCCATCGGATGACTCATTTTACAAGGTTGATAATAGCAAATTGACAACACTGAATCTGATTTCACCTGCAGATGGTAATGCGCCTACATTCGTAGGCTCAGATGTTGCTCCAACCTATCGCTATAAGGATCCCAGTACAGGAACTGAGATACCTGGTTCAGACTTCCAGGGCCCTGCGGGGATTAATCTTAAGGACATTCCGCTGGGTGGTCTGCCGCTTCCTATGGTTAATATAGGTATTGGGATTCCAGTTGTAGGGGATGTTAAAGTAAGGTGGGCATCAGTGAATTCGGCCGGAGCAAAAGTCAACCTCCTCGGATTTGCCATTCAACATGACATTAAGCAACACATCCCAGGTATCAAAGAAGTGCCTTTTGATTTATCAGCACTTATTGGATACACAACTTTCAATTCGGAAGTTTCATTTGATGCCGCGAACAACCCAAACCAGAAGGGGCAGGCCGACTTCAGTGCAACAACGATTCAGGCTTTGATTGGAAAGAAATTTTCCGTCCTTTCACTTTACGGTGGAATAGGGTACAATTTTTCAAGCGGCTCGTTCAAGGCAGTTGGCTCTTATCCAGACGCAACTACAGGAATTACATTGACGGATCCGGTTAGTATTTCTTCAAGTGTTTCCGGCCCCCGGATTACCGGCGGGCTGCGTTTGAAGCTAGCCATCTTCACCCTCCATGGTGATTACACCTTTCAGCGTTACAACACGATCACGGTTGGATTCGGTATCGCAGTAAGATAACTTATTCCGGATCGAAAACGATCCTTCGAAAGCCCTCGTTACCTACCCTGGAACGAGGGCTTTCTCTTTTCTACAAAAGCCTTCATTCCTTCCTTCTGATCGGCGCTGGCGAACGTCAGGTAAAAGTTCTTCCGTTCGAACATAAGCCCTTCATCCAACAACGTTTCAAACGAACGATTGATGGATTCTTTCGCCAACTGCACAGCAATGGGTGACATCGCCGCAATCTCTTTGGCAAGTCCAATGGCCTCGGTAAGGTAAAACTCGACCGGCACCACCTTGATCACAAGTCCATAGAAGTGCGCCTCTTCGGCAGAGAGAAATCTTCCTGTCAGAATGAGCTCCATTGCTTTGGCCTTACCCAGTGCCTTGGTTAGTCGCTGTGTTCCTCCCGCACCGGGTATTGTCCCCAGTTTGATTTCAGGTTGCCCGAACTTGGCTGTCTCGGATGCGATAATCATATCACATGTCATGGCGAATTCACAACCCCCGCCCAAAGCAAAACCGGAGACAGCAGCGATGATGGGTTTCTTTGTTTTTCGGATTTGATCCCAGGTGCTGAACTGGTCCAATAGCAGCATATCCACAGCACTCTTGTCGGCCATTTGCTTAATGTCGGCGCCAGCGGCAAAGGCTTGCTCGTTGCCGGTGATGATAATGACCCTGACCTGTTCGTTGCGGTCCAGTTCCTGAAGTGAGTCGCGCACTTCCTGCATCAGTTGTGGATTCAAGGCATTGAGTTCTTTGGGACGATTCAGTTCAATGAGGGCGATAAAGGGTGCTATCTGGGGATTTACTTTGATCAGTTCCATGGGATGTGGTTTGGTCCGTAAATCTAACGATCGTTGAACGAAATGATAAACTTGAATTCAAGAATCCTGTGCCTACTATAGAAGCCCTCGGGGATTGTTATTTTTGGGTTTCAATCAACAAGGATGCAGATACTATTTGTTTGCCTTGGCAATATTTGCCGGTCCCCGCTGGCGGAGGCCCTTTTCGTTCATAAGGTCACTGCCCTTGGCCACGAGAATCGGTTTAGGGCCGATTCGTGCGGCACCAGCGATTATAACCTGGGAGATTCTCCTGATCAACGCACGGTCAGGAATGCGCACAAAAATGGCGTGTCCATGATGCATACCGCCAGGCAATTGTCGCCGCATGATTTTGAAGTGTTTGACAGAATTCTTGTAATGGACAACAATAACCTCCGTCATGCACTTTCGATAAGTGACCCGAGGCATCACGCCAAGGTTCTTCTTATGCGGTCATTTGATCCATTGGGTGGGGGTGATGTACCTGATCCCTATTATGGAAGCGAAGCGGATTTTCAGGAGGTTTTTGAAATTCTGGATCGATCTGTGGAGGCCCTCGTAAACCACCTCGCTGACAAACGTGGGCACTAACCTTTTATCAGGACCTGGAGAGTCGACCGCGATGACTGCTCAAGGATAAGACCTTCCTGACGGCGATATTTCGTGTAGGTTGCCTCATCATAATTCTTCACCGTGATCAACGTAAGTCCGGTGTTGTAATACACTTTAAAGTGCTTAGAAAGAATTGCGATCAGCTGGAGTACTTTGTCTTCCCGGAAGTCGACACAGAAAGAAAACGAGATAGCCGAATTCTGCATCACATTGATCTTCAGATTCTGCTCAGAGACGGCACTAAAAATAAGACTGAGTTGTTGCTCATCGATAAATGTGTAGTCGGTCACGGCACAGGAAATCAAGCATTGATTTTCTTTGAATACAATAAGGGGCGGAAGTTTCTCAACTTTTATTTCATGAATTCGGGTGCCCGGCAGGTCGGGGTTATCAAAATTCCTCACCAGCAAAGGAATGTTCCGGTTGGCGAGCGGCTTGATGGTTTTGGGGTGAATTACCGACGCTCCATAGTAAGTCATTTCGGCTGCTTCACGAAAGGGGAGTTCTTTAAATGCCACTGCTTCCGCGATGCGTTTCGGATCTGCATTCATAACGCCAGGGACATCCTTCCAGATGGTTACGTTGACCGCAGGCAGGCAGGATCCAAAGATGGCAGCGGAATAGTCTGAGCCTTCCCGGCCGAGAGTCGTCGTATATCCGTGTTGATTTCCGCCGATAAATCCTTGCGTCACAATCACATGTTCTTGCAACCGCGGCGTCAAGGTCTGAATTTTCTTTTCGGTGGTTTCCCAATCAACTTTCCCTTCGCGGTAAGTCGCGTCCGTTCGAATAAATTCCCGTGCATCGATCCACACCGTTCGGAGGCCAACGTGCTGCAAGAAGGCGGCCACGATCCGAGTCGAGATAAGCTCACCCTGGGAAACGATCTGATCGTACAACTGATCTGGTGTAAGTGTGGGCGTCATCCGGGTGGAGAGACCGTTGAAATCATCTTCTATCGTTTCCCAAATCGTATGGCTAACGGGAAAGAGGTCCTTCATGACCTGAAGATGGTATTGCCGGACCGTTTCAATTTCGGCCTGGAAATCTTTGCCGGTCTGGTATGCTTTGACCACCCGTTCCAGTGCATTGGTCGTCTTGCCCATGGCCGAGACAACAACCAATAGTTGCTTGTCCTGATAGGGTCGCACGATGTCGGCCACATTTTGTATCGCCTGCGAATGACGAACCGAAGCGCCTCCGAATTTGAATACGTGAAACGGATATTTCATGCTTTTCAGGTTGAATAGCAGCAATTCTACATTAACTTTAAAGTACCGCTAATTCTCTAGCGAATTACTCAAAATTTATGGAAGAATCACGTATTGCACACTCCATTGGTATTGCCCTCGACCGATTCATCAAGAATAATCAGGAACAATTTCAATATGCAAGTGGCGAGTTGTCACAACTGCTCCGTGATATTGCGTTGGCGTCCAAGGTAGTTAACCGGGAGGTAAACAAAGCAGGGTTGATCGACATCATGGGGGCGATGGGATCGCAGAATGCAACGGGGGAGAACCAGCAAAAACTGGATGTACTCGCCAACATTAGATTTACCAGGGCGCTGACAAAAGGCGGCGAAGTCTGCGCATTGATTTCTGAGGAAACTGAATCTTTTGTAGACCTTAATAATGATGGAAAGTACGTCATTGCCATCGACCCGCTTGATGGCTCGTCCAACATTGACGTTAACGTTTCCATTGGTACGATTTTTTCAATCTATCGACGTCGTAGCCCTGAAGGCACACCCATCCAGCAGCAGGACATATTGCAAAAAGGAACCGAACAGGTGGCGTCAGGATATATTCTTTATGGCTCGTCAACGATGCTGGTATATACCACTGGCCATGGAGTCAACGGATTCACCTACGAACCAACGCTCGGTGAGTATTTCCTGTCCCATCCGGACCTGAAGATGCCTGAAGACGGTAAGATTTTTTCCATTAATGAAGGGCAATCACGGTCGTTTGCCCCAGCGGTGACCAAATATCTCGATCATTGCAAGGAGAACAGCTTTACGGCGCGGTATATCGGGTCACTCGTCGCGGACTTTCATCGCAACATGCTGAAGGGCGGCATCTACATCTACCCGGCCACCGGAAAAGACAAGAATGGTAAGTTACGCCTGATGTATGAGTGTAATGCGCTAGCCTTCATCGCCGAACAGGCAGGTGGCCTGGCTACGGATGGTAAAAATAGAATTATGGAAATTGACCCAACGGCACTCCATCAACGTGTTCCGTTTTATGTAGGATCAAAACAAATGGTGGAAAAAGCGGCGAGCTTTCTGAATTAGTCCTTGGGCTTCTCGGCAGGTGGGTCAGCAAGAATCTCAGGCGCGGCGTTTCGGATCACCTCGTACCATTTCACCAGTTTCTTGATATCGGAAACGTACACGCGGTCCTCGTCATACAAAGGTTCGACGGACTTCATAAATGCTTTTAGTTCCGAAGCGTCAGAATTCGCATCAACGCCCAAGTCACCGTCAAAATCTTTTCTAATTTTCCGGAGCACCTCGCCAAGCGGAGTAGTTCCTTCCTTAGTTCGCACGTAAATGGATATTTCATCCAGCAGCGATATTTTGGCATTGGCGCCGACCACCAATCGTGATTTGGCCTCATCCAGAGATTCCAGGATTACACCTGACTTTCCAGGCTTTACTACCTTGTACAATCCACCTTTGCCGGAAACACTTGCCAAGTCTTTTAATTCCATACTGTGCTTAATTGAGGGATAAAATTAGAAATTAATTGGATGCTAAGAGCGATCCGATGTATTTAAGCAGTTCATCCTTGCCGCGTCTGTCGGTGGCGGATGTAAAAAACATTGGAGGAAGTTCTTCCCAAGTGGTGCCCAATATCTTCTCCCATAAGGATTTGGTAATAGCCAACTGACCCCTGGAAATCTTGTCCACCTTGGTAAACGCTAATGCAAAAGGTATTCCCTGTTCGCCCATCCACTGAATGAATTCCAGGTCGATCGGTTGCGGTTCGAGCCGTGGGTCAAGAAGTACAAAGGTCGTCTGCAGGTTAGTCCGCTTCTTCAGGTATGTTTCAATCATGGGGCCCCATGCCTGGCTTTTGCTTCTGCTGATGCTGGCATACCCGTAACCAGGAAGGTCTACCAGGTACCAATCGCTATTGATGATGAAGTGGTTGATCGTCTGCGTCTTTCCCGGACTAGAAGAGGTTTTAGCCAAATTCCGCCGATTGACCAGCAGGTTAATGAGGGAAGACTTGCCTACGTTTGACCGGCCGATAAAGGCAAATTCCGGCTTGCTGGGCGGTGGGCATGCTAGAGGGTTCGTATTGCTGACAACAAATTCTGCGGCCTTGATGTTCATGTTTCGGTGCACAATATTACCCATAAGATTGGGTTTATTTATGAGGGGTAGATGCATGCTTGTCGGGGTTGTCAGTTAAAAATCGTAAATCGTAGCGCAGAATACGTGTCATAAAATGGGTGTTGTAGTTCCATACAAAGAAGATCCGGAGGCCAAGAAGCAACAGGTGGCCCGCATGTTTAATAGCATTAGCGGACGGTACGATTTTCTGAATCACTTTCTTAGCCTGGGTATAGACATTGCCTGGCGAAGGAAGGCCATCCGCCTGCTTCGTGAAAGCGCTCCAAGGAAAATTCTTGATGTCGCCACCGGCACCGGGGATTTTGCCATTGAAGCTCTGGCGTTGAATCCAGAAACAGTCATTGGTGTCGACATTTCTGATGGCATGCTGGAGGTGGGCAGGAAAAAACTGCGGGATCGCCACCTGGATAGCCGGATTGAGTTGCGAAATGGCGATTCAGAGAAACTTCCCTTCGAAGACAATTTTTTTGACGCGGTAATCGTTGCTTTTGGGGTACGAAATTTTGAGGACTTGTCGCTGGGTCTTAGTGAGATGCTGCGGGTCGTTAAGCCGGGAGGCCTGGTGGTGATCCTGGAATTCTCCAGGCCGTCAAAATTCCCGATGAAGCAGTTGTACAACGTCTATTTTACCGCCATCTTGCCGACGATTGGCCGTTTGATTTCCCGGGATCAGGCAGCATACCGCTACCTCCCCGAATCGGTTAAAGCCTTTCCGGATGGAAACGATTTCTTAAGCGTACTTTCCGGTCTGGGGTATAAAAATCCGCAATGCGATCCACTTACTTTCGGAATAAGTTCACTGTACTGGGGGCACAAGTAGCCCTATTGCTCCTGTTGGGGTTTGCCGCGGAGGCACAACACTACAAGTGGGCGCGACGCAATAACCCGGAATTTGACCGCCGTAAAATCAGCTACGGATTTATGATCGGTCTGCACACCTCAGCTTACGAGGTCAAGTATTCTGACGGATTTGTAACACAGGATTTCGATACAGTGCATTCCGTTCAAGGCAGTTTTTCAACCGGATTCTCACTCGGCTTCCTTGTCAACCTCCGACTGAATGAGGTGCTCGATTTGCGAATCATGCCGAAGGCGGGCTTCTACAACCATAAGCTCACCTACTACTTTACGGACTATACGTCCAAACAGCAATTGATCGAAACAACGATGGTTGAGTTTCCGATACTTTTGAAATACAAATCCATGCGACGTGGGAATGTTCGCATGTATATGGTGGGAGGATTTACGCCCGGAATTGAAGCGTCAGGAAAGAATGATGCGCAGACCAGTACCGAGTCGCTCGACATCAAGCGGTTTAACCTCAGCCTTGATGCGGGCATTGGATTTGACTTCTACTTTCCGCTCTTCAAACTATCGCAAGAAATACGCTTTTCCCGGGGCATCGTAGATATGTTGGGTACCGAACCCAGCTCATACCGGGAGCCACTCAAAGGAATAACAACGAATACCATCTCCGTCTATTTCATTTTTCAGTAATGGCATCAAAACGAATTGTACTAATTACCGGG
Source organism: Cyclobacteriaceae bacterium (assembly GCA_043750575.1). Lineage (GTDB taxonomy): Bacteria > Bacteroidota > Bacteroidia > Cytophagales > Cyclobacteriaceae > ELB16-189. The sequence goes on from JAYVBH010000059.1 coordinate 21,263, forward strand.
GCAACCGCCGGCATTGGCGAGGCAACAGCACGCTTGCTGGCAGCAAATGATTTCAAGCTGATCCTATGCGGGAGAAGGGCTGACAGGCTGAAGCCTTTGGAAAATGAGTTGTCCCGACAGACTGAAGTCTTTACCCTCCAATTTGACGTTCGAAACCGCAAACAGGTTTCAACAGCCCTTCAGTCGCTGCCCGAAGGATGGCGTGATGTTGATGTACTAATCAATAACGCGGGGGGTGCGCATGGACTCGATCCCATACAGACCGGAAATGTGGATGACTGGGAAGCCATGATTGATACGAATGTCAAAGGACTCCTGTATGTTTCCAGAGAAATCCTGCCAGGCATGATCCAGCGGGGCTCGGGTCACGTGGTGAATCTCGGCTCAATTGCCGGCCGCGAGGTTTATGCGGGCGGAAATGTGTACTGCGCAAGTAAGTTTGCTGTGGATGCATTGAGCCGGGGAATGCGCATTGACCTCAACACAGCGGGAATAAAGGTCACCCAGGTAAATCCGGGACTTGTAGAAACTGAGTTCTCACTGGTGCGCTTTAAAGGGGACGAGAACCGTGCTTCAATCCCCTACAATGGCCTCCAGCCTCTGCGAGGAGAAGATGTGGCGGACCTTATTTTGTTTGCATTAACAAGGCCTGCACACGTTGTGGTAGCCGACCTGGTCGTGTTCCCCGTTGCACAAGCAAGCGCCACTGTTGTGAAGCGTGACTAGTGATGTTAAAGGAATGTAAATTCGAGTTAACAATTTGTTAATGTCCTCTGTTTTCCAAAACTTCGTGTGCTTATTCCACACCTATGAAACGGATGATTCGAAGTTTTTCCCTGATTATCAATTACAAGACCTTCATCATTACGGCGATGGCGGTGCTAAGTTCTTACCTGTGTTTTACGTATGGGCTGATCGCTAAATTCCCGGACATGCTGGTGGGTGTAGCCATTGTATTTCCAGTGGTGTTTTCCATTGGTTCGGCTTACAACCGTCGGGAGGCAGCATTACAGCGTTGGGCTGATTTCCGCGGCCATGCGGTTGCTCTCTTCTTCGCAACACGTGATTGGCCAACAGATAAAGAAAATAACTTGGCGGAACGTACGAGGGCACTTACTGCCGACATGGTGCATCGGACTAAAGAAATATTGACGTCCGATCGGCAATCCTGGCAAGCGAAGGAGGAGGAGTATTACAAGCTCTTTTCCAAGCTTTCCGAAATTACCATGGAGATGAGAAAGTACGGTGTCCAAAGCGGAGAGATTTCACGCGTCAGCCAGTACCTCAGCAAAATGATTATCGCCTTCGATAACCTTAAAATCATTTATCAGTACCGGACGCCCATCACACTTCGCACTTACAGCAAAGTGTTTATTTATGTATTTCCGATCATTTACGGGCCGTATTTTGCAAGCACGTTTCATGACTTTTCAGCCAGCTTGGAATATGTCATGCCCGTCTTGTACAGTTTTATCCTGGTAAGCCTTGATAACATTCAGGATCATCTTGAAGATCCGTTTGATCAGGTCGGTGAAGACGATATTAACCTCGACGCCAACGAGACACTCCGCCTGCTGGTATAACATTGGCGGTTCGCCGTTGGCTTTTAGCTGTAGCGCTGTCCTCATGCGAAGGGCTAAGTCTATCCTTTCGGCTCCACAACGGCAATTCCAAGTTCTGTGAGTTGCTGCTGTGAGATGGTAGATGGTGTATCGATCATCGTGTCCCGCCCTGCATTATTTTTTGGGAAGGCAATGAAATCACGAATACTGTCGACTCCGCCAAAAAGGGAGCATAGCCGGTCAAAACCAAATGCAATTCCTCCGTGCGGGGGCGCACCAAACTCAAATGCCTCCATCAGGAAGCCAAACTGTTTCTTTGCCTCGGCTTCGGTGAATCCCAACTTTGAGAACATTAGTTGCTGCGTGGGTCGATCGTGAATCCGGATTGATCCCCCGCCAACTTCGGTTCCATTAATAACCATGTCATACGCGTTGGCTCTGACTTTTCCAGGATCAGAATCAAGCAAATGAAGGTCATCTCGCTTAGGCGATGTAAATGGGTGGTGCATAGCATTATACCGATTTGATTCTGTGTCCCATTCCAGTAGCGGGAAGTCGATAACCCATAGCGCCGAAAAGGTGTTCTTATCGCGAAGCCCAAGTTGGGAGGCAACCAATAATCGAAGCTCGCCCAAAGCCTTACGGGTCTGATCGGTTGAGCCGGCGAGAATCAGCATCAAGTCACCAGGCTTTGCCTGAAAGGCAGTTGCCCATTTTTTCAATTCTTCTTCGTTGTAAAATTTATCCACGCTCGACTTGAGTGATCCACCCGCTTCATACCTGACATAGATCATTCCTTTTGATCCGATCTGCGGGCGTTTCACAAAATCGGTAAGTTCATCCAGTTGCTTGCGTGTATAGGACGCTGCACCTTTTGCGCAGATGCCGACAACAAGATCTGCACCGTCAAATACCGGGAACCCTTTCCCTTTGGTATGAGCCGTAAGGTCTGTGAATTTCATTTCAAACCGGGTGTCCGGCTTGTCTGATCCGTAATATGTCATGGCATCGGCATATGTCATGTGCGGCAGGGCAGGTAAATCAATTCCCTTTACTGTCTTGAAAAGGTGCCGGATAAGGCCCTCAAACGTGTCCAGAATATCCTCGCGGGTGACAAATGCCATTTCACAGTCAATCTGGGTAAACTCAGGTTGACGATCGGCACGAAGGTCCTCATCACGAAAACATTTTACGATTTGGTAGTACCGGTCAAAGCCGGATACCATGAGCAGTTGCTTGAAGGTCTGTGGTGATTGGGGGAGGGCATAAAACTCACCATGGTTAATGCGCGAAGGAACGACAAAGTCCCGTGCCCCTTCGGGCGTAGACTTGATCAGCACTGGAGTTTCCACCTCAATAAAGTTCAGACCGTCCAGATACGTACGGGTCTGCTGAGCCATTTTGTGCCGAAGCTGAAGACTTTCCCGTACGGGTGTTCTGCGAAGGTCGAGGTAGCGGTACTTCATCCGTAAATCATCTCCGCCGTCGGTATTTTCTTCAATGGTAAACGGAGGAACCTTGGAGGGATTCATGATATCGAGCGATTCAAGCTTGATTTCAATTTCCCCTGTGGGCATTTTGTCATTCTTTGAAAGGCGTTCCACCACCGTTCCGGTTGCCACCACAACGTACTCTCGGCCCAATTGACGAGCTGTCTCCAATAGCCCGGAATCTGATTTTCCTTCCTCCAGGAAAAGTTGGGTAATCCCATACCGGTCACGCAGGTCAATCCAAAGCAGGCTGCCCTTGTCACGTGTGCGCTGAACCCATCCTGTCAGCGTTACCTGCTGTTGAACATTCTTTATCCGCAATTCACCGCACGTATGGGTTCGAAGCATTTGAATTTGATTAATTTTGGGCATGCAAGTTAATAATAAACCGCTTTCATAACGTTAGAGGCTTTAATGAAAACCATCGCCGTTATACTGCTCTTTGCCCTTTCTTCCTTTTCTGTCGCGAAATGGGTGAAGACCCGATTGCCGGATGGGGTTACAGTATCTGTTCCTGAGGAGTTGGCAGCAATGACCGTTGAGGATATGGCGCAGCGGTTTCCTTCGGTTCGGGCACCGCTCGGGGCGTTTACAAATATAGACAGGGTAATAGATTTTAGTGTCAACATCAGCGCGACCAACTGGCCGGATGCAGATGTAGATTTAGCGAGGAAGTTTTTCAGATCTAGTCTCCAAAACCTCTATGATAGGCTGGATATGATCAAAGAGGGCACACAGGTGATTCACAAGAAGAAGTTTATCTACTTTGAGTTTGAATCCCGCGTCAGCGGTGATCGTCGTGTCCAGGGTATGCAAGACCCAGTGCTCAAGTACGTATATATTCAATACCTGGTGCTCAACGACAGGACGCTGGTCTTCACTTTTTCTTGCCCCAAAGACAGGCGCGAAGAGTGGCAACCCATTGCACAGGAAATAATGAAGCGCATTCGCGTGAATTAGCTATTGAATTAACTGGCAACAGACCTTATCGACTGAATGGAACTGCATACCGACGAATTTTTCATGCGAGAAGCCCTGAAAGAAGCACAAAAGGCTTTTGAGGCTGGAGAAATTCCGGTTGGCGCGGTGGTGGTATGTCAAAATAAAATCATTGCCCGGGCACATAACCAAACCGAGCAACTGAATGATGCTACCGCTCATGCTGAGATGATTGCCGTTACTTCTGCAGCCAATTACCTAGGTTCCAAGTACCTCGATGAGTGTACTTTGTATGTCACGCTTGAGCCCTGCCCGATGTGTGCTGGCGCATTACATTGGTCGCAACTTCAGAAACTGGTGTATGGCGCGGACGATATTCAGCGGGGATATCATCTGGTGAAATCGCCCCTGCTCCACCCCAAAACGGTGGTTATGAAGGGTGTCGCACGTGAAGCCGGCGCTGCTTTGATGGGTCGTTTCTTTCGAATGATCCGGGAAAAATAGTAACATTGCATCATGAGTATGGAGCTAAAAGGAAAAGTCATTCAACTGTTGCCGATGCAGTCCGGCATGGGTAAAAAAGGGCCATGGAAGAAGCAGGAGTTCATCCTGGAAACACAGGCGCAATACCCTAAAAAGGTTTGCCTCTCAGCTTGGGGAGATAAAATTGATCAGTTTGGAATAGCCGAAGGCGACCAGCTGAATGTAGCTGTTGACCTTGAAAGCCGTGAATATAATGGTCGCTGGTATACGGAAGCCCGTGCCTGGAAAATTGAAAAATCAGGTAACTCCGGCGGCGTGAGCAAGGATCCGATTGGTGAAGAACCTTTTAATGCGCCCAACAACGCATCTTCTGCAGACGACCTCCCGTTCTAGGAAACCCTGGTTTTTACTAAGCCTTTACCTTCTTCTTGCCCTCTTCAACGCGTTTTCCATTCTCGTGTTTGCCGAGGATAAAAACATCTTTCGTCGTTTCGTATTGCTTGGCGGCCTGCATCATGGCTTGTTCAGAATCCCGGATAAGGATGGTTCCTGATTTCGCGCCTTTATTGCGGATTTCGATATAGAAGCCGTCTTTTTTCTTTTTTGGAAGGATTGGAGGTCTGCCCATGTATGATTGAATTAAGGGTATTTAAAGTGGTTCCATTAAATAACCGGGATAACCGTCAGATGGTTCAGGAAAAAAGTCCTGTTTTTTGGCCAATCCTGGATATTTTGCCTGCAAAGATAGCTTTTTATTTGGGACCGTGTTATGCAATTCAGTGTGTGAGATTAAGGTGATGGACGATGCTTCTTGGGGAGTTTGGCCGCTACAAGTGCATAAGATTGCTGGATGAATTGTATCCATTCTGCCGGCCTGAGCGTTCCGGGATCCTCAACAAGGACCCAATGATTCCTTGCGGAATAGGGAGCCGGGACAATTCCATTTCGCTCCATCAAAATCTCAAAGTCTTCAGGTGTTGCCTTAAACGAAACCATGAAGGGCCCATCCATGGTCTGTACGCAATACATTTTTTGCCCAACCAGGTAACATAGATCATGACTCCACTTGATATCTACTGTTGTGCCAGGCAGTTTAAGGCAGAGTTTTTCGAGAGCCGAAGGATTCATGGCTTCAGATAAGCGGGCAGTTCCACGCCTGATTTAAGCACAGGATCGGGAATAACTGCCCCACGCGTGAGGGTCAATGGCTGAACGCCGGCCCACACATCCATGGAATAGTCTTCCTCATCATCTTTCGGCGGGCCCGTTCTCACTTTTGCGGAGACTTCTTCAATCACGAACGAGAGAACCATTGTCGATTTCCACTCATTGTCTGTCGGCTTTCGCACATCCGCCCAGCGACCCGGGCACATTTTTTCCGTGAAGTTCTCCAGTATTGAGTAAAGCTCATCTTTCTTCGTTACAAGTTCAGGGACAGCAAAGAGCACAACAGAGCGGTAATTGACCGAATGGTGAAATGCGGAACGGGCCAGAACAAGGCCGTCTATGAGCGTGACCGAAAGGCAGACCGGAAACTTCTTCTCCGCCAGTTGCCGCATATATTGACTCCCTACTGAGCCATGAATGTAAACGCGGTCTCCCATGCGGCAGAAGCCTGTTGGAATTTGGTATGGCTGCCCGTCAATTGCCCAGGCTATGGTACAATAAAGTGCCTCATCAAGAATCGCGTAGATGGTTGCCTGATCATAGCTTCCGCGTTTCGGTAGCCGCGTAATCGTTGTTTTTTCCGTTTTCTTATATTCTTTCATATGAAATGGTAGTTGAATGAGAAGCGCAATGCTTGGTTAGATCTTTATCACGATTTTTCCGAAATGATCCTTTGATTTCATTCTTGCGAAAGCTTCTTGAATCTGATCGAGTGAATATACGGAATCGATCAATGGCTTCAGGTTGCGGCTTTCCACGAAATCAATCATAGACAAAAACTCATCGCGGGTGCCCATCGTACTCCCAAAAATTGAGAGTTGCTTCCAATACAAGAGGCGGGTAGAAATGTTTGAGACATGTCCTGCTGTACGACCAAAATTCACAATTCGGCCCCCGGGCAGCGCTAGCTCAAGAAGCCGTGCGAACTGGTCCCCGCCTGCACTGTCAATGATAATATCAAATCCTCCCGCTTTCTTACTTGCTTCCTCTGCCCATGTAGGCTCCAGGTAATTGAAACCGCCAGACGCTCCCAAAGTGATGGCGCGTTGAATTTTTTCCTCCGATCCTGATGTAACATATACGCGCCCCCCGTATGCGACTGCGAAGGTCAATGCCCACAAGGCGGCCCCACCACCGATTCCTGTTATCAGCACCTTTTCTTTGGCCCGAAGGCGTGCCTTAGAAAACAATGCCCGGTAGGCAGTTATCCCTGAAAGTGGTGTTGCGGCACATTCCTCAAGGGAGAGGCCTTCTGGCTTCTCGAAAATATACTTCTTGGATACGGCTACATACTCAGCGAATGTTCCATTGTCAGGTGAACCCAGAATCTTGAACGCATCCCCCTGAACGATCGGATTGACTCCCCACTCCATGCTGGGATTGATGATCACTTCTGATCCGATCAGCAAGGGATCTGCATCTTCGCCTACATCAGTTACAACACCAACGCCATCAGATCCCAGAATAATGCCTTCCGGTCGATTGGTTTTTTCTTGCTCTTCCTGAATCCATAAGTCGCGGTGATTAAGCGCAGCTGCCTGGAGCTTAATCAATACCTGGTCCTTAACCGGTCTGGGTTTGGGAAACTCATCAACATGCAAAGGTTCTGCGCTGCCTTTGAATACAACGGCCTTCATGAAGTTGCAGCGTCTACGGACGAATCAAATAGTTCCATCCATGAATATCTGCTTCGGCGCCTGTACGGATAGCGAGGAGCTTCTTCTTTAGCCGTTGCTGAATGCTGTTGGGGTCAACGTCAGGGAATGCATGATCAACGCCCCGGATATTAATAACAGCGATTGGAGCTACCACGGCGGCAGTTCCGCAACCGAATGCTTCCGTCAGTGTTTTGTTCTTAAACCCTTCTTCCAGATCATCGATGCTGATGCGGCGCTCTTCAATGGTTAATCCAGTTTCTTTGGCCATCGTCAGGATGGAGTCCCGCGTCACACCGTCGAGAATGGCGGTATTCAATTTTGGGGTCACCAGTTTTCCGTTGATGACAAACATAACGTTCATCATGCCAACCTCGTCAATGTATTTATGCTCTTTGTGGTCAGTCCACAACACCTGGTCAAAACCTTCTTTTTTGGCAAGTTGTGTTGGATAGAAAGCGCCGCCGTAGTTACCGGCGCATTTTGCGAAACCCGTTCCCCCTTCAGCGGTGCGTGTGTAATGTCCTTCTACTTTAAGTCGGAATGGTTTGCTGTAGTAAGGTCCAACCGGACTGGTCAAAACGACAAACTTATACTGTTCGGAGACTTTTACTCCAAGTCGGGATTCAGAGGCAAAGATAACGGGGCGGATATACAGGGAGGACCCTTCAGTGCGGGGAACCCATTCCTTGTCCAGTTCGATCACCGCATGAAGCGACTGTATAAACATGTCGTATGGTATCTCCGGCATACACATCCGATCCAATGACTTAAGCAGGCGCTCATGGTGTTTGCGTGGGCGAAAAATATTGATGCTGCCGTCTTGCATACGAAATGCTTTCATTCCTTCAAAAATGGCCTGACCATAATGCAGCGCCAGAATTGCAGGGGTCATACGCAGTTCACCGAAAGGCTGGATATGAGGTTCAGACCATTCGCCTTTTGCCCAATCGGATATAAGCATATGGTCAGAAATGTACTTTCCGAATTCGAGGTTGTTGAAGTCGGTCTCCGAAATTCGGGAATGTGTCGTTTTTTCGATGGCAATAGCGGGCGCAGTGGTCATTCCTTTAGATTTTTGTCAAGGTAAAAATAATTTCATTGATTTTGACCAGGTGATGGTCGTCGTGCTCAGCATCAAACCAGACCAGTTAAACTGGTGTCATTGGCACTTTTGGCCTGGGATGCAGGGAGGACTTGCCCAAGCTGCTTTCAGGTGTTGCCTTGTATGCCTCAATCTTGTTTTGAATTTTCAGTGAAGGAAACCACCATCAACAATAAAGAGCGTTGCGCCTTTCACGGTAGAGGAGCGGTGAGAGCTGAGGTTGTCAGAGACCTCATATGACATCCCGGCGGAGAGCACCACTGTATTTCCGTTTTGGAGTTCTGTGGTCATTTCTCCTTCCAGACAATAAAGGATGTGCCCCAGCGTGCACCAATGGTCGGCCTTGTAATTCGCCGAGTAGTGCACAAGCCGGATTCGCAAATCGCCATGCATCCTCGTTTGCCAGGTCGCCACTCCGGTCTCGCCGGCGTGCGTGGTTTTAGGAAGGTCCTTCCATGTGGTAGTTTGAAACGGGATGGAATACATGATCTTGTTTATTTTGAAAACTGGGCCCGTATGAAGTTTCGGATTTGGTACCCTCTGTTGACCACATAGATGCCCGCTAGGGTTATCAAAATACCAATTCCGATCCTGGTGTTCAGGCGTTCGCCCAGAATAAGAGATCCCAAAATAACCGCCACAATTGGATTGATGTAGGCATACAAGGATACGATTGTCATCGGAAGCTTCTTGATCGCGTATGAATAACTGGCATACGCAGCAACAGATCCGAAAAGGATGAGGTAGACCAGTGCGGACACCATATCAGTGGACCAATTGATCGTCGAATAATTGTCAAACGCCAGGCTCAACGGCATAAGGAAGATGCCACCGAAAAGCATCTGAAGGCCAGCGGCAAGAAATGGGTCGGTTGATTCCGTTTTCTTTTTTACCCAGACGGTTCCAAACGCCCAGCAGATATTTCCCAGGAAGGTCATGAAAATGCCAAGCGTATAGCTCGGCTCCGAAAAATCACCAATGTGTTCACCAAAGATGAGGATGATCCCTGCGAGGCCAATGATTAGCCCCAGCACAACCGGGAAGGCGGGCTGATCTTCTGAGGTGAAGGCCAGGTTAATCAAGATCACCCAGATGGGCATAACGGAGCAAATGATTGCCGCCAATCCGCTGGAGACATACATTTCTGACCAGCCTACAATGCCCACACCGAAGGCACAGAGCAGTAAGCCGCTAACTGCCTGTTGCAGAATTATCTTCCGCGAGGGAAAGGCGACCTTTCGGAATAGGAAGAGCAATCCGAGCAGAATAGGTCCCGCGATAAGGAACCGTATTCCTGAGAAAAGAAACGGCGGAAACTGTGTCACGCCTACGCGTAATGCGAGATAGGTGGTTCCCCAAATGATGCAAACTGCGCCCAGGGCAAGATAGGCAAGGAAGTTGGGTTTGTTGTTCATGCTATCCATCGGCAAGATTGGTATAATCCGGTTTCCGTTTATTCAATATTTCACTTTTGTTACATGGAAGATGACCGGCTGCAAGGTGGGCTTGCGTTATGGTTAGCGCTTTCGCGTATGCCTACAATTTCTATGAAGGTTCTGTACGCAGTTTGAGCGGGCTCCGGCGGAGCGATTTGTTTCGTTCCGTAACCGCATAATGGCGTTAGGAGGCCATAAGGGCTAGTTTTGAAGGGCAACAAAAACTTTCTGATCGATTCAATGGTTGTTATATTTACTACACAAACAAAAAACGACAACTATGGCCTTTACCTTACCTCCCCTTCCGTATGCAACCAATGCATTGGAACCTCATATTGATAGCCGTACGATGGAGATTCATCACGGAAAACACCACAACGCTTACGTCACGAACCTGAACAACGCAGTCGCAGGCAAGCCTGAAGAAAGCCTGAGTATTGAAGAAATTTGCAAAAACATATCCAAGTATCCGGTTCCCGTACGTAATAACGGCGGCGGTCACTACAACCACAGTTTGTTCTGGACCCTCATGGCCCCAAATGCGGGTGGAAACCCTGCTGGGCAGTTGGCCGATGCGATCAACGCGGCATTTGGCACATTCGATGAGTTTAAGGTAAAATTTGCTGCGGCCGGTGTTGGACGGTTTGGCTCCGGCTGGGCGTGGCTCATTAAGGACAGCAGCGGCAAGTTGGCGATCTCATCAACACCGAATCAGGATAACCCCTTAATGGATGTTGCGGAAGCCAAAGGCAGTCCCATTTTAGCGCTGGATGTTTGGGAGCATGCTTACTATTTGAATTACCAAAATCGCCGGCCGGACTACATCACCGCATGGTGGAGTGTGGTTAACTGGAATGAAGCAGCCAAACGTTTTGACGCAAAGTAGTTCTGCGGAAAGCGAAAAAAGGGGATGCTGAATACATCCTTTTTTTTGTCTATTTTTTTTCTTCAATCATTTTTTTCAGGGCAAGATACTCGTCCCGCAAGCGTGCCGCTTCGATGAACTCCAGTTCCTTGGCAGCCTTCTCCATGGCTTTCCTTGTCTGATCTGCCATCTTCATTAACTCTTCTTTGCTCAGGAACGCCACAACAGGATCTGCAGCGAGCGACTTTTCTTCATCTTCGACGTAGTATTTCTTGCCCGATTTTTTTGAATCAGCAACTGTTGTTTGCCCCAGGATAGAGTCTTTGGACCTGATGATGGTTTGGGGAGTGATTCCATGGGCAAGGTTGTAGTCTTGCTGAATCTTCCTTCTACGGTCCGTTTCATCGATCGCCTGCTGCATGGATTCGGTCATTTTATCGGCGTACATGATAACGCGGCCATTGACGTTTCGGGCGGCACGTCCAATCGTCTGTACCAGGGATCGCTGATTTCGCAGGAACCCTTCTTTGTCAGCATCCAGGATTGCGACAAGAGATACTTCAGGAAGATCCAGGCCCTCCCGGAGCAGGTTTACGCCTACGAGCACGTCAAATACGCCGAGTCGTAATTCCCGCAGGATCTCGACACGGTCCAATGTTGTTACTTCTGAGTGAATGTAGCGGCACTTAACGCCCGCACGTTCCATGAACTTCGTAAGTTCTTCAGCCATCCGTTTTGTCAGCGTTGTGACGAGTACGCGTTCCTTTTTCTTTACCTGTTCGTCAATTTCATCAAGCAAGTCATCAATCTGATTCTTGCTGGGCCGCACATCGATTCGGGGATCAAGCAGACCGGTCGGGCGGATCAATTGCTCCACGACGACGCCTTCCGATTTGCGAAGTTCATATTCGCTGGGTGTGGCGCTGACATAAACGACTTGGTTGAGGACAGATTCAAATTCGTTAAAAGTAAGGGGCCGGTTATCTAGTGCCGCCGGAAGCCGGAAGCCATAGTCAACCAGATTGACTTTGCGCGATCGGTCACCACCCCACATGGCCCGCACCTGGGGAACCGTCACATGGCTTTCATCGATAACCATCAGGAAATCATCTGGGAAATAATCGAGGAGGCAGAAGGGTCTGTCGCCGGGCTGCCGCCTGTCAAAGTACCGGGAGTAATTCTCAATGCCGCTGCAGTAGCCCAGTTCGCGCATCATCTCCAGGTCAAACTCCGTGCGTTCTTTCAGGCGCTTTGCTTCCAGGTGCCGTTTTTCCATTTCAAACATCTGCACCTGGAGCATCATGTCATCCTGAATTTCACGGATGGCCTGGTTCAGCGATTCCTTTCCGGTAACAAAAAGATTGGCCGGAAAGATGGTGACCATTTGCTCGTCAGAAATACGTCTGCCTGTTTTGGGATCTATTCGTTGAAGTGATTCAATTTCATCCCCAAAGAAATATATGCGAATTGCATAATCGGCATATGCCAGGTATACATCAACCGTATCGCCTTTGACCCGGAACGTACTCCGTTTGAAATCCACCTCGGTGCGGCTGTAGAGAATGTCCACCAGCCCGAAAAGCAACCGGTTTCTGGCAATCACGTTTCCCACTTGAAGTTGAATCTTATTCTTCCCAAACTCTTCTGGATTTCCAATTCCATAAATGCAGGAGACGGATGCAACCACGAGCACGTCACGCCTCCCTGTAAGCAGGGCTGATGTCGCGCTTAGCCGTAACTTTTCGATCTCCTCGTTTATTGATAAGTCTTTTTCAATGTACAGGTTAGACGAGGGGATATAGGCTTCCGGTTGATAATAGTCGTAGTAAGAGATAAAATACTCTACGGCATTGTTGGGAAAAAAGTGCTTGAATTCACCGTAGAGTTGAGCGGCCAGTGTCTTGTTGTGACTGAGCACAAGCGTTGGGCGGTTCAATTGGGCGACTACATTCGCCATGGTAAAGGTCTTGCCTGAACCCGTAACACCGAGTAGGGTTTGATGCGCTTCACCTTCTTGCAATCCCTTCACCAGTTTTTCTATCGCCTGGGGTTGATCCCCGGTTGGGACGTAATCGCTGGTTAGTTCAAAGTTCAAGGTTCAAAGTTCAAGGTTCAAAGTTCCGAAAGTAATAAATCCCGACATGTGTATGAGAAAGCATTGAGAATGCCCTCATAATCAGGCTAACGATTCCAAATACGCCAGGACTTCTCAGCCTGTACATGCAACATCTCGAGCCCATTCTTTATGGTACAGCCATGCATTTCTGCTTTCTGCAGGAAGAGTGTGCGGGCGGGGTTGTAAATAAGGTCATATATGAAATGCTCCGGGCCGAGCATTTCGTAGTCGATCGGAGGGAAGGCATTTGTGTTCGGCGTCATGCCGAGCGGGGTGGTATTGATAATAAGGTTGAAGGCGGGGAGGATTTTTGATTTCTTGCCAAGGTCAGCATAGACGAAGTCACCCAGCCCTTTTTCGCGTGAAACGAGTTTGAACGGGATATTCATTGTTTTCAAAGCAACCTGAACAGCCTTTGCCGAGCCCCCTGTTCCGAGTATGAGTGCTTGTGAGCCTGAAGGGTTTGGGAACCACTTCTCAGCCGTCTCGCGAAACGCATCGCTGTCTGTATTAAAACCTGAAAGAACATTCCCTTGTATCTTGATGACGTTAACCGCGCCGATCGTGGTGGCATCCGGACTAATACTGGACAGGTACTTCATCACCTGCTCTTTGTAGGGTATGGTAACGTTGAGCCCACAGAGTTCAGGATTTTCCTGCAGCAACGATGTGAGTTGGTCAATGCTGGTGAGCGGGTAAAGGTCGTAATGATAGTCCCGTAGTCCTTCCTGAAAAAACTTCTCATCGAAATATGCCTTCGAAAAAGAATGACTTACTGCAGCACCAATCAATCCAAATTTTTTTTCCATCGTTAGTTTTTTGACCGGAGGTAAACCGCGGCCTTTTCAATGGCCACAACCAGCAAAATTCCGGTGGCGGCAAACAAGATAGCATAAAAGAGCTTAGGGTCCTGACCGGTCACTTCAAGGAACCGACCAGGCAAAACACTCTGGTCAAATGCTGGCACCTGAATGCCCTCATGGTTTATGCGGTAGGCAACGACTTCTTTCCACGGCCATACTTTATTGAGTGAGCCGATCATGAATCCCGCAAGGAGCGCCAGTGTTGGATAGCGGTAGTGTTCAAGGATCCAGCTCAAGACATGGGAAAATCCAATCAATCCAAGAAAACAACCGGAAGCAAATACAAGAATTACCGGAAGATTTAATTCGATAAGCGCATTAATCATGTACTCGTACTTCCCGATCAACAAAAGTACAAAGGCCCCCGAGATTCCAGGCAGAATCATGGCACAAATAGCCAGTGCTCCACAAAAGAAAATGAACAAAAGATTTGTGGGTGTTTCAGTAGGGGACAAGACAGTAATTCCGTAGGCGATGGCAATTCCAATAGCGAAGACTACAACACTCCCCAGCGTCCACCGGTGAATGTCACGCATGATAAGGGGTGACGAAACCAGGATAAGTCCAAAAAAGAAAGACCAGATGGGAATGGGATAGTATTCCAACAGATAGGTCATCAATTTTGCCAGTGATAAAAGACTAGTCATGATTCCGGCCAACACTGCGATCAGAAAACTGCCATTGATGTGTTTCCAAAACTCGGCAATCCGGAGGCCAAGCAATAGCCGGATAGCTTCTCCATTAATGGACTTCAATGAATTTATCAGCTCTTCATAGATTCCTGTGATAAAGGCAATCGTGCCCCCGGAGACCCCCGGAATAACATCGGCGCCTCCCATACTAACCCCCTTGAGGTATAGCAGTAAATAATCTTTCGGTCTTCTCATCTGGATCGTTGGCCAACCTTGACCAAATCGTCAGTCGTTGTGAAACGTGGGGGTGGAATTGTCTTTTTTGCGCTCCAAGCCAAGAAAATGCAAGAACGTGTCGCCACGCAGTCCAAGCCTGATGGTCTCCAGGGGAACCACCTCTTCCGGGGCAATATTGCCGAGATTAACATTCGCACCCAGAAGTTTGATAAACCAGACCTGCTGGGATTTCTGGGGAGCCTCCCAGATGATTTTTTCAAATGGAATCTTGGTAAGGATTTCCTGAACGAGGCCTGAACGTGGCTCACCTGTTCCACGGAACAGGCCCACATTGCCTCCTTCTCGTGCTTCGCCTATTACTTTCCAGGCACCCGCTTCCAATTCTTTTTGCATTAACTCAATCCACTTGTAAGGGGGAATAATCTTGTCGGCATCCTTCGATCCAACTTCCGAAAGCACAATCACCTGTGATTTTAGTTTCTGAATGTACTCACACTTCTTGTCGTGGTCAAGATCTATGGAACCATCCGATACTTCAGCATACTTCACGCCATACGTGTCCAGCAGTTTGCGGTAATCGTCGAACTGATCCCGGATGATAAAGGCTTCGAACAGGGTTCCGCCAAAATAGCAGGGAACGCCAGCATCCGTATATACTTTAATTTTCTCTTTTAGGTGCGGGGTGACATATGAAGTGGCCCATCCCAGCTTTACAATGTCCACATGTGTGGCACTGATTGACATAAAATCCTCGGCTTGCCGGACACTCAGGCCTTTATCCATGGCCATAGTAAATCCGAGTTGCCTGGGCTTGATGGTCCGCTCAGGCAGGTTCTTGATGGAGTAATTCATAGCGGATTATCTTTTCTAAATTGGTCGATGATCTTGAAGAGCGCCTTTTGTGTTTCGGGTTTCTGGAAGAAATCGAACAAGACGGTGTGTCCTTCAAAATTCAAAATTAGCGCATTTTCAAGATACTGGAAGGCTTCCTTGAATTTTCCGCCTTCAATGAGGTAAATGGCGATTCGGTAGAAGAACTCTGATTCATCAGGAAGTTCTGATAACCCGCTCTGCATGACCTCTACGGCCTTATCGTATTCTCCGCGGTCATAATAGATGAAAGACCAGTTGAGCCAGATTTCCTTGTCGGTAGCGCCCAGTCGACTGGCTTCTTCGTACGCACTGATGCTGGAGATCGTGTTCCCGATTTTGAACTCGGCGTGCGCCGCTGCCTTCCAATAATCCGGATTCTTGGCATCCAGTTTTACCGCTTTGTTGAAAAAGTGAAGTGCCTGATACCATTTCTCCTGCTTTTCCAGGCAGCTTCCTGCGCCAAACCAAGCCTCATCGTAAAGGCTATCCAGTTTTGTTGATTTTTGAAAATACTTAAGGCCCAAGTCGTATTGCTCCAGCCCTTCGTAGGCGGCGCCCATGCAGCAGTATACTTCGGGGCTGGGACCTTCAATGTCTATTGTTTTGCGGAAGGCGTCCAGGGCTTTGGTAAAAAACTGCTTGTTCATGAAAGCATTACCCATGTTGAACCAGGCGGAAGCAAAATTTTCATCGAGCGCGATGGCGAATTCATACGCCTCGATGGCCTCATCGTACTTTTCGAGTTTGTTGCAGACGATACCAAGGTTGTACCACGCTGGGGCTGAAAAAGGATCTTCATCGATGAATTTCCTGTAGTAAGAAATACTGGTCTCTAACTGCCCGACGACATCCAGGCAATAAGCCAGTTCATAGAGTGAGCCTTCATGATTAAGGTTTTCTTCGATGGATTTCTTGTAGCACTCAATGGCTTTTTCGAAATCTTCTTTGCTTTGATAGGCCAGCCCCAGGCTGTAATACAACTCATCATGATCTGAATCCGTCATGGTGAGGGCCTGCTCATAAAGCTCAACTGCTTTTTCGTGCTTTCCCTGGAGGGAGTAGATTGACCCCATGGAAAGCAAAATGTCCAGATCGGCGGGGTGAAGATTGATAGCCTGCTCCAGCAACTCTAACGCTTCGTCGTATTGCTCAAGATTGGAAAGTATCTGAGCCTTAACGGAAATTAATTCTGTGGAATATGGGTATTGCTCGATTGCCATATCCACGGCCCGAAGTGCCTTCTTGTGTTTGCTCCGGTCCAGATAATAGTAGATGATCGTCTCGTAGGCTTCGAGATCAAAGAACGCTGTCGACTTTTTCTTCAGGGTATCCTCAAACCGCCTGATCAACTCCTCCTCTTCCTCCCGTTTCCTGAATTCTTGCGCCATGCTCTAAGGGTTTGACCAAAATACAAAACTGGTCACGAAATATGAAAAAAGGACGTGAATATGTTTGCCCCTCCTTCCAGAGGCAAATGTGTGGCATAATTACCCTAACTGCAACTTGCTTCTTTCATTTGTTCCGACTAACATTTTGCGCATACTGGGTGCAGCACCAGGATATGCTCTCTTCTATGCTGCGGAAGCGTAGGCCCAACAGGTTTTTCGCCTTATCGGTGTTGTAGGTATAGTTGTGTATCGTCAACCTGGCCGATTGTCTTGTTACCTGAGGCTCTTTCCGAAGAATGAAACTCCGGAACTCTTCTGCCAAACCGAACAGCGAAACCAGTCCGGGGGAAATCCGGATCGTCGGCGCACGCTTGTTCCAGTGCTTGGCTACCCGGGCGAAGAACTCACGATACGGAATTGTACCCCCTGAAAGAATAAAGCGCTCGCCGGCCCGGGGCCGCATCAACAACTCGTAGACAGCATCGCATACGTCGCGCGCATCAATGTACTTCAGGTTGCCATCTGTATAGAAGCGATTTTCTGACCACACATAATCGAAGAGTGAAGCGCTGCTACGATTGGACTGGGAACCGGACAGGATCACCGAGGGATTGACCAATCCTACGGTCAAACCTTCTTCTGCGCCGCGATATACTTCCAGTTCAGCAAGGTATTTGGACGTGGCATAGTCTGAAGCATCAAGGCCGGTCCAGGAGTGATCTTCATTAATAGGTGCTCCTGGTTTTCTCCCCAGCGCCGAAACTGAACTAATGTGAACCAGGTTTTTAATTCCCAAATGAAGGCAAACATCAACGATATTTTTTGTTCCGCCTACATTGACTTCCATTATTTCACTTCTCCGGCGCGGGTTGAACGAAACAACTGCGCCGGCATGAACAACGGAGGTCACGCCTGCCAACGCTGTCTGGAGGGTATACGGGTCCAGCAAATCGGCTTGTCGGATGAGAACTGATTCGGGAAAGTCAGCTTCCGGATTGCGTAAAAGGGCAACTACGGGAATCCCCTCAGACACCAGCTTTTCAACGATGTGACGTCCAAGCAATCCTGATGCGCCGGTTACTGCAACCATTTTCAGAGCGTATAATTGAGTAGAGGGAGATCAAGCGCCTTCCGATAGGCGGTAGTCCTGAATACTTTCCGAAGTACGTGGGCATGATCCAGGTTATGACAATCGCTTCCCAGCATATCAATCTCCCGGTTGGTGATCAATTTCTCCGCAAGGCGCTGGATGGGCGGGCCATAGTACCCGATGAGCGAAAGCAGGTTTACCTGAAGCAACACTCCGCGGTTCCTGAGGTCTACTGCTTTTTCGAGCGTCATATATTGATAGCGTTCCGGATGCGCAAGGATGGGTTTGTATCCCTGAAGGGTAAGGGCAAAAATAAATTCATTGAGATGCAAAGGCTCGCTGATAACATTGGTTTCAAAGAGCATGTGATTGGCTCCGAAAGTAAGGAGTTTTTCTTTCCGTGTTACTGCGGTGAAGACCGTATCGTCCAGGTAGTATTCTGCGGCGCATTCAAAAGGCACCTGATATCCCCGTTCCCGCAGCTGGGGAAGGAACTGCTCATACGCTGATCGCACCGAGCCAGCAGTGTTTCCGAAGTAGTCGGTCATGATGTGTGGGGTGGTAATAAATTTCTTATACCCCAAATCAAGCAGGTGGTGGATGACATCAGCAGCCTCTGTCAGGGTTTTTACGCCATCATCAATCCCGGGAATGAGATGAGAATGCATATCCGTCACCAACGCGGTGGGGATGGTACTTTGCTTGCTGAAGAATGAAAACACTAGGCTCGGAGAAGTTTTTTTAACCAATTCTTCCGGATGCCGTCTTCCTGATAATACCCATACCCGTATGTTTTTCCGGAGCTGGGCAGTGCGTTCAGTACGACCGCAACATTGGTCAATTTATTTATAGACACTATCCGTTCGATGTTCTTCAGGAATTCCTTTTTGGAATAGTTTGCCCGGACTACATAAATGGACAGATCAGCACGCTTCATGGCCATGATTCCATCGGTCACAAGGCCCACAGGGGGTGTATCAATCACAATGTAATCGTATGTGACTCTTAACTTAGTAAGCAGGTCTTCGAACTCGCCGTTGAGCAGCAGTTCGGATGGATTAGGCGGATGAACGCCGGAAGGGATAAAGTCAAATCCATCCAGCGATGTCTTGATTACGCACTCTTCTACCGTATTCCGGTGAATGAGAATAGAACTTACGCCCTTGCTCGGGTCATGGTTTGGATTAACTGCCGTCTTGGCCTTCCGCATGTCCAGATCAATAAGGATGACTCGCTTCTTGGAGAGGGCCAGGATTCCGCCAAGGTTCATGGCCAGAAAGGACTTGCCTTCACCTGAAACTGTGGAAGAGATCACAATTACCTTTTTTGCGTTCGCCGAGGTGAAGAAATCAAGGTTGGTACGAAGCGTGCGGATGGCCTCGCTCACCACGGAGCGCGGATGATCGACGATGTAGAATGGACTTGCTGTGCTGGTTCTCATTTCGGGGATAACACCCAGAATGGGAACGCTTGTTGCGACTTCGATTTCGTGAAGGCCGGTCACTTTATTGTTGATGATGTAGACCAATCCGATAAAGAAGAAATTCAGCAGCAGTCCGGCAACGAAACCAATCCCGAGAATCATCAATCGGTTTGGGGCAACCGGATCAGGGGAAAGCGTCGCTGAGGAGAGGATCTTGAAATCAGGCGTACTGCCCGCCTGGGCTATTTCGAATTCAGCCTTGGCCTGCATCATGCTTAAATAGAACTCCTCGTACAACTTGTAAAACCGTTGATTCTTGGAATACTGAGTTCCCTTTTCTGGCATTGTGGCAAACTGCTTCTCCAGCTTGTCTTTCTTCTGATTGAGCTCTACCAGTGAATTGAGATAGTTCTTCTTTAGTTCCTTTACCTGATTGAGAAGCTGACCCTTGGCGGAACTCAGTTCGTGTTCCATCTTTTGGTAGGCAAAGGTGTTATCCTTGTAGGATAACGAAAGCTTCTTTTGGTCTTGCACAAGTTTCTGTAACTGCTCGATTTCTTTTTTGATGTATTCGGGAAGAGAGGCGAGCGACATGAAATTATTTCCTGTCGTAAGATCATCGTTCAGAAGATCAAGTTCAGTGATTCGCTTGCCGAGCTCAAATCGCTGCGAGTCAAGCTTGTTGATCATGAAAATGGTTTGACGCAGGTCAGAGTCAACATTGACACTCTTGTTCTTCAGGGTGAAGTCCTCGAAATAATTTTCGAAGTTTTGCATCTTTATTTCCACCAAGGCAAGTTCGTTGTTGAGCCATTCGATTTTTTGTTTGTTGGCTTGGTTTTTTTGTGCGTTGCTGTATTGGAGGTAAAGTGAATCAATCTTGTTCACCACTGTATACACCTTCATGGGATTGAAATCCCGGAGGGAGACACGAATTGTATTTGCCTCAAAGTTGATTGGTTCTATCTTCAGGTTACTCGTAAGGAAATCGAGCAATTTGCCGCGGCTGTTGATGGTAATGAAGAAGTGATTATTGTAGTCAGACTGTGCTGATGGTGAAAGGTTTGCGGTAATAGACCCCCCGGGAACGTTCACAGGTTCGCCCAGTACGGCTTCTTTCTCGTCCCCTGAGTCGCCGATCCTCACGCGGTACCGGTTTCCTTCAAGAAAATCAAAATAAATCGGTTTATCCATAACCCGTTCGTCTGAGAGGGTGTAGTCAATCCGGAAGGGGGAACCGCGATACATTTCGAATTCCAATACGTTTCCAATGCTGTAGTAGCTGACCCACAGATCAAGGGAATCAAGTACGCGACTGAAGAAAAGCTTGGATCGCATCTGCTCAATTTCACCAGCCACTATATTTCTGTTCTGATCCTCCACTATTTGTTTGATCCCGAGCGCGGTGGCGTCCTGTTTAATATCCAGCTTTAGTTCGGAACTTGATTCATATACGTCTTTTGTCCAGCGAAGCGTCAAGTAAGCGGTAAGGTTAGTCGCCAGGAAAATAAAGATGATGATCCACAGATTCTTTTTCGCCAACATGGCGAGCTTGTCTGTATCTATATTTTCCAGATTACCCGACGAAGAAGGAGTCCGTGCGTCCACAGCTATTTGGTGCTTTGAATGACAAGAAGTAGAGAGAGCGTACTGATAAAGAGACTGGCCAACCCCGCATAATCACGAAGCCCTTCTGCAAATGGCTTCCGGACCGGTTCGAGGTAAATGATATCACCCGGCTCAACAATCATGTTCCCTGCAAGAAATCCCTGTGCAGTGCTCAGGTCTACAAGAAAGATCTGGTCTTTCCGGACAATCCGGATATTGTGTGCCTTCGAATCGTTGGGTAAGCCTTTTGAGATGGCCAGAATCTCGGCCAATGTTACGTTATGATTATCCAACCTGACGACCACCCCGCCCACTGCGCCAAGCACAATGACCCGCTTGTTTTCAAACGTCAGTACAACAAATGAATCTTTAAAGAATTTCTCATACTCAGTTTGTAGTATGGCTTCGGCCTGTCGTAAGGTGAGGTTCTCCAATTTCAATTCGCCTATAACTGGAAACTTTACAATCCCATCCAGATCAACCAGGTACAATACTTTCGGTTTCACTTCAGTTGAGCTGCCGTTATCGCGCTGCGACACAGCTGGATTTGGATCAATGATACGTTCACCTTTATTGGTATATACCTCGAGGCGAAGGAGATCGTTCTTTTGAATAACGTAATTTCGTTCAGTCTCGAGGACCTCTCTTGACAAGGTGGCAGACTTGAAATCCTCCGGCGTCTTTAGCAGGATATTCTGCTTGTAAGAGGCACAGCCCGCCAGGAGCAGAAGCGTGACAGCAAAGAGGGTATAAAAGCGAAATCCTTTCACAGTGCGTATTAAACGAAGGGTAAAAATACCGATTTCCGGTCAACTCGCGAATCCCGGCATTACGATGCTTTCTGAAACTCAGAAATGGCATCCAGGTACTTCGCAATAACGATGGACTCATCAAATTCTCTTTCCATCTTCTCCCGCCCGTTCAAGCCAAAGCGAACCAAGGCCTCATCGTCCAACTGGCTCATTTTGATCATATTTTCAGCAAGATCCTGGGGGTCCTTCAGTTTACAGAGCAGCCCGTTGTGGTTGTTTTCAACGACCTGGTGACATCCGGGGACATCTGTGGCGATAATCGGTTTTCCGCAACTCGCTGCCTCCAGCAGGGTGTGCGGCGTGCCTTCCCGGTAGGAGGGAAGTACAATACAATCTGCCGACTTGATGAACGGGCGAACATCTTCAGCGGTGCCCAGGTATTCTATGGTTTTGTCGTCAATCCATTGTTGCACGGTAGCCTCGGATATTCCGCGGCGGTGCTTAGGGTCTTTCGCGCCAAGCACCTGAAACCGGGCGTCAAGCCCTTGCGCTTTCAATCGCTTAACAGCCTCTACGTATTCAAGGATACCCTTGTCAGTAATGAGACGAGAGATGAGAAGGAAAGTAAATTTATTGTTCCGTGAGAAGGGACTTGGCGTGAATCGTTTCAAATCAATTCCGGAACCGGGGAGGAGGTCCGCAGAGGAAGCAGGAACCAATCCCTTGGTAACAAACAAATCCCGGTCGTCAGGATTCTGGAAGAAGACTTTCTTGGGAAACCGAAATGACCAGCGGTAGAGCAAAATGGCAATCTTAGATAGCAAATTCTGGCGTAGGAAGACTGTCCCCAACCCACACACATTATTAACCGTCGGAATGCCCAGCATTGCAGCGGCAATTGAACCGTAAATGTTTGGTTTAATGGTATAATGAAGGATAATGTCCGGCGAGATCTTCTTGTAGATCCCCCGCAATTCCAGAATCAGGGCAAAATCTTTTAGGGGGTTGATTCCCCGGCTGTCCATGTGAACCGCGTGGTGCTGGCAACCAGCCTTTTGAAGATAAGCGGTATAGCGGTCTTCTGGAGCAATGGTATGTACCTCATAGCCCTTTTCGATAAGGGCATCGACGAAGTTCATCCGGAAGTTATAGATGTTCCAGGAGGTATTAAGGACGATTGCTACTTTCATGAGGCCAACTCAGAACCGCTTCTGCCGGGTATTTCGCTTATTAATCCATCAAAACTAAATAAAAGTAACCTTGTTAAAAACCCATGGGTCAATTATGGGGTAAGTTTGTGGTCAATTCATATGACTAACAATTCTTCAATAAAATCGCGTGCCGTGCTGGTCGCCGTTACCCCTGGGCGGGAACCCGAGGAACTGGTTCAGGAGCACCTGGAGGAGCTGGCTTTTTTGGCCGAAACAGCTGGAATAGCCACCCTGAAGCGGTTCATCCAACACTTGCCCCACCCGGATGTCAGGACTTGTGTGGGCAAAGGCAAACTTGCCGAGATTAAAGAACTGGTAGACCGGGAAGGTGTGGGGAATGTCATCTTTGATGATGACCTGAGCCCAAGCCAGCTTCGAAACCTCGAAAAGGAATTCAATGCGAGTGAAGAGGAAATGAAGGTTCGTGTCTACGACCGGAGCCTTCTCATCCTGGACATCTTTGTGATGCGGGCCCAGACAGCTCAGGCCCGCACCCAGGTCGAGTTGGCCATGAACCAATACTTACTACCTCGACTTACGCGGATGTGGACGCACCTTGAGCGCCAGCGAGGCGGCACCGGCACACGGGGTGGTTCTGGCGAACGGGAAATTGAGACCGACCGCCGCAACATTCGTTTCCGTATCTCCATCTTAAAGGACGAACTGGAGAAGATTGAAAAGCAAAAAGCCACGCAACGCAAGTCAAGAACCAATGTCGTGCGTGTCGCACTGGTGGGCTATACCAACGTGGGTAAGTCTACGTTGATGAACCTGTTGTCTAAATCAGACCTGAAGGCAGAAAACAAACTGTTTGCAACCGTGGATGCCACCGTGCGGAAAGTGGTTATTGCCGACATTCCTTTTCTGCTGAGCGACACAGTTGGGTTTATCCGAAAACTGCCTCACCACCTAATCGAGTCATTCAAATCCACACTCGACGAAGTACGCGAGGCGGACATCCTTCTTCACATTGTGGATATGGCGCATCCGTTTCATGACAACCAGATTGAAGTGGTGAGCAAGACCTTGGGTGAAATCGGAGCTGGAAATATTTCCACAATTCTTGTACTGAACAAAATGGACCTTGTCGAAGGCCTGGAAGACCCGGCTACCTGGGAGAGCATCAAGGGCCGCTATCGTGAACTTGGTTACCCAAATGTCGTTTTTGTTTCAGCAACCACGCGGAAGAACCTGGATGAATTGCGGCGGGTGATCTTTGAGGCAGTAAAAGAAAAGCATACAAAGATCTATCCCAACTATGTGCAGCAGCGTTGGGAGCAGGTATGAGTTGACATGCTATCTCAGAACTCTACTCTGAACATCAGATTGGGGGTAAATGAAAGTGCGGTGCGCTGTATTTGGACGATATCCCCAGCTTCAGCTACCTGGTAATATGCATCGATAACATTATCATGACTCATGATATTCCAGGCAGAGACTCCGGCCACGGCGTTGATTTTTTCAGATATAGGAAACTTATATTTTGCGGAAACGTCGAGGCGCCAATAGTTTTGAAGCCTTGAGCTGTTTGGGCTTTGATATTGGATTTCACCATTGACAACACTCGTTGCGGATATGGGTTCCGTATAGGGTTTCCCGTTACGCCAGTTTATTCCGAGTGAAATATCAAAATGGTTAGACATATAACTGATTCCCCAGGTAGCACGATGTCGAATGTCCAGGTTATTAGGAAAACGGGTGGGCGTCAGGGCTTCAAATGTATAGTCGCTCTTGGCAAACGAGTAGCTGATCCAGGAATTAAATCTGGAAATTCTTCGGGTGATGAGAAAGTCAATACCATAGACGTTATAGCTGCCGCTGGTTCGGATGAACTGAAATTGATTCTGAAACCCCTGACTTGACGTAGTGATATCATCTACCCACTTACTGTATCCCTCCAACGATACCAGGAAAACTTTCTTCTGGTAATGCAACCCGGCAGAGAGCTGCTTGCTTTTGATGATGGGCAGATCATTATCATTGGCCAGGACCCATTTTCGTTTCTCGATTCCCAGGAAGTCGTTTTGAAAATCAATAACCTGAGTTGTTGTCTGACTTTTCATTTCGCCCAGGAATTCCAGCGAAAAATCATCGTTCAATTTCTGACTGACGACGATGCGTGGTTCAATTCTGAATTTGTTGAACTTCGTAAACCAGTTAGTGCGGATGCCAGCACGAATACTGGTTTTGGCAGACGGCGAAGTGTAGTTCGATTCTACGAAAAGGACATGGGTCCTGAGTACCTCTTTCTTGTTGCGGTAATAGGGTGGATTGTTAATGTCTTCCAGGTTGGTTACGCCCACTTCAAAGAACTGGTAGCCGGTGAAAAGTTCGAAATGGTTGGATACTTGTATTCGCACATCCAGTTTGACCCCCATATCCAGTACGTCGTTCTCTTGTATTAGCTGCTGATTATTAAGAATATCATTATTGATGGCCTTTAAACCATATCGAGAAACATACCATTGGCCTGTCGTTCGAACCTTGGAACTCCACAAACGACTATATGACACCCCTAATGCATCATTTTGCTGGTCCAGACTGCTGACCTTGGATTCTGAAATGTTGTTGGTAGTTTCCGTTTCCGTGTATTCAATATTGTTGCGGGCTTGGAAAAGGCTAACCCTTAACTTGTCCTTGGCGGAAATGTCCAGTAGGTATTTGGCGCTCACATCGTAAAAGACAAATTTTTCATCGGTTGAAACAGTATCATTGGTTTGCATCGCCACATCCGTTCCGCGGAAGGCGCGAGCGTAGTACTCCCTATACGTTGGCGTCTCGATGATGTCCGCAATGGATCTACGAAAGGCCAGATGAAACGATGACTTCTTGGAGATAGGGATCTTTAAATGTGCGTCAGCATTGATCATGTTTAATCCGGCACCACCGGTAAACACGGGACTAACAGCATCAGCCGACCGAATGTCAATCATGCTGGAAACGCCATCACTAAACATGGCACTCGTTCCGTTTTTTGTGAGATTGACACGCTTTGTGAAGTAAGGATTAAAGGCTGAAATCAGTCCAAAAAAATGTCCTTGCTGATACATTTTCATCCCATCCCAAAGCAGGAGATTTTGATCAGAGGTTCCGCCCCGGACATTGATATTGGAGACCGTCTCGTCAATACTTTGAATGCCCGGGAGCGACTGAGCCGTAAAAAGCACATCTGGCTCGGTTAGTCCGGGCAGGATGCCCAGTTCTTTGGTCTGTATGGAATAGGACCCTTCTGCCATTTTGCTGATGCCTGTTGTGGGGTAGTCAGCTATGAGGACTTCCGACAAAATGTACGGCAGCATCGTCAGCTCCAAGGTCGCACAAGGCGATGCTGCAATTCTGTTGACTTCGATCGACAACGACGCATAGCCAAGAGACTTGATGTGAACTACAGCCTGTTCCTCAATATCCCTGAGTTCGAACTGGCCATCTTCACTGCTGATCGCAAATTTATCCTTGTACTTGATCGTGGCGCCGATGACTTTTGCTTTCGTCTCTTTGTCAACAAGGACTCCGCAGATTGTGATTTTCGACACATCGGGGCTATTAATAGTAATAAATCGTTCATCCAGTTGTGTGAACGTAAGTCTTGTTCTGGTACTGAGAAACTGTATTGATTCCGTAAGGGTCAACGTATTAGGCGGCTGCTCTGTGTAAACACCCGCCACCGTCTCATCGAGGAATGTAAACGAAACAGCGAACTGCTGTTCCAGCAACTGTAATATATCACGAAGCGGCACCCGGTCCTGCTGGGCTAAGGCAGCTTGACGGCTGAACTGAAAAAAAAGAAAGACAAATAGTATACTAGTTAGTCTCACCGGATAACACTACAATTTTCTTATCAGCACTCACTTCATACTTGAGATTGAGTGGTATGGAAATGGACTGAAGTGCCTTTTGGAAATCAGAATGAGAGAATCTCCCCGTAAACAGTTTTTCGAGGTCTATATTCCGCGTGGTAATGGCGACACTATATTGTCGTTCAAATTCTTCAAGAACTTCAGCGAAAGGTACGCTTTCGAATGAACTTTCATCGTTAAGCCAACTAGATGTTGTCATCGACGTATTTTCTTGGACAAACAGTACGCCCTTAACGACGCGAAACATTTTCATAGGAGTGAGTTGAGTCAACTTTCCAATGCTCCTTACTTCCACCAACCCCTCATAGCAAACAACTTCGAAGAAGTCTTTCCTTATTTTCACATTGAACTGCGTACCCTGGACGGTAACTGTCCCTTCAGAAGTTTCTACATCGAATCTGGAACCCTTAGCTACCCTGAAGTAGGCTTCCCCAACCAGAGATACGCGACGTTCACTCGTCCAGCGATTGGGACTGAACTTGAGCTCGGAGAATGCATTCAGAGCGACTTCAGAGGAGTCTGGAAGGTAAAGTTTTGTCTTTTCTGCTGAAAATGTCTTGATGGTGGTCGTGGAATCTGAAAGAAAAATAAAATAGACGCCAGCAATAATAACGAGCACTGCGGCTACGCGCATCAATGGTCTCAGCCAAGGCATCTCAACGACCTTTACTCTTCTTGGAGAGGCCATTTTGGTTTGTAGTCTTGCGAATTCTCCCGGAACGTCATACTCAGGTGCGCGGAATGATGCCGTGGCGTCTGAAATTCTTTTCAATGCCTGATACTCCTTGGTGCGCTCAAACAAAATCCTCTCATCTACAGTGAGAGTTCCGTTGATCCATTTTTCCAAGAAGTCCTGATTATCCATGATCGCTTATTATTCTATAACAGGTTCATGCCTGATTTTCCCCACTTAACAGACAATTAGACATCTCCGATCTTTTCTTTTAGGATGGCAAGTGCCGAATAAATTCGTTTTTCCACTGCCTTGCGGGAAATTCCCAACATATCAGCAATTTCCTGGTGCTTCTTACCTTCAATACGATTCAATAGAAAGGCCGCCCGTTGCTCCGGGGTCAGTTCTTCGATGGCTCGTTGAAGCTTGCCCATGTATTCATTCTCCTCAAAAATGAATTCGGGGGACTCGTGGGTATAGCCCTTTGCTTTTTGTTGACTATAGACCAAAGCGGTCTTTTTCTTCGCAAGCTCGTTGAGCATTTGGTTATTAGCCACGGTAAACAGGAACGATCGGGCCTTCTCGGGAAGCACTTTCATGCAATTGTTCCAAAGTTTGATAAAGGCATCCTGTACGAGATCCTGGGGGTTGTTGTCTTGCCCGTATTTATAGTACAGAAACCTGTAGAGATCTTTTGAGTTTGCCTCAAAAATCTTCTGAAACATGCGTTCGTTGCATAGGCTATCCGGGAGGTCTGTGTTCATGGGCTGTCAAAGGAACAAAAAAAGACAAAGAAATACTGTCAAGAGGTAGGAACCAGGCAAACTCACCTGTTTTATACCAAAACCAACGAAAACAATGAAAACAATGACACGAAGTGCATGGGGCCTTATGGCCATAGTGCTGGTAGGATTGATGTTTATGGTCTCCTGCAGCAGCAATGATCCTGCGGTGACCGGAACAGCGGCGCTGAAGATGGAGGCAACGTCCTCGACAGGAAGCACCATCAATGGAAGGACTTTGGCGACAACTGTAATTACCGATTTCAAAGTCAGTATCAAAGAGATCAAATTTGAATTTGATAAAAATGACGCTCATTTTAAAACAGATTCAGCCTTTGACGAAGATCCGAAATTGAAGGGCCCGTTTGTAATCGATGTCCTGGATCCGAATGGGTTTGTAGAGCAAGTGATTACTACGGTCAATCTCCCCAATGCCAAATACGAAGAGGTAGAGTTCAAACTCCATAAAAACACCGACGCGGGTCTTATGAATGGAAAGTCCATCTACATCGCTGGCACCATAGACGGAACACCCTTTATTTTTTGGCATGACACCAGCGAAGAGTTTGAAATTGATTTTGAAAATCCCACCACGGATTTGCTGATCAATGGCAATTCCGTTGCCCTTGTCATCACCTTTCAGTTGGAGCAGCTATTCAGCACCATCAAAGGTGGGGTGAACCTTAGCCTCGCAGTAGACGGTGACCTGGATGGCGTTATTGAGATTAACCCGGGCTCCACCGATAACGACGGAAACAAAGACCTTTCCGATGCTATCAAAAACCTCTTGAAGAATTCTACGGATTTGTTTGATGACAAGGACTAGCATGCATCAGTAATTGTTGTCCTGTAAAGGGCCGTACACAGCGGTGTGCGGCTCTTCATGTGGATACAAATAGTTAGCTTTGTGGTAGAAATAAATGAAGTCGGTCTGTTCTAAATAAGGTGACGTCAATCAAAAGTGAAATCCATTTCCTCCAGTAATCTGCTCAACGGCAAATGATCAATACGATTACCGTCCATTCCCAAGCCAAACACACTGCGAGCGTGCGACTCTTTCTGTTGTTTGCCGGGCTACTGTTATTGGTTAGTGGCTGCCAACAGGAATCAGAACAGATAACACCCATTCCGACGGAGAAAGTCATTACATCGAATTCGGCATTAGCCATTCTGATTGAACGCGTTTCGCTGAACGATGGATCACCTGACAACATCCTGGACAATGCAAGTTGTACCGCGCTGGTGCTGCCCGTGACTGTTTTGGTAAATGGTCAGTCAGTTCAAATCAACTCGGAGGAAGATCTCAAGCAGGTGGAGCGCATTTGGGACGAACTTCCCGGTGATGATGATACCGTGGCGATCCAGTTTCCGATTACGGTGACACTAGCAGACCATACAGCGGTCGTGCTTCCGGATGAGGATGCGCTGGAGGCCCTGGTGGAATCATGCACGGAGGGGGGCAGTGATGATGATATCGAATGCGTTGATTTTAACTATCCCTTTACTATATCCGTCTACGATTCTAAGAATCAGCTGTCGGATGTTGTGACAATCAATAATGATGTGCAATTGTTTGCCTTTTTTGACAACCTGGACAGTACTGAGCTGGCAGGCATCCAGTTTCCGATTGTTGTTACACTTTCGGATGGAAGCGAAGTATCCATTACCGGTAACAGCCACCTCGAAGAGCTTATTGGGAGTGCCACCGATGATTGTGATGAGGATGATGACAATGACTTTGAGGACGATGATGTAGATACTGCTGCCCTGTATGCGATCCTGACCAATGGTTCATGGAAAGTTGATTACTTCCT
Source organism: Cyclobacteriaceae bacterium (assembly GCA_043750575.1). GTDB lineage: Bacteria > Bacteroidota > Bacteroidia > Cytophagales > Cyclobacteriaceae > ELB16-189. Next base: position 51,284 of record JAYVBH010000059.1, read on the forward strand.
GGATGAATCCGACAAAACATCCTTGTTCTCTGCCTACGCATTTACCTTCAACGCCGGCGATGTAGCTAATGCGACCGATGGCGGGACGAATGTTCCGGGCCTGTGGAAGCCCTATGGCGACGACGGCTCGCTCGAATTGGACCTTGATTTTGGTGAAACCCCACCTTTTGTTTTGATCAAGGAAGACTGGGAGGTCGTCACCTATTCCGCTACGGTGATGGAGTTGACCGATGACATCGGTAACCCGAATGCGAGAAGGTTAACCTTCAAGAAAATCTAGCGCCGGCTGCCGGACTGACTCCCGACCAACGTGGAACTATGTGCTGCAACGCTGGGAGCAGGTGTAAGATTTGTAGCCACAGTCAATTTTTACCATCCCAAATCCATACCCCCAAATCCGCCAAATCTGTATTACCTTTGGCCCTTCTATTGACTGGTCCCGTAGTTCAACGGATAGAATCCCCCGATAGCAATGGTGGTTTCATAGTTCAACGGATAGAATAGGAGTTTCCTAAACTCTAGATCCGGGTTCGATTCCCGGTGAGACCACCATTGCTGTATCGGGGCTAAACTTTTGATGGCAGTTCCCTGCCCGACTCACAACGTTCAGGCGGGGATTCTGCCCGGGACTACCACAAAGCAACAGGCCTGACAGGAGTTTCTTAGCAATGTAAGAAGCTCTTTCAGGCCTGTTGCTTTGTGGTCCTAAAGCGATCGACGTAGTCGATCTGCTTTAGGCTCGCAAACTGGTTAGAGCTTGGAATGTGATCAAATCCTTGAAAAAAAGTTCGATATTCGTCCGCTCCGGTCTACTATCTATTAAGGGTCGGACCCGTGTCACATCCGTTCCGGTTCTTTTTTTAATAGGTAAAAAAAGCAGAAAAAAAATAGTATTAAGGAATAAGAAAATGTTGTTCATTTAGATTGACAAACCAAACCCTGATCCAATGAAGACATTGAAAACATTATCAGCTATTGTTTTTGTATTGTTGTTAGTTAGCTGCGGCAAAACAACTGAACCCACTCCCACACGAACGCCAGTAGGGACCTGGACCCTAACGAATACAAACAACTATGGTTGTGACGATAGTGCCGATAACTTTGAATTTGCTTGCACATCATCGTGCGACGTGATTTCCTTTGGTAGTGGTCTGACGTATATTCATTCCGATGGCAATTCCGGAACCTATGCCATCAGTGGAACCTCAGGAAATGCTGTAACATGTACAATAGGTTCATCTGAGTATAAATATCTGTTGAACTCGACAAGTACGGTCTTGACTTCTTTGACCATCTTCCCAAATGGATGCTACCTTGACCTGAGGTTTGAAAAGATTTAGTACTAAGCAATCCATAGTGCAAGCTATTAGGACGGGCAGTGTCACATCTGGTTCGGGCCATCTCTTTTACGGGGTGGCCTTTAATTTTGGCTAAAAATTAGGTTGGACGGGGGGGGGTACTACCTTACAATACCCATAATAGTTTAACCACAAACCAAACCCTTATCAAAAATGAAAACATCTAGTACAGTATCATTCATTGTTCTTGCACTGCTACTTTTGGTGGCCTGCAGCAAGAAGGATGACCCGGCCGCTGCAGCTCCATCAATTGTTGGGACATGGCGGTACGATTCTTCAGTATCATCTAATTGCAACGATACTTCTAACGATGGTTCAAAAACATGTGTTGCTCCGACTTGTGCAATTACATATGTAATTTCATTGACGGATATTACATATACCGGCACAGACACAGGTTATTATAAGATCGAAATAGATGGGAATTCCATCACACTTGATGATGGCAATTCTTGTATTGAAACAGGGACATTTGTTGTTACTGCAACGTCACTTACAATAACAACGTTTTCCCCAACCTCTTGTAGTGGTTGCAATTCTGTATCGAATTATACGCGATTGTGAGATCTATTGTCCTCCTCACGGCCCGAACAACAACGCATTAAGGAACAGGCAAGTCATAGATTCAAGTGTGAGTTCTTCTGGTCTGATGGCCACCTTCACGGGTGGCCTTTTTGATTAATCAGTTTTTTTCAAACGGGTCTATACTCTGTTTCAATGGCACTTGTGACAAACAAATGAATCAGATGCTCAATCCGGACCCCTGAATTTTCTAATTCTTTACCTCTTCGGTCTTATAGCCCATTTAGCGCGCGTTTGTCCACTTGCAATGGCGCGACCCCGACTACCCGCCCCGCGTTGGTGTTAGGGTTCCGTCACCAACACGAATGCGCACGATTTAGACGCACAAACTAGGATGGCGCGACGTAAGCGTCCGGTGAAGTACAGGTGCTTAATGTCGTGAAAATATCTTATTTAGACGCTGGTCGGAGTCCAGTTGTTGGGAAGAAGTTGATCCAGTT